>NZ_JBBNAX010000008.1:0-411402 GCF_037996805.1 Erythrobacter alti | reverse complement strand
ACCTTCGTATTCGACGAGGAGCACTTCGCCGGGCTGACCGCTAACACGGCAGACCAGATCAAGGACTTCCTCGATTTCCAGGGCGACAAGATAGACCTGAGCCTTGTCGATGCCATCTTCGGCGGGGCGGACGATGCCTTTACCTTCATCGCCGATGCTGTATTCTCCGGCACGGCGGGAGAGCTGCGCTGGGAGCATGTCGGGAGCAACACGATGGTCTACATGGATACCGATGGCGACGCGCAGGCCGATTACGCCATTCGCCTCGATGGCACGCTCAACCTCGCAGAGGCTGATTTTATTCTCTGACGGGTGCCTAAGTCAGCAGGCATCAAAGGGAACGTCCGCATTTGGGTCGGTAGCCGACAGTCCGCTATTGGCGATCGTTCCTGCAAGGCCGACATTCTGCTAACGACCCACCTGCCGCCGATATTGGCCACCTCTGAGAGGTCGACAGCGGCCAGATATCCGGAAGCAGTGTGATGATAGAATCTTGATCAACCGGCCGCGTTCAACTTTTAACATTGTTTTTCGAATTGCCTGTTTCTGCTGGCCCAGCAATTACGACCTGCCGCCTTGGCGCGGTAAAGCTGTTCGTCGCTCTCACTGAACAAGGAGTTTGCGCTTGCACTTGCCATATCTCCAGAGCCGACAGTTGCTGCTCCCAAAGAGACTGTTAAGACCGCCTCATCCGAAATTCCAAGATGCGGCAACTGCAATCGCTTGATACAACGCCGTAGTCTTTCCGCAGCGATCTCGGCGGCCTTCTCATCCGTCCCCGGCAGCAGGATCGCGAACTCCTCACCGCCAACGCGGGCAACAAGATCGTCTGTTTTTCTAACCGCGGCAAGCAGCGCCAAAGCCACGCGTTTCAGGCATTCATCGCCTGCCGCATGGCCATAGTAATCGTTGTAGGATTTGAAGTGGTCGACATCGAGAAGGATCAAAGAGAGGAAATGATCTCCATTGTTTGCGCGCTTTAGCGCTAACTCCAGCGACTGATCGAATTTGCGCCGGTTTGCCACACCCGTCAAAGGATCAGAATGCGCCAGTTGGTCAAACCGGTCACGAGCCAATGTCAGCTTATCGTTTACTTGCTGCAGCTCGACGGTACGGCTGCGGATCATCTGTTCAAGCTGAAGGTTCTTGCGGCCAAGCATGCGTTTTTCAGCGCGTTCGAACAAATCATACTTGCCAATTGCAGCGGGGAGCTTGCTCAGCAGTCGACGCGCAATTGACTGCCAAGCTCCCCGAACATTGAATGTGATGACATTTTTGACCGGCCCTGTGCCCTTCATGGGCGACTGAAGTTCAACAGCTAGAGTGTAAGTGCCGGCAGGTAAGGAGCTGTAGGAAATTGGTCGGATGGGGGCCCACCTTGACCAGCTCGCCTCAAAACCCAAGAGTCTATATCGCATCCGCGTTGTCTCTTCATCGACGAACCAACCTGTCTGAATGTTAAACTCGACACGCCATTTGCCTTCCTCAACGATGATGGCGTCATCATCATATGCAGGTTCGACTCCGGTCCATCTTGCATCGCTGAGCTTGGCGCTGGGAGCCTGATTGTCGTTGTCCAACTGAAGGAGCGATACTTCAGCCAATCCCGATGCAAGTCCGCACAGGACCTTGTCACCACTATCGACAATCAATGATCGGCTGGTGGTGAATTCCCAATTATTGTCGCCTGAATAATCGGCGATGCGCCGAAGCATCTGACCAGAGGATACATCAAATTCGAGCAAACCCCGCGTCGATCCGGCAAGCAAGTGGCCATTGTCGGCAAAGTTCAAAGCCCAGGCTGACACGCTTTCTCGCGATCGTGAAAAGAGTGTTGGGGGTTCGTCGGTCGATATGCGTGAAATACAATTATCATGGGCCACAAAAATGTCCCCGACCGGCGACTGGGCCACCGCAGTAATATTGCACTGTGCAGGAAGAGAACCTCCTGTCACTTGACGAAGCCCGGCATCAGTAAGTTTCCACAACCCCGCGCCCAACGTTGTGACCCAGATCTCTTGATCCTTATCTTCGAACAGCGAATATACATACCCCAGCGGGTGGCCGTCCTCCGTCAGGATTTCACGCGCACAGTCATCGTCCACAATCGCCAGTCCGCGAATGGAACCGACCAGCATTCCCCCGCGATACGGAAGCAGGGAGCGACAGGGCGCGGCCAAGGCAGGGCAATCGTGCTGGTGGGCGAGCGGAAGCGATCCTTCGATGGCGCAGTGCAAGCCTTGATCACTCGCTATCCATAATACGTTTTCAGCATCCTGCGTCACATCCCAGATGGACGCCCCTTTAAAGATGCTCAGACCTGAATTTATGGTCAACCCGTTAGTGCCGCCGATAGCAGTGCAACTGTTCAACCGCTTGATACACAAGACCGAGCCGATCTCTGGAACCGCAGGATAGGAAATTGCCCGGCGGATCCCGTTGATGCGCCCGATTCCGTGGCTTTCTGTCGACATCCAAATGTTGCCGAACTGGTCTTGCAACAAGTGATTAGCAGATACTCCGTCTACAAGTACCTTTTGACCGACGAGCTTCTTGTCCTTGATGGTGAACGCTGAAACCTGATTGCCATCCCCGACAATGATGCTGCCTTCATCCCAGCACAACGATCGCGCCTTGAATGGTACCATGGTGCTGGCCTGCAATCTGCCGCCAAAAGAGAAGACGCCGAAATTGTCGTCGCCAGCGATCATCAGAAGATCGTCTCCGGCTGTCATGCACAGCCGCAAGCTGCCAAGTGCCCCCAAATCGTAAGACTCAGGAAATACCCATTTGCCGCTTAGGAAAATAGCGATTCCGATGGTTGGGCCAACAACGATGGAGCCATGAGTCGAGGTGATGCAAATATCGGATATTGTGGCACCAGCCAGCCTTGGTTCGGACACCTTGACCATTCCGGCCGGTTCGTTCCAGGTAAACAAGCCCTTGGTTGTCCCAACCAATGCCACATTCTTGTCAATTGCTATGGCTTCTACGACGCCGCATGGATCCCACGAGACGGGTACGAAGCCACCATGCCCGACCGCAAAACGTTGGAGGCCAACGTCCGAGCCGACCCACAGCATTCCCTGAATATCGACCGCCAATGCCCGCAAGCCGTGGCATTTCAGGCCATCGTCAAGCCCATAGGTTACGATACGGACACCATCATAAGAAGCCAGACCTGATGGCGTGGCGGCCCACAGCCTGCCATCTGAAGAAATTACCGTTTGGTGAACTTGCGAGGAGGCGAGATTGGCTTTGCGGCTGAACCAGTCGACCGGATATTGACGATGCGCGTCAAAAGATGGGAGCGCACTCAGCCGATGTGATGTGATGTCATTAGTGCCACTTGCAACGACAGCCTTATGAAACACGATCCACTAGTCCTTTCTGCGCAAGACCGTGGTAGGTTTTGGTAGTTAATTATCGGTTAGGTAAGGCTGTTGATGACAGGTGCGATGACCGACAGCTGAGTAATTTTGCTCCTGCGTTGATCCAATTTTTGCACGGGCTTGCCTATGTAGGTCCAGATCGGCGCATAACCACCCATCGCCCTGCGACGGCTTATCGCCAATTCTGACCGAAACAGGTCTTTCAGCTATCCACCCAGTTGCGGACCTTCGGTCATTACTGACCGGTAATCTATTCAGGGACAAACGACTGCAAGGTCTATTAAACCGTAAACTCGGATATTAGCTTGGCGCCATCGATCAGGTTCGCGAAAGTGGCATGAAATGACCGGATCGGAGCCTTGATCCAAGCCGAACGAGAATTCGCTCGAGTGTAGAATTTTGTTTGTCGTGTCGCAGTTAAAGCGAGGTCTCTGATTGATCGGCTTGGATGACCTGGCCAAGCCGCAGACACGTGTGGTTCGCAAGTGAGGAACCAAGATCATCGACGTCGTCGAGAATGCGAAGTTGCGCACCAAGCTCAAGCAATAACCGAATTGCCCTTTGATTGCCGCAGTCTATGACTGTTTTTGGCGCGGGACGATTAGTCACCCGATGACATCGAGCGCTTCGGCCTCGCTAATCACTTCGGCATATTTGGCCTGAAGATCGAACAGGTTCGCTTCATGCGGACCCTCATGCCGATCTGCGCAGGCATCACGCACGATCAGCGGGATAAACCCGTGCTGTATCGCATCGACGCCCGTGGCGCGCACGCAGCCGGATGTCGAATATCCGGTGATGAGCAGCGTATCGACACCCATCGCCGTCAACGTCGCGGCAAGTGATGTGCCGAAGAAGGCGGAGGCATATTGCTTTGTCACCACAAGTTCCCCCGACTGCGGCTTGAGCCCGTCAGGAAACGCACCCATGGGTGAGCCGGCATCGAAGCTCTTGAGCACCGGAGCCTTGCGGTAAAACACTCCGCCATCCGCGCCGCCTGCCTGGTATTCGACGTTGGTGAAAATGACCGGCATCCCCGCGTTTCGTGCCGCTTGCGCCAAACGGATATTGCTTTGCCGCGCGGCTTCGGCAGTTTCCATGAATATGGGCGAACCCTGCTCGAGATAGGCCATCATCACATCGACGATCAGCAGCGCCGTTTTGCGGCCTGGCATAAGCTTGCCATTATAGACGCCCGCGTAATTGACCTGCGCAGTCTTGTCAGACATCAGACGATGCCTTCTTTTGCTAGCTTGGCCAATTGAGCCTCGTCCAGCCCCAGCGCCGCGCCATAGATTTCCGCGTTATCCTGCCCCGGTACAGAAGGCGCCGCGCGCCGCACTGCCGACGCTGTCTTGGAGAATTTGGGGAAGGCGTTTTGCATCTTGAGCTTGCCGTATCTCTCGGTCTCAACTTCAATGATCGCCTCGCGCGCCTTAAAGTGAGGATCTTCCAACATGTCAGGAGCGCGGTAGACGCGGCCTGCGGGGATAGAATGTGCGATCATCGCCTCGTCTACCTCCTGAACAGTGCGCGTGATGGTCCAGGCATTGACCATATCGTCTAGCTCGGCCTGGTTCTTCCCGCGCGCGATGTGAGTGGAATAGCGGTCATCATGCGCCAATTCCGGCTGGCCCATGGCCTGCGCCAACCGCGCGAAGATCGCATCATTGTTGGCCGCAATCATGAAGGGCCCGTCCTTGCACTGATACACGTTGGACGGTGCAATGCCGGGCAGGATGGAGCCGGACCGCTCCCGAATGAAATCATTGTGATCGAATTCGGACACCAGCCCTTCCATCACCTGCAACACCGCTTCGTAAAGCGCAGTGTCGACAATCTGGCCTTGCCCCGTCTTGTCACGGTGATGCAGCGCGGCCAGCACGCCCATGCAGCCATAGCTGGCACACAGCGTATCGCCGATGGAAATGCCCATGCGCGATGGCATGCGGTCAGGCTCACCCACGATGTAGCGCCACCCGCCCATCGCCTCTCCGATACCGCCGAAACCGGCGCGATTGGAATAGGGACCATCCTGACCGTAGCCGGACATGCGCGCGATAATCAGGCCCGGGTTGTCGCCATGCAGAACTTCGGGAGAGAGGCCCCATTTCTCCAGTGTTCCCGGCTTGAAATTCTCGACCAGCACATCGGCTGTCGCGATCAATTTGCGGGCAAGCGCCTGGCCTTCTGGCACGCGCAGATTGCATGTGACCGACTGCTTGTTGCGGCCGATGACTTCCCACTGCACTTTCTCATCGCCCTGCCCCCAATCGCGCATGGGATCGCCGCGGCCGGGCGGCTCCACCTTGATGACATCAGCGCCCATGTCGCCAAGCAATTGGCCGCAGAATGGGCCAGCCAGAAGCTGGCCCATTTCTACGACCCGCAGGCCCGCGAGTGCGCCCGTTGCCGGAGGAATTTCAGGCCTGCTCACTCTGCTGCCTCGGCCAGATGTTTGTGATTGGCCCATTCCGGCGGTGTGGGAGCGGGCAAGCCTGTTTCCGCAAGGCAGTTGGCGCGCAGTTCACCGAGGTTGGGGCCGTAATCGAACAGCGGCAATTCGCCGCGATCCGATGTGATGTCCTCGCGCAGAGCCGCAGTCGCGCTCTGATCCACGGTGCCGTCGCCTGCCAGCACGACGCCATAGGCGCGCGCGCCCTCCGCCGTGACGAGGCCTTGCCTCACTTCCAGCGCAACGAATTCAGGATCACGCTCCAGCGGGTCACCCCAGCCGCCGCCGCCCCAAGTGACGAAGTGGAGCAGATCGCCTTCCTTCACGTCGACATCTTCAACCTTGTTGCCGACGACTTCGCTCGTGCCATCGGCGCGTTCGAGCAGCTTGGTCGCGCGGCCACCCGGTGCGCCGCCGTTCACGCCCCACGGAGGCACGAACCATCGGTCATCATGAATTGCAATCTGACCATCAGTCAGAAAGCGGTAGGTCATGCGGATACCATTCCCGCCGCGATGCTTGCCCGCGCCGCCGCTGTCAGGCTCTGTCGCATATCGTTCGATCCGTAGCGGAAAGTAGCGTTCGAGGAATTCGTTCGGGACATTCGTGAAGCCCGGCCACAGCGAGTGACCATCTGGCCCGTCGCCCATTGGCCTGCCGGGAATGCCGCCAAAGCCAATCTGGAACAGCTGGAACCATTCGCCCGATTTGCCTTCGCGGTTGTCCCAACCGCTGTAGAATAGATGCGGGCTGGAGCTGAAGCCTGCAGCGTTGAGGAATTCAGGCGTCTTCTGGCCCAGCAGGCCGCCCAGAATATCGAAAATCCGCCCCAGAGCATGGGTCCGGCCTGAAAGCGCGGCGGGGAATTTGGGCTTCAGCAGCGATCCTTCGGGGATGCGCACATCGATCAGATCATAGAACCCGTCATTGAACAGGATTTGCGGATCGAAAACCATGATCATGTAAATTCCGAAGAACATCTTGAACATGTTTTCATTCAGATAGAAATTGATCGATGCCGCGCTTTGCGGATCGGTGCCTTCGAAATCGAGGATGACCTTGCCGTCTTCCCGCCACATCGTGCATTTGATCTTGTACGGGCCAAAACCCTTACCATCGTCGCAGATGTAGTCTTCAAAACTCACCGGCTCTTCAGCGATGGCCATGCCGATCAGGGCGTTCATTGCGCGGTGGTTACGCTCCAGCAATTCCTGCGTGGCGGAGAAATACACATCGTCGCCAAAGCGCCCCGCCATTTCGATCACTCGGTTGGAGGCGACGCGGCAACTGGCGATCAGCGCGTTCAAATCGGCCTGACACCAGTCGGGTTTACGCGTCTGGTGCATCACCAGCTTCATCAGATCATCGTTATATTCGCCCTTTTTCCAGATTTTCACTGGCGGAATGCGAACGCCTTCCTCGAAAATAGAACTGGCCTTGATCGGCATTGAGCCGACCACGCTGCCGCCAATATCGGACTGATGGCCGAACATGGCGGTGTAGGCGATCAGCCGGCCATCCTTGAACACGGGCAGCAGCACGAGCCAATCGTTGGAGTGGCTGACTGCGCCTTCGCAGGAATAGGGATCGGAAAGGAAGATCATGTCGCCATCTTCCAGCGTGCCATCGAACTGGCGCAGGAAGCCGTCGATGAAGCTGCCGAACTGGCCGACGATCATCTTGCCCTTCGCATCCGCAATCAGCGGGAAGGCATCCCCCTGTTCACGGATACCTGGAGACATGGCAGTCCGCACCAGTGTCGCATCCATTTCGATGCGAGCATTGCGCAGGGCGTTCTCGATAATGTCCAGCGTGACCGGATCGATGGCAACACGCTTGAATGGAGTGTCGTTCGTTTGAATGATTACAGCGGGCATCGCGTGCGCCTCCTCAGGCCGGATTGATCAGGATGTTGCCAACAGCGTCAATCTTGGCGACGCAGCCGGTTTCGACCAGCGTGGTCGAGTCCATTTCGGTGATGATGGCAGGGCCGGGGATTGTGTCTCCCTGACGCAGCTTGGAACGGTCATAAATGACCGCAGCATGCTCTTCCCCGTCCATCCACAGCGAATGATCGCGGATCTTCGCAGCCGAAGGATCGCCGTCGCCTTTATCAAGCTGGGCCACTGGCAATTCCAGTGCTGCACCTTGCGCCACGGCGCGCAGGTTCACGATTTCATGCGGGGTATCCATGTTGAAAGTGAACAGGCGGTGATGCTCTTCATCGAAGCGCGAGAGGATGCCTTCCAGCCCCTTTTCACGCAGCGTCGCCTGATCGATAGTGAGCGGCACTTCAAACGCTTGTCCCGCATAGCGCACGTCAATTTCAAACTCGCTGGAGATGCTGTCTGCCGGGATTCCATCGGCTTCCAGTTCCGCACGGGTCTGCGATGCCATTTCATCCAGCAGCGCGATCAGCTCGTCCACATCGGTAGCGGTCGCAAGGCGGCTGAAACTGCGCGCGGTCTCGGTCCGCATCCGCGTGGTCGCATCGCCCAGCGCGCACAGCACGCCGGGAGATACGGGAGAGACCGCAGGCCAACTGCCCATGAGCCGGGCGACCGCATTTACATGGAGCGGTCCAGCGCCGCCAAAGCCCATCAGCGCGAAGTGGCGCGGATCATAGCCCTGCTGAACGCTGATCATCCGCAGCGCGCCGAACATGTTTTCGTTCACGATATCGATGATGCCGCGCGCCGCTTCCATCAGCCCCACACCCAGAGCATCGGCGATTTTCTGCACCGAAGCCTTTGCGCCTTCGCGGTCTAGCTTGAAGCTGCCGCCGAGCAGGTTTTCAGGAAGATAGCCGAGCACCACATTCGCATCGGTCACAGTCGGCTCCTCAGCGCCTTTGCCGTAGGCGACAGGTCCGGGGACTGCGCCCGCGCTTTGCGGGCCGACGCGCAGCGCGCCGGTCAATTCCGGCACAAAGGCAATCGAACCGCCGCCCGCACCCACGGTCTTCACATCGAGCGACGAAGCGCGGACCGACAAGTGCCCGACTTCAGTCGTGCGCACCCGGCGCGGCTCCAAGTTCTCAATCAAAGCAACATCGGTCGAAGTGCCGCCGACATCCAGCGTCAGGATGTTCTTCAGGCCAGCGTTCTTCGCTACCCACACAGCGCCGGTGACACCGCCGGCAGGACCTGACATCAGGATGTTGACGGGGTGCTCCTCAGCCTTCAGGCTGCTCATCAATCCGCCATCGGACCGCAGCAGCGACAGTTTGCCGGTCACGCCTGCATCAGCAAGGCGGGAGCGCAAATTGGTGAGGTAGTTGCTGACAACAGGCCGCACCGCCGCATTGGCAACGGTAGAAAGCGTGCGTTCGTATTCCTGCATTTCCGGCAACACTTCATGGCTGAGCGATACTGGAATGCCGGGCAATATATCTGCTGCGAGTTCCCCGATACGCGCCTCGTGTGTGCCATTGGTATAGGCATTGATCAGGCTGACGGTGAGCGCCTCAACGCCTGCATCCTTCAATTTCGTCAGAGCATCGCGGACCGACGCCTCGTCCAGATCGCGCACGATCTTGCCATCGGCACCCATGCGCTCTGCCACCTCGACGGTATCCTCCAGTGCGGCGAGCGGCTGCGGCTTGGGCCAGACGATCCAGCCTGCCAGGCCGCCAGGCACAAAACTGCGCGCGATCTGCATGATATCGCGGAAACCTTCGGTAACGATCAGGCCAACCCGTGCGCCCTTGCCTTCCAGAACCGCATTGGTGGCCACGGTTGTGCCGTGCAGGAAGAACTCGATATCACCGGCATCAACGCCGGCCTCTTCGGTGATGGCAATCACGCCGTTCAGAATGCCTTCGGAGCTATCTTGCGGAGTGGAAGGGGTCTTGTGCCGCCAGAATTGGCCGCTGTCATGATCGAACAATAGAAGGTCGGTGAATGTCCCACCGACATCCACTCCAAGGCGATAACGCATCAAGCGAGTTCCTTTTTCAATGTTTCAGCGGGCTTGGGAAAGCCGCCCGACCTACCCACCATTGCGGGCAGTTGTTTATCCATCACGCCAGTCAGCCAGCGGTGTGTTTCGATCAGTTTCTCAAGGTCGAGCCCGGTCGAAATCCCGGCCCGTTCAAGCATGTAAACTACGTCCTCTGTTGCCACATTACCTGCTGCACTGGGCGCGAACGGGCAGCCGCCAAGCCCGCCGATGGAGGCATCCACTGTGCGAACACCGGCAGCGATGGCAGCCCAGACATTGGCAAGTCCAGTGCCGCGCGTGTTGTGGAAGTGGACGCGCACCGGGATAGGCGCGATCACCCCTGTCACTGCCTTCACGAGCCGGGTCACATGCGCCGGGTTGCCGACGCCGATGGTATCGGCAAGCGCGATTTCCACCGGGTTCGCTTTCGCCAGCTGTTCAGCCATGGCGACGACGCGCTCTTCGGCGACCTCGCCTTCAAATGGGCAGCCAAAGCTTGCGCCAATCGTGACCTGCCCGGTTTTCCCGGCGGCCTGCGCCATCGCCACCAGCTCCTGCGCCACCTCAACCGATTGGTCACTCGTCTGGCGCTGGTTCTTTTGCGCAAAAGTATCGGTGGCAACGCAGACTGCACCCAGCTGATCAATGCGTCCGGTAGCAAGCGCCCGCTCCGCTCCGCGGCCATTCAACACAAGCCCGATGTAAGTCACCTCGTCGCGCTCGGGCAGGCCAGCACAGACCGCATCGGCGTCAGCCATTTGCGGCACAGCTTTCGGATTGACGAAACTGGTGACTTCAATCCGGCGGGATCCGGCGGCGATTGCGCGCTCGATCAGCGCCAGCTTGTCAAAAGTAGAGATTTGGACAGCTTCGTTCTGCAAGCCGTCCCGCGGCCCGACTTCGACCATTTCTACTGCGCTTGTATACAATTTATCGCTCATGCTCTGCGCTTTCGGTCCGCCGCGTCGATGGCTGTCAGGCCGTGATGCGCATCGGCATATGCATGATATGCGCGCCGAATGTGGCCCGACATGACCGACTGCGCCCAGGCACCATCCTTGCGCGCGAAGGCGGCCAGCAATTCATCATGCTCGGCGCTCGACCGCACAAGTTCGTCGGCGCTGTAATGATGCGCGGTGCGCCAAATGACAGGTTGCTCGATGAGAGTGGCAAGCAGTGTTGCAAGTCGCGGTGACGAAGCCACTTTGAGGATTAGCGCGTGAAATTCGCGGTTTAGTTCGAGAAACAGATCTATGTCGGGAGGGCTGGACTTCACCGCCGCGCGAAGGGCGGAATTGCATTTGCGCAGCCGCTCAAGCGCCGCATCATCCATCCGCTCAGCTGCCAATTTTGCAGCATGGCCTTCCAGCATCGCGCGCAGTTCAAAAACATCGGCCACATCATCCAATGACCAGTCTGCGACGAAAGTTCGCTGCGTGTCATTGCGCTGCACCAGCATATCCGATTCGAGCCTGCGCAGGGCATCTCGGACCGGCGTTCTGGATACACCGCACCGTTCTGCCAGCGCTTCTTCGATCAATTGCTCACCCGGAGACAGCTCTCCCGATACGATCATGGACCGAATGGTATCGAAGGCACGGTCTGATGCGCGCGACATTTCTATCCCCCAAGGCTTGACGAGAAGGAATTGTATACAATAAACCCACAACGCTGCAAGACGCACTTAAGCGATTGGCTGATAAACCAGTCGGAGCCTCAGGGGAGAATTTCCAATGCGTGGTTTCAAATCACTGCTTTTCGCTGGTATCGCCGCCAGCCCGTTCATCGCCCTTCCCGCGCTCGCGCAGGATGCCGGAACAGCCGGCGCGCAGGAAGCTGACGACAATACGATCATTGTGACCGCGCGGCGGCAGGATGAGCGCCTTCAGGATGTACCCGCATCGGTGAATGTTCTCACAGCTCAGGCTCTCGCCAACACTGGCGCCAACAGTGCCGAGGATTTCGCGCAGCTGACTCCGGGCGTCACCATCGTGACTGGCACGGCGGAGGCAGGCGACACGCAGATCAACATTCGCGGCATCAATGGTGCGCGCGATGCGGAAAGCTCCGTCGCGCTGGTGGTCGATGGCATTCTCAAAACCAACACCGCGCAGCTGAACCAACCGCAGGGCACCTTGCGTCAGGTGGAAATCCTGAAGGGCCCGCAAGGCGCGCTTTACGGGCGTAACGCGGCCGCCGGCGCGATCGTCATTCAGACGCTGCGGCCCGGATCGGCCTTCGAAGGCGGTGGGCGCGTATCTTACGCAAACGAGAATACGTTTGAAGGCACAGCCCACATTTCCGGACCGCTTTCGCAGGACATCGGATTTGTCCTTTCCGGCTATTACCGGTCAACGGACGGCTTTTTCGAAAATACATTTCTGGCAGACCCAAACACGGTCGACAATCAGGAAGTCTGGTCGCTCGATGGGCGGATCGTGGCCGATCTTGGCCCCGCAACCGAGCTTGACATTCGTGGCCGCTATTCGGAACTGAGCGGTGCGTCGATCAACTTCAACTCATCCTTCCACCTGCCCAATTTCGCCGCCGTGAATCCTGCCTTCTTCGAAGACGTGAATGAGCATCCATTCGGCTATTACGGCAACATCACACCGTCCAACACGCAGGACAGCTTCGATATTTCGGCCAAGGTTGAACATGAATTCGACAGCGGCATGGTGCTGACTGCCTGGGCATTGTATTCGGACGTGTCGCAGGCGCTGGTCGCAGATGGGACATCGGCAGATTTCGGGCGCTTCATTGCCAATGTCGATCCGGCAGTGGACGGCGCTGTGGCAAGCTGTTTCAGCTCTACGGCCGAACTCACCGGGTTCACGGTCAACCAGCCGAACTTTATTGGCGAAATTCCGGTCCCCTTCATCTTCGCACCGGCCAATGGTTCGACCTTCGGCGCATACAGCCCGACGACTTGCGACGGAACGCAGTTCCAGAGCCGCAGCCAGCAAGACGTAAGCGGAGAAATCCGCCTCGCGTCGAGCGGCGACGGACCGCTCGATTGGCAAGTCGGAGCTTATTACCTCACCATCGACCGAGAAACGGGCGTGAGCATCGGTGCCGATACCGGCCAGGGCGTCATCGCCAACCTCTATAATCCGCCGAACAGCACCAACCCGACATCGCTGCTCCTCGCCGACCAGTTCGACACCGATGTCTATGCCGCATTCGGCTCTCTCGAATATGAATTTAGCCCGGAATTTACCGCCGGACTGGCCTTGCGCTACGATATTGAAGAGCGCTCGACCGAGTCGCTCGTGCCCGATGCACTCGATCCGTTCACCGGCGGCCCGATCAATCCTGGCCAAGCATTCGGCACGCTGTCGCCGCAGAACGAAACATTCCAGCAGTTGCAGCCGCGCATCAACATCAGCTACCAGCCAACACCTGACCTCAACCTCTATGCGACGTGGGGAGTTGGCTTCAAATCGGGCGGCTTCAACAATCAGGGTGCCTCCGCGCTCATTGATGCCAATTTCAACCAGTTCATCGGCGCCGATGTCACGATTGAAGATCAGTACCGCAAAGAAGTAAGCTCTGCCTTCGAACTAGGCTTCAAAGGCTCTCTGTTGAACGATGCAGTCACCTTCGATTTGGCGGCTTACTACACCAAGATCGACGATATGCAGTTCTTCGAATTCTTCGTGGGTGGATTTGGTCTGCTCCGCGTGGTGTCCAACATTGACGAAGTCGAAGTTCTCGGGGCGGAACTTAATCTGACAGCGGAGCCGGTTGAAGGTTGGACGATCTACGGCGCGTTTAACGTCACCGAAAGCGAGATCATCGCAAACAGTTCTCGCACCTACACCGTCGGCAACAAATCGCCCTACACGGCGGATTGGACGTTGAACCTTGGCACACAGATTGATGTGCCGATCAGCAACGGAGCCGATGCAATGCTCCGCGTCGACTACCGCCTAACTGGCCCGACTTGGTTCCACTCGGTGCAAGATCAGATACGCCCAACGCTGTTCTCCGGCTTGCTGCCAATCTCTGCGCTGGCCCTGCCCGCTGAAGTTGGCGATGCCGATTATTCGGTCGCACAGCGTGATACTTTTGGCGTTTTCAACGCCCGTGCAGGGGTCGATTTTGGCAGTATTCGGGCCTATATTTTCGCGAACAATCTGTTCGATGAAAACTACCTCAACGAAGTCATTCCGGCGATTGAATTTGGCGGGTCTTTCATCTCGCCCGGCGCGCGCCGCCTGATCGGGGTGGAGGTCGGCTTCGATTTCTGACCAGCCATAGCGCAAACCGGCGACGCATTTGCTCTCTGGCAAGGCGTCGCCGGTTTGTGGACAGGTTGACGCGCGCTCTACAGCAGCGCTGCCTGGCGCATAGGTCTCGAATGTTTAAAGTACAAAAAAGCTGCACCCGCGCCTGACAGGAAGCGCAGGACACCCCCCTCTGAAAAAAGGCTGCGCCCCGCAGCTAACTGCCACGGAGCTTAGCATCCGTTGCTTCTTACTGCCAACGTCCACTCCTCACCCAGTAGCGGACGCCAGCCCCACCGAAGCTGGCGCCCGGTAGCAGTCAGATTTCCGTCTTTTCCGCGAGAGTGAGAGCGTCTTCTATATCGACGCCCAGGTATCGAACCGTGTTCTCGATTTTGGAGTGACCAAGCAAAATTTGTATCGCTCGGATGTTGCCTGTGGCTTTGTAGATGATCGAGGCCTTGGTCCGTCGAAGCGAATGAGTGCCATACTCCTCGGGTCGCAAGCCAACTGCCTCAACCCACTCATCGACCAACCTTGCATATTGCCGAGTGCTGAGATGTCGTGAGTGGTCAACACGGCTTGGAAACACGAAGTCCTCAACGTCACCACCTCTGAGTTCCAGCCAAGCAAAAAGGCTCGCACGGGCGTCTACCGCAATCTCGAACTGGACAGGGCGTCCTGTCTTGCGCTGCGTAATTGTCGCACGCGTCCTAATTTCTGGACCGCTAACCAGATCACCGATCTTCAGCTCGACAAGATCACAACCTCGCAGCTTGCTATCGATCGCCAAGTCGAACAGCGCCCGGTCTCTGATGCGCTTTTCGCGATCAAGGAAGAAGCGGATCGCCCAAATCTGTTTCTGATTAAATGGACGCTTGGGCCCAACCTTCGCTCCAAAGTTCCATGGCACGCGGTTTAGCGCAGCAGGGTCGTATTGTGAGTAAGTCATTGTCATTCTCCTCAGCCGAAATAGCCTTGGAGTATGTCCGCTTTGGATGACTAAAATCTCGGATCGCTATGTCTTGAATGGGGCGCAAAGCGGTCATCCACCGCCTAGCGGTTGGTCATGCCAGATATGGGCACGTTGATCCGCAACTCCGGACCAGAGACATCCGCAGTATTGGCAGCACTGGACCTTTGTAGAACGGGCTTCTTCGGGAAGCATCTCAAGCTCGGCACTGGTCGCCGAACGCTGCCTCGGTGATGCCGCCCGGCAATGTTCGCTTGGGCATTTCATGAGCGACCCTTCTCCGTCCACCAGTCAGGCCAAGCCACCTTGTGCGGGGAGCGGCTGTTGTTCCACACCTCGCGCTGCTCAGCCGTGGTGAGTTGCCGATCACCCAACCTCGCTAATGCAGCCTCAACCGCCCATTGGTTTATCTCCCAGCGCACCCGCTTTTCGTCGCGCGGGAACTTCTTGAAACCAAGACCTAGGGTGCTGAGAACGGTATTAACACCCAACCCGATAAGCACGATGCGTAGTTTCCTGATCCCAAGTTCATCCCGGCGCTGCGACCGTGCGGTCTGCTTCTTGGGATGGGTTCGCGCATTGCGAGGGTCTGGGACCAAGCTGGCGGCCGCCTTGTAGACGACGGTGAGCGGGCGATCGGCAGTGGAGACTGCCTCTTTCGAATCAGTGGCCATATCCGAACAATACAGGAACATAGCAACCCTCCGGAAGACATAGGGGGTGCCAGTCCGGGGATAATTCACATTATTCCACAAGTGACTGGACTTCGCCTCGGCCTCGAGCATTGCTGTCTTTGCCTGGCGAGCCGGGCTCGTGCCGGTAGCGGCCGCCACAATGGCGCCCGCCTCAACCGGAGAATACACATGACCAAATCCGTCAATACCAAGACGCCAAGCAAGCTCGATTCGCTGGAAAAGCTGCTCACCCGCAAGAACGGCGCAAGCATCGCCGATATGATGAAGGCTACAGGCTGGCAGCAGCACTCGGTGCGCGGGGCCTTGGCAGGCGCGCTCAAGAAGCGCGGTCTCACGATTTCTTCCCAAAAGGTGGAGGGTGTTCGCCGCTATCACGCCGAGACGGCAGCATGAGCAGTACCGACACTGAGCGACTGGTGCAGGAGATCGGAGCCATGGACTTAGAGCATCTGCGGGATAGATGGGAGCGGCGCTACGGCGCCCCTCCAGCCCTGCGCTCCGAACCGCTCATGCGCATGCTGCTCGCATGGCGCGTGCAGACCGAGGCGCACGGCGGGATTGATGCGGAGACCCGCAAGGCCCTCGCGCGATCGGGTAATCCCCAGCCCGAGGGCCGCGAACTCGGCCTCGGCGCAGTCCTGACACGCAACTGGAAGGGCCGCGAGGTCAAGGTAATGGTCGAGGCAGATGGCTTTCGCTGGGATGGAAAGCTCTATCCAAGCCTCTCGGCGGCAGCCACGGCGATCGCCGGAAGTCGCTGGAACGGGCCGCGGTTCTTTGGATTGCGAGATACCGCATGAGCAAGGATAGGAAGGCAGTGCGCTGCGCGATCTACACCCGCAAAAGCTCGGAGGAAGGCCTTGATCAGTCTTTCAACAGTCTCGATGCCCAGCGCGCAGCTGGCGAGGCTTACATCACCAGTCAGGCCAGCGAAGGCTGGACCATAATGCCAGCACCTTATGATGACGGCGGCTATTCTGGCGGGACCATGGAGCGTCCCGGATTGCAGGCCCTGCTCGCTGATATCGAGGCAGGCCGGATCGATGTGGTGGTCGTCTACAAGATCGACCGGCTCACCCGCTCGCTCACGGATTTCTCACGCATCATTGAGACCTTCGACAAAGCCGGGACCAGCTTTGTGTCTGTCACCCAGTCGTTCAACACCAAGGACTCGATGGGCCGCTTGATGCTCAATGTCCTCCTCTCCTTCGCCCAGTTCGAGCGCGAGGTCACCGGCGAACGTATCCGCGACAAGATCGCTGCTTCCAAGGCCAAGGGCATGTGGATGGGCGGCTATGTGCCGCTCGGCTACGACCTTCCGGCAACGGGCACGCGCACCCTGCAGGTCAACGAGACCGAAGCGGCGACGGTGCGGCACATCTTCAACCGCTATATCGAAATCGGCTCCGTCCATGCCGTTCAGCGCGAACTTGGCGAGCAAGGCATTGTCTCCAAGCTGCGCACCTATTCTACCGGGCGTACCTCAGGCGGAGGGCCATTCAGCCGCGGCGCGCTGTTCCATCTGCTGCGCAACCGGATCTATCTTGGGCAAATCGTCCACAAGGACCAGGTCTTCGAAGGCGAGCACGATGGGATCGTCGAGCCGGACCTGTTTGAGCGCGTGCAGCGTAAGCTCGGTAGCAATGCACGGCGCCATGGCGCGGCAGCAGATAGCCGCGTTACCAAGGCACCGCTTACCGGCAAGCTGTTTGTTGCCGATGGCGAGGCGATGACACCGTCGTTCTCGCGTGGACGCTCAAACCGCGTCTATCGATATTACGTTTCTGCATCGCTCCAACAGGGAGCTGGCAAAAAGGGCGACGACATTATTCGCCGCCTGCCTGCGGCAGCGATTGAAAGCATAGTTACCGATACCGCTATTCGCTGGTTGCCGCGCGAGAAGGACCCGCTTGATATCGTATTCGCAGTTCGGATTGCGGGAGACGGAATGATCGTGGAATGCCCTGGGAATCTGGCTGCTGACATCTCCGAGCGATTGATCGAGGGCGAGCGCATCATCCATTCTTCGACCAAACTATGCCGGGTTCACACGCCAGTCGCGTTTCCGCTTCGCGGCGGGCAGCGGCAAGTCATCTCAGCGGGTAAGCCTGACATTAGGCCTGACCCAACTCTGATCGCAGCGCTTCGCCGCGCGCACTCGCTGCTCAAATGCGATCGCAAAGGCATGCCGCTCATCGAGGCCTCTCCGCCATCTTCCTACATCCGCAAACTGCTGCGGCTCGCATTCCTTGCACCAGACATCCAGCGCGACATTCTTGAAGGGCGCCAACCGAGCACATTGAATCTTCAGCAGCTTGTAAAAACGGACATCCCGCTGTGCTGGATTGCGCAGCGCGAGGCCCTCAACTGGCCAACCGCCAGCTAGCCTGTTCCGCCGAGTAACAGGCCTGCTAATCCAATTTTTCTCCCTGTTATGGGCGAATAACAACCCTGTTAATTCAAATAACAGGGAAACCCCGAAATGTGGCGTGTAACCATCGGTAATTGCACGATTTAATCTGACCATTTGTTATCGAAAATGGACGAAACAGCCTGTTTTTGGCCCCAAATGCACGATTTTCCCTGTTTTCTCCCTGGTAAACAGGCAAACCGAACCGATTACGATTGGCGCAGAGACTCCCTGCGCAAATCTCGCCAGATATCTCCAGAGACAACGCTCGCCAGTCTGGCGAAGGACGGTTTGGCCTGCTCAAGCCCGCGCACACCGCGGCTTAGCGCGAGCGCCCTGCAAACAGAGATTGGTGCTGGGGGTGGTTGGCGGAGCGGGTGGGATTCGAACCCACGATACGGGGTTACCGTATACACACTTTCCAGGCGTGCGCCTTCGACCACTCGGCCACCGCTCCGCATGCCTGATCTGGCAGAAGGCGCGCGTCTAGCGGGAGGACAAGCGAATGACAAGCGCGCTGCATATCCCTATCTGCATTGCCCATGACACGGACTATCGGACTGGCCCCGTCGGCACAGGAAATGGAAGCGATGGCGCAGGCTGCGCTTGACCTGCTTCCCCCGCAATTTGCCGAGCGCATGGGCGAAATCGTGCTGTTGGTGGAGGATTGGCCGGACAAGGATATTCTCGCCGGTCTCGGGATTGAGAACCCCTACGAGTTGACCGGAGTCTACGAAGGCCTGCCGCTAACCGAACGCAGTATCGAGCATTCCGGCACCATGCCCGACCGTGTGCGCCTGTTCCGCCGCCCGATTCTCGACGAATGGGCCGAGCGCGGGGACGAGACTATCGAGCATCTGGTGGCGCATGTCGTGGTGCATAAGATCGGCCACCATTTCGGCCTGTCGGACGATGACATGCACGAACTGGAGGACATGGTTGGCTGAGGCTTGCCTTTGCGCAGCGGCGTGGCAGTGTGGCGCGCATGACCTATCGCATTGCTTTTGCCGCCCTTCCCCTCGTTCTCGCCGCGCCCGCATTCGCGCAGGATGACCCCGCTCCGGTGACGCCTACATCGGTCGTGGCGGAAGCCGCGCCGGAGGAATGGATTGCCATTGCTGCAGAGGATTTGCTGGTGATGGAGCTGGCTCCGGACACTGCGGGCGATCCGCGCACGGTGGTGATCCAGCTTTTGCCCCCGCCCTTCAGCCAGCCGTGGGTGGAGAACATTCGCACCCTCGCCCTCGCGCATTGGTGGGACGGCACGAGCGTCAACCGCGTGCAGGACAATTACGTGACGCAATGGGGCGATGTGACCGAGGAGAAGGTGCTGCCGGAAGGGGTGGTGGCTCCGGTTGTGGATTACGAAACGACAAATGGTCACCTCACCGATGCTATAATGGCAATGGTTGGGCCAGCCGAGGTAGATCGCTTGCTCGCGCAAGGCACCGACAGTCCAGAATACGCAGTTAAAATGGGCATTCGCGAAGACTTGAACGCAGATGCCGCAGCGGGGGGAGCATTCTTTTCGATGGGCTGGCCCGCAGCTTCCGATGGGCGAGAACTTGAGTCGCAAGTCTGGCCCATCCATTGCTACGGCTACGTCGGCGTAGGTCGCGGCTATGCTCCCGACACGGGCACCGGCGCAGAACTCTACACGATCATCGGGCAGCCTCAGCGGCATATGGATCGAAACCTTGCGGTGGTCGGACGGATAATCGAGGGGATGGAGCATCTCTCCAGCCTGCCGCGCGGATCGGGCGATCTGGGGTTCTACACAGAGGAGGAAGCGCATTTGCGCACGCCTATTCTCACTGTGCGGCTTGCCAGCGAGCTGGAGCAACCACCCGCGTTCGAATATCTCGACACGGCCAGCGAGAGCTTTGCGCGCTATGTCCATGTCCGCGCCAATCGCGACGATGCGTTCTACACCGTGCCTGCTGGCGGGGTTGATGTGTGCAGCGTACAGGTGCCGGTCCGTGAGATGATGGGCGACTGAACCGCGAAGCTGACATTCTTGCAGTCTAAAGCAGGCGTCTGCATGCATCGACAATGGGATAGAACCGCATCGCCGCTAGTCGCGGGACGGCGCTGTAGTACAGCCTAGCTCCGGTCGGTCTGCGCCACCGCGTCGCTCGCGCGCAGCGAGCTGACGATGCGGGTCAGATGCGCCAGATCCTTCACTTCGAGATCGATCTCGTAGCTGTGGAACAGCTCGTCACGCTGGGTCAGTTCCAAATTGATTACATTGGCATTGTTGCGCGCAAACACTCCGGCCATGTCGGCCAGCGTTCCGGGCCTGTTGTAAAGCACCACGCTCAGCCGCCCGACGGCACCGTTCGAGCGTTCGCCCCACGACAGGTCCAGCCAGTCGATGTCGACGCCGTTGGCAAGTTCGAGACAATCGATCGCGTGAACCTGCACGCCCACACCCTTGAGCCGCAAGCCCACGATCCGGTCACCGGGAACCGGGTGGCAGCATTCCGCCAGGTCAAAGGCGACGCCCGGCGTCAGACCCTTGATCGAGATGGCGCGTTCCTGTGACAGCTCTTCGGGCATGTCGGCCGTGCTGCCGGGCACGATGGCTTCCATCACGTCGCGGTCGCTCAGCTTGGATGAGCCGATGGCATACATCAGGTCTTCCACGCCTTCGAATTCGAGCCGCTCGGCCGCTTGCCGGATCGCCTTCTTGCCAATCTTGGCCGGCAGTCGCTCGGCGATCTCGTCGAACAGTTTCTGACCGATCTCGGCCACCTCGTCGCGCTCCTTCAGGCGAAGCGAGCGACGGATTGCTGCGCGCGCCTTGCCCGTCACGACGAAGTTCAGCCAGCTGAGTTGCGGCTGCGCATTTTTGCCCTTGATGATCTCCACCACGTCGCCATTGCCCAGCGGCGTGCGCAGCGGCATGTGGCGGCCGTTGATCTTGGCACCCACGGTCTGCGCGCCGAGGTCCGTGTGCACCGCAAAGGCAAAGTCGACCGCCGTTGCACCCTTGGGTAGTTGGAACAGCGCGCCGCGCGGGGTGAAGGCGAAGATACGGTCCTGGTAGATCGCTAGCTTGGTATGTTCGAGCAGTTCCTCGGCATCATGGCTGGCATCGACAATCTCGATCAGGTCGCGCAGCCAGCCGACTGCGCCATCAGGCCGGTCGCCCTGCTTGTAGGCCCAGTGCGCGGCGAGGCCGAATTCGTTGGTCTGGTTCATCTCGCGCGTGCGGATTTGCACCTCGACGCGCATCGACTGATCGTAGAACAGCGTGGTGTGGAGCGATTTGTAACCGTTGTTTTTCGGGGTCGAGATGTAATCCTTGAAGCGGCCCGGCACGAACTGGAATGTGCGGTGCAGAATCCCCAGCGCGCGGTAACAATCTTCTGGATTTTCGGTCACCACGCGGAAGGCCATGATGTCGGACACTTGCTCGAACGGCAGATGGCGCTCGGCCATCTTGCGCCAGATCGAATAGGGATGCTTTTCGCGGCCCTTGACCTCGACTTCCATGCCGGCCTCGGACAGGGCCTGCTTGATGTCGAGCGCGATCCGGTCGACCTGCCCGTTGTCCGACTGGCGCAATTGTTCGAGCCGCTTGGTGATCGTGGTGTAGGCCTCGGGCTCGAGCTGTTCGAAGGCGAGCAGTTGCATCTCGCGCATATATTCGTACATGCCCACCCGCTCTGCCAGCGGCGCGTAGATATCCATCGTCTCGCGCGCGATACGCTGGCGTTTTTCCGGGCTCTTGATGTGATGCAGCGTGCGCATGTTGTGCAGCCGGTCAGCCAGCTTCACCAGCAGCACGCGCAGGTCCTCGCTCATGGCGAGGAGGAACTTGCGCAGGTTTTCCGCCGCACGCTCGTTCTCCGCCATCTGCTCGATCTTGGAAAGCTTGGTGACCCCGTCGACCAGCCGCGCGACTTCCGGACCGAAGTTCTTTTCGACATCCTCGATCGTGGCGAGCGTGTCTTCCACCGTATCGTGAAGCAGCGCGGTGATGATCGTTTCCTGGTCGAGCTGCAGGTCGGTCATCAACCCGGCGACTTCTACCGGATGGCTGAAATACGGGTCCCCGCTGGCGCGCTTCTGGGTACCGTGTTTCTGCACGGTATAGACATAGGCACGGTTGAGCAGCGCCTCATCGGCGTTCGGGTCGTATCCCTTGACCCGCTCAACAAGTTCGTACTGGCGCAACATCGTGTGCGATTGTGCGGTGCAACGCGGCATTCGGCAAGCAGAAAGAGTAGCCCACTTGCGCTAAGTGCAAGTGGGCGACGCATGGGCCGACAGTGGTAGCCCGCTCAACTGCAGGAAGGCCGTGCTTCCCTAGCTTTCGCTAGCGACCTCGCCTTCCGCTTCAAACCCCACAATCAAATCGACCTTGCCGCGGGTGTAGCTGTGATAGCTGCCGCGGGTGCTTTCGTAGATGCGTGTCGCGATCGGCTGACCCCAGGCACCGGTTTCCCAAAGCGCCTTGAACAGGGGTTCGACGAACTTGTTGCGGCCCACGCGGCCAAGGAAAGTCTCGGCCTGCCTCACGGCGGGTTGGTATTCGTTGCGCAGGGCAGCCTCCAGCCAGAGGAACAGCACTTCATTATTGCCGGTTTCCGAAAGGCCGAGCGTTTCATTGAGCGCCGCAAGTTCGCGGTCGCTCAGTTCGTCCGGCAGCTCTTCCAGGAAGCGGCGTTGTTCGAACGCGGTCCAGCCGGTCCAGCTTGCATTGCCCGGAAGCGTCGAATCGGCGGCGTAGGCTTCGACCGCGGCATCGACTGCGGCAAAGGCTTCCGGATTGGGCAGCGCAGCATTTTCCGGAAGGCCGGTGCCGTAGATCCATTCATCCAGCATCAGCGATTCTTCCAGCTCCTCATCATCCTTGACGACATATTCGCGCAGATCGGCAAGGAACATTTCGGAGGTCGCAGGCTGGAAAGCGTGGCGGTCGAACCAGCCGCGCATGAATTCATCGAACCGCTCGCGCCCAATGATGCTTTCCATCGTGTGGAGGAACATCGCGCCCTTGTCATAGACAATGGCCGAGCTGTATTCGAGCGGGTTCAGTTCATCGGGCGTCCGCAGCGAGGTACGCGGATTGTCTTCGCCGAGCGTTTCCAGCGCTTCGAGCACGCCGGCATATTCCAGCGCACGTTCCTGCATCACGCGAGTTTCGCCAAAGACTTCCTCGGAAATGCGCGCGGTGAGATAGGACGTGACGCCTTCGTTCAGCCAGCCATCGCGCCAGCTGGCATAGGTGACGAGGTTGCCCGACCAGCTATGCGCCAACTCGTGCGCGATCAGCCCGGTGTTCGAACGGTCGCCCGCTATGAACGTGGGGGTAAGGAAGGTCATCACCGGGTTTTCCATCCCGCCATACGGGAAGGCAGGCGGCAGTACGATCATGTCGTAGCGGCCCCAGCGATAGGAACCGTAGAGCCCTTCGGCGGCGTCGATCATCGCTTCGGTATCGGAAAGTTCTTCGGCGGCAGCTTCGATCTGCTCGGGTTCTGCCCAGACACCCGAACGCGGGCCAAGCTCGGCAAATTCGAGGTTCCCGGCGGCAATCGCGATCAGATAGGGCGGGATCGAATTGTCCATGACGAATTCGAAAGCGCGCCTTGCGGTTTCACCCTCAGCCACGTCGAGCACTTCGGGATCACCGCGGCTGATGCCGCTCATCACCACGGTCAGCGGATCGGGTGCGGTAATGCGCGCTTCCCACGTCTGGCGGATGCCGGGACTGTCCTGCGTCGGGATCCAGCTACGGTTAAGGATTGCCTGGCCCTGGCTGAACACGAAAGGATGCTCGCCGCCCGCGGTCTGTTCGGGGGCCAGCCATTGCAGCGCCTCCGCGCTCGGACCGCTGGCATAGGAAATGACGATCTGCTGCAATTCCGGCCCGGTCCTTTCGCCAAGCTGGATGGTGATCGGCTCACCCTTGTCGGGGTCGCTTTCGCCGATCGTATATTCAAGCGCATTGCCGTTGCCATCGGCAATACCGCCAATGATCAGCCCATCGGAATCGAGTACGATTTCGGTCGCGTCCTCGGCCGCCTGCACGTCGAGCGTGGCGGTGCCTTCAACCCGTGCGCCTTCGAAATCGAGGTCGAGGTCGAGCGCAACATGCGTTACCCGCGCTTCCAGCGGACGCGCATAGGTGAATTCATCCATCGCCTGCTCGCTTGTCAGGATCGGCGCGATCACGCGCTCCTGCGAAGGCAGGTCTTCGGTGGAACAGCCGGCCACCAGCAAGGCGCCGAGTGCGGCAAAGGCAGGAAAACGCATGGAAACTCCGTAAATCAATCTGTAATCACAGCGGGCATAGAGCAGGTCACATAGGCGTGCGATGAACGCAAGTCATCTACCGAAGCCACTCCGGTCTTCGTCGATTTTCCTGCCTGTCGCGCGCCAAGGTGGAATATGGTACAGTCACAGGGTTCGCCACGCATCTGAATTTACGCACATAGGTCCAGGATAATGGCCCTTGGCGAACGATCATGAAAGAACGAGATATGACAGCCGGTTTGACCCATCTTCGCCCCCTCGGCGCCCTGGCCGCCGCCCTTGCGCTAACCGTGCAGCCGGTGATGGCGCAGGATACCGGCAACGATCCCGATCCGGCAGAAAACGAAATCATTGTAGAGGGCGAGATATCGGTCGACCAGCGAAACGCCCGCCAGCAGGCGCGCGATGTCACCAATGCGCGCGGCTCTACCACACAGGTGCTGGCGCGCTTTAATGACGAGATCTGCCCCGGTGTCTGGGGTCTCTCACCTGAAAATGCGCAACTGGTGATCGACCGCATCTACGACAATGCCGAACGTGCCGGTGCGCAGTTGGAAGCGACAGAGGATTGCCGCGCAAACCTCTGGGTCATCTTCGTCAACGATCCACGCGAAACCTTCCAGCAGATGCGCGACGATGATGCGTTCCTGCTCGACGGGATCAATATCTGGCAGCGCCGCCGCATTCTCGAACAGGAAGGTCCCGCGCTCGCCTGGCAGACAACCCTGATGCGCACCGAAGGTGGCGGTGACCGGTCGCTGGGCGATCCTTCCAACCAGGTCTACTCGATGTCGCGGCTCGACACGGGAATGACCAACGATATCGAGATTTCCGTCGTCCTGATCGACCGATCGGTGCTTGCGGATGTCGACGCCTTTGCCGTCGCCGATTATGCCACCATGCGCGCACTCGCGCAGACACGGCCCCCGCGTGAGGAAGGCGAGTTCGACACGGTGCTGGCCCTGTTCGACGAAGATGCACCCGGCCCCAACCGGCTCAGCGCGTTCGACATTTCGTACCTGCGCAGCCTCTATCGCGGGAGGGGCACAGGGCCATCGACCCGCGCACATTCGGGCATCGACCGGCTGATGGAAGACGAGCTCAACCGCGAACAGTGACTCGCCCGGCTGTCGGGAAATCGCAACCGTTGGCGTGACTTGGCAACTGCCCTGCGATAGGCTTGCGGCCATGAAACTGACACCGCTTCTCGCCGCCTTCGCCCTGCTTCCGCTCGCCGCTTGCGAGCAGGCCACCGACACCGCCGCCCCGCAGACCGAGGCTCAGGTCGATGCCGCGCAGGCTCAGCCCGATGGTGGCAATGGCCGAACGCTGATTTTCTCCGACGAATTTTCGGGCGATAGCCTTGATCGCACCAAGTGGAACGTAGTGGGCATGGACTTCTGGGTGAACGAGGAGGAGCAGGCCTATGTCGATTCCCCCGACACCATCCAGTTGCTGAGCGAGGCCGAAGGCGCCGATGGCGGCGTGCTGGTGCTGCGTCCGGTCTACCGTCCCGGAGAGGACACACGTGCGGATCGCAATGCCGATTTCATCTCTGGCCGGATCAACACGCGTGGGTCATTCGACTTCACCTATGGCCGCGCCGAAGCGCGTATCCGCATGCCCGATGCGACCGGCGTATGGCCCGCCTTCTGGTTACTCGGCAATGACGACTGGCCCGATACGGGCGAGATCGACATCATGGAATATATCGGCGAGGCCGACTGGACCGGCACCGCGCTCCACGGCCCCGGCTATTCGGGCGATGCCGGGATCGACGATCGCTATTACTTCCCCGAAGGCACCGATGTCACCGACTGGCACGTCTACGCGGTCGAATGGGAGCCGGAAGTGATCCGCTTCTATGTCGACGACGTACTGACCATGCGCATCCCCAAGACCAATGTCGAATTCTTCGGCGAATGGGCTTTCGACAATCCCAAATTCCTGATCCTCAACTTCGCCGTGGGCGGCATCTTCCCGAAGAAGATCAACGGCATCGAGGAGCCGTATGTCGGGATGCCCCAAGCCACTGCCGACCGCATCCGCGCAGGCGAGCTGGCGATGGAAGTGGATTGGGTGCGGGTATACGGGCCGGCGAGCTAGGTCAGCTCCATACCGCCTCGGGCGGCAGGCTCATCAGGATCGCATCAATGTTCCCGCCCGTCTTCAGGCCGAACAGGGTTCCGCGATCATAGACGAGGTTGAACTCGGCATAACGGCCGCGCCATTCGAGTTGTTGTTGCTTTTCCTCCGGTGTCCATTCCTGCTCCATGCGCGCGCGGACCAGTTGCGGGTAGATGTCGAGGAAGGCCTCGCCCACGTCTTTGGTAAAGGCGAAATTGCGATCAAATGACGGATCGTCGTCGCATTCGAGGTGGTCGTAGAAAATTCCGCCGACACCGCGGTGGCATTCGCGGTGGGGGATGTAGAAATAGTCGTCCGCCCATCTGCTGAACTTGTCGTAATAGGTCGGGTTGTGCGCGGCGCAGGCAGCGCGCAGGCGGGCGTGGAAGGCCTGCGTATCCTCCTCATAGGGGATCGGCGGGTTGAGGTCCGCGCCGCCGCCAAACCAGGCCGACTGCGTGGTCAGGAAGCGGGTGTTCATGTGGACGGCGGGCACATGCGGATTGGCCATGTGGGCGACCAGCGAGATGCCCGTGGCGCTGAACTGCGGATGCTCCTCGCTCGCGCCGTTCATTTGGCCGGCGAATTGCGGGCTGAATTCGCCCGATACGGTGGAGACGTTGACGCCGACCTTTTCAAACACCTTGCCCTTCATCAGCCCCTGCACGCCGCCGCCGCCATCCGAATCGTCTCCGGTATCGCGGTCCCATTCGCGGTAGGTGAAAGCCGCGTCTGAACCTGCCTCGCGCTCTATTGCCTCGAATTTTGCGCAGATGCGGTCGCGCAGGGCTTCGAACCAGGTACGGGCGGCTTGGGTCTGTTTGCTGGTGTCCATGACACACGCTCTTGCCAAACCCGCTGGCAGGCGGCAAGTGAGACGCATGGTTCCCGTTTCGTTCACCTTTGCCTTCTGCGGCGACGAATTCCGCCTTGTGCCGCAGGAAGGCGGCGCACGCGCACTGTTCTGGCCGCGCGAGAATGCGCTGCTGGTGGCCGACCTGCATCTCGAAAAGGCGAGCTACTTCGCCAAGCACAACCAGTTCCTGCCGCCCTATGACAGCCGCGAAACGCTCGAACGGGTGGCCGAAGCGGTGCGGATTACAGGCGCGCGGCGGGTCTATACGCTGGGTGACAATTTCCACGATTCGGATGGGTCGCAGCGGCTGGAACCGCATGCCGAAGGAATGCTCGCCGCCCTCACCCGCGCGACCGACTGGGTATGGGTCACCGGTAATCACGATCCCGCGATGGAAGCGAAAAGCGGCGGAACAATTGCCGAGGAACTGGAAGTGGGCGGCATGGTGCTGCGGCACATGGCCAAGCGCGGTGAGACGCGGCCCGAACTGTCTGGCCATTTCCACCCGCGCGTGCAGGTCAAGGTGCGCGAACGCCACATCCGTCGCCCATGCGCGGTGGTGGCGCATAATGAAGATGCCAGTTGCGGGCGCATGATCCTGCCCGCGTTCGGCGCGCTTACCGGTGGGATGAATGCGGGCGACCCGGCGATTATCAAGGCGTTACAGCCCGCTAGCGCCGTCGACGCGCTCGTTCCGGCGGGGAAAAGGCTCGCCCGGTTCCCTTTATGGCGGGAAGCGGCGTGAACCTCTGGCGTTTGCCAGCATTACGCCTTACATAGAGCCCGGTTACCAATCATTACAGGAGCGATTCCATACCACGTCCACCCCGCCGTTCGATGGCACCGCCGGTCAAATCCGGCCCGAAATACGATCATCTCATCCAGTCAGACAAGGTCCGCGTCATTGATGGCGAAGGGGAAAACCTTGGCGTCATGTATACCAATGAAGCGATTGAGCAGGCTGCCGAAGCTGGCCTGAATCTCGTTGAAGTGTCGCCCAACGCCAATCCGCCGGTCTGCAAGTTCCTCGATGTCGGCAAGTACCGCTATGAAGCCCAGAAAAAGGCCAATGCGGCGCGCAAGACGCAAAAGACGCAAGACATCAAGGAAGTGAAGATGCGCCCGAACATCGACACCCATGATTACGATGTGAAGATGCGCAATGTGAACAAGTTCATCGACAATGGCGACAAGGTGAAGATCACCTTGCGCTTCCGCGGACGTGAAATGGCGCACCAGCATCTGGGCATGGACCTGCTCAAGCGAGTGCAGGACGATATGGCCGAAACCGCCAAGATCGAAGCCTTCCCGCGGCTCGAAGGTCGCCAGATGCTGATGGTGCTCGCACCCAAGTAGGCGGCGCTTCTTAACGCAGAGCGAAAAAGGGCATCCCTCAGGGGGTGCCCTTTTCATTTCGGCGTAAGCTAGTCCTGCCCGATATCGCGCAGCAGGCCGGTGAACCATTCCTGCGTCACGTCGAAGACCTTGCCGCCCTTGATGCGTTCGAATTCAATGGGGCGCATTTCGTCGCCGCGCTCCTCGTCCTGCCCGATCACGCCCGATTGTCCGGCCAGCGCGGCGTCGACCGCGTGGCGCGTGCACTCGCGTATCAGTGCCAGATCGGCAGCATTGGCCGGGGCCGAGCGCGAGAAATAGCCGCTCTTCTGCACCAACACCTTTTCCGCGCCGATGGCATCGGCCAGCCTGGTGCCGAACCACTGGCCGGGATTCACCTTGTCGAGCTTCACATGGCCGAAAGGATCGCGCGGAACTTCTTCGCCTGCCGCTTCCATTGCGGCAACGATTTCGGACACACCTGCGCCCTCGGAAATAAACAAATTCACCGCGTCATTGGCATCCATGCAGGCGCGCAGCCGCTCGGCCTCGGCTGCGATGTCGAAGCTGCGTTCGGGCACGTAGACGCCGTGCACATCCCAGCTGTTGGCGGCATTTTCGGGCCAGGCGACGAAGGGCGCGTTCTTGACCCAGCGATGATGTTCCAGCGCGGTGGCGGCGGTCAGCCAGCCGCAGGCGCGGCCCATCACTTCATGCACGATCAACATGCGCGGATTGGCCGAGTGTTCGGCGATGATGTTGCGTGAATAGACCGCGCCCTGTTCTGCAGCGGTCCATGCGCCGAGCGACTGCTTGATCGGGATCACGTCGTTGTCGATCGTCTTGGGCAGGCCAACAACGGTCAGGTCGTAATCATTCTCCGCCAGATAGGCGGCAAGGTCGGCGGCGGCGGTGTTGGTATCGTCCCCGCCGATCGTGTGCAGCATGTCGACCCCGTCGCGGGTAAGCTGCTCTGCAGCGACCTGTAGCGGATTCTGCCCCGGCTTGACCAGGCCGCGCTTCACGCAATCCTCGACATTGGTGAACTTGACGCGGCTGTTGCCGATGGGGCTGCCGCCAAAGGCGTGGAAGCGCCCGGCATTGGCGCGCACTTCCTCGGTCGCCTCGACATAATCGCCGGTCAGCAATCCGGCATAGCCATTGCGGTAGGCGATGATCCGCACTTCGGGCGCGATCTCCACATAGCGTTCGATCAAACCGCCAACGGCAGAGGACAGGCAAGGCGCGAGGCCGCCCGCGGTGAGCATTGCAACGGTTTTGGGTTTGTGGGCCATGCTTTCAGTCTGCCTCGCGGCGAGCAGTTGCGCCAGTGGAATAGCTATTCGAAAAGCGCAGAATATTGATGTGGCATAGTCTCACAGTCCCGAAATGGCGCACGATCTGCGACCTGTCGCGCCTGCTCATTGTCCCGGATATTGCTTTCGAGAACGCAGGACGTGCCGTCCGGGTTCAACTTGAATACAGTCAGAAACGAGTCCTTTTCTCCGCTTGCACCATCAAAGGGAGCCCGCATCCTGATGATAACCGCGAAAGGCTCGAACCGAGGCGTAGACTCTGAGCCGCGCCATTCAATTGGCCAGTCGTGCTCTCGGTCGATACCAAAGAATCCGCTCGAATGTGGAACCTCTCCAATGCCAACGAAAAGCCGCGCGGAGTCCGAGTATCGCCACCAGATTGGAATGCCCTCATAGCCCTCACAGCGATTCAAGATGTAATCGGGGCTGATCGATGAATCGACTTCAGTGCATTGCTCGAGCAGTGTGTAGCGGCTCGAAAATCCGACTTCCGCATCCTGCGCTGCCACTGGATTAGCGGTAAGACCGGCAAACAATCCTGCGACCAACGCAGCTAGCGCAAGGCGCATCACTCAGGCTCCCACAGCTCGATCGGATTGCCGTCGCAATCGGCGATGCGGGCGAAGCGCCCGATGCCTTCCATTTCCTCGCGGTGGGTTGCCTCGACGCCTGCATTGGCTAGCCGGGCGACCAGGTCATCGAGTCCTTCGACCCGCAGATTGAGCATCACTTGCCGTTCTGCCTGCCAATAATCGGTATCGGCCTTGAACCCGGCAAATACGGTCGGCCCCGCCTCCTGCATCCACACCCACTCGCCGTCGGGCGTGGGCTGGCCGCTCTGCGTTGCCGCAATGCGCAGCTTATCGCGATACCACGCCGCCAGCGCCGCCGGATTGTCCGAGCGGATAAAAAGTCCGCCAATCCCCAGAACCTTGCCTTCTGCCATCGTCCCCTCCTTGCCCTTGTTCAACTTCCGCCTAGGATCGTAGCGCAGAGAGAGCGTGAGGGGAATTCCGACATCATGACGGCAGAGCGTATCGGCTTCTGGCTTGGACCCGCGCTGTTCGCGCTTACGCTGGTACTGCCCGCGCCCGAAGGCATGGGCGGGCCTGCATGGAACACTGCCGGATTGACCGCGTGGATGGCGACGTGGTGGATGACGCAGGCGATTCCGCTAACCGCCACCGGTCTGTTGCCCTTTGTCGTCCTGCCCTTCGCCAGCGCAGGAACGGCGCGCGAGGTGGCAGGCGACTATTACTCGCCAATCATCTTCCTGCTTCTGGGCGGCGCATTCCTCGCCCTCGCGATCGAGCGGACCGGGCTGCACAAGCGGCTCGCATGCTGGATCCTCGACAGGATTGGCGGGCGCGGCGGTGCTTTCGGGCTGCTGCTCGGCTTCATGATGGCTGCGGCGATACTGTCGAACATCATTTCCAACACCTCGACCGCACTCATCATGATGCCGATGGCCCTGGCGGTGTTGGCAGGTGGCAGCGTGGCGCGCGAGGATGGCACGCTCGACCAATCGGGTTTCTCCGGCGCGCTACCGATGGGCCTCGCATTTGCTGCGAGCATTGGCGGGCTCGGCACGATCATCGGCTCGCCCACCAATGCCATCGGTGTGGCGCTGCTGCGCGACATCTCCGGCGTGGAGATCACCTTTGCCAAGTGGATGGCGTTCGGCGTGCCGCTGGTATTGCTCGGCATTCCTCTGGCGGCCTTCATTATCGCCAAGGTTCAGAAGATCGCCGACCACCCCTTCGATGTCGCCGCTGCCCGCGAGTCCATTGCACCGCATGGGCCGTGGAGTGTTGCGGAACGACGGTTGGTGCCGGTGATCGCGATTACTTTCGTGGCTTGGATGCTGCGCGGTTTCGTCGCGCCGTGGTTCCCAGAAGGTTCGCTGACCGATGGCACCGTCGCCATTGCGGCAAGCTTTCTGCTGTTCACCCTGCCCGATGGCACAGGCCGCCGCCTGCTCGAATGGCGCGAGGCGAACCGGGCGCCGTGGGACGTGCTGATGATGTTCGGCGGCGGACTGGCCTTGGCAGGAGCGATGACCCGTACCGGGCTGGCCGACTGGCTCGGCAACGCGCTGCTGCCGCTGGCCGGAATGCCGCTCGTGATCGTCGCGATGGCGCTGGTGGCGATGGTAATCCTGATCACCGAGTTCGCCAGCAATGTCGCCACCGCCAGCGGCTTCATGCCTGTCGTCGCCGCGCTGGCGGTAGCGGTCAGCGGCGAAGGTGGGAGCGAAGTCGTCCTGCTGCTCGCCATGCCTGTCGCGCTCGCGGCAAGCTGGGGCTTCATCCTGCCCGCAGGAACCGGGCCAAACGCCATTGCCTGGTCGACCGGTCGCATCGCCTTGCCGCGCCTGATCAAGGCCGGGCTAGCACTTGATATCGCTGGCGTGTTTCTGATCGTGGGCGTGGTTTTTGCCATCGCACCTTTGTTCGGCTGAGGCTTGCGGGAATCGCTGCGCGGAGATAATTGCAATTGCAACCGGTTTGGCGGTGCAGATGCGTTCCTGCGGAGGTTAGGAACGGGCGGCCCGCAAACCGATTCAAGCTCCTGCCTTCCTGGGAGCGTGCATTGTAGGAAGGACGCCAGACATGGCCGACAATTCGAACGATTCCCAAAACGATCCGCTGGGTGCCGTCACCCCTCCCACCCCGCGCCGCAAGCCGAAGCCCGAAGTCACCACGATTGGCGGCAGGGAACTCAAGCCGGCCACGCTCATGATGGGCCACGGCTTCGACCCGGCCTTGTCGGAAGGTTCGCTCAAGGCGCCGATTTTCCTCACCAGCACCTTTGCGTTCGAAAACGCCGCCGCGGGCAAGCGCCACTTTGAAGGTATCACCGGCAAGCGTCCGGGCGGAGCAGAAGGCCTCGTCTATTCGCGCTTCAATGGGCCGAACCAGGAAATTCTCGAAGATCGCCTCGCGATCTGGGACGGTGCCGAGGACGCGCTGTGCTTTTCCAGTGGGATGACCGCGATTGCCGTGCTGATCCTGGCCGCTTGCAATGCCGGTGACGTGATCGTGCATTCGGGCCCGCTATATGCCGCTTCCGAAGGCTTCGTTGCCAAGGTCATGGCGAAATACGGCGTCACCTATATCGCCTTCCCCGCCGGTGCGAGCCGCGAGAAGCTCGACGAGGTGATGAAGGAAGCCAAGTCCAAGGCAGAAGAACAGGGCGGCGAAGTTCCGCTCATCTATCTCGAAAGCCCCGGCAACCCGACCAATGCACTGGTCGATATCGAAGCGGTGAAGGAAGCTCGCGACGCGCATTTCGATGCCGACCGCTGCCCGATTGCCATCGATAACACATTCCTCGGCCCACTCTGGCAGCGCCCGCTGGATCATGGCGCCGATCTGGTGGTCTATTCGCTCACCAAGTATGTCGGCGGCCATTCGGACCTTGTTGCGGGCAGTGTTTCCGGCGGCAAGAAATGGATCAATGCGATCCGTGCGCTGCGCAACACCATGGGCGGTATTGCCGATCCGCACACGGCATGGATGCTGCTTCGCTCGCTCGAAACGGTCGAATTGCGGATGCAGCGCGCGGGCGAGAACGCGGCGAAGGTCTGCGCCATGCTGAAGAACCACCCCAAGGTCGAAGGCCTCGGCTATCTCGGCATGATCGAGGATGATCGCCAGCAGGACATCTACGACCGCCACTGCCTTGGTGCCGGCTCCACCTTCTCGGTCTTCATCCAGGGCGGCGAGGCGGAATGCTTCCGCTTCCTCGATGCGCTCAAGGTCGCGAAACTTGCGGTCAGCCTTGGCGGCACCGAAACGCTTGCGAGCCATCCGGCCAGCATGACGCATCTCTCGGTAGCCGAAGGCCGCCGCGCCGAATTGGGTATCAGCGACAATCTGGTGCGCATTTCCATCGGTATCGAGGACCCGGACGATCTGATCGCCGATTTCGAGCAGGCGCTCGAAGCGGTCTGATCTGTCGGTATGACCCAATCGCCGCTTGCCCCGCTTCGCCTTGGACAGCTAAGGGAAAGGTCAAGCGGCGTATGGGCCGGTAAAACAGCGAATATGGACGGGAAAAACGTGCTCCGGAAAATCGGTCTTTTCATCGGCGTCGCGGCATGCGGCGCATTGGTCACCTCTTGCGGCGGCGGCAATCCTGACCCGACCCCAACCCCGACCACGACGGCCACACCTACGCCAACCCCGACCAGCGCGACGAATTTCAGCCTGACGGCCGATTTCAGCTCCACCAGCTTCAACGCGAATTACGGTTTCGCCTATTTCACGCCCAACGGCGGAACGGAGATTTTCAGCGGCGGTTCGCGGATTAATGGCACCAGTGCGATCAGCTTCGTGGCTTCGCCCGACAGCGCGACTTTCACCTTCCCCGATCTCAACGATGCGGTTGTGTTCGGTGCGAGTGATTTCGTCAGCGTCGACGCGACCGAGCGGCGGTATGCAACCGCGAACACCGCGTTGACCCTGTTCCTGCCGTTCGAAAACGTGATGCGCGTAAATTACGAAATCGACAACCAGGCCTTCACCCGCGATTCGGTTGACGGCATCCTGCGTAGCCAGCGCGTGGCAGTATTCTTCAATACCCCCACCACCACTGACGACATCACCGCCACCTTGTCCTACACCGGCACTGTTGACGTGGTCGGCGGCGATCCGGGCGTAACCAGATCGGGATCGATTTCGTCACCGAATGTCACCTTTACCATTACGCCCGGCACGAATGACACGCTGACCGGCACGATCGATATCTTCGAGGATGTGATGGGCGTGCCGACCGTGGTCGCGTCGCTCGATTTCAGCGCGACAGTCAGCTCGACCGGCGTGTTCGAAGGTACGCTCGAAGATACCGCCAACGAACTGACCGGCAATTTCGTCGGCACTTTGGCGGGTGCCAACCGCGAAGAGTTGTTCATCCTTTTCGCAGCAAGGGATGCCGATGTCGCGGGCGAAGCAGACGATGGCGATAACACCACTTTCGTGGGCAGCTTCATCGGCAATTGAGCGGGTTGCCGCGAGGCGTCCGATCTCAGGCCGTGCGCTTGATCAAGCGCATGGTCAACGGTCTGGCGAATCTTCTCGCTGAGCGGCTGCTTCGGTTAACGGCAAGGTCACGCTAAAGCGTGATCCGGCGCCGGGCGCAGAATGCACATCGATGGTGCCGTTCATCAACCGCACAAGTTCGGCTACGATGGCCAATCCCAGGCCGGACCCGCCGAAGCGCCGGGTAGAGCCGCCCTCCACCTGTTCGAACTGCCCGAAAATGCGCGAGAGGTGCTTTTCGGGAATGCCGATGCCGGTGTCCTCGACGGCGAAAGAAATCTTTCCCTCGTTCCGCCCGACGCGAAGTCCGATATTGCCAGCCTCTGTAAACTTGCTCGCATTGCCCAGCAGATTGACCAACACCTGTCGCAGGCGCATGGTGTCGCCCTGCACCCATCGCGGCACGTCAGGGTCGATGTCGCAATCGAGCGACAGGTCCTTGTCGCGAGCGATGGCCTCGACGGATGCGAGGCTTTCGCGGCACAGCGAATGCAGGTCGAAGCGATCCTCCGCAAGCTTGAGCGCGCCTGATTCCATCCGTGCGAAATCGAGGATATCGCCCAGCAATTGCGTCATCGCCTCGCCCGACCGTGTGATCTGTTCGACATAGCGGCGTTGGTCGGGATCAAGCCGGGTCTGCGCCAATACGTCGGCAAAACCGATCACCCCGTTCATCGGTGTGCGGATTTCGTGGCTCATCTGGGCCAGGAAGCGGCTCTTGGTTTCGGCCAGTTGCAACCGTCCGCGCAGCAGCGAGGCGATCGGCAGGCCGACGGCAAAACTGCTGACGAGGAAGATCTGCAAAACCATTACCTTCTCGCCGAGCGGTGCGTCCATGAGGTTGATCGGCCCGCGGCCAGCCGAAGTGGCGATGGTGGCGACAAGCGCGAGATTGATGATCGCGATCGCATTGCCGACCGGGCCGAGCCGCAGGGCGTAGAACATTACCAGCGGCGCATCGAGAAAGAGGAACGGATAGTCGGTCTGCCAGAAGGTATAGACGCTGATTGTCGTACCAAATGCAATGATACCGAGCGCCTCGAGCAGTTTCTGGCGAGTGAGCGCGTGGCGCTGTGTCCACCCTTCGATCAGGATCGCGCAGGACGGCACCAGCAGAAGCAGTCCGAGCGCATCCGATCGGGTCCATTTCCACCACAGCGCCAGCCATGCCATGGCATCGCCGGGCTGCAGGAACACGGCTGCCGAAATGCCCGATATGGCGCAGCTTGCGATCGCGATGGCGGCGAAGATGCCGATGTGGCGGGCCTTGTGAAAATTGACCGGATGGCACCCCAACCGTGCCAGGCCAAAGAGCACGCACATGACCTCGATCTGGTTCGACAGGGCCAGCCCGCCCGCGAGCAACCAGCTGTCTCCGGCCGCCAGATTGGCAATGATATTTGCCAGGAAAGCAGCGCCCATAAGATAGGGAACCTGATCGCGCCGGTTGCGCAGCAGTACGACGAGAAGCAGGGCATTGGGAAACCAGAGCGCCGCGATACGCCCCTCTTCGCGGGTGAGCGATATTCCGATCGATGCGAGCAGCCCGAAGCATGTACCTACCGCGAGCATGGTTAGGCCGAGCTTCAGTACGCCGCGTGCAGTAGTCAGCGCGAGTCCACGCGTCTGTCCGGGTAGAAGGCTATGGAATCCGACTGATTTGGGCATTGCAGCATCACCACGAGTTTCGATCACCGGCATGGCCTAGCCGGACGATCGCAAATCGAGATCGATGCCTGCCTAGGCGTTGCTACTTACTCCGCAGGAGCGGGAGGTGGTGGCGCAGGTGGCATGGGTGGGGCAGGTGGCGGCGCTGGCGGTGGCGGCGGCCTGTCGCCTGGCGGAGGATATACTGGGGATGGGAATTCCGGTTGCGCGCGGCGGGCCGCTTCCATCGCCCGTTCGTCCGCTTCGCGTTCAGCCTCCTCCAGCTCCTCGGTCCAGCGCCGGAAGATACCCGTCGTGCCGCGATAGCTTACTTCCAGCCGGTCCTCGGCAAGCAGGCGAAGATCAGAACGAAAATGGCCGATGGCATCATAGGCACGCAACTTGGGCGTGTCTGGGCATGCTGCCAATGTTGTCGTGGTCATCCGTTCACCGGTCTGCGGGTCGGGTTCCGAACTGTAGCCCCAATAGTTGCAGCCATCGCGCCCGCCGCGAATCTCCCCTTCGGCGACGACAATGTGCATCCGCTCATCGGAAACATCGAGCCCGTCGATTGTCACCGCCCTCCACGTGCCTCGTTCAGGGCCGTCGAACCAGGCGCGCCATTCGGGAAGCCGCTGGCCGGCGACTGACAGCATCACCAGCACAAGCCCAAGCACCAGCGCTGGAAGAAGCAAGCGGACAGCCCATTTCTCGAAAGCACCGCCGCGGTTGGGGCGTGGCGGCCTAACCACGGCGAGCCTCGCTCAGCCCTGCCACTCGCGCCGTTCCTCGGCAGCCTTGAGCACTTCGTAGGCGAGTTGCAGCTTCTGAAATTCATCTGCCGCTTCCGCATCGCCCGGCTTCACGTCGGGATGGACCTTCTTGGCCCGCGCGCGCCATTCGCGCTTGATTGCGTCGAAATCGGCATCGGACTCAAGCTCAAACACTTCGAGTGCCCGCATTTCGTCTGCCGAGCGGGTGCCATCGCCGCTGCCACCCCAGCCGTAATGCTGCGCCTCGGCATAGCCTGCGCTCTCGGTCTGCTCGGCCTTGGCGCGCTTGGCCGCCTCTTCCTTGTCGAGACCCTGGAAATAGTCCCAGCCCTTGTTGTATTCGGCTGCGTGCTTCTCGCAGAAATACCAGCGTTCGGGACTGTTCGGGCTCTTGGGTGCAGGACACTTGCCCGCCTGGTCGCAGCCATGCCGGTCGCAAATGCGCACCTCGACCGCGTCACGCGAATCCTCGTAGCCGCGCCAGCGCGGAAAGCCCCAGTCGGTCGAACGGCGCGCCATCAGTTTGTCGTATTCAAAAAAGTCATCCGATCACCATAGGCGAGTGCGGCGCTGGCGTGAACCGGCTTAAAGTCTCGGGATTATTCATGCTTTGGACACCGTTATGGCCTAAATGCTGCATTGCAATATAGGTCTGGCACCTCATATTGCACGGACAACAATGCAGGATGAGTTCGCGTGAGCAAGCAATTGGCCATTTCCGCAGCAGCATCCATCTTCGCGATGGTGGCCCTTGCCGTGTTCACTGCGCCGGCATCCGAATTTGCGCCCATGCACGCACTAAATAACGAAGGCGCGACGGTTGTTGCCGCCGCGCCCCCTGTGGACCGGATTATTCCGGCCCTGCTTGATTTAGCGCGCTGATCAGCGGCTGATCATAACCGTTACGGAACGGCGGTTGCGCGCCCATGCCTGTTCGGTCGATCCGGTGGCAACTGGACGTTCCTCACCGTAGCTGACAGTGCGCAGGCGGGTTGCCGGCACGCCGAGGCTGACAAGATAGTTCTTGGCAGCATTGGCGCGGCGCTCACCCAGAGCGAGGTTGTAGTCGCGCGTGCCACGTTCGTCGGCATGGCCTTCGACCGTTGCCGTGGAACCAGTGTACTGCAGCATGTATTCGGCCTGACGACGCAGCGCGGCCATGTCTTCGTTATCGATATTGTAGCGATCGGTGTCGAAGTAGATCGTGTCCGCGCCCATCATGGCAGACGAGAAATGCGCCTGCGAGCCGGGTTGCGGGCCGACCGGCGCCGAAGTCGGTGTCGGTGTGGGCGAGGTCACGACATCTGCCGGAGGCGGAGGCGTGGTTTCGGGCGGATCCTTCTTACAGGCGCTGAGGGCCAGTGCGCTGGAAAGGGTGACGGCGATGATAAAGCGATTCATGTTGTGGCTCTCCTTGAACCAAAGGCTGAAGTGATGGTGCTTTTGCGGCCCATTGGGGAACTAACGCATTTACGGCAGAACCGGTCCCCACGCCGGGTCTGACGCCCCTACCGGAGTGCGCAGGCGACGCTCGTTCTCGCCGGTCAGGTCGACCTGCCAGATTGATGTGTCACCCGAACCGCGCTCGGTACGGAAAAACTGGATGATGCGGCCGTTGGGAGCCCATGTCGGGGCTTCATCGTGCCATGAATTGGTAAGCTGACGCATGTTGCGACCATTGGGGTTCATCACCGCGATGCGGAAATCGCCCGCGATATGGGTGAAGGCGATCTGGTCGCCGCGCGGGCTCCATTCCGGCGTGGCGCAGCGCCCACCGAAGAAGCTGATGCGACGCTGGTTGGTGCCGTTGGCGTTCATTACATAGCACTGCTGGCTACCCGACTGGTCGCTTTCGAAAACGATCTGGCTGCCATCGGGCGAGTAGGAACCGCCCACCTCGATCGACGGACTGTCGGTCAATCGCACCGGCGTGCCTCCGCCCGAGGCGGAGACGCGATAGATGTCGGTATTGCCACCAATCGCCATCGAATAGAGGATATGGCGGCCATCCGGGCTCCAGCGCGGGGCGAAGGTCGGATTGCTGCTTTCGGTCACCAGCGTCTGCCGTCCGCTGTCTATTTCATAGACATAGATGCGCGGGTTGCCGTCGACGTAGGAAAGATAAGCAATGCGCGAATAATCGGGTGAATAGCGCGGGGTAAGCGCGGTCGACTGGCCGTTGGTGATGAAGCGGTGGTTGGCACCATCGCTATCCATGATGGCGAGCCGCTTGACGCGGTTATCCTTGGGGCCGGTCTCGGCGATGTAGGCGATGCGGCTGTCGAAGAACGGACTTTCGCCGGACAGGCGCGAATAGATGAGGTCGGCGCAGCGATGCGCGGCGCGGCGCCAGTCGGACGGTGCGACCACCCAGCCCTCACGGACCAGCTCGGACTGCAAGGCCACGTCATACAGATAACAACCGACCGTCAGCCGACCATCACCATTGGCGCGGACAAAGCCGTGTACGAGCATCTCGGCAGACCGCCCGCGCCAGGTATTCCAGGCTGGTGCGGTGATCTGCGCGTAACTCGGCCGCGGCAGGGCATCGGGGCCGACCGGGCGGAACAGCCCGTTGAAGCGCAGGTCGTTGTACACAATGCGCGACAGCTCCAGCCCGAGCGCCTGCGTGCCGCTGGCATTGGCAGGCGTAGGAACATCTTCGTTAGTGGCGAAGGCGGCAATGGCAATGCCGAGGTCCTGCCAAGCCGAATCGTCGGTGACCGTGCCGCGCAACGGCCCATCATCGGGGTCTTGCGCAGCGACGTCTCCGGCTTGCTGCGCTTCGATGCTTGCCGGATTGAGAGTGCGCGGCGCGGCATTGTCCTGCGCGACGACGGGCGCTGAAAACAGCATGGCAAATACGGCAAGGAAGGCGAATTTTCGCATCACAGTCTCCGGTCGAATTCCCACTCAAGATCGTCCCATCGACTGTAGAACTGATCGGGTAAAGTCGTGAATGGCGCGGCAAGCGTAACCGCGCGAATTGCGCGCTCGCAGTGTAGCTGAGCCTGCGGCCGGTTGGAATCATTGATACCACGCTGGCTGACACATCGTGGCTGTCCGCGCAGGGTGCCGTCGCGGTTGAGGCTCCACGAGACCACCGAAACGAGCTGGTCGACATCTACTCCCGATGGAGCGGACCAATGCGGACGCAGTTCGCGCGTAATTGCAGATGAGAGCGCAGCCTGTTCGGTGCGTCCGAAAGTCGCGGCCGGCGAACCGCTGTTACCATCTGACGCGCTATTTCCCTCGAGAAAATTCTCGCCCAGCCGGCTACCGCCCGCCCTCTGTGTTGAAGTGGGCGTTGGCGTAGGCCTCGATGTCGCGCGCGTGGTGGGCTGCGGGGTCGGAGCCGCGGTCGGCCGCGTAGTCGGTGCGGGGCGCGGTTCGACCGGCGGCGCGGTGACTAATTCTTCGGGAGGGACCGGCACTTCGGTGATGACCGGCGCGAAACTGGCGGCTGGTTCGGCAGACGGATCGGGCGCGGTCGATTCCAGACTCACCTCGGTCGCCAGGCTCACGTCAATGCGCTCGACCGGGGTGAATGGCGCAGGCTCGCGGGTGGCGTGCCATGCCAGCGCCGCAGCCAGCGCGATATGCGCGACCACCGCCACGCCGATGCCGACGCGCTCTTCAGGGGAAAGATGCGCAACGCGTTCCATTACTGCGCGAGACTAGCCTCACCGGCTGAACTCTCACTGACCGTCGCTGCCGTTGCCGATGGTCCGGCAGGCGTGGTGATGAGCGAAATGCGCGTAAAACCGGCGCGGTTGAGCTCGCCCATCACCGCCATCGCGCGGCCCCAATCGATATCGCGGTCGGCGCGCAGGTTGATCAGCGGCTGTTCGCCTCCGGGCGGACCGGCAATCGATTCCAGCGCCAGCGGCAGGTCGTCATTCTCTACCTGCACATCGTCGATATAGACGAAGCCCGAACGATCGACCGCAATGGTGATCTGGTCGGGTTCTTGGTCGACGGGGTTTGCGCGGCTTTCGGGCAGGTCCACCGGCACACCGCTCGCCAGCAAGGGTGCGGTGACCATGAAGATGATGAGCAGCACCAGCATCACGTCGACAAAGGGCGTCACGTTGATTTCGGCCATCGGCGTGCGGCGGTGGCCATGCCGCCGTCCTCGCCGACCGCCTGCCATTCCCATGGCCATCAGACGGCTTCCATTTCGCGGCTGACCTGCGCGTGCACGCGGTCGGCAAAGCGGGTGAGGCGGGCTTCGAAGCCGTTCACCGAATTGGACAGGCGGTTATAGGCGATCACTGCGGGGATGGCGGCGAACAGGCCGATGGCGGTGGCGAACAATGCCTCTGCAATGCCGGGTGCAACCACGGCGAGCGAGGAATTTTCCTGGATGCCGATCTGGAAGAAGCTGTTCATGATGCCCCAGACGGTGCCGAACAGGCCCACGAAGGGCGCAACCGAGCCGACCGTGGCGAGGAAGTTGATGCGATCCGCAAGATTATCGGATTCGAGCGCGACCTGCCCTTCCATCGCCTGCGCAACGCGGGCGCGGGCGGCTTCCTTGTCTTTCAGGCCTGTCTTGTGGCTGCGGCGGAATTCGGCAACGCCAGCTGCGGCAACGCGCGCCGAGGGGTTGTCCTTGCGTCCGCGCCCGTCGAGCAGGCTGTCAACATCGCCATTGCTCCAGAATTCGCTCTCGAAGGCGCCGCACTTGCTCCGCAACCTGCCCATGCGCATTCCAAATCCGACGATGATCGCCCACACCCAGATCGAGGCGAGCACCAGTCCGATGATGACGATCTGCACCACGATATCCGCCTGCATGAACAACTCGATCGGATCGAGCCGCGAGGGCATGGCGGTTCCGGCGGCAAGGATTTGCAAAAGGCTCATTCAGGGTCTTTCTCGATAAAGGTCGCAAAGGCAGCGCGCCACGCCTCGGGCTGGCGCCTGGGCCGGCCTTCGGACGAGAGGAATGCTGCTACAATCTCAATTTCAGCCAGCAGTTCCGATCCGCGCAAAACTCGCTGGATCATGCGCGCGCTGGCAGAGCGCAGTTCGGTGCAACGCGTTTCGATAGTCAGCACGTCATCAAATTTCGCGGGGCGTCGCCATTTTATGTTCGCCTCGGACACGGCATAGAACCCCTCGCCAGCTTCGAAAGCGGCGCGCTGATCTATGCCGAGCAGGCGCAATATGTCGCTGCGCGCACGTTCGCACCATTTGAGATAATTGGCGTGATAGGCGATGCCGGACAGGTCAGTATCCTCAAAAAAGACGCGCACCGGATAAAGGTGTCGCGACCCTTCGATTACTCCCGAGGGTGGCTGCATTTGCTCATTCATTTATGAACGGCTGCTTACAGATGTAGGCGCATCGAAAAAAGAGGGTTAATCGCCGAAACGAGTCTTTATCGGGGCAGGTGGCAACCTTCAGCGTGCCAACATCGGGCCGAGTGGTCCGCCGCCAAACAAATGGACATGCAAATGAGGCACTTCCTGCCCGCCATTGCGTCCGACATTGCCGAGCAGGCGATAACCGCGCACGACCAGACCGTTTTCGCGCGCCACATTTCCGACCGCACGCACAAATCCGGCGATTTCCTGATCCGAGGCATGTTCGGAGAAATCATCCCAGCTGACATAGGCCCCCTTGGGAATCACCAGAATATGGACATCGGCCTGCGGGTTAATGTCGTGGAAGGCGAGCGCGTGGCCGTCCTCATACACCTTGTTGCACGGGATTTCGCCGCGCAGGATCTTCGCAAAGATGTTTTCCGGATCGTAGGGAGCGGTCGGATCGACGGCCATCAGTCTTTCGTCCTTGCAGCTTTTTCGTCCAACCCAGAGACGCCGTCGCGCCGATCAAGTTCCGCCAGCACTTCGGCCAGCTTCACGCCCTTGGCATCGAGCAGCACGAGCAGGTGGAACAGCAGATCGGCGGCTTCGGAGGTCAGTTCGGCCTTGTCGCCGGTCAATGCGGCGATGACCGCCTCGGTCGCTTCCTCTCCGACCTTCTGCGATATCTTGGGCAGTCCGGCGGCGTTGAGCCTGGCGACATAGCTGGTGTCAGGCGCTGCATTGCGGCGCTCTGCGATCACTTTTTCGAGGCGTGTGAGTGTATCCATCGCCCGGCGCAATGCGCGAAGGCGCGGCAATTCGTCAAGCCGAATGAGAGCGTCAGTCTTCCCGGTTTGAACTTCGCTTGGCAAGGCGGCGCCCGATAATCAGGCCTAGCGTACCCAAAGCGAACAGCGTGACGCTTGATGCTTCGGGCACTTGCACAGCGACCGAAGTTGCCGGCGTGGCTGCAAGGAGCGTCATGGCACTGTTGGAAAAGCTTTCAAACACAATGCTTTCAATCGGCGCATTCGTTTGACTGCACAAGCAGGCTGGTGCAGCTGTCCCGCAGTGGGACCGCAGCTTGCTTCGATGTAAAATCTTGTCCCGCGGATCATTTGTGGGCGAGCCTCGAGATCAGCAGAAAATTAATTGTAAATCAGGTGCTTCGCGCTGGAAGTCCCGCCGCACGCAAGGCTGCGTGGGCCTGCGCAACAGTGTGAGTCCCGAAATGAAATATACTCGCGGCAAGCACGGCGCTCGCGCCGCCCTTCCTCACCCCATCGACCAGATGCTGCAATGTGCCGACTCCGCCGCTCGCGACGACCGGTACCGAGACGCTATCTGCAATAGTTCGGGTGAGTTCGAGATCGTAGCCACCCTTCGTCCCGTCACCATCCATGCTGGTGACGAGCAATTCGCCCGCTCCAAGCTCCGCCAGCCGGACCGCATGCTCAACCGCATCGATGCCGGTTTCGCGTCGCCCGCCGTGGGTGAATATTTCCCAGCGGCCATCGGCAACGCGCCGCGCGTCGACGCTGGCGACCGCGCATTGGCTGCCCATACGCTGGGCGATCTCATCCATGATTTCGGGGCGTTTCACGGCAGCCGAATTTACCGCGACCTTGTCCGCCCCGGCGAGCAGCAACGCCCGCGCATCCTGCACGCTCGACACGCCGCCGCCCACAGTCAACGGCATGAAGCATACCTCAGCGGTGCGCCGGACGATATCGAGCAGTGTGCCGCGGCCTTCATGCGTGGCGGAAATGTCGAGAAAACACAGCTCGTCCGCTCCCGCCTCGGAATAGGTCTGCGCCTGCTCGACCGGATCGCCCGCATCCTTGAGATCGACGAAATTGACGCCTTTGACAACGCGCCCTTCGGCAACGTCGAGACAGGGTATGACGCGGATGCGGACTGTCATCGGGTCACCGGTTCGCCATCGCAATTGCAGTCGCGAGGTCGAGCCGCCCCTCATAGAGCGCACGGCCTGTGATCACGCCTTCGATACCTTCATCGCGGTGCAGCGCGAGCATGTGGATGTCGTCCAGCCCCTTCACACCGCCGCTGGCGATCACCGGGATATCGACGCTGCGCGCCAGTTCGACCGTCGCATCGACATTGCAGCCCTTGAGCAGTCCGTCGCGCCCGATATCGGTGAACAGCAGGCTCGCAACGCCCGCATCCTCGAACCTGCGCGCCATGTCGCGCACCGGCACGTCGGAGACTTCGGCCCAGCCCTCGGTTGCGACCATGCCATCGCGGGCGTCGACCGCGACGACGATGCCGCCTTCCCATTCCTTGGCCATGTCCTTGACGAATTCGGGGTCTTTCAGCGCCGCCGAGCCGATCACCAGCCGCGCCACACCAAGGTTGAACCAGCCCTCGACCGCTTCCGCATCGCGGATGCCGCCGCCAAGCTGCACATAGCCGGGAAACTGCTCGACAATCGCCTCGACCGCGGCGCGGTTGCGGCTCTCGCCTGCGAAGGCTCCGTCAAGGTCGACGACATGGACGTGCTTAGCGCCCGCTTCGGCGAACAGCATGGCCTGTGCGGCGGGATCATCTCCGTAAACGGTGGCGCGGTCCATATCGCCTTCGGACAGGCGCACGACTTCGCCGCCCTTGAGGTCGATGGCCGGAAATACGATCATACTTTCCACTCCAGGAAACGGCGCAGCAGGTCCAGTCCGTAGCTCTGGCTCTTTTCGGGATGGAACTGCACGCCGATAATATTGTCGCGCGCCACCGCCGCCACAAGCCCGCCACCGTGGTCGGTCATCGCGGCGATATCGTGGCCGTCTTCGGGCTGGAAATGGTAGGAATGGAGGAAATAGGCCTCGCCCTCCTCGATCAATCCGTGGTCGCCGTGATGCGGGGTGAGCGCAACGTCGTTCCATCCCATGTGCGGCACCCGGATATCGGGATCGGTCCGCTCGATCCGGCGAACTTCGCCTTCAATCCAGCCGAGGCCGGGACAGGTCCCATGCTCCAGCCCGCGCGTGGCGAGCAATTGCATTCCGACGCATATGCCAAGGAATGGCACGCCCTTTTCGAGGACGCGCTGCTCCAGCGCTTCAACCATGCCGGGAATGCCCGTCAGTCCTTCATAACAGGCGCGAAAGCTACCGACACCCGGCAACACGATTCGCCGCGCACCTCGCACAAGTGCAGGATCATCGGTAACAGCGATATGTTTGGCGTCAGCGGCTTTAAGCGCATTGTAAACCGAGTGAAGATTGCCAGCACCGTAATCGATCAAGGCGATGGCCTCAGCCACCCAATTGCCCCTTGGTGCTCGGCACGGCATCGCCCTTGCGCGTGTCACGCTCCACCGCTTGGCGCATGGCGCGGGCAAAGCCCTTGTAGATGCTTTCGCAAATGTGGTGGTTGTTGGTGCCGTAAAGCTGCTGGATATGCAGCGTCAGCCCGGCAGTCTGCGCGACCGAGTGGAACCAGTGCTCGATCAGCTCTGTGTCCCATTCGCCCAACTTTTCCTGTGTGAAGCGCGCTTTCCATACGAGGAAGGGCCGGCCCGAAATGTCGAGCACAACGCGGCACAGCGTTTCGTCCATCGGCGAATGCGCCTCGCCATATCGGCCGATACCGGCCTTGTCGCCAAGCGCTTCTGCCAGTGCCTGACCCAGCGCCAGTGCCGAATCCTCGGTCGTGTGATGCTGGTCGATATGCAGGTCGCCATCGACCTTCATGGTCACGTCGATCAGCGAATGGCGGCTGAACTGTTCGACCATGTGATCGAGGAAGCCGATTCCGGTGGAAATATCGTAAGTACCTGTACCATCGAGATTTACCTCGACGACAATATCGGTTTCCTTGGTCTTGCGCTCTATTCTGCCTGTTCGCATGGAGAAAAGCCTATAGGCCGCTTGGCTCTATGCGCAAGCCGGACTTCGGCGCAAAACTGCCGGAAATATCGCCAATTGCCGCTTGACCTTGCCAAGCGCCGCCGCCACCTAGCGGGGTATGAGCGACGACACGCCCGATAGCCTGATCCCCTACGATGAAATCGTGCAGGAAGCCCTGCGCGCGGTGGTAGGCCGGGTACTGGGCGCGGTGCAGGAATCGGGGAGCGCGCTGCCCGGCCCGCACCATTTCTACATCACCTTCAAGACCGCAGCCCCTGGCGTGGATATTCCCGCTGCGTTGCATGAACGGTTTCCGGACGAGATGACCATCGTGCTCCAGAACAAGTTCTGGGATCTCAACGTAACCGAAGACGGTTTTTCGGTGGGGTTGAGCTTCAACCAGGTGCCGTCCAAGCTCGCTATCCCGTTCAGCGCGATCACCGCATTTGTCGATCCGGCGGTGGATTTCGGCCTGCAATTCCAGGCTGCGGTCGACGATGATGCACCGGCCGAGCACGAAGATGCCGAGAACGACGTTCCGGCAGATACGGAACAAGGCGACAAGCCGGACATTACCAAGAGTGAAGACGGATCGAACGTCGTCACGGTCGATTTCGGCCGCAAGAAGTAACTCCGGGCACGCAAGCGCTCGGCCAGAACCGGGATTACGCCATTGTCCAAACCCAGCCACATTACCGATCGCGCGTCCGACGCGCTTGAAGATGCCGCAGAAAGCGCCGGGCTCACGGAAAATGTCGTGCCTGGGCCAAGCCCCAACCCGGCGACCAATCTCATCATCCATGACATCGTCCTGCGCTCAGTCGGGCGCGTCGCCCGTTTGACGGTGGAAAAGGCGCTTCTAGGCAAGCGGTACGGCAGCCAGTTTGCCAAGGAAGCGGTCGAAAACCGCTCCGTCGTTCACACGCTTGCCGCCTATGGTGTCACGAAATTCGCCACGCGGTCGCTGCCCGGCTTCGCACTGGTGAGTGGCGGATTGCTGGTCAAGACGCTGTTTGATCGCAGCCAGGGCAAGCGCAAGGCGCGCAAGGCTGGCGACGCCACCCTGCAGGAACAGTCCAAGCCCGACGGCAAGCTCTAGGCTTCTCTGGACAGTTTCGACCCAGCTTATACTTGATTTGTGGCGCGTGGCTGCGCAACAGCATGAGCCATGGCCGAACAGCAAAGCCTCACCCGACCCATTCTCGCCCGACGCGGCCTGATGTTCATCCTCTCCTCGCCTTCGGGCACCGGGAAAACCACCATCGCGCGGCGCCTGCTTCGCGAAGATGGCGAAATTGTCATGTCGGTATCGGTAACCACCCGCCCCCCGCGCCCCGGTGAGGTGGATGGCGAGGACTATCATTTCGTCGACCAAGCAGAATTCGATCGCATGGTCGAAGCGGGCGAGCTCATCGAATGGGCGAACGTCTTCGGCCACAATTACGGCACGCCCAAATCGCAGATCAAGACCGGTCTCAAGGAAGGTCGCGATTTCCTGTTCGATATCGACTGGCAGGGCACGCAGCAATTGTACCAGCGCATGGAAACCGACGTCGTGCGCGTCTTTTTGCTGCCGCCCAGCATTGGTGAGCTGGAACAGCGCCTGCGCGGGCGCGGAACTGACAGCGAGGAAGTGATCGCCGGGCGCATGGCCCGTGCGCGAGACGAAATCAGCCATTGGGACGGCTATGACTACGTCGTCGTCAATGACGATATCGACGCCTGCTTCGAAAAGGTCAGGACCATTCTCGATGCAGAGCGTATGCGCCGCGCGCGCCAGACAGGGCTTGTCGATTTCACGCGCGGATTGATGCGCTAGCGATAGGCTAGAACGCCCGCGTCCAGCGCAGAGCCACTCCGGCATCGGCGGGCGCATCGGCATAATGACCGGGCTGGCGGCGGTAGAACAGGCTGGCCGCAGCGCCGCCGCCCCACACTCGCCCGCGCCATGCCAGTTCTCCGATCACTTCGCGCCCGTCAGGCGACAGGCTGAGCGTGTGGACGGTGAAGGCATCGGGGGTGAGCGTTTCATAGCTGAAGCTGGACGGCAGGCGCAGGTTGATCCCGCCGCCTGTCACCCGCAGCGGCTGCGACAGGCGCAACGCAATCCGGTCGCCATCTGCGAAGACCCCGCTGCGCTCCACGTCGATGCTCCAGCCATTGCTCGTCAGGCTCGAACCGTCACCGACCAGAGCGGAATCGCGTACCTGAGTGAAACCTTGTCGCCACGATGCGCCAAGCCGCCAATCATGCGCCGCACGCCAGCCGAGATCGAGGTCGACGAACAGATTGTCGCTGCCTTCAAGGCCGAAGCCTTCGTGGAAACGCGCGCCCAGCACGGTGCGGTCTTCTGCGGTCCAGGTGATGCCAAGCGCGGTGTCGAGCGCGCCGAAGCGACGATCCACCGCCAGGCCGAAACTGGCGAGGTCTTCCTCCACCTGATGTCCGCGCAATTCCGCCGCACGGCGAACCGCAGCAGCTGTCGATGTCGAGCCGCTCTCGGCACTTATACTCAGCCCCCACGGCCCCGGCTGCTGGCGCAGCGCAATGGCCGTATCGCTCGCGGCGAGCATTCCGGTGCTGCCGCTTGCTTCGCCTGCAATCATGAAGGCAGGGCGATCATGTCCCTGCAAACCAGCCACCACTCCGTTTGCGCCCTGACGATAGGCGAAGGCGACCTGTGTGTCGGGCGCGACCTGCATGGCGACACTCGCTGCAAGAACCCTCGCCCGTTCGGCATCCGAGCTTTCCAACCGCAGAGCCTCGGCACGCGGAGGCTGGCGTCCATTGGCATCGATGGTGAAAGCAAGGCTCGCGCCCTCAGCACTTCCCGATAGCACGCGCTGCTGTCCGGCGATGGCACCGTGGAGCCGTTGGCGCTGCTGCGCCCCACTCAACGTGCCCGCCAGATCGGTCTCGAAAGCGCGGCTGTAGCGATCGGTCACCAGCGTCGGGAGCGATGCTGTGCGCAGCGCGTCTCCCATGGCGGGTGAAGCAACGCCCGATCCGTCACCCAGCGCCATCGGCACGCCCTGCCCGGCGATGGCGGTGGTTCCGATCGGCTGGAAAGCGGCGGCAATATCCAGAATGCCGCGTCCGTAGACCGCATCGGGGCCGCTCGCGCCCGCATCGAAAGCGCTTTCGAGCAGGATTTCGGCAATCTCGCGGCCGGTCAGGTGGGGAAAAGCCTGTGCCAGGAGCGCCGCCGCCCCGGCAACTTGCGGCGAGGCAAAACTGGTCCCGGAAAACAGGAAGACGAAGCCTTCCGCGTCGACGAAAACCGCACCGTCCTGATAGACACAGCAAATCCTCTCGCCTCGTGCAGCGAGATATTGCGTGGGGCTACCGCCCGCGCGGTTGGAGAAGCTGGATATCTCGTAATTGTCATCGACCGATCCGACCACCAGCACGCCGCCATTGCCCGCTGCCACAAATTCCTCGCCGAAGGGCTCCAGCTGGGCGAGGCCGTCGTTGCCCGCCGCCACCACGATCAGCACGCCCGCAGCAACCGCGGCCTGCACCGAATTGCGCAAACGGGTGTTGATGCCGCTGGGTCCGCCGAGCGAGATGTTGATCACTTTCGCCCCGTTGGCGACGGCATAGTCGATCGATGCGGCAATATCATTGTCGAAGAAGGCGCAGTCCGAATTGGGGTCCTGCGGATTGTCTCCGCCGCACGTATTCGGAGCATCGGCGCGAATCGCGAGCACCGTCGCGTCCCAGGCGATACCGAGCACGCCGGTATCGTCACGCGCGGCGGCAGCTACCAGCGAAACCAGCGTTCCGTGATCGTCCGGCCCTTCGAGCGGGCGGTTGCCGATGATGTCGGTCGAAGCAGGCGAAAGGCGTCCGGCAAATTCCGGGCTGTCATCGTCGATCCCGGTATCGATCACCGCGATGGTGACTCCGGTTCCGATATTGCCATCGACCCATGCGCTGGCGGCATTGTGCTGGCCCGGCCCATCTGACGCACGAAACTCGCGTGTGTTGAAGGCGGGCGGAACCGGCTGCACCGCAAAGCTGCTGGGTGTAGGCGTAGGCGTAGGCGTAGGCGTAGGTGTGGGTGTGGGTGTGGGAGTGGGCGTAGGTGTCGGAGTGGGTGGAGGCAATCGCGTCACGGGCGGCGCACCGCCACCTCCACCACAGGCGGACAGCAGCGCCAGCGCAGCAAGTCCCGCGCCGAAATGCCAGCTTTTCAGCCGTGCCTTTCCATCATCTTGTCCCAAGGCGAACCCTTCTTTATCGAAGCACGGATGCCCGCACTCCCCCTAACCCAGCCTTAACGCTCCGTGCCTGTCATCGTTTCACAGGCTTGTGCCTATGTCTGCGAAGGGCTAGCGGCAAAGGCTTCTAACCGACCCTACAGGAGAGCCGCTTTATGACCGCCGAACTCGTCACCGAGATCGAACAGGCATGGGAAAACCGCGCTGAGATCACCAGTGCCGATATCGAAGTCCGCAAGGCGGTCGATAAGGCCATCGAAATGCTCGACAACGGCACGGCCCGCGTGGCGGAACCCGATGGCAGTGGCGGCTGGCAGGTCAACCAATGGCTGAAGAAGGCAGTTTTGCTGTCCTTCCGCTTGTATGACAACCGGGTGATGGACGGCGGCTCTGCAGGAGAAGCGGCCTTCGACAAGGTTTCGTCCAAATTCGCCGGCTGGGGCAAGGAACGCTTCAGCGAAGCAGGCTTTCGCGTCGTACCGGGCGCGGTTGCGCGACGCGGGAGCTATATCGCGCCGGGCGTGGTGCTGATGCCGAGCTTCGTCAATATCGGCGCTTTTGTCGATGAAGGATCCATGATCGACACTTGGGCAACGGTCGGATCGTGCGCACAGATCGGCAAGAACGTGCATATTTCGGGCGGCGCTGGCATCGGCGGCGTGCTCGAACCTTTGCAGGCCGGACCTGTCATCATCGGCGATGGCGCCTTCATCGGCGCGCGTGCGGAAGTCGCAGAGGGTGTGCGCGTGGGCGAAGGTGCCGTGCTGTCGATGGGCGTCTATCTGGGTGCGTCGACCAAGATCGTCGACCGCGCCACCGGCGAAGTCCATCGCGGCGAAGTGCCGCCCTACGCCGTGGTCGTGCCCGGCGCCTTGCCAGGCAAGCCGCTGGCCGATGGCACTCCGGGGCCAAGCCTCTATTGCGCCGTAATCGTCAAGACGGTCGATGCGCAGACCCGCTCGAAGACCGGGATCAACGAACTTTTGCGCGACTGATGTAGATTACCTGCTTTCGGGCAGGCACGGAACTTTGGTATACTCGATCCGTATCATTCCAAAGGGTCGACAAGAGACGGAAGGTTTGAACCGATGAGCTACAAAGAAGGCGACGAAATCCACATCGACGATGACGAGGCGAGTGCCGGCGAAAAGTCCGGCCATATGCGCTGGGTTCTCGGCTTGAGCCTGGTGGCCGCGCTGGCCTTCATGTCGATCATCTGGATCACTGGTGCGTTGAGCCAGGGTGATACTGAAGAGGAAGCGACCAAGTCTGCCGTTTTGGAAGATGCGCAGGACGACGGCGACGATACAGACAGTATCCTGATGGAAGCTGGCGACGAATTCGAAAACGGGATCGAAGACGGGGAGGAAACAACCGTAACCGAATAGGAATCCCGCTTATGAGCAATTCAAACAGTTTCCAGACCAACCAGCACGTCCAGTGGGATTGGGGCGATGGCACCGCCAAGGGACAGGTCAAGGAACGGTTCGAACGCGAGGTGACGCGCACGCTTAAGGGCAGCGAAGTCACCCGCAATGGCGACGAGGATGACCCCGCCCACCTGATCAAGCAGGAAGATGGTGACGAGGTCCTCAAGCTGGGGTCGGAGATCAGCGCAGCAAACTAATCTTCCCCGCCATGGTCAACTCTGCGAATCTACGGCATTGCCGGGCAATGCCGTTGATCGGAGGGGCTGACGCATGACATCCAATAGAGCGATGATCCGCATTGCCCTACGTTTTCTGCTGGCATCGCTCTACATCTACGCAGGCTACCGCCACATCATTGACCCCGCGCCATTCGTCCGGATCACGCCCGAGGCGGTGCCGCTGCGCGATGCGGTGGTATTCTGGACCGGGATGGCTGAGATCACTGGAGCCATTGCGCTCGCCCAACCCTTCTCGCGGCGCTTGATGCAAGCAGGTGGTGTCGCGCTGGCGCTTTACGCTCTGTGCGTTTGGCCTGCGAATGTGAACCATATGCTGATGGACATGGCGCGCGATGATGGCGGATGGGGCATGGGTTATCATGTCCCGCGCATGTTCGCCCAGCCGCTGCTGATCTGGCTCGCACTATGGACTGGGCGGGTGGTGGACTGGCCCTTCAAGCCGCAGCGCTGAATGCGCAAACGAAACGGGCGGGAAGCGCATTGCCTCCCGCCCGTTTGCGTGTCGGTTATGACAAGTGAGCAATCAGCTCATGTGCTTGGAAACGGCACCCGTCATCTTAAACATCGAGATCTGCTCGGTACCGATCACCGCGCCCAGCTTGGCGTCGGGATTGATCATGCGGCGATCCTTGGAATCCTGCAGGTCGTTGGCCTTGATGTGGTCCCAAACCTTGCTGGTGACCTGTGCGCGGGTCATCGGACCCTTGCCGACCACGTTTTCCAAAGCCGGTGTCAGGTTGACCGGCTTGTTCAAAGCGTTGTTTTTAGCAGCCATTTTCAGATTTCCTTTCAGTCAAATTTCCGGACTAGAGTTCTAGCACCGTTCAATCTTCGTCGTCGCCATCTTCCCAGTCGTAATCCCCGCCTTCTTCACGGGCATATGTTGCTGTGAGTATTGCCAAACCCGTGACATGGCCTTCCATGGCGGCGACAAGCTCTTCCCGATTCGCGCCGGGCATCAGCGTTAGCGGCAGGTCCAGCGCGAACATCTGGAACACGTAATCATGGGCATCGTCGCCCGTCGGCGGGTCCGGCAGCAGCCATTCGGAATTGCCGAAAGCGTTCTTGCCGACGCGCGGCGGGGTCTCGCCTTCGAGGATCATTCCCTTCTGGCCGGGCAGTCCCCAGACCAACCAGTGGCAAAAGGGTTCGCCGGTCTGGAAATCGGCATCCTCTACCACCAGTACCAGTTCCTGCGTTCCGGGAGGAGGCGCGTTCCACTCCAGCGGAGGGGCAACCGCATCTTCTTCGTCAGCGGTAAAGCACGGGTCCAGTTCTCCGCCCGCCTCGAAAGCGGCGGAGGAAAGCTTGAAACCGCCCTTACCGACCAAATTCTCTGCGCCCAACCTGGCCGCAACTAGCTTGCCGTGGCCGGGGCGCAAATCGCCTTTCGCCTTGCCAAGTGCGCTGGATAGCCAATCGGGAACCGTGTCGGGCATGGATTTTCCTCAATTCGTTTGCGGCACTTTATCGCGCCTTTACGGATAGCCGAATGGGGCTGTGCCGTTTGAAGCGGGGCTTTGCAAGGCCCGTTTCCGTTCAGCCTGTCGAAGGAAATGAGATGCCATGAGAGCCCATTGCGCCGATCCGCGCACCCGAAGGGTCCTTCTTGCCAGACTGACGCCCTGCCTATAGCATGCCGATCTTGCTCAGAACCGGCTCAACGATATGAAAAGAAACGGGTAATCATGCAGACTTCCAAATTCGCGCTATCTATCGCTTGCGCCGCCATGCTCGCATCGTGTGGCGGTGGCTCCACGCCCACCCCCACTCCCATCGCAACTGGTGGCGGAGGTGGCGCAGGTGGAGGCGGAGGCGGTGGCACAGCCTGCTCGCTGGCAGCGCGGCAGGACTTCACCCTCGGCGTATTCAACGAATGGTACCTGTTCCCCAGCCTGCTCGACACTTCGGTTAACCAGTCGAATTTCAACAATCTGCAGGATTATATCGATGCGCTGGTCGCGCCTGCTCGTGCGCAGTCCAAAGATCGCTTCTTCTCCTATGTCACTTCGATCGAAGAAGAGAACGCCTTCTTCAACAGCGGTGCGAGCGCTGGTTTCGGAATCCGTCTGGCTTATGACACGCCCAATCGCCGTGTGTTCGTGATCGATGCATTCGAAGGTGCCCCGGCGCTCGGCGCGAATATCGACCGCGGTACGGAAATCATTGGTATCGGCACCACTGCCAACAACATCGAAACTGTCAATTCGCTGATGGCGAACGGTGGTCCGGCAGCTGTGTCCAATGCACTCGGCCCGTCGACCGTAGGCACTACGCGTGTGCTGCGCATTATCGACTCTTCGGGTGTCCAGCGTGAAGTTTCGATCAGCAAGGCCGAATTCGACCTCGATCCGGTTTCGGACCGTTTTGGCGCGCAGATTATCAATGATGGCGGTAAGCAGGTCGGTTACCTCAATTTGCGCACCTTTATCAGCACCGCCGATCCCGACTTGCGCGCGGCCTTTGCAGACTTCCGGGCGGCCGGCGTGACCGAACTGATCGTCGACTTCCGCTACAATGGCGGTGGTGCGATCAGCATTGCCGAACTGATGGGCGACCTGATGGGGCGCAACTTCGTTGGTGAAGTCTTCGAACAGATCACCTGGCGCCCGTCGAAATCGGATCGCAACGAGATTGCCCGTTTCACATCCCGCCCGCAGTCCATCGCCCCCACCAGGATCGCCTTTATCGGCACCGGATCGACAGCATCGGCCAGCGAATTGGTCATCAACGGAATGCAGCCGTGGGTGCCGAACATCGCGCTGGTGGGGTCGAACACCTTCGGCAAGCCGGTTGGCCAGTCCGCCTTCGACCTTGCCGAATGTGACGACCGCCTGCGCGTGGTCACGATCCAGATCGAGAACGCCAATGGTCAAGGTGAATATTTCAACGGCCTTGCCACCACCGTTCCCAACACCTGCCGCGCGAACGACGATATCCGTTTCCAGATGGGCGATCCGCGCGAGGCGATGACGGCAGTCGCGCTCGACTATCTGGCAGGCCGCGCCTGCACCGCGATTGCCGGTGGGCCTTCGACAACGGCTTCGGCACTGGAAGAAGGTGTACTTGTGCCCGAACTGCCCGAACGTACCGCCGCGCAGCACGAGGTACCCGGCCTCTACTGATCGGATTGCCGGGCGGGGCTAGGCTTCGCCCAGCTCATCCTCGCCCTCGCGCCACGCGCAGCCGTTATGCTGCACCGTGCCGAGGGTCACGGTCGCGGTGAAGGGATAGGTCCGGTCGCTCATGCCGTCGGAACATGCGCCCGGCGTCACCGCAACGTCCAGCGTCGCGCCCTCGATCACACCGCTGAAGGACACGCCGCCGCGTCCCGCAAACCGTTCGACCGGGGCGCTGGTGCCCTCAATGTTGTCGGGCGTAGTCCACACGATTGTACCGGCGGAAATGGTGGCACCCCAGAAGGGTTCGGTTCCGATCAGCCGCAGCTCCGCATTTTCGGCAATGCCGGCATAGGGCTGCGTATCATCGCTATCGCCGGGTAGCCCTGCAGCCCCATCCTGCTGGCAAGCCGTCGCGAGGAGGCCGACGGGAAGGATGAGGGCAAGCAGTTTGATCATGGGGGAGGATTGCCAGCCGGTCGTCGCCTTGTCACCCCACTTCAACGCGCTTTTGGAACATCTGTCCGGCCGAATCATTGATCTACCAAAGCAAGTTTCACTTGGAGTTGGAAGATGAAGATCTCGCCCTGGATTCTGGGCGCCGCTGCACTTGTGCCTATTGCAGGCGCAGTTGCGGGCGCGAGTGTCAGCACCGATCCGATCGGTGTAACGCAGGATGTCACTGCCCTGCTTCCGGAAAGACCCCTTGTTAGCAACAAAGCGCCGATGCATCGCGAAAGCCTGCCTAACCACTACGCCCTGGAAACCCCTGAAGGTGTGGTCGAGGTGGCCGATCTGGCGCTTCGCGGACGCCATCCGGACCGCTACCGCCGTGCGCAGGCGATGGAAGCAGCCTATGCCGCCGAGGCCGTTGCCTACGAAGCTTATGAAGCACAACTCGCCGAGAGCTACCGGACTGCCGATAGGGATGTCTATGCCTACGCGCAGGCTCCGGCGCGCGTCGCCTACGCAAATAGGGAAAATGCCCCGCAGCAGCGGCAGGCCGCAAACGGTTTCAGCCACACGCCTGCCGTTCAGCAGTCGGTGGTTTACGAAGCGCCGCGTACCGACTCGCGATATGACGCGGCAACCAATCCGCCTGCACCACTAAATGAAGATGTGTCGACGATTGTTTCGGGAGCGCGGATCGTGAACGTAACGGCAGCGCTCAACCAGTAACAAGAGAGATTGCGGGCCACGCCCGCACATTGCGTTACGACGCGACTTCAGCCTCTTTGGCCTGCGCCTCGGCTGCTTCGCGGTCGAGGCGTTCCTGCCGTATGGCAGCAGCCTTCTTGCGGTCAGTTTCGACCTTGAGCGCCTGATCCGCCAGCGCGCGCCATGTCTTTTCGGCCCGCAAATTACGATCTCGCACATTGTCGAGAGTAGCGGCTTCGGCTTGGGCAGCGGCTTCACTGGCGCGCTGGTCATAAAAGGCGAAGGATTGCGACATGGTGGTTCTCCGAAGAGGCTGGCGGTGATAATGTAATGAAGGCCGGACGCGGAAATTCCGCGCCCGGCTTTCATCGAGCAAAAAGAGCGCGATGGATCAGTCGGCAGCGCTCAAATTAACGGCGCTTTCCTTGCCGTTGCGGCCCTGCTCGACATCGTAGTTGAGACGCTGCTCTTTATCGAGCGTCTGCATGCCAGCGGCCTGAACGGCGGAGATGTGCACGAAGCTGTCGTTCGAGCCATCGTCGGGCTGGATGAAACCATAGCCCTTGTCAGTGTTGAAGAATTTAACTGTGCCGGTCTTCGACATGATAGTGTTCCTTTCGAAAGAACAAGTGTTTCCGGCCTGCGAGAGTGCGGGCACGGTATGCGTCAAATCGTCTTGGGAAAGGAAGTCGTCGTCTGGTTTGCGCCGGGGCCTTTTGCAGGCAAGCGGCGGTCGGCAAATCTCGAAGTCCGTCGCAAATTTCGACGTCAGCGAACGCTAAGTAGCACGGTAATGGCGGATTACCTAATGATTGCTGAGATTTGCAATATCGTTGCGGCGCGCGACAGGGCGCGAAGCACCCGCGACAGGCAATGAAAGGAACCGTGGCGCGCTCTGGCCATTGGCTAGGCATGACTATCCGCAAATTGCTGTCCGCCCTTATTCCGCTTGCTCTCACCGGTGCATGCGTCGGCTCGCCCGGTCCTGTCGGTAATGCAGCTGTTCCCGAACCCGCAAAGCCTGTCGCGCTCGATGCCTATCTCGGCACATGGTACGAATATGGCCGCTACGAAGCGCCCTTCCAAGACGGCTGCGAAGGCGTAACCGCAGACTATACATTGCGCGACGATGGCAAGATCAGCGTCGTCAATTCCTGCTACGAAGGCGGGCTGGACGGCGAGTTCGACCAGGCTACGGGCCGTGCGCGCGTGGTGGAAGGATCGGACGGGGCAAAGCTTGAAGTCAGCTTTTTCGGCCCATTCTACGGCGACTATTGGGTACTCGATCGCGGGGAGCCTGACGACAATGGACAATATCCTTGGTCCATCGTGGGCGAGCCGAGCGGACGTTACCTATGGATGCTCACGCGGGAACCGCAACCCGATGCCGAGCGCCGCGCCATGCTGGAGGCGCGTGTCCGCGAACTGGGTTACGATTGGAGCCTCGTCCGCCTGACCCGCCAGCCTGCAAGCTAGGCGCTACTAAGCAATCGGTCGCGACTCCGGCGTAGAGTGCTCCTCGCCGCATTAACCCTATCCCAACCAATTCGCGCATATGCTCTGCGCGAGGAGGCCCTGCCCTATGGCCAGCACTGCCAAAGCCGTTGATCTTGTCCCGCGCGAACCGCGAGAGCCATGCAGCGTCGAAACCACGATCGTGGACGATTGCGGCCGCGAGCTCGAGGCGTGGGTCGGCAATACCTCGCGCCATGGTTTCATGGCCGAATGCGAAGAGAAATTCCCGCTCGGCGAGATCATCCGCATCGACCTTCCCGACCGTGGCCGGGTGCGCGCACAGCTGCGCTGGGCGGTCGGCTGGCGCTTTGGCGCGCTGATCCTCATCGACTGACCCGCGCTCCCCGCGCCAACCCAACATTCTCCCCGTCGCACCGCTGCCTCGTGCCGCACCATGGGTATGGCGCGCACGCCCGAACAGGCGTATAGCGAGTCCCAAGCACCAATGCGTGCGGACCGGCCAACGCGACCAGCGCCCGGTCCTCGAGCCCGCCGGACAGCGGGTAACGCCAGGCATGGCGGTAGATCGCACCTTCCTCCGCAAAGGGGTTGGTGCGATCCTCGTTTCAGCCGCCACACTACCCTTGCGAAACCCGCCCCGTTGGCGCAGCATGGGCGCATGGCAGAACGCTATTCCACCTTCGCCGACTTCTGGCCGCATTACCTGCGCGAACACGCCCTGCCGCGCACCCGCGCCCTGCACTATATCGGCACCACGCTGGTCATCGCGGTGGCCTTTTACGCCGTGCTGAGCGGCAATCTGTGGTGGCTGTTCGCCATGCCGCTGGCCGGATATTTCTTCGCCTGGCTTGCCCATTTCACGGTGGAGAAGAACCGCCCCGCGACCTTCACCTATCCGCTGTGGAGCCTCGCGGCAGACTTCCGCATGTATTTCCTCTGGCTCACCGGAAGGCTCGGGCCGGAGCTTGATCGCGCCGGGATCGAAGGCCATGGCCCCCGGCATGACGCCGCCCCCTGACACTGTCACCATACTGGTCGATGCCGACGCCTGCCCGGTGAAGGAGGAGACCTACCGCGTGGCCGAGCGCTTCAGGGCGCATGTCCGCGTGGTCAGCAACGCCCCCTTCCGCGTCCCCGTCAGCGAGCGGGTGAAGCGCGTGGTGGTGTCCGACAGCTTTGACGCGGCGGACGACTGGATCGCCGACAACGCCTCCCCCTGCACCATAGTCATCACCGCCGACATCCTCCTTGCCGAACGCTGCCTGAAAGAGGGCGCGAGCGTGCTGGCGCATAATGGCAAGCCCTTCGACACCGCCAGCATCGGCAGCGCCATCGCCACCCGCGCACTGATGGCCGATTTGCGCAGCGGCATGGACGGCGTAGGCGGCGGCCCCCCGCCCTTCAGCAAGGCGGACCGTTCGCGGTTCCTGCAGGAGCTGGACCGGGTGTTGACCGCACTTAACCGCTGACCGCTGCCTCGAATTAACGCGCATTGTCCCGCCAACAGGCGTAGTCCTGTCCGCAGGGCATTCCGCCTGTATGGGAAAACACCATGTCCAAGGGACAGAAATCCAACAAGGAAGCACGCAAACCCAAGAAGGAAAAGGTGAAAACCAACGCCTCCCAGCCCTCGCAAAAGCCCGGCGGGATCAAGGGGCTGGAGAACATGAAGAACAGCTAGGCAGCTGTCACACGGCACCCTGGCGCAAAGCGTATTCGCAATCCGCCCGCCAGTGGATCGCACCAGCACTCCGGGGCGTTGGTGCGATCCGCGCGCAGGGCATGATTGCCGCGCATCAGGCAATGCTTTCGCCGCTAATATGGAGCACATGGAGCACTGTCCTGAAGCAGAAAAGCGGAGCGGCGCGAAAGCCCGGAAATCTGCGACATTTGGCCGGTATTTTGGCGTGTTCTCCATCGCCGGAAAGCAAGGCAGATTGCGTGGCTGTAGGAAATGCGCCGCGCGTGCTGGCCGCGCGCTCGCCCTCACCACCGGCATCGCCTCCACCCTCGACAATCGCAGGCGGTGCGCGCATGGCCCCGTGTCATGAGCACGAGCGATGAAGACTATGTCTATGACGAGGCCAGCGGCGAATGGATGCCCGCGTCCGAGCTGGCTTCCCGCAACGAAGCTGCGGCTGATGGAGCCGATCTGGTGGAGGTCCGCGATGCCGTGGGCAATCTGCTGGCGGACGGCGATCAGGTGACGCTGATCAAGGACCTCAACGTCAAGGGCGCAGGTCGGACCCTGAAGCAAGGCACGCTGATCAAATCGATCCGCCTGACCGGCGACGCACAGGAAATCGACTGCCGCTTTCCGGGCATCAAGGGCCTCGTGCTCCGCGCGGAGTTTGTGAAGAAGCGTTAGCGAAGGGCAACCAAGGCCGGCCTCTCACGTAGCGTCGGGATAGACCTCAGCAAATTTCGACTTGCGAAGTATTCGATAATGTATTCAAACTATTCCAGCTAAGGTTTAGCCGAGGGGGCGGTTAAGGTGGATAGCATTATCTCGAATTTTGATATCGATTTCACGATCGTGATTTTCATCGTCGCATTTCTTCTATCGCTCGCGATGCTCAGCCAGCTGTTGAAGCCGGACAAGAAAACAACGCGCCGCAAGTGGCGGGGCAGGAAAAAACCATTTCTGGTGAAAGGCGTGAACGCAAAGGCCAATGCTGATGCCGCCGAACAATTATGCCGCGTCATGGAAGCCGACTTCAAACCGCGGCCACTTTTGAACCGCCCGGAGGCGCAGGTATTCAGGGCGCTGGACGAGGCGGTGATCGCTCGCAATTCCGGCTGGCAGGTGATGGCACAGGTTTCGCTAGGCGAGTTCCTTTCAAGCCCGGACCGCAGCGCTTACTTCTCGGTCAACTCAAAGCGCGTCGACTTCGCGCTGATGGACGAGAAGTGCTGCGTGCGCCACGCACTCGAGTATCAAGGCACTGGCCACCACCAAGGCAACGCCGCTGCGCGTGATGCGGTGAAGAAGGAGGCGCTGCGGAAGGCTGGGATTGGCTATCACGAGGTCGTGGCGGGGCACACAACGCCTTCCGAACTGCGGCAGTTGGTGGAGAAGTTAGTGCCGGGTGACTAAATGTACGATGAAGTTTCAACAGGTTATATCAGATAGCGAACATTATCCGGTTCATGGGGGTCCGACACACGCCCAGCATAGTATGAACGAAATATATCTGGCGAACTAAGCGCCTCGTCCAACTTATCATTATGGTAAAGCGCACAATAAAGTGCCGCGGCTCGAGCTTGACAATTAATCGACCTTTTGTGGTTGAATTCAATGTCGGTAAAAGCATCAATATCAGTTATTTGACCTGCTAATTCAACATTTTTTACCAATGCGTTAATGTATACCCAGTCATAAAAGCACGTTAATGGTTGCAGCGGCCAGATTTGGCCAAACAGATTAAACTCTTTAAGTCGTCCGCTATTTTTCAACCGATCATCTCTTTTAGCGTCCATCGGTGACGCATCGAATAGATCTCGAAAAGGTCCACCGTATTCAAAAACCTTACTTCCCTGAAACGCGGCCTCCACAGTCAGCACTCGGCCTTTTTGAGTCGTAAAAGTGAGATTAAATGACGAGAGCGCAACACCCAGCGTCTGCTCTGACTTCGAAGATACTTCCAAGAAATTCTTTAGTTGATATTCCTTCGCCGCCATTGCGTGTAAATCTCGAATGCTTTTCTGCTTTTGGGATTTAGCGAATCCCGGATACCATTGAAAATCAACATAGACTTCGCGTACAAAACGCTTACCGCCGACTAGAGGAATGAATATAGGTCGCTTAGCCATTCCTCCCATCCCCCCATTTTCTGTAGTATTCTCTCGTTCCGTAGAAGCCTCGTCGATTACTGACGATCGACTGTCGGTCACCGACTGCATCACCGTACTTTTGCTGTGACGGAACATCTGGAAAGATCACACAATAGATGGCTTGGGGAGGTATCGTTCCCTTAACTAAAAACTCCGCTTGCACATCTGTTGGATCGTTTTCTTTTAATTGCTGTTCCGCTCTCGAAGGATAACCTTCACGTTCAGCGAAGAGACCCTTGAAAGCTTCAAGCGAAGATAGCTCAATTTCGTCGTGGTTCGAGATGTCGCTCGATGCTGCGTTACGCCAACAAAAGAGAGTGTGTTGTCTCGAAATCATTATCGGATGAACAACGAGGATAGGCCATTCTGCGTCCGGATGATCCTGCCTGAATCGATAAAACATAGTCGAATTCGGAAACGTAGCGCTCAAACAATTGAATTCTCGTCGCCCATCTAACCTATGATAGTCATTAGTGATTCCGTCGCATTCTCCAGCATCTATGTGCGCGCGAGGTCGCAGTCCAAAATGCTTCGGAGATTCTCGGCACGAGTAAAATGAAGAAGGTAAGGGACGCTCCTCGCCAGTCGAAAATCCTCTATCTCTTGACGCATAGAATCTCCATAATGGGTCGCACGCCGGAATTTATTGCGTATTAGAACCAAGAAAAAGCAAAATTTTAGTCGTAACTCTTGGGCAAATACAACTAATCATATATTTTTCTTTGTACCGCGCTGATCTCTCCCATATTGCTGAGACCAATTTCAACGCTCGCGTCAACGGCGTCGACAGCACAGCCCCTCACCCCAACCCCACAACCAGCAACCCCATCGCCACCACACACGCCACCGTGCGCACGTGGTTGAGCCGGGTCCAGCGCACGAGGTAGTCGCGCCACACGGCCTTGCCTTCGTCGCTGGCCGGGTCGACGGCGTCTAGCCTGTTGTTGAGCGGGACATTGCCCGCGGCGGTCACCGCGAACATGCCGACCACGTAAATCGCGCCGCCCGCGATCACCGCCCATGCCTCCGGCCCCGCCAGCCCTGTCAGGCCGAGCACCACCAGCGCCGCGCAGGCGAGTGAGCTGGCGATAAACAGCGGCAGGAAGGCGCTGCGCAGGATCACGCGGTTGATCTCCTGCATGGCGCGCGCGCCCGCTTCATCGCCCAGATGCGCCAGCGAGCGCATGACGAAGACCGAGAAGGTGAAATAGACCCCCGCCATCACTCCGGCGGACAGGGCAGCGAACCAGATCAATAGAGTTATCGCCAGTTGCATCGTCCCACCTCCCGCCTTGGTTTGCGAGAGGATGTCAGCTGACGGGCAACAGGTAAAGCGCGCGGACCATTTGCGGCCCCGCTGGCAGCCTCAGCCGCCGCGCCTCACTTGCCTGTCAGGCGGCGCTGGTTGGCGCGCACCTTGCGGCGGTAGTGGTTGACCGAGCGGCGGGCGTTGCTTTGCGGCGAGGCTCCTGCCGCGCCGAGCATCTTCCAGCCGAGTTCCCAATTGGCGTTGAGCTTCTCGCTCACCATCCGCTGGGCCTCGTTCTCGGCGGGCTTGCCGCCCTGTGCCAGCCGCATGGAGCGCAGCCAGATCACGCTGGATGCCTCCATCCACAGCTTCGCGCCATCCCAGGCGAGGCGGTTCCATGACGCGAGGTCGGCGGGCGATGTGGGGATCTTCATCCGCCTCAAACGTCCTTGGGCATGTAAAGGTCCCCGCCCTCACGGTAACGGCGCGACATTTCTTCCATGCCTTCCAGCGCGGCGGCCTTGCTCGCCTCTGCCGCGTCGCTGCCCGCCTGTGCGGAGGCGAGGAAGCTGTCGGCGCTCTGGTTCTGCTTGCTGGCGAAGTCGCGCACTTCCTGGCTGATCTTCATCGAGCAGAACTTGGGTCCGCACATGGAGCAGAAGTGGGCTGTCTTGGCACCTTCTGCGGGCAGCGTCTGGTCGTGGAATTCCTCGGCCGTGTCGGGGTCGAGCGAGAGGTTGAACTGGTCGCGCCAGCGGAATTCGAAACGGGCTTTCGACAGCGCATCGTCGCGCACCTGTGCTGCCGGGTGCCCCTTGGCGAGGTCTGCCGCGTGGGCCGCCAGCTTGTAGGTGACAACGCCGACCTTCACATCGTCGCGGTCGGGCAGGCCGAGATGCTCCTTGGGCGTGACATAACAAAGCATCGCTGTGCCGTACCAGCCGATCTGCGCGGCGCCGATGCCGCTGGTGATGTGGTCATAGCCGGGCGCGATATCGGTGACGAGCGGCCCAAGCGTGTAGAACGGCGCTTCACCGCACACCTCGAGCTGCTTGTCCATGTTCTCCTTGATCTTGTGCATGGGCACGTGGCCCGGCCCTTCGATCATCACCTGCACGTCTTCCTTCCACGCGCGGTGGGTGAGTTCGCCCAGCGTGTAAAGCTCGGCAAATTGCGCTTCGTCATTGGCGTCGGCGATGGAGCCGGGGCGCAGGCCGTCACCCAGCGAATAGGCGATGTCGTAGACCTTCATGATCTCGGTGATCTCGTCGAACTTCTCGTAAAGGAAGCTCTCCTTGTGATGCGCGAGGCACCATTTCGCCATGATCGACCCGCCGCGCGACACGATGCCGGTGACGCGCTTGGCGGCCATCGGCACATAGGGCAGGCGCACGCCTGCGTGGATGGTGAAATAGTCGACGCCCTGCTCGGCCTGTTCGATCAGCGTGTCGCGGAACACTTCCCAGGTGAGGTCTTCGGCAACGCCGCCGACCTTTTCCAGCGCCTGGTAGATCGGCACGGTGCCGATGGGGACGGGCGAGTTGCGGATGATCCATTCGCGCGTGTCGTGGATGTTGCGGCCGGTGGAAAGGTCCATGACGGTGTCCGCACCCCAGCGGATCGACCAGACCATCTTGTCGACCTCGTTCGCCACGTCCGATGCGACCGCGCTGTTGCCGATATTGGCATTGATCTTGACGAGGAAGTTGCGCCCGATCGCCATCGGTTCGGCTTCGGGGTGGTTGACGTTGGAAGGGATGATCGCGCGGCCCCGCGCCACTTCGTCGCGCACGAATTCTGGCGTGACGTAATCGGGAATGGCGGCGCCCCAGCTCTCTCCGCGGTCGTGGCTTGCTGCCTTCATCCGCGCACGGCCAAGGTTTTCGCGCTCGGCGACATATTCCATTTCGGGCGTGATGATGCCGCGGCGGGCATAGTGCATCTGCGACAGGTTCTTGCCTGGCTTGGCGCGCAGCACGGTCTTGGAGACATTGGGGAAAGCCGGCACGCCGCCGCTGCGGTCGGGGCCGAGCTGGCCGTTGTCCTCGGGCTTGATCTCGCGCGCGTCGTATTCCTCGACATCGCCGCGTTCGAGTTGCCATTCGCGGCGCAGCGCGGGCAAGCCGGTGCTGATGTCGATCTTCGCATCGGGATCGGTGTAGGGGCCGGAGGTGTCGTATACGCGCACCGGCGGCTCGCCTGAAGACGGCTCGAGATCGATCTCGCGCATGGCCACGCGGCGGTCGCCGACATAGACCTTGCGGCTGCCGCGAATGGGTCCGGTGGTCACGCCGATTTCGAACTGCGAATTGATGTCGGCCATGGGGGTACTCTCCGTGAAGGCGGGAGAGCGGCTTGCTGGTCCGGAACATTTCTGGGACCAACCCACTCCCTCCGCCGATTTTAATCGGTTCAGGTTCGACGGGTCGGAGGATGCGAGCCCTCCCTCTCAGCGCACGCGCGCTCCCCGGGGATGGCGTCCATCTAGAACACAACAGCTCGTTTGGGAAGGGTTCAGACTGGTTGCGCTTGAAAGGACTTGCCTTGCGCATGGCGGTGATGCCGCTACGCATGGCGCCTTGTTGCCAATTCCTGACCGGACAACCCGTATGACCGAATTTCCCACCCCCGCCGATCAGCAGCCGCCCGAGGCGGCATTGCCCAAGCGCAATGCCTTCACGCGCTTCCTCGACGGGGTGGAGTGGCTCGGCAATCTGCTGCCGCATCCGGTCACGCTGTTCGCCCTGCTGGCGCTGGGCATCGTGCTGCTGTCGGGCCTGTTCGGCTGGATGGGCGTTTCGGTCGTGGACCCGCGCCCTGCAGGATCGAACGGGGTTGCCGAGGACGGGATGATCCGCGCAGTCAGCCTGATGGATGGCGACGGAGTGCGCCGCATCTTCACCGGGCTGGTCGACAATTTTACCGGCTTTGCACCGCTGGGCGTGGTGCTTGTGGCGATGCTGGGCGTCGGCGTGGCAGAGAAGTCGGGCCTGCTCAGCGCAGCCGTGCGATCGCTGGTCATGGGCGCGCCGCCCAAGCTGGTGACCGTCGCCATCGTGTTCGCCGGCATCATCTCCAACACCGCCAGCGAAGTCGGCTATGTCGTGCTCATCCCGCTGGGCGGAGCGATCTATTACGCGCTCGGTCGCCATCCGCTGGCAGGCATGGCGGCGGCCTTTGCCGGTGTGTCGGGCGGCTATAGCGCGAACCTGCTGATCGGCACGATCGACCCGCTGCTGGCGGGCATCACGCAGGAAGCCGCGCAGTTGATCGATCCCGATTACACCGTGCTGGCAACCGCTAACTGGTATTTCATGTTCGCTTCCACCTTCCTTGTCGCGGCCATCGGTTCGCTGGTGTCGATCTATATTGTCGAGCCGAAACTGGGGCCGTATGACGCCTCCAAGGCCGATCCGACCATCCTCGACGAAGGCATGATGCAGCCGCTCAAGGATGAGGAACGCAAGGGCCTGCGCCGCGCCGGGCTGGCATTGCTGGGCGTGCTGGCACTGATGGCGATTACGCTGGTTCCCGATTGGGGAATACTGCGCAATGCGGAAACTGGCGACCGCATGGACTCGCCATTCTTCGATGGCTTTGTCGTGTGGATCTTCATCTTCTTCGTCACCATCGGATATGTTTACGGGCGGACCGTCGGCACGATGAAGACCGATCGCGACGTGATCGATGCGATGGCCGCCGCGCTGGGCGCGCTGGGCCTGTATATCGTGCTGGTGTTCTTCGCCGCGCAGTTCGTGGCCTTCTTCGGCTGGACCAACCTTGGCGCGATTACAGCGGTGACGGGGGCAAACTTTCTTGTCAGTACCGGCATGACCGGACCGATGGTGTTCTTCCTGTTCATCCTGCTGTGCGCGATCATCAACCTGTCGTTGGGGTCGGCGAGCGCGCAATGGGCGGTCACCGCGCCCATTTTCGTGCCCATGCTGATGCTGATCGGCTATTCGCCCGAAGCGATCCAGGCCGCCTACCGCATCGGCGATTCCACCACCAATATCATCACCCCGATGATGAGCTATTTCGGGCTGATCCTCGCCTGGGCAACGCGCTACCAGAAGGACCTGGGGGTAGGCACGCTGATCGCGATGATGCTGCCCTACACGATCTTCTTCATCACTGCGTGGTCGATCTTCTTCTACGTATGGACCTTCATATTCGGACTGCCTGTGGGACCGGGTTCACCAACCTATTACACGCCGTAGATATGGCCACCGCTCCCCCCGTCACTGTCCACCGCTTCGGCAATGAGCGCGAGCCGGTGGTGCAGATCGACGAATTCAGCGGGATGGCAGACGAATTGCTCGAGCGTGGGCGAGCTGCGACCTATCAGGATGGGGGCGCAAGCTATCCGGGCATCAGGTCATGGTGCGAGCCGGACTATCTCGACCGTAACAGGAACCTGATGTTCCAGGCGATGCAGCAGGTATTCGGTTTTCGGCAGGGGGTCAGCCTCGATGTCTGTACCTACTCGCTGGTCACGCTCGCACCCGAAGACCTGTCGCCCCTGCAACGCATTCCGCACTACGATCACGCGGGCGGCGAGATCGTCGCGATCATGCACTACTTGCTCGGTCCGGAAAGTGGCGGCACGGCTTTCTACCGCCATCGCCGCACCGGTTTCGAAACGATCAACGATGCACGCGAAGGCGCTTACAACGCCGCGCTGGCGGCGGACGAGCGCGAATACGGGATGCCGCCGCAAGCCTACCACTACGGCGACAGCGAGCGTTACGAACTGATTGGCGAGATCGAGGCAAAGCCCGACCGGCTGATCCTGTATCGCGGGAGGCTGCTGCATTCGGGCGTCATCCCCAATCCCGCCGAGTTGACCGACGACCCACGCAATGGCCGCCTGACGATCAACTTGTTCCTGCGCGGCCGCTGAAACGCGGTCGAGGCTGCGTGCCTAGAAGCGCAGCAGCGCGACGCAGATCAGGGCCACGCCGAGGATCCCCGAAAGGATGGCCCAGCCGCGGTTGTTGCCGCCGATCAGGCTGTTGGCGAAATGCAGGAAAGCGCGTCCGAAGGCGAGGATGGCAAAGCCTTCCAGAGCCATGCCGCCGCCGATCAAGGAAACGATGACAGACAGCCAGTCTTCCGGGTTCCACGGATTGACGAGGTAGATCGCCGCGCCCAGCGAAAGCGTAACGATGCCCGTCAGGAAGCGCAGCCCCTCGTTCTCCTCGAAGCCTTCGAGCATGGCGGCCCAGCTACCGGGCGATCGCAATTCGCCCACAGCTGCGCCAAGCGAATAAAGCCCGATGAAGAGGGTGATCCATGCGGAGATGTCTGATGTATCGGCCATGCGTCATGAATAGACCTTTTGCGTATCGCGGTCTAGGCGAGCGCGCCGATGACCATGCTCTACTCCCTCAACGCCGATGCTGCGGCCATTGCGGACAGGTTCGGTATCGCGGCGGGCACGGACCCGTGGAGCGGGGGCTACGTCTCTCCAGCAGGTTTCGCACCGGTCATCACCGCAGGGCGCGAGTTTATCGCCGGTCCGGGCGCATCGAACCAGCCTTGGCGCATGGTGCCGCGCCTGTGGGGCGTGCCGCCTCCGCCATCCGCCCATGACGCAGCGCGCCCCGTGCTGAGCGTGCGCAACACCCAAAGCCCGTTCTGGATCGGCAATTTGCGCAATCCGGAATTTCGCTGCCTCGTCCCTGCCACCGCATTCATGGAATGGGGCGGCACTGGCCCAGACGGCAAGCGCCGCCAGCACTGGTTCGCCGCATCCGACCAGCCGCTGTTCGCAATGGCAGGCGTGTGGATGGACAGCGAAGTGCCCGGCTTTGCGCTGCTGACCAGCTCCCCCAATGCGTTGGCCAAGCAAGCGGGACGCGATGCGATGCCGGTGATCCTGCCAGATCATCGCGGCGCATGGGCAACATGGCTGCATGGCGGGTGGGACAAGGCAAGCGCGCTGCTCCAACCCTATTCATCATCACTGATGCGCGACGGGGAGCGCTAGTCCGCAGTAACAGGGCGCAGTGCGGTCAGCGCCATTGCGAGGAACAGCGCGGCGGCTGTGCCCGCTCCACCTGCGGGAAATGTCAGGTCCGTGCCGGGGAAAATGGCGAGCGCGTTCAGGACGACGGCGGCAAGACCAGCCAGCCCGGCGAGCGCGCCGATGATCCTGGCAAAGCCCGCCTCGCCGCTCCACAATGCGCGGCCTGCGGCGATTGCGGCGACGCCGAACGCGACCTTCCCTGCGAAGAACAGCGCGAAAGCCATCGACAGCACGGCGGAAAAGGCCGGCGCCATCGCTTCGCCCGCTTCGGTAAGCGGCGCAAACATCACCAGCCCCATGCTGGCCTGGATCACGTTCAACATCCCGCCAACTGCGATACCCGCTCCGATGACCGGGCGCGAGGGCAGCAGGGCGAGCCCGCCGATGGCCATGGCGATAAAGGCGACAACTTCGGTCGACCATAAGACCGGCCGATTGGGCGTACCGCCCATGTTGCTTACTGTTATGTAGATTATCTGCGTGGCGACCGTTACGATCAGCGCTGCGGCTACGATCCGGGCGGTGGCGGTAAACTGGCTATTCATGTGGTTTCGTGTCCCTGTTCGAAACGACGCGCTTGTCCAGGCGTCTCGCCGATCATTCGCGCCTTGCCGCGATGCAGTTACATCGCTTCGGCCCTGACCACCACCGGTTTGCCTTGTCGGCACGGATCGCTATGACCCGTTGCAATTGAAACCTTACGAGAGGAATCGCCCCCCATGAAGATGCTTCGACCCGCCCTGCTTGCCTCGGCTCTGGCTCTGCCATCCACTGCCGTTGTGGCGCAGGACGTGATGACACCCGAAGACGTTGCCCGCATCGAATATACCGGCACCGTTGCCGTATCCAACGACGGCACGCAGATTGCCTACACCCGCGTCCACTATCCCGACGTTACGCAAGGCGAGGACGATGGCGGCGCACGCCAGCAATTGTTCGTGGCCGATGGCCCGATGCAATCGCGCGCCTTCCTGCCCGAAGACATGAGCGTTTCCGGCATCGACTACACGCCCGACGGGTCGATGATCACCTTCCTCTACACGGCATCGGGTGACGACCGCGCATTATGGGGCATTCCCACCGATGGCGGTTCGCATCGCAAGCTGGCCGGCGTGGATGATGCCCGCGTCAGTTCCTACGCCTTCGCGCCCGATGGCAGCATGGTCTACATGCTTGTTTCAGGCGCAGCAGACGAGGCCCGTGACGACGAGCGCGAAGCCGGTTTCGATTCTGTCGTCTATGAAGAAGAGCACCGCCTCAACCGCGTGTTCGTCGCCACCACCGGCACGGAAGATGTGGACGCAGAACCGCGCGAAATCACCGTCCCCGGCTATGTCGACAGCTTCGAAGTCGCGCCGAATGGCCAGTGGGCGCTGATCACCAGCTCGCCTACTCCGCTGGTGGACGACAGCTACACTTCCAAGCGCGCGCATATCCTCAACCTCGCCAACGGCAATCTCGTGACCGTGGAAACGCCGGGCAAGGTCGGTGATATCGAGATTTCGCCCGATGGCAGCCAGCTTTCGATGATCGCTGCGGTCGACGAGAACGATCCGGCAGACACCACCTTGCACCTCGTCGACACCGCAACGGGTGCCTACCGCGCGCTCAATGCGGGCGCTCCGGAAGCGGCAGTCGATGCCGAATGGATGTCCGACGGTCGCCTTGCCGTTGTGGTTCATGTCGGCGCGCAGAGCGTGCTGCGCTTCTATTCCGATGATGGCGACATGCTGCGCGAGATCGATCCAGAAGGACTGATCCTCACCAGCGTCGAACAGGGTGGCAACCGCCTGACGGTGGAAGCCAACTCGCCTTCGCATCCCAACGAATTGTTCGTCTATTCACGCGCCGGGTTCGAGCGCTGGACCGACCACAACCCGTGGTTGGCGAACATCGCCATGGGTCCGCAACGCACCTTCACCTTTACCGCGCGCGACGGGCAGGAAATCCAAGGCGTGCTGATCGAACCGGTCGGCGGCATCCCCGCCGGAGGTGCGCCGCTGATCATGGACGTGCACGGCGGCCCAGAAGCGCATGACAGCAACGGCTGGAACACCAATTACAGCGGACCGGGCCAGGTCGCGGCGGGTCAGGGCTATGCCGTGTTCCAGCCCAATTACCGCGGCTCCACCGGTTACGGCACGGGTTTTTCGAAGCAGCATTCGGGCAATTACACCGATCCTGAATTCGTCGACTTGGTCGATGCCAAATATGCGCTGGTCGAAGCCGGTATCGCCGATGCGGACCGTGTGGGCATCACCGGCGGTTCCTATGGCGGCTATGCCACTGCCTGGAGCAGCACGCGCTATTCGGAAGAATTTGCCGCAGGCGTGATGTTCGTCGGCATTTCCAACCAGATCAGCAAGGTGGGTACGGGCGACATTCCGATGGAAATGTATCTCGTCCACGCGCTTGAATGGCCGTGGGAGAACTGGCAGCGCTGGCTCGAAATCAGCCCGATTTACTATGCCGACCAGGCCGATACGCCGCTGCTGATCATGCATGGCGACAGCGATCCGCGCGTCAGCCCGACACAGAGCACCGAGCTGTATCGCAACATCCGCATCCGTCGCCCGGATACGCCGCTGCGGCTGGTGTTCTATCCGGGTGAAGGCCACGGCAACAGCCGCGCCGCATCGCGCTATGATTACAATCTGCGCATGATGGAATGGTTCGATACCTACCTGAAAACCGGCAACCGCGACGCCGCCCTGCCGCCCGCACGCCCGGCGCTGAACATTGACGAGGGTGAAGACTAGGCACCAAGCTCGGCACAATGAAATAGGGCGATTACCACACGGGTAATCGCCCTTTTTCATGCCGACAGGTTGTGTGCCCCGCGACGCGGATCAGAACGTATAGGTCAGACCCAGCGCGCCGAGGAATTGGTCGCGTGATCCGCGGATGGTGGTGAACGGCGTATCCGCCGCATCGCCGACCAGCCGCGAATAGCCAGTGATCGCCACGAGGCCCAATCCGCCATTGGTCACATCACCATCGAGGTCGAATCCCATCAACAGGTTCGCGCCAAACGAGGTGAAACCGCCGCCATCGACCTGGTAAGCGGGCAAGGCATCAACCGCCGGGCCGGTGAAATCGGCGGGATCGGACGTGAAGTAATAGTCCTGGAAATCCTCGCTCGCCCATTCGGCGCTCAACGAGAAACTGGCAAGGATCCCGCGGCTGAGCGGCGAGGTGTAGGAAATGCTCGGCGTGACGACCGTGCCGCCGTGGGCACCGTTGATGTCGAACATTACGTCGGTGGCGACGCTGATGCTGTCATAGGGATTAAGCACGGCGGGGAAATTGATGCCGATACTGGGGCCGACTTCGATCGCGCGCTCAAGCTCGCCATATTGCAGAACCACCTCGTCCTCGATCTGCGACGCGCGGTTGTTGCGCAGGCGCGCGGCTACGCCAAGATCGAAGCCGACACCGCTTTCTGGGTCGGGGATGAAGTCCAGCTTGATGCCGCCGGCACGCGGGGAGATATTCACACCGCCATAGGAGCCGAGGATTACCGGCAGGACCGAAATCACGTAATCGTCAGACCCGGTATAGGACGGGCTGACTGCTGCACCCGCGCCGATTGTTATGAAGTCCCCGTCGAACACGGTTTCGCCGAATTCGGCGGACGGTCCCTGCGGTTCGGCCGTATCCTGCGCAATAGCAGGCGTGGCAGCCGCAAGGCCGGAAATTGCGAAAATGGCCGTCAACTGGCGAATGATCATGTGAATTGGCTTCCCTGTTATACGTCCAAGCAACGGCCTGCCACGGCAACAGGTTCCCTTTGCGCCCAACACCCGGCGCGCGCAATCGCAATTGCGTGTCCGCCGCGCCACAGCCCTTTGCCCGTCATTGCCTCGCACCGGCAATCCGCTAAGGCACTGGGCTGATGAGCGGACGTGATTGCGATATTGCTGTTGTCGGCGGCGGCCTTTCGGGCGGGCTGATTGCGCTTGCGCTCGCCCGGCATCGGCCGGACGTGTCGGTGCGGCTGATCGAAAGCGGCGCGCAGCTTGGCGGCAATCACCGCTGGAGCTGGTTTGCCACCGATCTCGACGCCGATGGAACCGCGCTGATGGCGCGCATTCGCAAGACCGAATGGATGGACGGCTACGATGTCCGCTTTCCCGCCCATACGCGCCATTTGTCGTCAGACTATCGCTCGCTCGCCAGCGAGGATTTCGCCGCTTCGCTGGAACGCGAATTGGTACAAGGCACTATCATGGTGCGCAAACAGGTGGACGGGGTCGACGCGGGAGGAGCGACGCTGGCTGATGGCACGCGCATTACCGCGCGCAGCGTGATCGACTGCCGCGGCTTTTCGGGCGGCGAACATTTGCGCGGCGGCTGGCAGGTCTTCATGGGCCGCCATGTTCGCACCGCGCAGCCGCACGGTGTCTCCCGCCCGGTCATCATGGATGCGGGCGTCGAACAGGTCGCCCCATCGGGAGATGGCGGTGCCTACCGCTTCGTTTACGTCCTGCCTTTGGGCCTGCACGATGTCTTCGTGGAGGACACTTATTACGCCGACGCACCCTCGCTTGACCGCAGCGCCTTGTCCGGCCGCATAGACGACTATTGCCGCGCCAACGGGATGGACGGCGATCCGGTCGGTTTCGAAACAGGCGTGCTGCCGGTCGTGACCGGAGGCAATTTTGCCGCCTTCCAGGCCGCGCATCGCACTCCCGGCGTCAGCGTTGCCGGAGCGCGCGGCGGCTTCATGCACCCGCTCACAAGCTATACGCTGCCGATTGCCGTCCGGGTTGCCCTCGCCATCGCCAGAGACGCGGACCTGCCGGGCGAGCAATTATCCGCGAGGCTGGAGTCGCTGGCTCGCCACCACTGGCGCGCCACCAGCTTCTACCGCCAACTGGGGCGGATGCTTTTCAGCGGCGCACCACCGCAGGACCGCTATCGCATTTTCGAGCGTTTCTATCGCTTGCCCGAGCCGCTGATCGAGCGTTTCTACGCCGGGCGATCCACCCTGCCCGACCGCGCCCGCGTGCTTGTCGGCAAGCCGCCCATTCCAATAGGGCACGGCATCAAGGCGCTGATGAGCCCCTCGCCGCGCCTCATCTCCCCTGACCCCCATCACGCCAAGGAAACCTCATGAGCAATTCTCCCGAAGGCCGTCGCGCTTGCGTGATCGGTGCCGGTTTTGGCGGCATGGCGCTCGCCATCAGGCTGCAGAGCGCAGGGATCGCGACGACCGTAATCGAAGGGCGCGACAAGGTTGGTGGCCGCGCTTATCATTGGCAGGAGGACGGCTTCACCTTCGACGCCGGTCCCACGGTGATTACCGATCCGCCCTGCCTGCAGGAATTGTGGGAGCTGTCCGGGCATGACATTGCCGACGATGTCGAGCTGATGCCGGTCATGCCGTTCTACCGGCTCAACTGGCCCGATGGTGTCAATTTCGACTACTCGAATGACGAGCAGGATCTGCGCAAGGAAATCGCCAAGCTCGATCCCGCAGATCTGGTGGGATACGACCGCTTTCTGGAATATTCCGCCGCCGTGCATGACGAAGGCTATGTCAAGCTCGGCACCGTGCCTTTCCTCGATTTCAAATCGATGCTGAAGGCCGCCCCCGCGCTCGCCAAGCACCAGGCGTGGCGCAGCGTCTATTCTATGGTCAGCAAGTTCATCCGCAACGAAAAGCTGCGCGAGGCGCTCAGCTTCCACACGCTGCTGGTCGGCGGCAGCCCGATGAAGACGAGCAGCATCTACGCCCTCATCCACAAGCTGGAAAAGGATGGCGGCGTGTGGTGGGCGCGCGGCGGCACCAATCGCCTGATCGCGGGCATGGTCCGCCATTTCGAACGGCTCGGCGGCACAATGCGCGTGGGCGATCCGGTCGAGAAGGTGGAGACGATGGGCAACCGCGCCACCGGTGTTGTCACCAGGAGCGGGTGGCGCGCCGAATTCGATGCGGTCGCCAGCAATGCCGATATCGTCCATTCCTATAAGGACCTGCTCGGCGATACCTATCGCGGCAAGACCTACGGCAAGGCGCTGACCAAGAAGAAATTCTCGCCCAGCCTGTTCGTCGTGCACTTCGGGCTGGAAGGCACATGGCCGGGCATTCCGCACCACATGATCCTATTCGGCCCACGCTACAAAGGGCTGGTGGATGACATCTACGAGCGCGGCATCCTGCCCGCCGATTTCTCGATCTATCTGCACCACCCCACCGTGACCGATCCTAGCATGGCACCCGAGGGCAAGAGCACTTTCTACGCGCTTGTCCCGGTCGCGCATCAGGGCAAGTTGACGGTGGACTGGGACAAGATCGGGCCGGAGCTGGAAAAGCGCGTGCTCGACGAGGTCGGACGGCGGTTGATCCCCGATATTCACGACCGGATCGTGACCAAGTTCCACTATGCCCCCGCCGATTTCACCAAGGATCTCAACGCCCATCTCGGCAGCGCCTTCAGCCTCGAACCGCTGCTGACCCAGAGCGCTTTCTTCCGCGGCCACAATCGCGATGACAAAATCGGTAATTTCTATCTTGTAGGTGCTGGTACACACCCCGGCGCGGGTATTCCCGGAGTCGTGGGCAGTGCTAAGGCGACAGCCGGACTTATGATCGAGGATTTGAGTACATGAAACGTCTCGCCGTCTATTGCGGCTCTGCTACCCCCGAAGACACTCGCTATATCGAGCTTGCCCGGCAAGTTGGTACCACCCTTACCGAGCGCGGCATCGGGGTCGTTTATGGCGGCGGCAAGGCCGGGCTGATGGGGGCTATCGCAGACGCAACGCTAAAAGCTGGCGGCGAGGTAATTGGCATTATCCCGCAGGCGCTCGTGGACATGGAAGTGGCCAACACTGACTGCACCGAACTGCATGTCGTCCAGACAATGCACCAGCGAAAACAGGCATTTACCGATCTTTCGGATGGCTTCATTACCATCCCCGGCGGTGTGGGCACGATGGACGAATTGTGGGAAGCGATCAGCTGGGCGCAGCTGGGCTATCACCAGAAACCGGTCGGCCTGCTTAATGCGCTGGGATACTATGATGGGCTTGTTGCGTTTAACTCCCACATGGCCGAGACCGGCTTTGTCAGGGAAGCGCATCGCGGCATCATGATCGTGAGCGAAACGATTGAGGAATTGTTGGACAAGATGGCCAACCATCAACCCGCCAGAACTATCGTGCAGATGCGCGCCGAGGACCTGTGAAGCGCATAAAGCCACGCCCCCTCGTCGCCAGCCAGGTGGTCAAGTCGACCCCGCGGCAGATGGGCGGCGGGCGCTCGCGCGAGGCGCTGGTGCTGCGTGCGAAGGAAAGCATTGCCAAGGGCTCGCTCAGCTTTTCGGTGGCCGCGCGTCTGTTCGACAAGCCGACACGCGAACGTGCCTACCTTCTCTATGCCTGGTGCCGCCGGTGCGATGACATTGCCGACGGGCAGGACCACGGCGGAACGCTGAAGCTGGACAATTCCAGCCCGCAGGACCGGGTAGAAGCGATCCGCATCCTCACCCACCGCGCACTCGATGGCCAGCCGACCGCCGACGTAGCCTTCGATGCGCTCGGCCAAGTCGCAAGCGAGGCCCACTTGTCGCGCGAATTGTGTGACGATGTGATCGACGGCTTCGCGCTCGATGCCGAAGGTTGGCGTCCGCGTACCGAAGCCGACCTCATGCGCTATTGCTACCACGTGGCGGGCGCAGTGGGTGTGATGATGGCGCGGGTGATGGGCGTGCCTTCCGACGCCAATGAAACGCTCGACCGCGCCTGCGACCTCGGGCTCGCCTTCCAGCTCAACAATATCGCGCGCGACATCTCGGAAGATGACGCCGCCGGGCGCTGCTACCTGCCCGAAGAATGGCTGGCGGAGATGGATATACCTCCCGGCCAGCACATGAAGCCGCAATATCGCCCGCAATTGGTCAAGCTGGCCAAGCGACTGGTCGACCGCGCACGGCTGCACGATGCCGCCGCCCGTGTCGGGGCAGGCCGATTACGCTTCCGCCAGCGCTGGGCGATCCTGTCGGCGGCCAATATTTACGGCGCGATCGGCGAGGAAGTCGTGCGGCAGGCCGAATTCGCATGGGACCACCGCATTCACACCAGCGCCTTCGACAAGGCCGGCCACGTCATCGCCGCGCTCAAGGAGACGATCAGCGGGTCGTTCGAACCGCAGGTCATGCCCGAGTATTCGCGCGGGAAATTGCTGATTGCTGCGCGCATGGCAGGTCCGGTTGCCGAACCGCCGCGCTCCCCGCTGCGCGATGAAGGCATTCGCCGCAAAGAAGACTGAACGCCGCTTCACACGGTTGCAATTGTAACGGTCGCAGGCCATCGCTCCGCATGAGGAGACGTGTGCATGATTGCTGCTGTGAAACTTGTTCTCGCCAGTGCTGCTGCAAGCCTGCTGCCCACCGTCGCCATCGCGCAGGACGAGGCCGGGCGCGCGATGCCCTGGGATGTGCCTGGGCATGTTGCCGCGCCGGAAAACGGGCCAGAAGTCGCAGAATTGCCGGATGTTGCAGACGATTTCGCTAGTTCCGAAGCGGAAGTCGCCCTTGTGGTTTCCGGCTTCATGGACGGCCTCGCTGCCAAGGACGCAGTCGCCATGTCGGCGCTTGCACTGGACACGGCCTACCTCGCCTTCGTCCGCCCCGGCGAGCAGGGTGATGCCGCGCGCACCATGCCGCTCGCAAATGCGATCATCGCGCTGGCCGAGACAGTGCCCGAAATCTCCGAACCGATCCGCGAAACGGTCGTCATGGTCGATGGCCCCGTCGCGATGGTCTGGGCGCCGTATGATTTCTATGTCGATGGCGAGCACAGCCATTGCGGCGTGAACATCTTCTCGCTGCTGCGCCGTGACGATAACTGGCGCATCGCCAGCGTCGTCTATTCCTATCTGCCCGAAAATTGCCCACAAGACACGGGCGAGGACACTCAATGATTACCAAGCTTCTGATTGCCAATCGCGGCGAGATTGCCTGCCGCATTATCCGCACCGCGCGCGACATGGGCGTGGCGACGGTTGCGGTCTATTCTGATGCCGATGCCAAGGCGCTACATGTGCGTCAGGCTGACGAGGCGGTGCATATCGGCCCCTCGCCCGCTGCCGAAAGCTATCTTGTCGGCGAAAAGATCATCGCCGCGGCCAAGGAAACGGGCGCCGAGGCGATCCATCCGGGCTACGGCTTCCTGTCCGAAAATGCGGGCTTCGCGCAGGCGGTGATCGATGCCGGGCTGATCTGGGTCGGCCCCAAGCCCGCGAGCATCGAGGCGATGGGGCTTAAGGATGCCGCGAAGGAGCGCATGATCGCCGCAGGCGTGCCAGTGACGCCGGGCTATCTGGGAGAGGATCAGTCGGTCGAGCGGCTCAGGAAAGAAGCTGACGCGATCGGCTATCCGGTGCTGATCAAGGCGGTCGCGGGCGGCGGCGGCAAGGGTATGCGCAAGGTCGAGCGGGCCGAAGATTTCGAGGCCGATCTGCAAAGCTGCAAGCGCGAAGCCAGCGCCAGCTTCTCCAACGATGAAGTGTTGCTGGAAAAGTGGATCACCTCGCCGCGCCATATCGAGGTGCAGGTGTTTGGCGACAGCCATGGCAATGTCGTCCATCTGTTCGAACGCGATTGCTCGCTCCAGCGCCGTCACCAGAAGGTGATCGAGGAGGCTCCTGCCCCCGGCATGGACGAGGCCACCCGCGAGGAAATCTGCGCCGCTGCCGTGCGCGCCGCCAAGGCGGTCGATTACGAGGGCGCGGGCACAATCGAATTCATCGCCGACGCCAGCGAAGGCCTGCGCGCCGACCGCATTTTCTTCATGGAAATGAACACCCGCCTTCAGGTCGAACATCCGGTGACAGAAGAAATCACCGGCGTCGATCTGGTGGAGTGGCAGCTGCGCGTCGCGAGTGGCGAGCCGATCCCGCTGAAGCAGGAGGAACTATCGATCAACGGTCATGCCATCGAAGCGCGGCTTTATGCGGAGGACCCGGCGAAGGGGTTTTTGCCCAGTATTGGCAAGCTTGAACGGCTTGAATTCGGGCAGGCTTATCGCATCGACACCGGGGTTGAGCAGGGCGCTGAAGTCTCGCCGTTTTACGACCCCATGATTGCCAAAGTCATTTCTCACGGGTTTGATCGCGAAGAGGCGATTGATGGGCTTATCCACACACTCGACCAGCTGGAAGTATGGCCGATCCGCACCAATGCGGCTTTCTTGCGCAATTCTGCAGATCATGCCGATTTTCGCGCTGCCAAGCTCGACACCGGTTTTATCGCCCGTTTCGAAGACGATCTCATCCCTGATGAGGCAGCGACCGACGTGGAATGGGATGCGGCCGCAGGTTATGCGCTCGCCGACCAGCCCGAAGACGCGGCTTACCTTCCGGCGGGCTTCCGCCTGAATGCACCAAAAGTGATGCGAGCAACCCTGGTGAACGCCGATCAGACCCGCACTATCTCACCGGACGGGAAGGCATACGCCGTTCATTCGGAATTCGGTGAAGCGATGATGCTCTCGGGAGACGGTGATGAGGCTCAGGCCTTTACCGCGATGATCGACGACGAGAGAATAGTATTGTTTTCACGTGGCCGCGCGACGCCGTTCGGACGGACCGCGCGCGACACGAGTGCGGCCCACGCCCACGACGGCGATATCCTCGCTCCCATGCCGGGCAAGGTCATTGCGGTCGATGTGGCCGAGGGTGACAGCGTCACTGCTGGCCAGCGACTGATGGTGCTCGAAGCGATGAAGATGGAACACGCGCTCACCGCGCCGTTCGATGGCACCGTCACCGAACTCACCGCAAGCGAAGGCGCGCAAGTGCAGGTCGAGGCCTTGCTCGCCCGGGTTGAAGCGCCCGAGGAATGAGCGCGCTGCCCTTGCCGCCCGCTCGCCGCAGCCTTGGCGGATCGGGCATCACCACCAGCCCGCTTGCATGGGGCATGTGGCGCAGCGAAGGTTCTGCCGGCGAGGTAGCGCGACTGCTCCACGCCGCAATGGATGCCGGGATCGACCTGATCGACACTGCCGACATCTACGGCTGGAACGGGACAAGCGGCTTCGGCGATGTCGAGGCGCTTCTGGGCGAAGTACTCCGCGCCGACCCGCCCTTACGAAAGCGAATCACGCTTGTGACCAAGGGCGGGATCACCCTGCCCACACCATACGACCAGTCGCGTGCCTATATGGATGCGGCGCTGGAAGCCTCGCTCACCCGGCTCAGGGTCGAGACTATCGATCTCTATCTGATCCATCGACCGGACGTTCTCACCCACCCGCAGGAACTGGCGCACTTTCTCGATGACGCCGTGGCGAGCGGGAAAGTGCGCGCCATCGGCGTGTCCAATTTCACCACCCACCAGATCGAGACGCTGGCAGACCTGCTCGATACCCCGCTCAACGTCACCCAGCCCGAGATCAGCCCGCTGCGCATAGAGGCCATCGACAACGGCGAGATGGACCAGGCCATGCGGCTGGGCCTCACACCCATGGCGTGGAGCCCGCTTGGCGGTGGCCGCCTGATGCGCCCCGAGAGCGAGCGTGACCGCGCCGTTGGCCGCGCTCTGGGCGAAGTGGCAGAGGCGCATGGCGTCGACCGTGCTGTGGCAGCCTATGGCTGGCTGATGGCGCATCCCGCCGGCATCATTCCAATCATCGGATCGCAGAATCCCGAGCGGATCGGCGAGGCGGCACAGGCGCTGACGATGCGATGGACCCGCGAGCAATGGTACACAGTTTTCGCAGCAGCACGCGGCGCGCCGCTGCCCTAGGCTCTCGTCAGCCGCGCATCACGTCATGCACGGCCAGATAGCGCCGCGCTTCGCCCGGGCGGCGGAACAGCTTGCCCCGCTCGCTGAACAGCACCAGCAGCAGCGCAAGGATGCTGCATGCGAGCAATGACAGCGCCAGCGGCATGGCGGTGCCGTCATAGGCCTGCCCGATCAATATACCCATGACCGCACCAAGCGTCATACGCACAAAACTTTGCACCGAACTCGCCGCACCGGCGGTATCGGCAAACGGCTGCATCGCAATCGAGCCGAAGTTGGACCCGGTGAAGCCGAGCAGGCACAGATTGCCCGCCATAAGCGGCACGAACAGCCACAGGTTGTCTGGCGCGAGCAAAGCCACCCCGACCTGCGCGAGCGAGAACACGAGGAACAGCACCAGCGCTGTGTGGCTCACCCGCCGTGCGCCGAACTTCTCGACAATGCGCGAATTTGTGAAGCTGGAAAAGAACAGCGTGCTGGCGGTGAGACCGAAGATCAGCGGGAAATCATCGCCCGCGCCGTAATGCTCGCCGATCAATTGCTGTGCGGAATTGATGTAGCCGAAGATGGCGCCAAAGGTCAGCCCTGCGGCGATTACATAGCCGATAGCCACCCGGGTGCGGAACGTCAGCGGCAGGTTGCGCATTACCGATAGCGCGTCGATCGGCTGGCGGTCTTCGGTCGCCAGCGTTTCGGGCAAGCGCCTGAAGGCCCAGGCAAAAACGGTGCCCGACATCACTGCCAGCAGGACGAAAATATACTCCCACGGGGCAAAACTCAGCACCAATTGTCCCACGGTTGGTGCCACCACGGGCACGATCATGAACACCAGGAATATCAGCGACAGCAACCGCGCCATCCGGTCGCCTTCGAACCGGTCGCGGATGATTGCTGCTGGCAGCACGATCAGTCCGGCTGTCAGGAATCCTTGCGCGAAGCGCAGCACCAGCAGCACGTCGAATGTGGGCGCGAAAGCGCACGCCAGTCCGAACAGGGCGTAAAGGCCGAGGCTGGTGAACAATACCGGCCTGCGCCCGAAGCGGTCGGCCAGCGATCCGGGCAACAGCGCCCCCAGACCGCTCGCCAGCAGGTATACGCCCACCACCAGCTGGCGCTGGTTCGGATCGGTCACGCGGTAGGCCTGCGCAATTTCATCCAGCGCAGGCAGCATGGCATCGATGGCAAGCGCGTTGAGGCTCATCAGCGCCGCCATCAGCACCACAAATTCGCGCATGCCGACGGAGCGCCCGTCTGCATTGGCGGATCGGATATTCGTGTCGATGGCTTGGTGCATCCGCGTCCCTTGCCTGTTTGATCCGCCCGATGGAAGGGCTTTCGTCACTGTTGGAAGCCACACCTCCTGTTGCTAGATGTGTTGCATGGCCGATGGCACCAACAGCGCGATGGATGATGACGGCGCACCCGATGACGATTCCGAGCACGGCCTGCGCAAGATCATTCACGTCGATATGGACGCCTTCTTCGCGAGCGTTGAACAGCGCGACAATCCCGACCTGCGCGGCAAGCCCGTGGCGGTGGGCGGATCGTCCGGGCGCGGCGTGGTTGCAGCGGCCAGCTACGAAGCGCGCAAATTCGGCGTGCGCAGCGCCATGCCCAGCGTAACTGCCAAGCGCAAATGTCCCGATTTGATCTTCTGCAAAAGCCGATTTGACGTCTACCGCGAGGTCAGCGAACAGATCCGCGCGATCTTCCACCACCACACGCCGCATGTCGAACCGCTCAGCCTTGATGAGGCGTTCCTCGACGTGACCGAGGACATCCACGGTATCGGCTCGGCCACCGCCATCGCGCAGGTCATCCGCAAGCAGATCAGGGAGGAAACGCAGCTGACGGCGAGCGCGGGTGTCTCCTATAACAAGTTCCTCGCCAAGCTGGCGAGCGACCAGAACAAGCCCGATGGACTTTGCGTCATCCGCCCCGGCGAAGGTGCGGCTTTCGTGCAATCGCTCCCCATCCGCCGCTTCCACGGCATCGGCCCCAAGGGCGCAGAGAAAATGGCGAAGCTGGGAATCGAAACCGGCGCAGACCTGGCCGCAATGGATGCGGCTTGGCTACGCGCGAATTTCGGGAGCTTTGGCGAGTATTTGTTCCGCGCAGCCCGAGGTATCGACTTGCGCCCCGTGCGCGCCAACCGCATCCGCAAGTCCATCGGCGGAGAGCGCACCTTCAGCGAGGATATCTCGAGCGGCAGCATGTTGCGCGAGACGCTCGATAATATCGTCGACATCGTGTGGGAACGGATCGCGGCCAAGGATGCCAAGGGCCGCACGGTCACTCTGAAGGTCAAGTTCAACGATTTCCAGCTGATGACCCGCGCCCGCTCGCTCGACCGCGCGGTTACGGACAAGGCCGAGTTCTCTGCCATCGCGCACGAAATCCTCGCCGGCGAACTGCCGCTCGCCATGCCGATCCGCCTGATGGGGCTGACGCTGAGCAATCTGGAAGGCGACAAGACGGAAGAACCGCGCCGTGACGACGGTCAGCTTTCGCTGCTGTAGAAGCCCAATGTCTTGAGACGCTTGAAAGTTACGCGGGTGCAGGAGATCGTCGTCAACTCCTCCGCTGCGAACCAGCGCGCTTCGAGCAGCTCGCGCCCATCGATGCGCGGTTCGCCGGTCGTGGTCGCAGTGTAGACATGCGCCCTGTGCGGCGCGCCTGACAAGTTTTCGTCGAAGACCTGAAGCACCCGCAGTTCGGCCAGTTCGCAGCCCAGTTCCTCGCGCATTTCGCGGCGTGCTGCCTCTGCCGGGTCCTCGTTTGCACGCATCCCGCCACCCGGGATCGCCCAGGAACGCGGACCATAGCTGTGTCGCACCAGCAGCAGTCGCCCGTCCGCATCGCGCAGCAGCACCGCCACGCCCGCCACATCGGGCCGCGCCAGCTTCCAGAAGTATTTGCGCAAGCGATAGCCGATCCGCAGCGCCAGCCGGTGCAACGGCGCCGGAATCAGCTTGAGCATGATATCAGGTGAAGCATGTCACCTTCTGGCCGCCCTTTGCGGCAGCGCCGAGTAGGCGCGCGATAGGCAGGTCATGTCCACCGCGCGCTGCGGCATCGAAGACCGCGCGCTTGTCCTCACCGCGGATTACGAACATCAGCCGGTCCGTATCAAGCAAGGCAGGCATGGTCAGCGTAATGCGGTCGAACGGCGCTTCGGGCGGTAGCGGATCGGGTGTCAGGCGACGCAATTGCGCCGGATCGTCTACCTTGGGATCGGTATTGGGAAAGAGCGAGGCAATATGCCCGTCCGCTCCCATTCCCAGCCACACCAGCGCGAAATGCGGGACCTGCTCCATCACGGTCAGCGAGACGACGGTCGCACCTGCAGGTTCCAGCAGCGCACGGATCTTGCCGGTGTTGCTGGCCGCGTGATCTTCGGGGACGATGCGGTCATCGCCCGGCCACACGGTAATGCGCGACCAGGCGAGATCGCTTTGTGCCAAGGCTTCAAAAATCGGAAAAGGTGTCGATCCGCCCGGCACGCTGATCGCGATTGGCGCATCGGTCTGCGCCAGGCAGTCGCCCAGATAATCCTCGAGAAATGAAGCGATCTGCGCAGTCGAAGCGTTCTCTATGATGTCGATATTGGCCATGGCCCATCCCCTAAACGCAAAACCGCCGCAGGGCGACCCGAAGGTGCCCTACGGCGGCGAAAAAAGTGGTGTGTGGCGCGGTCAGTTAAGCGTCGAGCTGAGGAACCAGACCCGTTCTTCGGCCATGTCGGTCCAGTCGTCGATCAGACCGTCGGTAGCGTTGTCGCCCGCCTCCTCGGCGTGGGTCTTGAGCTCTTTCAAGCTGTCAACCAGCTTCTTGTTATCGTCACGGAGTTCCTCGATCATCTTGTCGGGTGTCAGCGATGTATCGTCCTGGTCGGCAATCTGTGTCGCTTTCGCAACCGAGCCGATCGAGGTCAGCGTCATCGCACCGTTCTTGCGCACGCGCTCTCCGATGGCGTCGATCTGGCCCTGGATTTCGATGGCCTGTTCGTCAAACAGCAGATGCAGGTCGCGAAAGCGCGGCCCCTGCACATGCCAGTGAAAGTTCTTGGTCTTGAAATAGAGCGCGAGATGATCCGCGAGCAGGCCGTTGAGCCCGTCGATCAACGCTGTTTTCGAATTGTCGCCTGTGCTGGCCATGATTTTTGTCCTTCGCAATCTCATTCGGTTCCCCCACTTAACGCGTGCATGGGTGGAGAGTTTCGCGAAACTAATCAGACGTTATAATCGGATAAGTCGATCAGTCGACGGTCGGAGATCAGGTGAATACGATTAGTGCAGCACCCGCCAGCAGCAATGTGGCGATGATCCAGCGAAGCGAACGACGCGGCAATTTGTCCCAGTCGGGTCCGGCCAGCACCGCCGCTCCCAACACGCCCGCCACTGCCAGCGCACCGCCAGCTGCAACGAATACAGGCTCGCCAGTGGCGATGCTCAGCGAGAGGATCAGGAGTCCGCTCGCATCGGCCAGCACGCCTGCGAACAGGACCAGCACGAGCGCACCGAACGACTGGGTGGCCTCTCGCGGAGCCTTGGGCGGTGCGAGGAAAATCACTTCCATCGCGGCAAGCACCAGCGCGGCCGCCACGAACCAGCCTTGCTGGCGATCCAGCAAAAGCGCCGCAAAGGCCTGTGCCAGCCACGCCGCCAGCGCGCAGGCAGCAATGCCCACGCAAGCGACTATGGCAAACATGGCGACTGGGGACGCGCCAGCCGCCACCATCCGCGAAACCCGCACAGCCTCGCGCCCGGCGACCATGGCCAGTGCAATGGCGAGAAAGGCGAGGAAAAATGCGCTCATGGCCCGCTATCTGTTGCAGGAGATCGTACCGCCCTCAAGTAGCGAAGCGGTAGGGCGAAAGGAACGCCCTCAAGTAGCGGAGCGGTAGGGCGTATCAAATCCTGGAGCGGGTGAAGGGAATCGAACCCTCGTCGTCAGCTTGGGAAGCTGCTGCTCTACCATTGAGCTACACCCGCATGTTCAGGCACTTATCCGTTCAGCAAGGGCAATTCACAGATTGCGATCTACCACTGCGTGAGGCGATGCTCTCTGAAACCTTCCGGCAAGCGGGTCAACGGCTTTCCTGGGCAAGAAACTCCTCAATCGCCTGGACCAGCGCCTTGTTCTTGGCCGGGTCCAGCGCATCGGGGTGCGGCTGGGAGAAGGCCTTGCGATCATTGTCGTAATAGCGGCCGGAGGCATCGGCAAATTCGTCGCCAAGCGCCGCGCGCGCCAGGATGTCGGCGCCGATCGACAAGTCATGCCCTACTTGCCCGTAAGCTTCCCTGACCATCTTGCTGCCAAGGAATGACGCGGGGTTCACGGCGATGACCGCAGGTCCGGCGTTCCCCAATTGCCCGGCGATCTGGAACGACCACATGGTGAGTGCAAGCTTGCTTTGCGCATAGGCATCGCCGTCCGAGAATGGGCGCTTGGCAAGGAAATCGCCGAACTGGACGGGTGCCTGTGCAGCTGAAGACAAATTCACCACGCGCGCTGCGCCGTGCAAGATCGGCAATAGCAGCTTCGTCAGCAGGTAGGGCGCAATCGTGTTCACGACGAAACGTGCGTCATAGCCGTCATGCGTCAGGGGCTGCGACATCTTGAATACGCCTGCGTTGTTGATCAGCACATCAAGCGAGCCGAAATCGGCCTTGATCGCATCGGCCAGGGCTTCGACTTCGGAAAGCACGGACAAGTCCGCGCGGTAGGTTCTGGCTTCGCCTGCGCCGGGTACAGCCGAAATTGCTTCGGCAGTCGCAGCAAGCTTGTCCGCATTTCTCCCATGGAGCAGCAGCGTGTGTCCGTCTGCCGCAAGCAGTTTGGCGGTTTCGAAGCCGATGCCGTCTGTGGCGCCGGTGATGGCAATCGTCTTGGTCATAACATGTAACTCGGTGCTGGAGAGGCAGTGCTTCGCCGGGATTGATGTATTGCCTTCAATAGCGCTATTAAACCGCATGAAAACTGATTTAGAATATGGAAAACGGATATAATTGATGGACCTCGAAAGCCTCCAGCTGTTTGTTCGTGCGGCTGAGAAGCTGAACATCAGCGCAGCAGGGCGCGATCTCGGTTTGGCTCCTGCGGTCGCCAGCGCACGGCTCGCCAAGCTTGAACGCGAAGTGGGTGCCGAACTGCTTCACCGAACCACACGCAAGGTGTCGGTCTCGATCGAAGGCGAGGAATTTCTGCCATTCGCTCGTGAAATCCTGGCGCAGCGTGACGCGGGGATGGCGGCTCTCGGCAAGGGGCGCCCGCAAGCGTCCGGCACCATACGTTTCGCTGCTCCAAGCAGTTTTGCCCAGCTTTACATCGCCCCTATCCTGCCTGAATTCCTCGAGCGGCAACCCGAGATCGACTTGGACCTGCGCCTGTCTGATGCGCAGTTCGACTTGCTTGATGGCAGTTTCGATCTCGCCCTGCGCTATGGCACGCTCGAAGACAGCAGCCTGAAGGCGCGCAAGCTCGCTGATACCACCGACGTGCTGTGCGCAGCACCCGAATATCTGGCACGGTCCGGATCGCCGGAGAGGCCGGCAGACCTGGCCGACCACAGCCTTATCGCCTTCCGGCAATTGGAAAGTCAGGTCGAACTCGAACGCGATGGAACGCGCGAGATCATCACGATGCAAGGAGACGGCACCAGGATCATTCTTGATGACGGCGCAAGCCAGCGGCTCGCCACGAAGGCGGGGCTGGGTATTTCGCTCAACGCACGTTGGAACGTGGACCGTGAACTGCGTGACGGCAGCCTCGTCACCGTGCTGCCTGATTGGAAAGTCGCAGGCGACCGGGCGCTGTGGCTGGTCTATCCGAAATCAAATGTGCTGACCGCCAAGGTGCGGGTGCTGATCGATTTCCTGGTCGAGAAGATCGGTCGCGACGCACCCTGGCAGTCGAGCAAATAATCAGGTGATTTCGATCACGACCTTTCCGGTCGCTTTGCCACTGGTAAGCCGGTCATGGGCGTCGCCCGCCTGCTGCAGGGAAAATCGCTGTTCATCCAGCAGTGGTGTGACCTTACCGGCATCGACCAACTTGGCAATTTCGCCAAGGATGAAGCCATGCTCGGCGCGATTGAAATCATGCAGCATCGGGATCAGCATGAAGACGACGTGGATTGACAGGCCTTTGAAATGGGCTGGAGTGAGGTCGAGTTCGAGCATCGATACGGTAGTAGCGACCTGCCCGTTCAGCGCGGCGGCCTCGAATGACTTGCTCAGATTGGCACCGCCCACCGAATCGTAGACAACATCAAACCCTGCGCCATCCGTGTGTTGCTCGACGTAATCGGCGACCTGCTCGGACATGAAGTCGATTGCAGTCGCGCCATAGCCCCTGACGATTTCGAGGTCCTTGTCGCCGGTGCATGTCGCATAGACGTCTGCCCCGAAGGCCTGGGCCATCTGGAGCGCCAGGTGACCGACACCGCCGGTACCACCATGGACCAGGACCCGCTGCCCTTCGCCCACACCAGCCCGGGTCAATCCTTCATAGGCGGTAATCCCGACCAACGGGATGGCGGCAGCTTCGCGCATCGACAATGATTTCGGCTTGTGCGCTATCAGACGCGCGTCAGCCTCGATGTGCTCTGCAAGCGCACCGGGAAGGTCAGCAAGGCCACCGGCGCAGCCATAGACCTCGTCTCCAACCGCGAAGCCTTCGACATCTTCACCGACTTCTTCGACGGACCCGGCAAAATCCATGCCGAGAAGCGCAGGCAGCCCTGGCGAAAGCGGGGCAAGATCTGCACCCATCGAGCGGATCATCGTGTCGACCGTGTTCACGCTGGTCGCTGCAACGCGCACAATGACATGGCCTGCCTTTGCCGAGGGTTTGGGGAGATCGGCTTCGACGAATGGCGCGTCTGCGCCGTATTGATTGAGGATCATCGCTTTCATGAGGCATTCCTGAAGATTGGTTCCGGCCCTCAATCTTAATGTTGCCTTTTGCGATATAAATCCTCCCAGATCCGAAACAGAATTCGGATAACGCGTATAATCGCCAGAGCGGATCGGACCTTGCCCCTCCGATAGTCGACTCTCCCCGAACGCAGATCGGCCGCCCCAGAGGGGACGTCAGTCGCCCTTGTGCTCGGGCTTGCCCTTGTGCTTGGTGCTGGCAAGCTCCTCGAGCTCGCCCTCGCTCATCGACTCGTACATCTCCTTCGATGCACCCTTGAGCTCGCTCTTCTTCGTATCGCCGCGCTTGGCCGAAAGTGCGGCGCCTGCGGCTTTCTGCTGGGATTTCGATTTGGCTGGCATGACCTTTCTCCTTGTTGCGAAATTTATCCGCCCACGATGATTCCGCCGTTGGGGTGCAGCACCTGCCCCGACATGTAACTTGAATCCTCGCAGGCAAGGAACAGGAAGGCAGGCGCGACCTCGTTGGGCTGGCCGGGTCTTCCCATGGGGGTGTTCTTTCCGAAATCGTCCATGTCCTCGGGCGGTTGCCCGCCACATGGATTGAGCGGCGTCCAGATCGGTCCTGGCGCGACGGCGTTCACGCGAATGCCATCGCCGACAAGGTTTTCGGATAGCGACCGCGTGAACGCAGTGATGGCGCCCTTTGTTGCCGAATAGTCGAGAAGATTGTCCGATCCCTTGTACATCGTCACGCTGGTGCAATTGATGATCGCACTGCCTTTCGCGAGATGGGGCCGTGCTGCCTGGACGAGGAAGAACATCGAGAAGATGTTGGTCTGGAAAGTGCGAAGCAGTTGTTCTTGCGTAATGTCTTCGATCTCTTCGTCGGGGTGTTGCTCACCCGCATTGTTGACCACGATATCGAGCCTGCCGAACGCGTCGATCGTGCGTGCAACCACCTCGTCAGCAAAGTCCTGCAAGCCCAGATCGCCCTGAAGACATATCGCCTTCCTGCCTTCTTCCTCCACGATGGACTTGGTCCTTTCCGCGTCCTGCGTTTCCTCATCCGCGAGATAGACAATCGCGATATCCGCGCCTTCACGGGCGAACAGCGCAGCAACCGAGCGACCAATTCCGCTGTCGCCTCCGGTGACGATGGCGACCTTGCCTTTCAGCCTGTCCGAGCCGCAATAACGCGGCTGCCAATCTGGCTTCTCTTCCAAATCCGCTTCGGCCCCGGGCATCCGCGGCTCCTCGGTGATTTCCGGTTGGAATGTTGCAGTATCGTTCATCGCGGGTCCTCGCTTCTTCAGTTAGAGCGAAGGGCGGCAAATATGGTTTCCTGACGCGAAACCGAGACGTGCCAAAATTGCGATAAACTGCTGATAAGGCGGTTTGAAGTGAAGGAAATCGAGGGATAATTGCCCCGACCGATAAGTGCGCGCCTGCTGGCGCGCTGCAACGCCTCGCGCTATCATGTCGGCGAAAAGGAGAATTCGATGCGTATTATCCTGCCAGCTCTCGTCTCTGTGGCCACGTTGGCGGGATGCGCCGCCGCTCCGCCGCCCGAACTGGGTGATCGACCTGTCCGTGAGCCTGCCGAAAATTGCGATGCATCGGACGCTCAGCACTTCGTCGGGCGCACCGCTACTTCCCAAAACGGGGCCGCGCTGCTCGATGCTACAGGTGCGGCTGTCTTGCGCTGGGCGCCGCCGCGCACTGCGCTGACGATGGACTACCGCATGGACCGGCTAACGGTCAGCTATGATGACGATTTGGTAATCACGCGCGTTGTATGCGGTTAACGCAGGTTTTCGGGAGGAAATTGCCATGCCTCGCAATGTATTTCTATTTGCCGCCGCCTTGCCGGCCCTGATGCTGGCGGGTTGCGGAGATGATCTGGAAAGCCGGGGTGCGGCAGCCGAGAAGGCCATTGCCGACCGCGCGGCGGCAGCGCGCGATGCGGACGCGCAGGATGACGTGGTCGAGGACGATGTGGTTGCAACACCGCGGGCCGAAGCCGAGCGCCCAGCTCGCGCCCGTAGACCTGCCGCGGACGATGATGACGGTCCGACCGTCGTAGATGCCTCCCCCGAAGAGCTGATGGATACGGCGCAAGGCTTTTCGCCCGACCCGCTGGACGATGCATCGGGGATCGATCCGGCACCGCTGCGTCCCGAACCTATCACCTAGGCGGAATCTGTTGTCCTGAGCGCGCTACTATAGTTGCACCTGCACGCGCTTCCTGACATGGGAGCGCGCAGGAGAAGGACCCGATGACCGGACAATTTCAGCTTAATGAAGACCAGCTTGCCATTCAGGAAATGGCGCAGCGTTTTACCGCCGACAACATCACCCCGCATGCCGCGGAGTGGGACGAGAAGCACCATTTCCCGCGTGACGTGATCAAGAGCACGGCAGAGCTTGGCTTTGGCGCGATCTATGTCTCGGAAGAAAGCGGCGGGATCGGGCTTGGACGGCTCGAATCAGCGCTGATCATGGAAGCCATGGCCTATGGCTGCCCGGCGACAAGTGCCTTCATCTCGATCCACAATATGTCCGCCTGGATGATCGACACCTTTGGCGGGGACGAGGTGAAGGCGAAGTATCTCGACGACCTCATCACCATGGAAAAGCTCGCCAGCTATTGCCTGACCGAACCGGGCAGCGGTTCCGACGCCGCGGCGCTCAAGACCAGCGCGAAGCTCGATGGCGATCACTATGTGGTCAACGGCACCAAACAGTTCATTTCGGGCGGCGGCGTAAACGATGTCTATGTCACCATGGTCCGCACCGGCGAGCACAAGACACGCGGCATCTCCTGCCTCGTGATCGACAAGGACACCCCCGGCGTCAGCTTCGGCGCGCCCGAGAAAAAGCTCGGCTGGAACGCCAGCCCGACCGCGCAGGTGATCTTCGAGGACGCGCGCGTCCCGGCCGAGAACCGCGTGGGCGCAGAGGGCGACGGCTTTCGCTTTGCCATGGCCGGTCTCGATGGCGGACGGCTCAATATCGGTGCCTGCTCGCTTGGCGGCGCGCAACGCTGTCTTGACGAAGCGGTCGCCTATTCGAAGGATCGCCAGCAATTCGGCACGCCGATTGCCGATTTCCAGAACACGCAGTTCATGCTCGCCGACATGGCGACCGAGCTGGAGGCGGCACGCGCGCTGCTCTATCTCGCGGCTGCCAAGGTGACTGACAATGCGCCCGACAAGACGCGCTTTTCGGCCATGGCCAAGCGGCTGGCGACCGACAGCGGATCGAACGTGGTCAACAACGCGCTGCAGATCTTCGGCGGCTATGGCTATTTGAGAGACTATCCGATCGAACGCTTCTGGCGCGATCTGCGGGTGCATTCGATCCTCGAAGGCACCAATCAGGTGATGCGGATGATCGTGGGACGGGACATGCTGCGCCAATGACAGATGAAGTGAACATCCACCGCCACGGCAAGGTCGGCCATATCTCGCTGGCACGTCCCAAGGCGCTCCACGCGCTGACGCTGGGCATGTGCGAAGCCATGTCCGCAGCATTGCTCGAATGGCGCGACGATGGCGATATCGAAGCCGTGATCCTCGACCATGCCGAAGGGCGCGGGTTCTGTGCCGGCGGGGATGTGACTATGGTCCGCAATTCCGCGCTCGAGGACGATGGCGCAGCGGGCCGCGCCTTCTTCTACGCCGAATACCGCCTCAACCATCTGATGTTCACCTACCCCAAGCCGATCGTTGCCTTCATGGACGGCGTGACGATGGGCGGCGGTGTCGGTATTTCGCAGCCCTGCGACTTCCGCGTCGCGACCGAGAACACGATGTTCGCCATGCCCGAAGGCTCGATCGGCCTGTTCCCCGATGTTGGCGCGGGCTGGTACCTGCCGCGCCTGCCCGGAGCGGTGGGCAAGTTCCTCGCCCTCACCGCAGCACGGCTCGACGGAGCGGAATGCCTGTGGGCGGGCCTTGCCACGCATCATCTTCCGTCGGACAGCCTGGCCGCAGCCAAGGCGCGGATTATTGCCGGCGAAGAGGCTGGGACGGTACTGGCCGATCTGGGCAACAGCCATCCCGAAGCGCGCATTGCTGGCAATGCCGAGAAGATCGACCTTCTGTTCGGTCCGGACACGCTCGAAGGCATCATCGCTGCACTCGAAGCTGATGACAGCGAATGGGCGGCCAAGGAATTGAAGGCGGTCCGATCGAAGTGCCCAACCACAGGCAAGGTCGCGCTGCGGCAATTTGCTGCCGACCAGCCCGATTTCGCCGCCAACATGGCGATGGAATATCGCATTGCCTCGCGCATTATGCTGCGGCACGACTTCATCGAGGGCGTGCGCGCCGTGCTGATCGACAAGGACGGTGCACCGCAATGGGATCCGGCTTCTCCGGAAGGCGTGACCGAGGCCATGCTCGACGATATCTTCGCACCCATGCCAGAGGGCGAGGAATGGACGCCCTTCCCCGACCTGTCCTGACCTCTAGGCGCCCAGCACCTCCAGCGCATTGGTGACTGCACCGCGATAGGAATTACCGAACAGGCGCAGGTGGACGAGCAGCGGCCACAGTCGGTAGATCGGCAGCCGTTCGCGCCATCCCGCTTCAAGCTCCAGCGCATCGAAGAATGCGTCCGGCGGGTGGTCGAACAGGGTCAGCATGGCGACATCGATTTCGCGGTGGCCGAAATAGCACGCCGGATCGATCAGTGCGGCCAGTTTGCCCTCGTGAAACAGCATATTGCCACCCCACAAATCGCCATGCAGCAGCGAGATCGTCGGGTATTTCGGGAGCAGGTCGCCCAGCCGACCCGCTAATGTATCGAGCCGCCGCGCAATGCTGCTGTCGATATGCGTGCCGTGACACGCAAGGCGGTTCTGCGCCCAGAATTGGGGCCAATCGTCATGGCGGGTGTTGTCGATCGGAACCGGCCCGAAGGCATAGTCGCTGTCCCAGCCATATGCGCCATCCTGCGGCGCGTGGAGCTTGTGCAAGCCAGCGGCAAGGCATTGCCAATCCTTCGCCTCGTCGGCCTCGATATACTCCATCAGCAAGAGGCCTTCGCTGACATGATGAACCTCCGGCGCGGGCGCGCCAGTCCGGGCGATTGCCACCAGCATCGCGCCTTCGCGCTCCGCCAGCGGGCCATCCTTGGCGACCAGCCGCCGTCCATCGTCCAGTTCAACCAGGGTTGACCCGCCGAGATCGCCGCCCGCCAGCTTCCGGCCTCCCGTCACCGCGCTGCCCGTTATGGCGGCGATGCGGCCTGCCCAGTTCAAGCGGTGAACCGCCGTGCCAGCGCTGCGGCGGCGTCGCTGACGTCCCGCCAGGTCACTTCGAACCCGTCGTCGGCCCCGTAATAGGGATCGGCAACCGCCTGCCCTTCGCGCCCCGGCACCATATCGAGCAGCAAGCCGAATTCTGCCGTCGCATGTGCAGGCGCAAGGCGGCGAAGATCGGACAGGTTCTGGGCATCGAGAGCAAAGATATGGGTGAATCGGATGAAGTCTTCTGTCTCTACCTGCCGGGCGCGGAGCCCCGATATGTCGACGCCCTTGTCCCGCGCGGTAGCAATAGCGCGGCTGTCGGGCGGGTTGCCGACATGCCAAGCGCCGGTGCCCGCACTGTCAATTTCCAGCTCCAGCCCCGCCTCGCGCGCAGCCACACGCATCGCGCCTTCCGCCATGGGCGAGCGGCATATATTGCCGAGGCACACGAACAGGAGTGACGGACGGGTAATCACGCCGAAGGCCACGGCCCGGTGATCGCCAGTGTCATCGTGGGCGAATACATGTTCACGAACATGGTCCGTCCATCGGGCGAGAAACAGGCTCCGGCAGGCTCTGTCTGCAGGCGAATTCGCGCGAACGGGTAGGCCTCTCCCGCAGGCGTGATCCCGCGCAGGTGATTGTCGACCACCGCGCCATATTGGTCTTCGCACACTATCAGGTCTCCGAATGGCGTGACCAGAATATTGTCACCAAAGCTGTATTCGGATGCTGCCGGGCTTTCGTAGAACAGGTCGATCGCGTCCGGGCCGTCAGCATTGGGTCGCAGACGGAAGATCTGCCCTTCGCGCGCCGCGCCGCCGCTGGTGGCGGTGAAGAACATCTCGCCCTCGCCCATCCACAAGCCCTCGCCGCGCGCGAACAAAGCCGCACCCATCGCGGCACCGCGCGTCCGAAGATCGTCCTCCGGCGCTTCGACATCATCGAGCGAAACCCATGTTCCCGCGTATGGCTGTCCCACCGCCATGGCCGGGCGATCATGGTTCCGCGTATCGGCAACGCCGTCGATTACGAGCGCCTGCAAGGTTCCGCCCCGCGCCAAATCGCCGCGCACGGCAGGAATGAAGCGGTAAAAAATGGAATCCCCGCGATCCTCGGTCATGTAGACGATGCCGGTAGCAGGATCGACGCAGGCGGCTTCGTGATTGAAGCGGCCCATAGCCCGCAAAGGCATCGGATCGACAGGGCTGCCGCTGTCGGCAGGGACTTCGAAAACGTAACCGTGATCCTTGTTGATCCGGCCGTCCGCACGCGACGTGTTCTCTTCACACGATAGCCAGCTGTTCCACGGCGTAATCCCGCCCGCACAATTGCGGATCGTGCCCGAAAGGCTGCGATACTCGCGCTCGACTTCCAGCGTGGCGGCATCGAGCACGATGGAGGTGGTCCCGCCCGGCAAGGGGATCAGGCTGCGAGCCACGGTGTCATATGCTGGGCCCGCAGCGCCACCACTGTCACCGCCGGGCGAAATCTCGTGATTGCGGACCAGCGAGATCTTGCCATTGCCAAGGTCGAAACAGCCCATGCCATCGGCCTGGTCCGGAACCGTCCCGCCATCGCTCATCGTATCGCCGAGACGCGAGATCACACGGTACGAAAAGCCCGGCGGCAGGTCGAGCACGCCTTCAGGATCGGGCTGCAAGACACCAAACCTAGTTGCGGCACCGCTCCCGAGCGTCCCGGAAGTCGTGCAACCGGCGGCCAGCAAGCCGCCAAATGCAGTACCGGTAAGGGCGAAGAACTTGCGGCGGTCGGTGTGCATGAATTGGCCTCTAGGTTGCGAATCTGGCGGGTTGATTGGCCTATAGCGCAATTCGCCCCGCGCGCATCATGCAGACCGCCGACGATTGCCTCTCTCTCTGGTCGATTAATTCAGAACGAGCTCACACCTCCGGAAAGCAGACCTGCGGCTTTCCTTGGCAAGCCCGTTTCGAGTAATGAGCGGCTGTAATTTGTCTGGCCTAGACAATAAGGCTGATCCCTCCGGGTGCCGGTGTCTCGGTATCTGGAACATCACGAAACCCTTGGCCGCGAGAGAGAAATGACCAGCACACCATCGTATCCGATCGGAATCACGGGCGAGCCGTGGGGAGAGAAAGAGTATAGCCAGTGGTTAGGCAGCCAGTCTCCACAGCGGCGCTATCAGGAAGATGTCGTGCCGCGCATCACAGCGCTCGCTGACCGGTTTGAAATCCTTACCTATGGTCAGCTCGATTACGCGGGGGAGGCCTATACCCTCTATGCCGTGCGCAATGGCACCCCCGACCCAAGCCTTCCGTCGGCTCTCGTGACAGGCGGCGTCCACGGCTATGAAACCAGCGGAGTGATGGGAGCACTGCAATTCCTCGAAACCAGTGCTGCGCAATATGCGGGCAAGGTCAACTTGCTGGTAGCCCCCTGCGTGAGCCCGTGGGCATATGAGCGGATCAACCGCTGGAATTACGATGCGATCGATCCGAACCGCAATTTTATTTCGGAGAGCAAGGCGCTCGAGTGTTCGGCGTTAATGGCCCTGGTCGCCGCGCAACCCGGTCCGTTCTTGCTGCACATCGATTTGCACGAGACAACTGACAGCGATGAGAGCGAGTTTCGCCCGGCCCTTGCTGCGCGTGACGGCGAGGATTTTGTCCCGGGCTCGATCCCCGATGGCTTCTACCTCGTCGATGACAGCGAGAATCCGCAATCTGCCTTTCAGGAGGCGATCATTTCAGCGGTCGAACAGGTCACACACATTGCCCCGGCTGACTCAGAGGGGAAAATCATCGGCTCGCCAGTCGTCGCACGCGGAGTGATCCAATACCCCCAAGCCAAATACGCAATGTGCAGTTCGCTAACCGGCGCACGTTTCACGACAACGACCGAAGTCTATCCCGATAGCCCGCGCGCCACACCCCAGATCTGCAACGACGCCCAGGTCGCCGCCGTGTGCGCAGCTCTCGATTTCACACTCGCCCATGCATAAGCTTGGTTCGCTTTGTCGGCGGACCGAGGTTGGCCAAGTGTCGAGCAGCTACATCTTGACGTTCGCCCGGGAGCGCGCCCTCGGCAATAAGCATGGAAGGCCGGCTAGCCGCAGCAAAGCCGCGGATGCAAATTCGCTCAGGAAGTTGTGTTCTGGACCGACGACCAGTCGCGCTCAGCGCGTTCGACGACATCAATATGGTAGCGGACGCGATTGCCTATACGTGTGAAAGAAGGGCCGATCCCCTTGTCGCGCCAACCTTCAAGCGTTCGCGGACTTATCCGCCAACGCTCCGCAACCTCGGATGTAGTGAGATATAGCTGTAGTGGGTTCAATTTAGCCTCCTGAAATTAGAGGCTTCCCATCGATACTAATTCGGTCTGATCTTTGAGGGGGAATTCAGGAAACGATTGGCAGACTTAACGTCCGGGCCGGCGAAAACCCTCAGGGATTTTGGCATCCGCCCAAGCTACTTTGAAACTGTCGTCGCGCACGTCGAAATCTAGCAAGCGATCAGCTAAATTCTGGATTTCGACCTTTGTCACGCCTCTCTTAGGCTCGACCACAGCGCAAACCTGTTCGATGAACCATTTTATTGCGAGGTAACGATCAGCTGCAGAAAATTCAGTAATCTCAACGCTAAGAAAACTGTCAATCCGGTTTTCAGAAGATGCGACGTCTTTGGAGTTTTCGATAAGCTCTAAAGCGATCCTCTCGCGGCTGTAGTGCCGCTTTGGAATTGCTGTCACGGCCCATCGGCCAGAGCCAATTTCGTTCTTGAACTGCTTAAGGAGAAGTCCTTCAAGCTCGCGTCTTCGCAGATACGCCTCACTTGGAGATTCCCATTCCTGATCAGGGAGTCCATCAATTAAGGCGGTCTTGCACTGAGGCTTTGAAGCCTGCGCAACCTGATCGAACTCGTCCCATTCGTTTGGGCTTAGCAATCGCTCACGAATAAACTTCGCTAGCGAATGATTGGGCCGGACTTTAATACTTGGAGGCGCAATCCTGTTCATCGCGCTACTCTACCTGACACTACGCTTGGGGCAAGCAGCTAGCACTAAGATGATAACGACGATTATGCCGATTAGGCTTGCTCCGCTACGCTCGGGAATTGACTGAAAATCAGGTCACCTATTGAGTCGAAGCCAGCAAAATTGGAATCAGCTCTCTCGCGCAAAACTGAAAATTTTGCTGTGAAGCCAAGTCAGTTCTGCATCGCTTGACCGTGAAATATGGGGCAGCATCAAGGGGAGCTCGAACGGTGGTTCGGTAATGGCAAGATCAAATACTTGTTGGGTGACGTCGACAAGCCGCTCAAGCATGTCACCATACTGACGATCCGATCGCCGACATGTCCGCTGTCTCCTGCGGTTTCGAGCGCTGATTCGAACAGCTCACAGGCTTGACCAACGCCTCCAGAGTAGCGAGCTACGAGCCGTTATGCAGCGCATCGATTCAGCACAAATAAAAAACATTCATGATTGTTTTATCTTTCGGTTGCGTTATGGTCGAGCCGATTGATTGGAGAAGGCCGAATGGACGCGGCGCAGTTGAAAAAACGAATGGCGGAGGAGGCGGAGCGCAGGGAGCCACCCGCGGGCTTCCCGCAGCTCCCCCCGATCCCTGCCGGACGCTATGTCGACGATGAATTTCTGCGAATGGAGCGCGAATTCATGTGGAAGCGCGCTTGGCTTTACGCTTGTCATGCGGATCAGATTCCCGAACCTGGCGACTGGATGCTGGTGCGCAACACCGGCTCTCCGATTATAATCCTGCGCGACCTGTCCGGCGAATTCCGCGCCTATTACAACACCTGCCAGCATCGCGGCGCGCCGCTTGTGACCGAAGATTCGGGTAACGGGCGCGGTTTCGTTTGCGGATATCACGGCTGGTCCTACACGCTTGAGGGGAAGCTGGTTGCGGTCCGCGACAAGCGCGACTTTCCTGATCTCGACATGTCCTGCCATTCGCTAAGATCGGTACGATGCGAAACCATCGGCAAGTTGATATTCGTGAACGAAGACCCCGCTGCCGAGCCGCTCATCGATCATATCGGATCAATGGCGTCCGAATTCGAGCAGTTCGAATTCGAACGGCTCGATTTCGTCGAAAGCCGTACGTACGAAGTCGAGTGCAACGTCAAGGTGCTGCTCGACGCCTTCCTCGAAGTGTATCACCTCAAATCGATCCACCAGAATTCGGTCGATCGGTTTCTCGATTACAGGGGCATGACCGCCACGCTCTGGCCAAAGGGCCATTCGCGCATGATTACGCCCAACCGCAGGCCGGATTGGCAGGATCCTGGCACCATCGGCATGCCCAAACTGCCCAACGTCACGGAAATTCCGCGCGACAACAATGTCAGTTACCTGATCTATCCGAATTTCGTGATGCCCCCGTCCGACAGCGGTATACCATTGCTGCATTTCTGGCCCACTGGCCCAGATACCTGCCGCGTGGTCTCGACCTGGATCGCTCCCGAACACGACCGTGACAACCCGCATCCCAAGTGGGAGGAACGCACCGCCAATTGGGAGCGCATCCTGTACGAAGATCTCCAGTTTGCGCCGCAGATCCAGGAATCACTGCAGTCTCCGGGCTTTGTGGGGATGCCCCTTAACTACCAGGAGCGACGCATCTATCACTGGCACGAGGAACTGGATCGGCGGATCGGTGCCAACCGCATCCCGGAAGGACTGGCAGTGAAACCTGTTCTACAAGATTGGGTTGAAGCGTGAGAAACGAAGATCCCGCTCCCCAGGCCACGATCGACCGGCCGCAATTCGGCTTCACCGATCAGGAACTGGCGTCGATGGACACAGTTTACCGCGATGGACTGCTCGACGGGCGAGTCATTGTTGTGAGCGGCGGCGGCTCGGGCATCGGCAAGGGCATCGCATTTCTTTGCAACCGGCTGGGTGCCGATGTGGTGATTTGCGGACGCACCGAGGACAAACTGGTTGCGGCCTGCGATGCCATGGAGAAAGCTTCCGGACGGCGGCCAATGCATGTGCCCATGTCGATCCGTGATCCGGATGGTGTTGATGGCCTGTACGATGCAGTGTTCGACAGGTTCGGCAAGGTCGATCATGTAATTAACAATGCCGGCGGACAATTCCCGCAGGATGCCATCGACTTCAGCCGGAAGGGCTGGCTTTCGGTCATCGATCTCAACCTCAACGGTACGTGGTGGATGATGCAGGCCGCGGCGCAGCGTTGGCGCGAACAGGGCGTGCCGGGAAATATCATCAGCATTGTCGCCAATGTGGAGCGTGGTATGCCGCAGGCTGCGCATACCTGTGCCGCGCGTTCGGGGGTTATCTACCTTTCCAAGACCCTGGCAACCGAGTGGGCACCGTTGAATATCCGCGTGAATTGCATCGCGCCCGGCGTGATAGAGAGCGAGGGGTTCCGCGTTTACCCGCCCGAAGCGCTCGAGCGGTTTCACGATGCCAATCCGATGAAGAAACGTGGCGATGTTTGGGACGTGGCTGAGGGATGCGTCTACCTGATGGCGCCTTCAGGCGATTTCATCACCGGCGAAATGCTGGTGATCGACGGTGGCCAGGCCCAGAATGGCGTGGTTTGGCCCGCCGGTCGGCCCGACTGGTTCGGCGGAACCAAATCAGACCAGACCTGATCAGTCAGCCCGGTCGATTGCGAGTCCTAGTTCTGCAATCAGTTCATCGCGCAAGCGGAATTTCTGGATCTTGGACGTCGACATCGGCCAGCTTTCGACGAAGCGGATTTCGCGCGGCAGTTTGAAATTGGCGATCTGGCCGCGACAGTGCTCGATCAACTCCTGCGGGTCGGCCTGCTTGTCCTTCGCAAGCTCGATGAAGGCAACCGGCACTTCGACATAGCGATCATCGGGAATGCCGACGACCTGCGCCAGCTTCACTGCATCATGGCTCTGCAGGACACCCTCGATCTCTGCCGCTGCCACGTTTTCTCCGCCCACCTTGAGCATATCCTTGGTGCGCCCGTGGAACATGATCGTGCCGGCCTCGTCCAGCGATCCGATATCGCCTGTGTGCAGCCAGCCATTGCGGATGCTTTCAGCCGTCTTTTCGGGATCGTTGTAGTAGCCGTCGAGCATATTCGGGCCACGTGCACAGATTTCGCCGCGTTCCCCGGTGGCACATTCGCGACCGGTTTCGAAATCGACGATCCGCAGTTCCCACTCATCCAGCGGGACTCCGAGGCGCGTTGTCCGGCTTTCCTCGCTCTCATCCAAGGCGCTGGTGCAGATCGTGCCCGCCGCTTCGGTCAGGCCATAGGTTCCGACATGGGTTATAGAGGGCATAGCGTCGATCATCGCGGTCTTGATCCAACCGGGCTGGACCGCGAAATTGCTGTTCATCAGACGCATGGAGGAAAGATCGGTCTGCGCAAACCGATCGTGTGAGATAAGGTCCTGCATGATTGTGACAAATGCGGGATATGCAATTGTAGCACGCTCGCGCTCCAGCATTTCAAGCGCAGCGCCCGCTTCGAAGAACGGGACCGTCAGATATGCGCCGCCTGCATCGATCACCATCATCATCGGCAGGATACCCGCGATGTGGTAGATCGGAAGCGGCGACCAGACCTTGTCGCTGGCTGTCACTTCATAGCGCTTGCCGAGGTTGCGGCTGTTACCCACCATTGCCCGGTTGCTGATCATGCAGCCCTTTGGATTTGAAGTGGTGCCCGACGTGTAGAGAATAAGACCGATATCGTGCGGCTCGACCTTTTCCGCGCAGCCATCGATGACGTCCTGCGGAATATCCGAACCGAGCGCCATCACCCTGCTGCGCGGGAGCAAGGCGGCACCGCAGTCTTCCTCGACACAGATTATTTGCCGCAAGGCGGGCGCTTCAGGAAGATCCAGTGCCAGCGGGTCCTGCGCCGACTCAAGCGAGGGTAGAGCAGTGCGGAGCCGTTCCTCGAAATCGAGCGAGTCCGCAACCCTGCCGGTCGTCACCATCGCCCGTAAGGCGGCGTCCCTCCCCAGATAGGCGAGTTCTCCCGGTTGGTAACGCGCATTTACCGGAACCGCGACCGCGCCCAGCAGCGCGCAACCGAAATATACTTCGAGAAATGTCGGACAGGTCGGCAGAAGGATGCCGACATGGTCCCCACGCTCGACACCCAGCGCCTTGAGTGCGCGGGCCCAGCCGGAGGCTTTATCGTAAAGCTGGCTGTAACTCAGGCGCTCACCGGGAAACACGAGGGCATCGCCATCGGCAGTGGAGGCTGCACGGTCCTTCAGCAGCTTGCCGATCGTGTAGATTTGATCGCTCATCACTCTCTCCAAATGGCGCAGCCCCGATTATCGGGTTCAGAGCTCGCGCAGCAACGTCGCCGGGGCACCGTCCCATTCGTCTGCCGCGCGCGCAATGGCGGCGAAGAAACTGCGAATTGAAGGGCTGTCTTCGAGTAGTTCGACCATGTGGCCCAGCGTCTTTCGGCAATCGATGTAGCAAAAGCGCACCGTGCCAAAGAGTCCGCTGCTGGCGACCGAGAAGCCCTGATCCTCGTAATGCCGGACAGCCGCATCGTAATCGCTCGCCATCATGGCGATATGGTGCATGCCTTCGCTGCCCTTGCCTATGCTGTCACGATAGCAGGAGGGGTTATCATCGTGCTGTTGCACCAGCTCCACCTGGACCGGGCCGGCCTGCGCGATAGCGGTCGAAAAATCGACCGGACCGGGCGCGCCGCAGTAAACCGGATTGGCAATCGGGATGTGTCGGTTGACAAGGAACGGGCCGATGCCGGTTGTCCGATGCCAGCGACGCGCAGCTTCCTCCAGGTCGTTCACGACCCATGACATCTGAAAAATGCCTTCATGCGTATGGGGATTTTGCATCTCTAACGGCCCTGTCATTTTGACAGTGCCCACATTAGCACCGTCACCCTGCTTGTAAACATACAGTCATGATTGTTTTTTTGTTCAGAAGGTCTAAAACCGTAACAAGCCAGGAGATTGCTCGATGTCAGCGCCGCGCCCGATGCTAAAGTTCGAAGATCTCGAAATTGGCGAAAAACGAAGATCCTCCAGCCGCACGATCACCCAGGACGAGATTGTGAAATTTGCGCGGCAATATGATCCGCAATGGTTTCACACCGATCCCGAAGCAGCAAAGCAGTCCACTTTCGGCGAGGTCGTCGCCAGCGGCGTTCACGTGCTAGCGATTTGGCGGCAGCTCGATCACGAGATCAATTCCGACATCGATTTCGTGTGCGGGGTCGGCTTCGACAATTTCCGGCTAAAGAATGCTTTGCGGCCGGGTGATACGGTTTATGTAACCTCACGGCTGCTATCGAAGGAGAAGTCGAAGAGCGGCAAGCCTCGCGGAACCTGCGTGGGCTATTATGAAATGCGCAACCAGAACGACGAGATCGTGCTGCATTTCGAAAGCATAAACCTGGTTCACACGCGCAATTAGGATTGCCAGTTGCGGGCGATGCCTTCGGCCCGCTCGCCCGCAGCGCTCATGATTTCCAGCACATCATCCTCGGTGCCAAATGTCGGCCCGACGTTGAGCGTCTCGACATCGGTCACGCCGATGAAGCCAAGCCATGCTTGCAGATAGCGAGACTGGAAATCCAGCCCGGCAAGGGCATCGTCTTCACCGAAGGGCATGGCGCTCGCGGCGATGATGAGCGCGCGCTTGCCCGCTGCCAGTCCCTCAACATTCCCCGCTGCATCATTGCGAAAGGTCATCCCCGGCTGGGTAACTACGTCGACGAATTGCTTGAGCCTGTAGGGTATACCGAAATTCCACATCGGAGTGCTGATGATAAAACCGTCATGATCGAGGAACGACTGCGCAACTGCGCCAATGGCGGCCCATTCACTCTTCACGTTGTCCGGTACGGGATTGCCATGGAGCAGGTCATACCGCCCTTCGATCATCCCTCCATCGAGCGAAGGTAATTCCATCGACCACAGTTCGGCGCGTGTTACCCCGATAGCATCTGGCAAGGCAGCGAAGAAGCGTCGTGCCACGTCTCGCGAACGAGAGCGATTTGCGCGCGGACTGGCGTCGAGGTGGAGCAGTCGAATAATGTTCAGTCCTCTTGTGGATCGAGGCGGATATCGAGATCGACCGCGATGCCTTCATCGGTTTCTTCGCAATGCCATGCCTTGATGGGCTGATCGGTCAGATTGCCTTTGGGACAACCATTGCGCAGGTCGAAGCCTAGGCCATGAAGCGGACAGAAGATCATGATTTTCCTGACCTTCCCCTCAGCCAATTCCTGATAGGCATGGCTGCAGCGGTTTTCGACCGCGAATACGCCAAACGCCGTACGCACCAGCAACACCTGCTCGCCGCCATGGGCAACGACGAAAGTGCCGTTTGGCGGCACGACCTTGGCGCTGGCAATCACTTCAAGCGCCATATCAGGCTCTCTGGTTGAAGCGACGGCCTACCATGGCGCTGGCGATATTGGTCTTCTGGATGTCAATCGCCCCACCGGCGATCCCCCAGCCCCATGCATCGCGCATACGCCGCTCCATCGGAAATTCCTTGCTGTATCCATAGGCGCCCATCAGTTGCACGGCATTGCCGGTCACCTCGCGTGAGATGGAATTGGCGAAGCACTTGGCGACCGAACTTTCCTGGATCGAGGGAAGTCCATCCTGCGCATTGGCAGCCGCACGCCAGATCAGCAGGCGCGCTGCATCGACCTGCATCTGCATTTCGGCGAGCTTCAATTGCACCGCCTGAAAATCGACAATCGGTTTGCCGAACTGCTTGCGCTCCTGGACATACTCGATGACATCTTCCAGCGCGCCGGAAGCTTGCGCCATCGACATGGTGGCATTGCCGCAGCGCTCCAGGTCGAACGCCTCCATGAGCTTCTTGAAGCCACCGGCGGGAACAACGATATTTTCCTTGGGCACGCGACATTCGTCGAACATCAGGTCAGATGAGGGGATACCGCGAAATCCCATCAGCTCTTCATTCGGGCCGAAGCTAAGTCCGGGCATTCCCGCGTCGACGAAGACCGCGCCGATACCGCGCGCGCCCGGTTCGTCTGACATGCGGCAATAGACGACATAACCATCGGCATGTCCGCCGCCGGAACACCAACGCTTGGTACCGGTCAGCACCAGATCGCCCCCATCGTCGACTGCGCGAGTGCTCAGATCGGTCAGCGCGCTGCCCGCATCGGGTTCAGACATGCTCACCGCGACTATCATTTCACCGCGACAAACGGCGGGCACAACGCGCTTTTTCAGCGCTTCCCCACCGAACCGCTCGATCGCGCGCACAGGTCCGACCGCGCTTTCGAAAATGGGGAAAGCAACGGCAGAGGAAATCTTGCCGAACTCCTCGAGGACTATCAGCGCCTCGAGATTGCCGAGGCCCATTCCGCCAAGTTCTTCGGGCACGTTGATGCCGAGGAAGCCCAGCTCGGCATATTGCTTGATGAGCTCACGCGATGGCGGCATGTTTTCTGCTTCGAGCCTCGCAGCGACAGGGGGAAGCGTCTCGCGCGCAAATCGTCGCGCCGCTTCCTGCAGGTCGCGCTGGTCATCGGTAAGTTGAAAATTCATTGTTATCCTATTGCTTCTCGAAAACGAGCAGCACGTTGCCCGGCATGTGGAAATACAGGCCGTAACCGCTGTTGACGATGATGTGACCGTTATAGACGGCGGGGCCCGGCCCGCTCATGCTGCCGCCGCGTCCGGTGGCGCCGGTGATCGTTTCGACAGGCTGGCGGGTGTTGTAACTCCACACGACCCTGCCGTTGCGACGATCATAGGCGCGCAGCCAACCGTCGAGATGGCCGGCAATAACGGCACCCGGAACTGCTGTGACAGCGGCCGATATGCCGGGATCGCAGAATTGCTCACCGTCGCAATTGTCCTCGGCACGATTGCGCCACAAGACGTGTCCGGTGGCGGCATTGATAGCGTGTATGCCAGAGCCCCTGATGCTTGCATCATAAACGCGGCCATCATGCGTATCGGCGAGATCGGTAATCGGCACATAGACCGTACCTCCCTGGTTCGACATACCGAAATGTACGCCGCCCTGTGTACCGCCGTGGCCGAGGCGGCGACGCCAAGCGATTTCGCCGGCCTCCGGATCGACCCCAAAGACCATGCCCGATTTCGATCCGACCACGATCATTTCACGCCCATCTCCAATCGGCACGAGCAGTGGCGATGCAGCAATATCCAGGTCCGGCCCCTCCTCTTCGGGGCAATTTTCATTGCCCATCATGCAACCGACATTCCACGCATCGTTGGCGGTGAATTGCACCTGCCAAAGCTTGCGGCCGGTGCGGGCATCCACGGCGAACAAGGCGTCGCTATTGCGATCAGCCGGCGACGAGTAATTCTCGCCCGACCCGAAATAGAAGCGATTGCGGGCCGCGTCATAGGTAGGGCTGTTCCATACCGGTGCGCCGGAAGGGCCGAGGATTTGCGCACCGGCGCTGGTCTCGCCTTGCACGCGCGGTTCGGCGAGTACGGTATGCGTTTTCCACTGCCGCTGACCGGTCGCCGGATCGAGGGCGACCACCGCGCCGCGGAATGTGCAACAGCTGTAATTGGGATCGGCTGCCGAGGTAACTTCCAGCGATGATACGGGAACAGCCAACAAGCCACCTCCCAAGGTCGGCGTTCCAGTGATGGTCGCATTGGGATGATCATCCACCGACACCCGCCAGATCTCCTCCCCTGTCAGGGCATTGATAGCGTAAACCCGGCCCAGGATATCGCCGAAATACAATCGCTCGTTTTCCGCATCGGCGACAATCGCGGTGCGCACTTCCGCGCCGGCGCGATAAGTCCATTCGGCGCAGCCACTGTCGAGATCGAAAGCGTAGACCTTGCCGGTCTGGCTCCCCACGAAGACAGTGTTCCAGCCGACAGCGGGCTGCGAACGCGCGCGGATTGCGCCAGGATAGGCAAAGGCCCACTTGAGACGAAGGTTACCGAAATCATTGACGCGAATTCCGCCAATCGAGGCGGGGACGTACCGCGAATTATCATGCCCCCAGCCGACGGGCGCCGGTGGAGGAGCATCCATCGCCAACCCGCTGTCCTCGCAACGCGCAGGCGGGGCAGGCGGCTGGTAATCGTCCAGCTCGATGCGCGAGAGATACTCGGCGATGTGGAGCTGTTCTTCTTCAGACAGGTGCGCCGCCTGCTGCTGCATGATCCCGTCACTCATGGCGGACAAGATCACATCGGGCTCGAGCATTTCCAGCCATACTACGGCGGGTGCCTTGGGCACCGCGCCGTCATGGCATGACAGGCAGTTTGCGCTGAACAGCGCCTGCCCCGGATGCGTTTCCAGATCGATCGGCGTGCCGACGCGAGCCTGGAATTCATCGGTGGACCCGACCCGCTCGACCTCCTCATCCGGAGCGCGCTGCTCACAGGCTCCGAGCAAGCCGACCGCGATCAACGCCGCAATGGCAATCCCTGGCTTCACTATTTCAGTTCCCCAGGCTGAAACCTACTTCCACGCCGATGAAGCGCGGCGGCCCGAACTGGCTGTTGAGCCACAGGCCGGCGACGTTCTGCGATGCCGTGCGGTAGCGCTTGTCAGTCAGGTTCTGGCCAATCAGGCGGACGTAGTATTCATCGTTGACCTGGTTGAGCGTGATCGACGCATTGACCAGCGTACGAGCATTCAGGAAAGTATTGCCGAGCGGATCATCGATCGCCTGCGTAAACAGGCTCCGACTTTGGTGCGCCACATTGCCGTTGAAGATCAGTTCGAAATTGCTGTTGAGATCGGTGCGATAGGTGCCATCGATAGTCCACTGCCATTCGGGCGCCCGGTCGAGCGGTGAGGTTGAAAGATCATAGCCCGCATTCGGCGCGTCATATTCGCCATATGACGCATCCTGATAACCCAGTATGCCGCGAAGCGTGAGGTCATCGACCGGCTCGGCGGTAAGCTCCGCCTCGATACCGGCCACTTCCGCACTCGCGGCGTTGACGAAGATGGTCACCTGGTTGGGAGATCCGTTCACTTCAATCGGCACGTTCAACTGCCGTTGCAGGTCGTTGTATTCGACATAGAAGCCGGTCAGGTTGAAGCGGAGGCGATTGTCGAGGAACTCGGACTTGAAACCGATTTCATAGCTATCGGCTGTCTCTGGATCGGTCGCCTGTGCAGCTTCCCTGAAGGCATCCAGATCGGTGCCGAACGCCGCAAATCCGCCGATTTGGTCGTTGAAGCCACCGGCCTTGAAGCCGTGCGAAACCGTGCTGTAGATGAAGAAATCCGGCGTTGCCTGATAACCCAGGCTCACTCGCCAGGTAAGTTCGTTGGCAGAATCCTCGACCCGGATCACGCCTGCCGGATAATTATAGATGCTGGCATCAAGCGCCTCGTCAATTGAGATTCCCAAGTCGAAGCCACCGTCCAGCGCGGGAATGAAAGTCTGCTGACGACCAAACCAGGTCTTGTCCTCCCAGGTATAGCGCGCACCGCCGGTCAGGCTGAGCTCTGGCGTGATCTCAAAAGTGCCCTCTCCGAATACCGCCATGGATTCGGCTTCCTGCGCGTTACACAGGATGTAGGGCGTATCATTCCAGTTGCCGAACGGGAGTGGTCCGCCCGTCAGGTCGAGGAAGCCGAGGATTTGCGAGACGCAGAAGTCGGTATCGTCGGTCTGGTAGAATGCGCCAAGGATCATGTCGAACGGGCCGCCGAAGTCGCTCGAAAAGCGCAATTCCTGCTGGAACGTCTCGCGGTCGTCATCGCGCGTGGCATCGAAGATCGACAGGGGATTGCCATTCATGTCGAGCGGGGCGTGGCCCGGATAGCTGTTGGGCAGACGCGAGCGCTGGCTGCGCCAGCCGGTGACCGAAGTCAGCGTGCCGATGTCGAAATCAATGTCGATATTGGCATAGAGGCCATCGACGTCAATCCTTTGGCCACGTCCAGCGAACAGCAAGGCGTCGTCGCGTAGCGTGATGGCTGCGTTGTCGAGCGGATCATCATTGTCGGGCTGGAACGAACCGGTGTTGAGCAAGTCGGTCAGGAACGGGGTATCGCCGGTGTAGAGGTAGTTCTCGTTTACGGACGGCACCGAACCTGATCGATCACGCAGGAATTCATACTGGAATAGCGCGCTGATGTTGTCGGTCGGTTCGAACAACAGCTTCGCACGCGCCGACCAGGTCTCGGTGTCGCCGATACGATCACCGTTAAGGCAACCCTGCGAACCCTGGAATGGATTCGGCACGAAGCCTGTCACCGGGCCATAACACCCGCCGTTGCGATAATAGCCGTCTGTAGATTCATAACCCCCGACAATGCGAAGCGCGAGAGTATCATCGACAACAGGAATGTTGACCGCCATCTTGGCGCTCGCCGTACCGAAGCTGCCAGCCTGGAACCGGGCATCGAGGTTGAACACATCCAGTTCGGGACGGATGGTGCGCACCGTCACGGCACCGCCAGTGGTATTCTTGCCGAAAAGTGTGCCTTGGGGGCCGCGCAGCACCTCTACCTGTTCGACATCGAATGTATCGAGGAGTTGCGTCTGAACACTTGGAACCACGAAATCGTCGACGAGCACGGCGACCGGAGGCTCGAAATAGACAATGATATTGTTCTGGCCCACACCGCGCATTGCAAAGCTTGCCGCGTTGAAGCCAGTGATTGTCTCGGCCGAGAAATTGGGGACGAATGCCGAAAGGCCGCCGATGTCATCGACATTCGACTGCTCTATCAGCGTCCGGTCGATGGCCGACACCGCAACCGGCGTCGTTTGCAGGTCGGTATCGCGGCGCGTTGCAGTGACCACGATGCGGCCAACACCCTGATCCTGCGTGGCAGTAGCCACACCGTCAGGATCGGCATCTTGCGAACCCGCATCCTGCGCCAGAGCGACCGACGGGGTCATTCCGAGCGCGAGCGCCATTGCCGCTGCACTACCATACAGAACCGACTTTTTCATTTCTCTCTCCCCAGCAACCTGATGTGGCATCGCCATATTCGTTCAGCGCTTGCCAGTTGACATGACACTCCTGCCACAGCAAAATATAACAATCAATCATGCTTGTTTTTTTATTGGTTGGTTTGTGGCCATAAAACCGCACTCTGGTGCAGGAGATTCGCGATGAACTTCGATTTTCGAAACTGGGCTATCCACGTGGGCGATCCCCATCCGTTCAATGACGAACGGCCGCGCCCAGATAATGGCACTGCGCGCCCTGACCCGTCACGGTTCTACACGTGCGAAATCTGGGACGCCGAATGGGAAAAGATGTTCACCAAAACCTGGCTGCTGGCAGGCGTCGAAAGTGACATTCCCGACACGGGTGATTGGCTGCGCTTCGAAATCGGGACCGAATCATTTGTAGTCGTGCGGCAGGACAATGGCGGCGTGAAAGCGTTCTACAATGTCTGCCCGCATCGCGGCAGCCAGATTGCGTTGGCGGATTTCGGATCAGCCAACAGTTTCGTCTGCCCGTTCCATTCGTGGAAATTCGATATCAAAGGCAAGAACATCGAGGTGACGGACGAGGAAACCTTCCATCCCGACGTGCTCTGTCATGGTACGGATTTAAGCGAGGTCCGGTGCGAGACGGCAGCGGGCTTGGTTTTCATATCCATGAACGACGAGGTGATGCCGCTTGCCGACTATCTCGGCGAAGTGGCCGATCACCTCGCCCTCTACGACATCAGCGAGATGGTTGTGGTGCAGCACAAGAAATCGGACTGGGCGGCAAACTGGAAGGGCGGGGTCGACGCCTTCTACGAAATCTATCACCTTCATTCCGTTCATCCGCAAACGCAGGCCGTGATGGATGACCGCACGCAGATCGACCTGTTTCCCAATGGCATGAGCCGCCAGTTCGTACCGTTTGCCCAGCCCAGTCCGCGCTTTCCCGACCAGGAAACGGTCAATGAAGGCATCAAGATGATGCTGGCCGACGCGGGGATCGATCCCGACACGTTCGAGGGCACTGCGAAAGATAGCCGCGCCGCCATCCAGCAGGCCAAGCGCGCGCGATCAGAGAAATACGGATTGGGTTACGACAAGTTCAGCGACACGCAGCTGAGTGACTCGACGATCTACGGCCTGTTTCCGAATATCCAGATCGGTTGCCATCCGGAGGCGGTTTTCATCCATCGCTTCCTGCCTGACCCCAAGGATCCCGAGCAATTCACTTACGAGACGATCATCCTTTTCAAGCCCGAGGATATCCCCGGCCACAAGCCGCCCGCATGGATGGGCTTGGCCGAAGATGCCGATACTAGCGGGATGATGCGACCGGATATAGAACATACCGGCCTTGGGGTTCCGCCGGAACTGGGTGAAGTGCTCGATCAGGACAGCGAATTGTTGCCCATCGTGCAGAAAGGTGCGCGCTCGCGCGGCTTCAAGGGGCCGCTATGGAGCGAGCAGGAAGCGCGCCTGCGTCATTTCCACGTAGAACTCGACCGTTATCTGGACGGCGAGAATTAGGAGTATCGGATGCCAACCACTTTCCTGTCCCGGTTCAAGGTCAAGCCGGACAAAGACGCCGAATTCGTCGAGCTGATCGGGGCGATGGAGGATAATGCAAGGCGCGAGCCCGACACGTTGCAATACAAGTTTTACCGGCTGGAAGAGCCCAATGCCTTTGCCGTTTATGAAAGCTTCACAAGCGAAGAAGCTGACAAGGCTCACCAAGAAAACCCTGAAAACGCCCCCGTCATCGCCAAGATGATCGAGTGCATCGACGGCACCTATCACCGGGAGTATCTTTACGATGTCAAAAGCTGAACGCGGCGGCGCGCCCGGGAAATCGTTTATCGCCACCCTGCGGGTGAAGCCCAAAAAGCGCGATGACTTCATTGCCCTGCAGACCGAACTCAAGGGCTTGGTGCACGAGCATGAACCCGATGCCTATGTCTACGAGGTCCTGCAGGCAGAGGAGGATGAGAACCTGTTTTACTGCATCGCCACTTTCAAGGATGAGGCGGCGTTCGACCATCACATGAGCATCGATTTTCATGACAGGCTTGTCCCGCCAATCCTCGAATGCCTGGCCGATGACATGCAGTTGGCATTCTTCCGATCCCACGCCTGACAGTTGCTGACAGGTTGAAAAGGGGAGGAGATCGAGCCGCCCCTTTTCATGGCCTAGAGACGTTCGGGATGTTCGATTAGGCCGGCGAGCACCTCGAGAAAGCGCGCGCCGTCGACCCCGTCGATTGCCCGATGATCGCAGCTTAGCGACAGGTGCATCACCGGCAGCAGGCGCAAGTCGCCTCCATCGTCGAAGGGCGCATTTCGCGCCTTGCCTACTGCGAGGATCGCGCCCTGCGGTGGATTAATGATGGCATCGAATTCGTCGATTTCGAAGCCGCCAAGGTTGGAGATAGAAAAGCTGCCTCCCTGGAATTCATTGGCCTTCAGCGTACCGGCCTGCGCACGCCTCACGAGGTCTTTGGTCCGCTTGGCGATCGCCCCGACAGACAGTTCGTCAGCCTTCTTCACGATCGGGGTGATGAGTCCCTTTTCGGTTGCGACCGCCATCGCGATATCGGCATGGGCGAACTGATGGATCGCTCCGTCATGCATCTGCACGTTGATCTTCGGCACTTCCATCAGAGCAACCGCGCAAGCGCGGATGAGGTAGTCGTTCAGCGTGCCGGGCTTGCCTTCCGATTTTCGTAGAGCAATCAAGCGGTCTGCGCGCACACTGCGGCGCAGGTAGATATGCGGGATATCCTGCTTCGCCTGCGTCAGGCGCTTTGCGATCGTCTTGCGCATCGCCGTCATCGCCACGACTTCGATGCCTTCTTCGAGCGAAGACGGGGATGGAGTTGGCGAGGCCGATGGCACATCGCCCATGAGCGCCAATACATCTGCCTTGCAAATACGACCGCGCGCGCCGCTTCCGTTCAAGTTGGAAAGATCGATGCCGTTCTGCACCGCGATCCTGCGCGCAAGCGGTGAGGCATAAACCCTTTCCTGACCGGGCAAATCGATCGGTCCGGATAGATCGGGCTGGCGGCGGCCGCGCACGGCCTTGTCGACATCCTGCCGGGTAATCCGCCCATTCCGACCGCTTGGCGTAATGTCCGAAGCCTGTAGTCCCGCAGCCTCTGCAGCGAAGCGCGCTGCAGGCGACATCGCGATATCGCTGGAGATGGTAGACTTGGGGGCCGGACTTGCTGCTTGCTTTAGTGCCGCCGGCGCTTTCGTCGCAGGAGCGTCATCGGACCTGTCAGCGCGCTCGGGTTCGCCGCCAGAGGGCGTGTAGCCGGCAATGAAGGTGTCAACCTCACCAGCATCGGAATCGGGCGGTCCCATCACACCCAACAATGCGCCGACCGGCAAAGTTTGTTGCTCATCCGCGATCAGGCGAACAAGGCACCCATCGGTCTCGGCCTCGACCTCGTTTGTGATCTTGTCGGTCTCGATGAGAACAATGACATCGCCCTTGGCAAAGGGCTTGCCCTCTTCCACCTGCCATTTTGCAACGGTGCCCTCGGTCATCTCGATGCCCCATTTGGGCATGGTGAAGGGTTTCAGCACAGCCATGCTTCAGCCCCAATCCAGCGCGCGCCGCACAGCCGCCTCGATTGCGGGCGGACCGGGCACGTAGGCGCGCTCCAGTTCCGGCGAGAACGGGATCGGCGTATGTGGGGCAGTGACGCATTCAGGCGGCGCATCGAGACTGGTAAAGGCTTTCTGCGCGACCATTGCGGCGATATCGGTGGCTACGCTGCAGCGTGGCGGGCTTTCGTCTACGACTATCAGCCGGCCGGTCTGCTCGACACTATCGAGTATCGCTTCTTCGTCGAGGGGACTGGTGGTTCGCGGATCGATAATGTCGCAGCCGATGCCGTCCTCCGCCAGCTTGTCTGCCGCCTTCTCGGCAAAGCTGACCATGCGTCCGAGCGCAACGATAGTCACATCGCCCCCCTCACGCGCCATGCGCGCGTGGCCGAAGGGCACGCGGTGCAGGCCTTCGGGCACTTCGCCCTTCTTGCCGTAAAGCGCCTTGTGCTCGAAGAACATCACCGGGTCATCGCCATGCAGGGCTTCGGTCAACAATCCTTTCGCATCCGCAGCCGTGGTTGGGAGGGCAACCTTCAGGCCGGGAATGGCGGTCAGCAAATTGTAGAAAGCCTGGCTGTGCTGCGCGGCGGAATTCATGCCTGCGCCATAGATCAGCCTCACCACGACGGGGCAGCGCGCCTTGCCGCCGAACATGTAGCGGAACTTGGCGATCTGGTTGACCAGCTGGTCTCCGCACACACCGATGAAATCGGCGAACATCAGCTCGGCAACCGGGCGCATCCCCGCAAGCGCTGCACCCGCTGCCGCACCGACGATTGCGCTTTCGGAAATCGGCGTATCGATCACGCGCTCGGGCCCGAACTTGCCGATCAGTCCGGTGCTGGTGCCCCAGATGCCACCGATCGCTTCCTGTCCGCCAGCCGTCCCCGCTCCGCCAGCGACGTCTTCGCCAAGCAGGATGACACTGGGATCGCGCTCCATCGCCTCGTGCAGCGTCTGGTTGATCGCCTCGCGAATATTAATCACGGCCATCTCAGCGTGTCCCCTCAGCGTGTCGCTCAATAGGTCGCATAAACATCTTCCTCGATTTGCGAGGGATCGCATTTTTCAGCAGCGCGCGCTTCTTCGACCGCAGCATCGATAAGGCTGGTCACCTCAGCGTCGATGGCATCGAGTTCGGCGGTCTGAAGCTGCTCCAGCGTGGTTTCATGCGCGCGGAAAATCTTGAGCGCGTCGCGCTCTTCGCGCAGCCGGTCTACCTCGCCCTTGGCCCGGTAACGCTGCGGATCGCCTTCGAAATGTCCGTAAAAACGTTCGGTATCGAGTTCGATGGCGGCGGGCCAGCCCTTGCCGCGCACATGGTCGAGCAGTTCGGCCATTGTTTCGAAAGTATCGTAGAAATCGCAGCCATTGGCACGCCATACTTCCATGCCAAAAGCGCGGGCACGGCTGGCGATATCCTTGTCGGTCGCCACGGCATAGCTGTCGCCTGTGTGTTCCGAATAATGATTGTTCTCGAACACGAAGATCGCGGGTACCTGTATGACAGCCGCCATGTTCATCGCCTCGAAGGTGGTGCCCTGATTGCAGGCACCGTCACCGGAGAAGGCGATGGCGACCTTTCCCTTGCCCTCGGCCCGTGCGGCAATCGCTGCACCCACGGCCTGCGGCGCGCCTGCACCGACGATGCCGTTTGCGCCGAGCATCCCGATGGACGTGTCGGCAATATGCATGGAGCCACCCCGCCCCTTGCACAGACCTTCGCGGCGGCCGTAGATCTCCTTCATCATCGCCTTCACGTCGCAGCCCTTGGCGATGCAATGGCCGTGGCCGCGATGGGTGGAAACGATCATGTCATCGGTATCGAGATGTTCGCACACGCCCACAGCCGCGGCTTCCTGCCCGGCATAAAGGTGCGTGAAGCCGGGTATTTCGCCCTTGGCAATCTCTTCGTGGAGCCGTTCTTCGAACTGCCGGATCGTGGCCATGCGGCGATAGGCACGGAGCAATCCGTCACGCGAATATTGCATCAGATATCCCCCTCGCCCGGACCGTTCTTGCCATACAGATAATCGCTCAGGGTGCGGTGGAAATGACGCAGACGCACCTCCTGTTCGCCGAGCCACAGACCGGGGAATGCTTCGCTGTTCATACCCGCCTGCACATGCGGCAAGTTGAAGGCATCCTGGTCGAGCACCTGACCGATGGTCTTGTCGCCATGCTTGAAATGCTGGTGGCGCGGCCGCTCGGGCCACTTTTCGTCACTCGGCACAAGGTCGAACATCCATATGTCGTAGAGCATCTTGTTGGGATCGGTTGGATGGGGCCGCTGCCGAAACATCATCACGTCATCCGCATGGACGTTCATCGAGACGTTGGGGAAGATCGTGTAGTGATAATCGTCGGTCAGCTGCTCGTCGTTGAGGTCCGAATAGTCTTTGCCCTGCTCCGGCCCATGCTCGCGCTTGAACTTCTGCAAGGCCTCGCGAACACCGCTGATCGGGCCTTCGTATTCGGCCGGGTCCATTCCGGCAGCCTCCATCATTCCCGCAATCAGTGGCGGCATGTTCGACGGCAACTGGACGCGCGGGCTGACCGAGGCGAAAGGTATCAGATAGCGATTGTGCTTGTCGTAGCAGTCATACTGCACGTTCACATCGTCCAGATACCACTTCAATTGCGGGTGAATGCCCTGGACGTGGTAAGTTTCCGAAAAGGCATCGACGCTGGCCTTCCAGTTGCAATCCCACTCCACGGTAATATCGCGCGTCCAGGCCATGCGCTCCATGTGATAAGGGTCGAGATGCTGCGGGATTACGCCAAGGTAATCCATCAATGGCTCGACATCGGGATTAAGCGAGAACCAGACGAAACTGCCCCACTCGTCAGCCTTGACCGGGCGGACCCGGCCACAGGGCGGCGCGCCCTGCGGAAAAGTCTCCCGGTCAGGAATGTGAAGCAGCTTGCCCTTCGATGAGTATGCCCAATGGTGATAGCCGCACCGGAAAACCCCATCTTGTTCTGCGACGGAACCGATGCCTTCCTCTGGCACGAGCCGGTTTCCGCGGTGGAGGCAGACATTGTAGAACCCTGCCACGCTCCCGTCTTTCTGGCGCACCAGCAGGACAGATTCCTTGCCGATATTGGTGCAGATATAATCGCCGGGCTCGGGAATATCGTCCGAGCGCCCGCCCAACAGCCAGACCTTGCTCCACATACGGTCCCATTCCAGCTGCGCAAACTCCTTGGAAGTATAGCGCTCTGCCGGAATTATATCGTGGCCGAGATCGGGATCGGGCGCCTTCTCGATAGGCGTACCGCCTGGCAGGGCTTCTGCCGGGCGCTTGACATCCTGTTGGCGTTTAACGTCCATCTTGGGGGTATCCCGGCGTTGGCTCAGAAATGCGTATTGTTGGTAAAGCCGCCATCGACGACCAGGTGCGAGCCATTGACCCAGCTTGCCGCCGGACTGGCTAGGAAGCCGACCGCGCGGGCAATCTCCTCGGGCTTGCCGAACCGGCCTTGGGGATGTTTGCGGATCAGGGAATTGTAGAATTTCTCCATCGCACCTTTCATCATCTCCCAATTGCCACCCTCGAATTCGATCGGGCCGGGTGAGACGACGTTTACACGAATGCCGTCCTTGCCATGCGCCAGCGCCAGTTGCTTGCCATAGGTGATAAGCGACGCCTTGAGCGCATTATACGCCTGCGGACCGCCCATCTCCTCCAGCGCAGATGTACTGCCGATCAGGACGATCGAACCGCTTCCGCGCTCCACCATGCCTTCGATTACAGCATCGATGGCGCGCACCGGCCCCATTACGTCGACTGCAAAATTCCGCTCCCAGTACTTCAGGCTGCCCAGACCGCCCGACGCAGAGGAAATGGGAACGAGGATATCGACCCCGTCGAGTTCCTCGTCAGCCCATTCCATCCATTCGCGGTAGCCTTCGCCATCGGTGACATCGCAGCCCTTGCCGACGACCTTGGTGCCGTATTTCTTCAGATTGGCGACCGAGTCCTTCACTGAATCGTCGTTTCGCGCGGTAATCGCAACGTCGCAGCCTTCGCGCGCGAACAATTCGGCAATAGCATAGCCGATGCCGCGCGCGCCGCCGACGACGATTGCCTTCTTGCCCTTGAGTCCGAGATCCATAGCTTATGCCTTCCTCAATTCCTTAAAATCGTTCTTGTTGGGCAAGCGCCCAAGCTGCGCGCCTCCCGAGACCTGGATGGTCTCACCAGTTGTGAAGCAATCACGGCTCGTGAGCCACAGGACAGCCGATGCCACCTCCTCCGGAGTAACCGCACGGCATCCCAGCGGGACATGGCCAAGATAAAGTTTGGTCAGCGCGGGATCGGCGAATATCGATTGCGTCATGGGGGTTTGCGAAAATCCGGGCGCGACCGCGTTTACGCGAATACCTCGTTCACCCAGTTCCACCGCCGCAATTCGAACAAGCTGTTCGCACGCCGCCTTGGCGCAGCTGTAGGATGCCAGTCCGGCCCCTGCGAGCGCCGCCGTGACCGATGAGAACAGCACGACACTGCCACCGCCGGACATGGCAGGTGCCGCATGTTTTAGTAGTAATGCGTTTGCCGTGAAGTGCAGCTCCATCTGGTCTTCGAGCTGCGCCCGCTCAATCCGCGCGATTCCTCCTGCGCAGGTGGTGCCAGCGGCATTGACCACAATTTCCACTGGACCCGAACTTTCGAACAGCGTGGCAAGCGATGCTTCGTCACGAATGTTGCAGACCGCGTGTCGTCCATCCAGTTCACGTGCCAGTTGAGAAATGGCCTCTTCACTGCGCGCAGCGACGGTGACATGGCAGCCGGAAGCGGCCAGCCGCCGCGCCACGGCCTCGCCGAGACCGCCACGGCTCGATGCCCCGATGACGAGTGCTTTCCTGCCTTTGTCGCTCATACCCCAATCCTAGGACATGCAGCCAACACTGCAAGAAAAAAGTCAGGCATGATTGTTTTTAAGGTCGAATGCTCGAGCCATTGTCGATCAGATATTCGCCGCCGGTCAGGAAGCGCGCTTCGTCACTGCACAGGAAGACGATCAGGCTGGCCACGTCGGACGGTGCACCGATCGCGCCGGGCGGCAATACGCCCTCGTCGACTTTTACCTCCTGTCCTGGGCGGCCCATCGCCCCCTGGATCATCGGAGTCTCGATTGCAGATGGATGCAAGGTGTTGCAGCGGATTTTGTATCCCTTGTCCTGGCAATGGATCACCAGCGACTTGCTCATCGAGCGCACCGCGCCCTTGGCCGCGGAGTAGGCAAAAAAGGGCGGGAAGCCGAGATGGCTGGCGGTCGAGCACATGTTGATGATAGATCCATTTTCGGACTTGGCGAGCAGCGGAAGACCAAGCTGGCATCCGAAGAAGACGCCCTTGCACATGATATCCATAGTGCGATCGAACTGCGCTTCGGTCGTTTCCTCCGGATCGGCAACAACGACGATCCCGGCATTGTTTACCAATATATCGAGCCGGCCATGATCGCTCGAGATGCGTGAATACACCGCTTCCCAGTCACCGCGTGACGACACGTCATGCTTCAAGGCTACCGCTTTTGCGCCGATAACTTCGGCTACTGCCCTGGCGGCGTCTTCGTTCACGTCGGTGACATAGACGTGTGCGCCCTCTTCGGCGAGCCGGATACAATCGGCCTTGCCGAGACCCGAGCCGCCACCCGTCACCAAGGCAATCCGGTTTGCAAGCTTACCCATCATCGTTCTCCTCGTTGAATTATTTGACTGCGCACTTGGCAAATCGTTATGGAACCGTGCAAAGCAGGCACAGCTGCTTTTTTTAGATTGGTGGGTCCATGCCGGCACAAAAGATGATCAAAACCGACAAGACCCGCGACGGCAGCGCGCGTCCGTTGATCGAACCAACGGCGCAGGCGCTCAAAAGTGCGAAGACGCGTGCGCGTCTGATCGATGCGACCATCCGCTGCCTCGTGAAATACAGCTATGCCAATACGACGACGCCGAAGGTGGCCGAAGAAGCCGGGCTTTCGCGCGGGGCGATGTTGCATCATTTTGAAAATGGCCGCCAATTGATGCAGGCAACGCTGGTGGAATTGCACCACAAACGCCTGCGTGCGTTTCGCCGTGCTGCAGGAACGATGGACCATGATGCACGCACCTTGCTGCGCGCTTATTGGGATCAATTGCTCCGCCCCAACTTCATCGCGTTTCAGGAACTTGCCAATGCTTCGCGCACGGACAAGGAGCTGGCTACCGTGCTTGAACCGGTACGTCGGGAGTTCGAAGAACGCTGGCACGAACTTGCCATCGAGCTGTTTCCCGAATGGGCTGACGATATGGCAGCATTCAAGCTCGCCCTCGCCCTGACGCAAAACACGCTGGAGGGCATGGCGCTCAACCGGGTAACACAGGGCATTGACGACGAAACGATAGCTCTCGTGCTCGATCATATGGAAAAGGTCATTCTGGAGCTGAGACCCGACCGGAAGCGCTGACATTCAGCCACGACCTGTCCCCCAACCTATGCCGCGCCGCAGAAGCTCGTAAAATATCGGGTAATTCCAGGCACATCGTTCCGGATGCGGGAAGTAATCCGCGAGAGGCCTGAGGTCGTAATGGCCGCGGCAATGGCCCAGTGTCAGATACAGGATCGCGCCCTTGCCAACCTTGCGCTCATACAGCACCGGCACTTCCGGTTCGTGCCAATCCTGCTCCCCGAAATCGGGGCATTTACCAGAAAAGCTAGTGTGGAGCAGCGTGGTGAAACCGGAGGTTCGACGCGTCAGATAAAGTTCGTCCACCACGGAAAAATCACGCAGCCCGCGCGTCATTTTGTGTTCCCCATCCGACACATGCACCTTGTACGAACCGATGGGCGGATGGCCGACGAATTGGGTGCCGAGCAATTCCATGAATTGCGGCGCATCGTCGGGTGTCTCGATCAATCCATCGTCGGTGAGGCGAAGGATCGAATTGGTGCCATGTAGCGCAAGCCACCGCCCACCGGCGTGAAGCCAATCGAACAGCGCCGCGACCTCGTCAGGTTCTGGCACAAGGTCGCAAGTGTATGTGATGAGCAAGTCCGCCTGGTCAATCAGTTGGCTGTCGCCATAACTCGCCGCCACACTTGTACGCAGTTCGGGAACTTCGGCGAGCAACTTGAGCAGTTCGAGCCGGGCAAAGTCGATGTCATGATATTTGCCAGCCGCAATCAGATGAACCTTCACCTGCTTTCTCCCATTGATCGTGCCCTTCTTTCCATCTGATCTTGCACTTCGGACATTCCTGCCGCAAAAACAAGCATGACTGTTTTTTTAAAGATGCATCCATGACCACTGCAGGTGCGGGTAAAGGCCCTCTGAAGGGCGTCAGGGTCCTCGATCTCACGAGCGTGTTGATGGGACCTTACACAACACAAATCTTTGCCGACCTGGGTGCGGATGTAATCAAGGTCGAATCGCCCACCGGCGATACAACGCGATTCCTTCCGCCAGGTCCGGCAGATGATTGCAGCGCGATGTTCATGAACGTCAATCGTGGAAAGCGCAGCCTCGTACTCGACCTCAAGCAGCCAGCCGCTCGCGATGCGCTGGTCCGGATGGCGAGCCAGGCCGATGTCTTCATCCATTCGATGCGCGCCAAGGCTATAGCCCGGCTCGGACTCGCCTATGCCGATCTGAAATTGGCGAACCCGAATATCATTTACGCCAATCTCTACGGCTATGGCCGGGACGGTCCCTATGCCGATTACCCCGCCTATGACGATATCGTACAGGCAGCGTCTGGAATAGTCGATCTACAGGCAGCGCTTTCAGGCGGGGAGCCGACATATCTTGCCACTGTCGTTGCAGACAAGGTTGCCGGACTGACCGCGGCCTATGCGGTGATAGCCGCCTTGTTCGACCGCGAGCGAAGCGAGTGTGGACAGGAAATCGAAGTCCCGATGTTCGAAACCCTGGCATCATTCTCCATGGTCGAGCATCTATGCGGTGCCATGTTCGACCCGCCCATCGGGCCGACCGGCTATGCAAGGGCGCTGTCTCCTGAACGCAAACCCTACCGCACCAGGGACGGCCATATCGCGGTGATGATCTACAACGATCGTCACTGGAAAAACTTTTTCGACGCGATTGGTAACCCAGAGTGGTCGCAAGACCCGATCTTCTCTTCGTTGCGGATGCGCACGCAAAACATCAGCAAGGTGCTGGGTCATCTGGGTGCGGTGCTGGCACAGCGGACAACCGCCGAGTGGATGGAGCTTTTCGAAAAGGCGCAATGCCCTGCAATGCCGGTCCGTTCGATTGATGATCTGATCGAGGATCCACATCTCGCGAGCGTGGGTTTCTGGCACCATTGCGAAACGCCAGACGGTTCGATCCGGATGCCCGGTGTTCCCGTTCGCTTTTCGGAAACGCCCGGTATGGCTGGGCGCCCCGGTCCACGCCTGGGCGCCGACAGCCGCGATGTACTGGATGAAGCCGGTTTCTCCGAGAGTGAAATCGAGGAGCTGCTCAGGCCAATCGAAAAGGATCAGGCCGGATGAAAGACGATCTGCATTCCATCGTCTGTTGCGGCAATCCGGGCGCGCACCGGGTCACCGATAGCGATGTCTTCAGGTCGTTCACTCTCGACCCGGCTCATCATCCGCGCGCCTTCTTCCAGATCGACAAGCACCACATTGTAAGGCTGCTGCGGCGGCTTGGGATAAATGACGCTGACAGCGTAAACTGTACCAAGTCCCGAGGCTTCCACCCATTCGAGCGACTGCCCCTTCGGTCCGGCAAGGCGCGGGGGGAAATAAGTTGTACCATCGACAGGGTCACGCTGGATGAGGAACCGGCCATCAGCCAGTGCGGCGCGCCAATGTGTTTCAGGCGGAACAACAGAGCATTGGGTCATGGCAACCGGATATGGCGCTTGCAGACTTGCGTCAATCAAGCGTCATGACCGGGATGGAGCCTTTCCCCCGTGCAGAGGCCGCGATTGCGGGCCTCGCAACTTTTGGCATTGGCGAGGCGCCCGGCTTCAACGCAATCGAACTTGCAGCGCAGGCTGGCCTGCTTGCGATGCGGGACTCCGGCCTCGACCTCCATGAAGTGGATGCAGTTTTCTGCTGCCTGCCCAATGATCTGTTCGGCGGGCTTGCACTTGCCGAGTATTACGGACTGGCACCTCGTTTCACCGACAGCAACCGCACCGGCGGTTCCTCGTTTGCCAGTCATGTCATCACCGCAAGCATGATGCTGCACGCAGGCTATATCGACTGCGCCCTGATCGCCTATGGGTCCAACCAGCGCAGCAACGGTGGCAAACTGGCAACGCCCGCGAGAAGCAGCGTGTGGGAGCAACCTTATAACCCGCTCTATCCGCTCACCAGCTACGCACTGGCCGCCGCGCGGCACATGCATGAGTTCGGCACCACCCGCGCGCAAATGGCAAGTGTGGCAGTGGCGGCGCGGCAATGGGCAAACACCAATCCAGAAGCCTTTGCGAAGGGTCCGCTTTCGATTGCGGATTGTCTCGAGGCGCGGATTATCAGTTCGCCAATAAGCAAGTCCGACTGCTGTCTCGTCACAGATGGTGCGGCAGCGATCGTGTTGACGCGAACCGACCGCGCCAAGGCCGGCCCTCGCCCTGCGGTTCCAATCCTGGGGGCAGCTGCCGCGACCTGGCACAATGCCATCAGCAACATGCCCGACCTGACCCAGACAGCAGCTCGTGAATCTGGCGCGCGGGCGATGGCGGCCGCAGGGGTCTCGGCTTCTGATTTCGACACGGTGCAGCTATATGACGCGTTCACGATCAACACGATCCTGTTTCTAGAAGACCTGGGGTTCTGTGCCAAAGGGGAAGGTGGCCAATTCGTGGAGAGCGGCGCGATCGCACCGGGTGGCAGTTTGCCGGTTAATACCAATGGCGGCGGACTAAGCTGCTGCCACCCCGGCATGTACGGACTGTTCGCCATCATCGAGGCCGCACGCCAGATCCGAGGCGAAGCTGCGAACCAGCAGGTCGGCGCGCAATTGTGTCTGGCTCACACCAATGGCGGCGCGCTCTCGAGCCAGGCGAGCGTTGTGATGGGTTCTATCGACACGATCTAAGCACGCAATCTTAAGGAGAGAAGCCATGCCCCGAATTACTATTCCGCAAGAGAACGCCCACGATCCGTTGGGCTATGCATGGTCGAAATTCACTCCTGAAATCGGCGCAGCGGCGGCAGCCTATTCACTGACGGTGTACGAGCATTCACGACTCTCCATGCGTGAGATGGAAGCCGCGCGAATGCGGACTGCATTGATCAACGGATGCCATCTCTGTCGCGATATGCGTGCAGAGCGGGATTTGGCAGGCCATATCGAGCGCAGTGGCGGCAACGCCGAGCAGGCGGCGCGAGTACGCGACAACACCCCGCCGGACGAGCAGTTCTACCGCAACATTGCGGACTGGCGCAATTCGAACGCCTATTCCGAACGCGAACGGCTCGCGATCGAATTTGCCGAACGTTTCGGAGATGCGCCACAGTCGATGGATGAAGACGAAGATTTCTGGACTGCGATGCACGACCATTTCAGCGATGCCGAGATTGTCGACCTGACCTTTGCGATCGGATCATGGGTGGCGCTGGGTCGCTTCACCCATATTCTAGCGCTCGACGGAGTCTGCATGCCGACCATGCCGGAATAACGTTGTACACGCTTGGCGTGCATATCGTTGAAATACGTCTACTTCCCAGACTGGCGGTTGAGACCGTATCGATCCTTTTCTCGAAAATGATCTCTATTGTTGTGGAGGTTGAACAAACTCAATACCTCGCCCCACGCCGTCCTATGTGGCGACCTGCTTCCTATATGCTTACAGTAGCAAACGCGAAAAGCCCCACTGGTAACAGTGAGGCTATTTTGTGATGGGTTTTCAACTAGATGATGGTTGCGGGGGTTGGATTTGAACCAACGACCTTCAGGTTATGAGCCTGACGAGCTACCGGACTGCTCCACCCCGCGTCACCGTTTTAGCCTCGCGGGCCCTGTGGATCCGGTCAGCACTCCTCCAATGATCGCATGATCGTCGGAGACAAAAAAGCCGCCGCTCGGTAATACCGGCAGCGGCGTTTTTGAAATCGTGAATGGGTTACCTTGCGCTGCCCGCCTGCTGCAATGCCTGGCGGCGACCTACTCTTCCAGTGCTTAAGCACTAGTACCATCGGCGCTACCTGGTTTCACGGCCGAGTTCGAGATGGGATCGGGTGGGTCACAGGCGCTATGACCACCAAGCAATGAAGCAGGCGGGCGTAGCAAGGTTTTAAATCGATGCACCAATCAGGTGTTTGTTGCTGTTTAAGGCGTCATTATCCGACTTAGAGAATTCCTCCTCAACACCAGCCAAGAGATTGCTCTCAGGCCTGACGTTGATGGTGGGATCCAACAAGCGCGAACAGAACTATTAGGACTGGTTAGCTTCATGCATTACTGCACTTCCACACCCAGCCTATCAACGTGATGGTCTATCACGGTTCGATGATTGCTTATCTTGAGGGAGGCTTCCCGCTTAGATGCTTTCAGCGGTTATCCCGTCCATACATAGCTACCCAGCTGCACCCTTGGCAGGATGACTGGTACACCAGAGGTATGTTCACCCCGGTCCTCTCGTACTAGGGGCAACTCCTCTCAACAATCGACGCCCACGGCAGATAGGGACCAAACTGTCTCGCGACGTTCTGAACCCAGCTCACGTACCACTTTAATTGGCGAACAGCCAAACCCTTGGGACCTGCTCCAGCCCCAGGATGTGATGAGCCGACATCGAGGTGCCAAACACTGCCGTCGATATGAGCTCTTGGGCAGTATCAGCCTGTTATCCCCGGCGTACCTTTTATCCGTTGAGCGATGGCCCTTCCACGAGGGACCACCGGATCACTATGACCGACTTTCGTCTCTGCTCGACTCGTCAGTCTCGCAGTCAGGCAGGCTTATGCCATTGCACTCTCGCAGCCGGTTTCCAACCGGCCTGAGCCTACCATCGCGCGCCTCCGTTACTCTTTAGGAGGCGACCGCCCCAGTCAAACTACCCGTCACAGAGGGTCCCTGTACCGGATAACGGTACGAGGTTAGACATCAGAAAACAGCAGGGTGGTATTTCACCTATGGCTCCCCTTGGACTGGCGCCCAAGATTCAAAGCCTCCCACCTATGCTACACAGCTCTTTCCTAATGCCACTCTGAAACTGCAGTAAAGGTGCACGGGGTCTTTCCGTCTAACCGCGGGTATCCCGCATCTTCACGGGAACTTCAATTTCGCTGAGCATATCCTGGAGACAGTGGGGAAGTCGTTACGCCATTCGTGCAGGTCGGAACTTACCCGACAAGGAATTTCGCTACCTTAGGACCGTTATAGTTACGGCCGCCGTTTACTGGGGCTTCAATTCGGAGCTTGCACTCCTCCTCTTAACCTTCCAGCACCGGGCAGGCGTCAGACCCTATACGTCGTCTTGAAGCCGACTTAGCAGAGTCCTGTGTTTTTGATAAACAGTCGCTACCCCCTGGCCTGTGCCCCCTCCAATTGCTTGCGCAAAAAGAGGGCCTCCTTCTTCCGAAGGTACGGAGGCAATTTGCCGAGTTCCTTCAGGATACTTCACTCAAGCGCCTTGGTATACTCTACCTGACCACCTGTGTCGGTTTCGGGTACGGTCTATATGGAGAGGCTATTTCCCGGGACCACTTGGCCGCCCATTCAATCCAATAAGAATGAACAACTTCCACAATCCGTCACACATCTCCAGGCCCACGAATATTAACGTGGTTCCCATCGACTACCCCCTTCGGGCTCGTCTTAGGGGCCGGCTTACCCTGCGCCGATTAGCGTTGCGCAGGAACCCTTGGTCTTTCGGCGAGAGGGCATCTCACCCTCTTTATCGCTACTCATGTCAGCATTCGCACTTCCGATATCTCCACCGTCGGTTACCCTTCGGCTTCATCAACTTACGGAACGCTCCGCTACCGCTGCAGTAAACTGCAACCCTAAGCTTCGGTGCATTACTTTAGCCCCGTTACATCTTCGCCGCAGGAACCCTTATTTAGACCAGTGAGCTGTTACGCTTTCTTTAAAGGATGGCTGCTTCTAAGCCAACCTCCTGGTTGTTTTGGGATTCCCACATGCTTTCCCACTTAGTAATGACTTGGGGACCTTAGCTGTAGGTTAGGGCTGTTTCCCTTTTGACGACGGACCTTAGCACCCGCCGTCTGTCTGCCAGACAAGACTCATTGGTATTCGGAGTTTGGTTAGGTTTGGTACCGCTCGCGCGGCCCTAGCCCATCCAGTGCTCTACCCCCAATGGCATACATCTGACGCTCTACCTCAATAGATTTCGCGGAGAACCAGCTATTTCCCGGCTTGATTGGCCTTTCACCCCTAAACACAACTCATCCGATAATTTTTCAACATTAAACGGTTCGGCCCTCCAGTGCGTGTTACCGCACCTTCAGCCTGGTCATGCCTAGATCGCCGGGGTTCGGGTCTAATCCATCATACTTATTCGCCCTATTCAGACTCGCTTTCGCTGCGCCTACACCTAACGGCTTAAGCTTGCATGGTAGATTAAGTCACTGACCCATTATGCAAGAGGTACGCTGTCACCCCCTATGGGGCTCCAACTGATTGTAAGCATTCGGTTTCAGGTACTATTTCACTCCCCTAATCGGGGTGCTTTTCACCTTTCCCTCACGGTACTGTGTTCGCTATCGGTCATGTACGAGTATTTAGGCTTGGAGGGTGGTCCCCCCATGTTCAGACAGGATTTCACGTGTCCCGCCCTACTCAAGTCCTTCATCATCACTTTCGCATACGGGGCTGTCACCCACTATGGCCACTCTTTCCAAAGTGTTTTGCTAGTTGAAATGAAGGCACTGGCCTGGTCCGCGTTCGCTCGCCACTACTAACGGAATCTCGGTTGATGTCTTTTCCTCCGGGTACTGAGATGTTTCAGTTCCCCGGGTTCGCTTCACCAAGCCTATATATTCAGCTCGGTGATACCTTATCCACCTCTCCACCAATCCCCGAAGGGACAAGAGAAGAAATGGTGAAGGTGGGTTTCCCCATTCGGAAATCGCCGGATCAAAGTTTGCTCACAACTCCCCGACGCTTATCGCAGCGTGCCACGTCCTTCATCGCCTGTACATGCCAAGGCATCCACCAAATGCTCTTACCTCACGCTTGAGAATCCACACCATCAACGACAAGCCTGCATAACGCTTGTTCGCTTAAAGATGGTACGGAGAAATTATCTCAGCCAGATAATCAATTTGATTGATTTGTGATGATATCGCCTGCGCAGATCTCGAGCCCGAAGGTCCGAACCTTTGCGACGATACCGCCACGGCATCGATTTAAAAACCCATTCACAATGTCAAAGACAGCGGTCGAAACCGCCTACCCGCAAACGCGGGATCCGTTTTCTCTTCATCTCTGGAGAATTCTGCCTGGTTAAGGCTGGTGGAGCCTATCGGGATCGAACCGATGACCCCCTGCTTGCAAAGCAGGTGCTCTCCCAGCTGAGCTAAGGCCCCGCACCAATTTGTAACCAGGTAAATGGTGGGCCTGAGAGGATTTGAACCTCTGACCTCACCCTTATCAGGGGTGCGCTCTAACCAACTGAGCTACAGGCCCACACTGCCATACGCTGGCGCAACATTCCTAAAAGGAAGGCGGCCGCGGGCGGCGTGAGCCAGCTCAGGCGTAAACACGAACTCGCGTTCGCGTTTCTCCAGTGATGAAGGGACATGAGGACGACGGCATGTTCTTTGGAGCTGGAGGAAGCACTTCCGAGAACAAGTCCCGGCGCTTTCCGCCAAAATCCTTAGAAAGGAGGTGATCCAGCCGCAGGTTCCCCTACGGCTACCTTGTTACGACTTCACCCCAGTCGCTGATCCCACCGTGGTTAGCTGCCTCCTGTAAACAGGTTAGCGCACTACCTTCGGGTGAAACCAACTCCCATGGCGTGACGGGCGGTGTGTACAAGGCCTGGGAACGTATTCACCGCGGCATGCTGATCCGCGATTACTAGCGATTCCGCCTTCATGCTCTCGAGTTGCAGAGAACAATCCGAACTGAGACATCTTTTGGAGATTAGCTAACCCTCGCGGGATCGCTGCTCACTGTAGATGCCATTGTAGCACGTGTGTAGCCCAGCCTGTAAGGGCCATGAGGACTTGACGTCATCCCCACCTTCCTCCGGCTTATCACCGGCAGTTTCCTTAAAGTGCCCAACTGAATGATGGCAACTAAGGATGAGGGTTGCGCTCGTTGCGGGACTTAACCCAACATCTCACGACACGAGCTGACGACAGCCATGCAGCACCTGTCACTTCGTCCCGAAGGAAGGAAACGATCTCTCGTAACCGTCGAAGGATGTCAAAGGCTGGTAAGGTTCTGCGCGTTGCTTCGAATTAAACCACATGCTCCACCGCTTGTGCAGGCCCCCGTCAATTCCTTTGAGTTTTAATCTTGCGACCGTACTCCCCAGGCGGATAACTTAATGCGTTAGCTGCGCCACCCAAGCTCTATGAGCCCGGACAGCTAGTTATCATCGTTTACGGCGTGGACTACCAGGGTATCTAATCCTGTTTGCTCCCCACGCTTTCGCACCTCAGCGTCAATACTTGTCCAGCGAGTCGCCTTCGCCACTGGTGTTCTTCCGAATATCTACGAATTTCACCTCTACACTCGGAATTCCACTCGCCTCTCCAAGATTCTAGTCTAGCAGTTTCAAGGGCAGTTCCGGAGTTGAGCTCCGGGATTTCACCCCTGACTTAATAGACCGCCTACGTGCGCTTTACGCCCAGTATTTCCGAACAACGCTAGCTCCCTCCGTATTACCGCGGCTGCTGGCACGGAGTTAGCCGGAGCTTATTCTCCAGGTACTGTCATTATCATCCCTGGTAAAAGAGCTTTACAACCCTAAGGCCTTCATCACTCACGCGGCATTGCTGGATCAGGCTTTCGCCCATTGTCCAATATTCCCCACTGCTGCCTCCCGTAGGAGTCTGGGCCGTGTCTCAGTCCCAGTGTGGCTGATCATCCTCTAAGACCAGCTATGGATCGTCGCCTTGGTGAGCCTTTACCTCACCAACTAGCTAATCCAACGCGGGCCCATCCTAAGGCGATAAATCTTTGGTCCGAAGACATTATCCGGTATTAGCAGCGATTTCTCACTGTTATTCCGAACCTAAGGGCAGGTTCCCACGCGTTACGCACCCGTGCGCCACTAACCCCGAAGGGTTCGTTCGACTTGCATGTGTTAGGCATGCCGCCAGCGTTCGTTCTGAGCCAGGATCAAACTCTCAAGTTTGTGTCACACACCAAGCAAGCACGATCCGAAGATCGCCAACCTGCTAGGCATGAGCTTCAAGGAGCCGATACCTGCACTGTCAAACGTAATGGATACGAAGGACATGCATCACCCAACCCAGACGTGGAGCCTGGAGATGGATGTGGTTTCGGCTTAAATTAACCGGTACTCGGAGCCTTGAGGTCCCCGGACCGGGCGCCGTCGCCCACATGTCCCTTCATCTAAAATCGACAATGTCAAAGAGCCACCAGACAATAAAAACCGGACAGCGAAGGCATCCCCGATTTACACCGGGGGACCGGCTATCCGTTTATGTTGGCGACCGAACGTTGCGAGGCCGGTAGAAACCGTCAGCGCCGCGTCGGTGAGAGGGCATATATGTGGGGCATTGAGTCGGGTCAACGCCTTTTTGCAATTTTATTTCAAATTAGATGATTACCCGCGGAAATCTGCGGTTTTTTCCGGCAAATTTTGGCCAATGAGGTGTGAGCCGAGGACGGTGGCGCTGCATTGGATCATGAAATTGCGGTGACATTCGGCGATTCACCCGGATTAATGGCCCGTGCAGCAGGCGATTCACCTGTTTGTTGCGGGAATCGGGTCCGCCGCAGCGACAGCCACGGCGAAAGCGCCAGCGAGCGAGATACCGACAAGCTCGCCGAAATCTTCGAGGCTGCCTGCAACCACCTCTTGCAAGCTCCCGGTTGCGAGCATCGCGTGTACAGCGTCCACGGCGATGCCGAAGATGGCGGCGAATCCGATCAGGGCGACAATCAGCAGCATAGCCTGTTCGACCGGAACGATGTCTTTGTGAAAAAGCGGGGCAAGCGTGGCGAGCGCCACCAGGGCAAACGCCGAAAGGAACAGCAGCTCCCCGATCTGATGTGGAGGCAACAGCAAATCGGTCGGCAACGCCCCGCCTAGAACGACGCCCACCTGTTCGTGCAATTGCAAGGCATTGTCGGCCAACACCAGCGCGAGCAAGATCGTGGCCATGGCTATCTGTCGGCGGCGGTGGCGATAGAACAGCATCAGAAGTGCGCAGATGCCGAGTGCTGTCATCACATGCTCGAAAATCTCGCCAAGGCCCATTTCCTGCGAGAGGTTGAACCAGTTTGGGAGTTCCGTTCCGTCGAGCACCGCATATCGAAACGCCATGTCGAGTCCCAACAGCCAGCAATCAGCCATCAGCGTCGCCACGATAACGGCACTAGCGAGCACGGACTGCCGGATCGCCTTGGCCCAGTGCGCGAGGCCGGCCAGGCCTGTCGCCCACCTATCGATCAGCCAATTGCTTACTCGTAATTCCATAAGGCCGATGATCCCCACTGCATGTTGGTTGGCCGCCAGTCTGGCACGGAGTGGTAAAGCCACCGTTACCCATCACACGGCGCAGGACTTGGTCATTCAAGCAATCTTTACGCCTCGCCGCTACGAGCGGGGGACCAAAAAGGAAGGTTTCGGGTCAGTGGCGGCAGCAATGAACAGTGGCGGAATTCCCACATTGAGCGTGGCAATGAGTGTCTACAATGCTGCGCGCTTCCTTCCCGATGCGGTGGATAGCATACTGGCGCAGGACTTCACCGACTTCGAACTGCTGTTACTCGACGACGGATCGACAGATGGCTCTGCACAGATTGTCGAGGACTATGCTCGGCGCGATCCACGCATCCGTCCCATCATACGGGAAAACCGCGGGCTTATCGTCAGCCTCAACCAGATGCTGGACGAAGCACGGGCAGATATCGTGGCACGAATGGACGCGGACGACATCGCCTTACCGCAACGCTTCACGCGCCAGATGCAATTTCTGGCCGATAACCCGCAGTGCGGCGTCGTTGGGACGTGGTGTTACGATATCGACGAAGACGGGAACCAAATGGCCTATGATCCCGGCCACCCCGTTACGCACGATGATTTTCTCGACAACATCCGCAACGGCGGTCCGCTGCTATGCCATCCATCGGTGATGTTTCGCCGCGATCTTGTGCTCGCGCAGGGAGGGTATCACCAGGCATTCCGCCATTGCGAAGATCTCGACCTGTGGCTGCGCCTCGCCTCGGTCACCCAAATTGCTAACATCCCGGAACCGCTGTTGCAGTATCGTCATTACAGCGGGCAGGTTTCCAAGCGCCATGCAACCGAACAGCAGGTTGGTGCGGCAATTGCCTATGAAGCGTACAAGCTGCGCGAAGAGGGTAGGCCCGATCCCACTGCCGAAATGGAGCGCCTGCCCGCCATAGATCAGCTCGACAAGGTGTTCTGCAAGCCGGGCGTGGCGCGGCAGGTTCGCCGGCACGTAACGGACAACATCCTCTATTCGCCAGTCGCCTTGCGCGCCGACGGATTCGACATCGTCATGCAGCATGTCGCCGAAGACGCCTCTGCGCCCGGCCTCTGGCGCGCTGTCCTGCGCTTGCTGAGGCTAGGCGCGCCGGGGCGCGCGATGCGCCTTGCAACCCAACTAGTGACAAGTCGTGGCTGATCGCGGCAGCGGCCTGCGCGGCCAGTCTGGAGGCGATGCACCGCTGATGACGGTCCGCGGTGCGGCGGTCATGGCCATGGCCAGCCAGCTGAGCGCTTTTGTCATACAGTTTGCCGCCAGCGTGATCCTCGCTCGCTATTTCATCGATCCCGATGAGCTGGGACTTTTTACCATCGCCTTTTCCTTCATCGCGCTGCTCGCGGTGCTACAGGAATTCGGCATCACCCGGTTCATTAATGGCGAGAAACATCTCGACGATGCGCAAATCCGCACTGCCTTCACCGTTTCGTTGTCGATCAGCTGGTCAGTGGCAATAGGCTGCGTTGCGCTAGCCTGGCCGGTATCCGCATTCTACGGCCTGCCCGATCTTCTGCCGCTGATGCTGGTGATCGCGGCAAGCTACTTCTTCGTTCCGCTCGCCATCGTGCCCATGGCGCTGGCGCAGCGTAAGATGGACTTCGTTTCCAACAGCATGACGGAAAACGGCGTGGTCTTGGCGAATGCCACTGTTGCGCTGTCGTTGGCGTGGAACGGCTACGGCGCAATGGCGCTGGCCTGGGGCGCCTTCGCCCAGCAAGTGGCGCGCATGATAATCGCGCAATGGCGCGTCGGCTTCATCCTGCCGTTCCCGCCGAGGCTCGCGGGCGCGCTGCCAATCCTGCGTTTCGGCGGATTCAATACGATTCATTCGGCGCTCTACCAAATAAGCATCAGAGTCCCCGAACTGCTGATCGGACGCCTGCTCGACACGGCCGCCCTTGGCCTGTTCGCCCGTGCCTTCGGCCTCGCCGCACAATTGCGCATGTTGGTCTCGGGCGCGCTGGCATCAGTTTTTTACCCAGCGTTCCGAAAGCTGCGCGATGATGGCGAGGCGCTCGGCCCGCACTACGAGCGCGTTACAGCAAACTATTGCGCGATTACCTGGCCGGCCATGGCAGGGCTTGCCGTCTGTGCCGTACCGTTGGTTTCCGCGCTCTATGGCGAGCGATGGATCGGTGCGGCCGTCCCGCTGCAATGGATCGCTGTATCGCAAATGCTGTTCATCGCCCTTCCGCTGCAAACCGAACTGCCGATCCTGCTGCATCGCAAGCGTGCATTGCTGTGGCGCAGTGGCTTGGAAACCAGCGCCTCGGTAGTGCTGCTGGTGGTCGGTGCATGGTTCTCGCTGGAAGCGGCGGCGGCGAGCCGCGTTGCGCATGGCTTTGTCTGGCTGGCGATCTTCGCGCCGTTCCTTGCGCGCACAATCGGGTTTGGTTGGAGCGCGATGATTCGTATCTGGCTGCAATCCGCGCTCGCGACGGGCGTGGCTGTGCTTCCGGTTGCGCTTTCTTACGCTTTTTGGGCTCCTGCTGAGAGGGCAAGCCTCGGCCAGTTGCTGGTTGCGGTGCTGCTGGGCGTGGCATTATGGCTCATCTGCCTGCGCCAGACGCGGCACCGTGCCTATATCGAGGTACATTTCTTCGCCAGTTCCGCGCTTCAACGTCTGGGGTGGAGCCGATTGATGCCTGCTCCGCTCTGACGGGGTGCGCTCCCTGATTTGGGGACTGGCCCGCGGCGTGATATTATAGCGCCATGCACGTCGCTGATGGGACGCATCGACGGGCAGGAGAGAGAGTACAAATGAACTGGCTAGCCCTTATCGGTGCTTTTGCACTGACCGGCAGCACCCTTTTCGCCCAGGGCGAGGAGCCAAGAACGGATGAAGTCGAGACTGCTGCGCAGGACCCACTTCCATCGACCGATTTGCCCATCGGACATGATCCGCTCCTCGACATCATCGCCATGGAAGTAGAGCGCAACCGGCGCATGACCGTGCCGGTGATGATCATGGGACAAGGCCCGTTCCGCTTCATGGTCGACACCGGCGCGCAGGCGACTGTCCTTTCCAGCGAGCTGGCCGAACGGCTACAACTCCACGACCGCGAAAACGCCACGCTGGTCGGCATGGCCAGCCGCCGCGCCGTGCAAACCACGATGGTGCCCGAGTTCGAACTGGGCGACCGCATCTTCACCGTCCGTACTGCTCCCATCGTGGAAGGCAGGAATATCGGCCGTGCCGATGGCATCCTGGGCCTGGACAGCCTGCAAGGCCAACGCGTCCTCATTGACTTCGACAGGGAGGAATTGCGCATCTCGGACAGTTTTGCCCAAGGCGGATCGCGCAGCTACGACATTGTCGTACGCGCGCGCGAGCGACTTGGCCAACTGATCATCAACCGTGCACGGATCGATGGTATCGTGACAGCAGTCATAATCGACACGGGGGCACAAAGCTCGATCGGCAATCTGGCGCTGCAGGAGCGGATGCGGCGTCAGCGCCTGGCGGAGGAAAACACCGTGATGACCGATGTCAACGGCATCGACATTTCGGGCGAGACGCGGATCGCGCGCATCATGGACATGGGCAACATACGCCTGACCAATTTCCCGGTAACCTTTGCCGACGCGCCCACCTTCGGCGAACTCGACCTCGCCGACCGACCGGCCATGATACTGGGCATGAGCGAATTGCGCATGTTCAGCCGCGTCGCGATCGATTTCCGCTCGCGCCGCATCCTGTTCGACATGCCGGATGAACTCACACGCGACCAGGGCTGGAATTTCAACCAGCGCGCCACCCGCTTGCGCCAATAAGCCGCCAGCCTTGCGTCATCGCCCGCTATCCCCAATTGAAGGGCTGTGAGAGATTTTGGCGACAGGACGGGCACCGGCGAAAGCGCCGATTGGGCGACAATGCGTCGCTTCCTCCCATATCTGTGGCCCAAGGGTCGTCCCGAACTCAAGCGGCGGATCATCGGTGCGGGATTTCTCGTGCTGCTGGGCAAGGCCGTGGTGCTCACCCTGCCCTTTGCCTATGCGCGCGCGGTAGACATCATGTCGGCCGATGGCGATCCGGCGGTGTGGGTCGCGATGGCGCTGGTCATTGCCTATGCGACCGGCCGCTTTGGCGGGGTCCTGTTCGACCAGCTTCGCAACATCACCTTCAACCGCGTCGGGCAGGATGCGGTGCTGGGCCTCGCGCAGGATGTGTTCTCGCGTCTGCACCGGCTGTCGCTGCGTTTCCACCTGTCGCGCCGCACGGGCGAGATTACCCGCGTGGTCGAACGCGGTACAAAATCGATCAGCTCGATGCTGTACTTCCTGCTGTTCAACATTGCTCCAACCGCCATCGAGCTGGTCGTGGTGTCGATCATTTTCTGGACCGTGTTCGGCTGGGAGCTGGTTGCCGCAACAGCCGTGACGGTGATCGCTTTCATCTGGATCACGCAGCGTATCACCGAATGGCGCGTCAAGCTGCGCAAGGAGATGAACGATCTTGACGGGCTGGCCATGGCGCGCGCGGTGGACAGCCTGCTGAACTACGAAACGGTCAAGTATTTCGGCGCGGAAGAGCGGGAAAAGCGCCGCTACACGCAATCGGCGCACGCCTATACCGAGGCATCGATCAAGACCGAAAATTCGCTCGGCCTGCTCAATATCGTGCAGGCAAGTATCCTCAACCTGATGATGGGCGGCGCGATGGCGTGGACTGTCTGGGGATGGTCGCAGGGTCGCCTCAGCCCCGGCGACCTGGTGCTGGTGAACAGCTATCTGCTGCAGCTCTTCCGCCCGCTCGATATGCTCGGCTGGGTCTATCGTTCGATCCGGCAGGGTCTGATCGACATGGCCGACATGTTCCGCCTGCTCGATACGCAGACCGAAGTCGACGATGCGCCCGGCGCGCCTGCCCTCGTGGTCAAGCGTCCGGCAGTGACCTTCGAGGATGTCAGTTTCGGTTATGACAAGGACCGCCAGATCCTGCATCGCCTCAGCTTCGAGGCACCGGCGGGCAGCACTATCGCCCTTGTAGGCTCATCTGGAGCGGGCAAGTCGACCATCGGCCGCTTGCTGTTCCGCTTCTACGATCCGTGGGATGGCCGCATCTGTATCGACGGGCAGGACATTGCCCGAGTGACGCAGGCCAGCCTGCGCGCGCAGATCGGTATCGTCCCGCAGGACAGCGTGCTGTTCAACGACACGATCGGCTACAATATCGCTTACGGCCGGAACGACCCGAGCGAAGAAGACATCCGCCAAGCCGCAGCCGATGCGTCCATCCTGCCCTTCATCCAGTCGCTTCCCAAGGGGTTCGAAACCGAGGTTGGCGAACGCGGGCTAAAATTGTCGGGTGGTGAGAAGCAGCGTGTGGCAATTGCGCGCACGCTGCTGAAAGACCCGCCCATAATACTGCTGGACGAAGCGACAAGCGCGCTCGACAGCCGGACCGAGCAAGACATCCTCGCCACGCTCAAGCGTGTGAGTGCAGATCGCACCACCATCGCCATCGCCCACCGCCTTTCGACAATTGCCGATGCCGATACCATCCATGTAATGGACGCCGGACGCATTGTGGAGACCGGCACCCATGCCAGCCTGCTACGCCGCGATGGCCTTTATACCGACATGTGGAACCGCCAGCAGAGCGAGAGCGAAGAATCGCGCGAGGCAGCGGAGTAGCCGCCTCGCGCGATCAGCTATCAATGATGGGCGTGCGGAACCTGCGGATCGAACAGGTCGAGCTGATCGGCCGGGATCACTTCAATATTCGGCCGGATTGCCCGCAAATCGTCAATAAAGGCAGCAGCATCGCCGACCACCACCAGTGTCACATCGTCGGGTGCGAAATACCGCGCTGCTGCCGCCGATGCCTGTTCGCTCGTGACCGCATCGATACGGCTGGCATATTGCGTGATCTCTGCCGGATCGATGCCCAGAGTCAACAGGCTGGCGAGCCTTCCGGCGTATCCCGATGACGTCTCGAGGCTGCGATTGTAACCGCCTGTCAGGTATAGCCGACGGCGATCGAGCAGGCTGTCGTCCAGCGGCTCGGTCCCTATCCGCCCGAATTGTTCGAGCATCACTGCGGCGACTTCATCCACTGTCTCGTTCGCGGTTTGCGCACTGGCCTGCAACAGCGGGTCTTCACGCAGCAAGCCCAGTCCCGAATACGAACCGTAGGAAAGGCCGCGATTGGTGCGGATTTCCTCGAACAACCTCCCGCTCGATCCGCCACCGAGCACGGCATTGGCTAGCAGCAGCGGGAAGTAGTGTTCGCTCGTCGAAGTTGGACCACGTCCGGTAACATAGACGGCCGCCTGACCTGCATCAGGCATGTCGATCACGACCGTGCGCGCAGGCTGCGCCGCGCCGGCGCGGTTGGTGATTTCAGCGGGCACCGGCGCATCGCTTTGCCAGTCGCCGAACAATTCTTCCGCCAGTGCGAAGGCTTGCTCGGGCGAGATGCCACCGCTCATCACGATCTGCGCACGGGCCGGATGCCAATAGGTCTCACGGTGGGTAATCAGATCTTCACGCGTGATCGCTGGCAGGGATTCCGCCGTGCCATTCGCGATCGAACCGTAAGGCGCATCGCCATACATGATCGGGCGAATGGCCATGCGCGCCAGTGATGCCGGCTCGCTCATCGCCACCCGCAGCCCATCAAGCGCACGGGCGCGTTCGCGCTCGAACACGTCCTCAGGATAGGAAGCGTTGCGGATAACGTCCGACAGCACCTCGCCCGCCGCCGCCATGTTGGCGACAGGAGCGGTAAGCGCAAAGCTGGAATTGTCGCTACTGGCATTACCGCCCATGCGTGCGCCAAGGCTTTCGAGCCGGGCGGCAATTTCCTGCGCGGTCATGCTTGCAGTGCCCTGCTCGGCAAGTGACGCCGCCATTTCGGCGATGCCGGACTTGGCGCGCGGGTCGGAAATGCTGCCGCCGGGCAGAAGCACGCTCATCGTTGCAATCGGCACATCACCCGTCTGCACCGCGAGAACCTCGATGCCGTTGGACAGCGTGTGGGTCACGAATGCGGGCGCGGTAACGACCGGCGCTTCACTCGGCCCCGGAGGTGCCTGGCGCTCACTTTCGGGCAGCACTGCGAGCGGTTCGCCTACAGCAGGCGGGAGCGTGCGGAAGGTCGGCATCGGTTCGGGATTGGCAAAGGTGGCGGGGTCAAATTCACCGCGTGAGTAGGTGATGTCGACCCGCGCATCGGGGTCGAGCCATTCGCGCGCCACGCGCTGGACATCGGCAATCGTGACATCGGCAATCGCGGCAAGCTGTCGGTCGGCAGCGCGTGGATCACCGGTGGAGACAAGCGCCTCTCCCAGCTCGAAGGCGCGACCGCGCGCGGTTTCGCGGCTGTAGAGCGAGCTGGAGATCAACTCGTTCTTGGCTTCAGCCAATTCTTCAGCAGTGACCGGTTCATCGCGTACGCGTGCAACTTCACTTGCAAGAATTGCCGCAGTGGCATCGAAATCGGCGGTTGGCGTGACAATCGCGTAATGCGCGAAAATTCCGGCTTCTTCCTGGAAATATGCGAATTGTGGAGCCTGGACGGCATGGCCCGGCTCGACCAGACCGGCATAGAGCCGGCTGTTCTGACCCCTGCCCATGATCGCGTTGAGCACTTCCAGCGCCGCCACGTCAGGGTGGGTTGCGGGCGGCAATTGCCACAATGTCCCTACCGCCGGCAGCGGCACGTTGGGCATATTGGCGGTGACCGATCGCGGCTGGGTGCGGCGGTCTTCGCGTTCCGTAATTGTCACATCGACCGGGTTGGCGCGCGGCGGAATGTCGCCGAAATACTCGTCGACCAGAGCGCGCAGATTATCCATCTCGAAATTGCCCGCAACAATAAGGCTGGCGGTGTCGGGACCGTAATATGCCTGGTGGAAGGCCCGCGCATCATCGAGCGTAGCCGCGTCAAGATCTTCCATGCTTCCGATGCCCGGGCGGCGGTGCGGCAGGTCGTCATAGGCATTTTCGGACAGGACCAGCCGCTGCAAGATGCCATAGGGCGGCGCAAGGACGCGGGTGCGGTATTCTTCCTTCACGACAGAACGTTCATTCTCGAAAACATCGTCGTCCACCACCGGGAAAGCCATGCGTTCGCGGTGCGTCCACAGCATCGTCTCCAGGTATTCGGCGGGCACGGTTTCGTAGTAATTGGTGCGATCGGTTCCGTTCGATGCATTGCGCGTGCCGCCGACATCGGCGGTGAGGTCGTTGATCATGTTGTACGGCATGTTCACCGTCTTGCGGCTCAGGATATGCTCGAACAGGTGGGCAAAACCGCTGCGGCCTTCGGGGTCCAGTTTCGAACCGATTTCGTACCACAGCGACGTGGTGACGGTGGCGGTGCTGTCGTCCTGAATTGCGATCACGCGCAGACCGTTATCGAGCGTCCATTCGGTAAATTCGATTTCGGGTGCGGTCAGGACCGGCGCATCGGCAGCATCCTGTGCGACAGCAGGCTGCGTGGACATAAGGGCAAGCGCCACGGCGCTGGTGGCAAACAGGCGAAAATTCACGGATTGGTCCCCTTCGAAGGTTTTGGCTTCCGGGAAAGGGTTAGACCATTGCACGCGCTTCCTCGCAAGCGATTGCGCCACTCCTGTTCGATGAGCGACTAACCGCGTTCGGCAGATAGCGCAGGCAAAGGCGCCCACCCTTGCATTGTGCAGTGCAACATGCAAAGACCCTCGCGGAATTCCAGAACGGCGTGCCGGGACTGCCGCATGCCACAGACTAACGGACAATCGACATGATCGACACCGCCGCGTTGAAGCGCGACTGGCTCGCGAACCCGCGTGCAGAAATCCTCGCCGGCATTGTGGTGGCACTGGCCCTGATTCCCGAAGCCATCGGCTTTTCGATCATCGCGGGCGTCGATCCGCGCGTGGGCCTCTACGCCTCGATCTGTATCGCCATGGTGATCGCCTTTACCGGTGGTCGCCCGGGCATGATCTCTGCGGCGACCGCGGCAGTGGCCGTGGTGGTGATCCCGCTGGTGCGCGATTACGGGGTGGAATATCTGTTCGCCGCGACGATCCTGATGGGGATTTTCCAGCTTGTTGCCGCCGTCCTGCGGCTCGACCTGTTGATGCAATTTGTCAGCAGGTCGGTCATCACCGGCTTCGTCAACGCGCTCGCGATTCTCATCTTCATGGCGCAATTACCGCAGCTCGACTGGAGTAATGAAGGCGTCGGCTGGCTGACCTATGCCATGGTGATCGGCGGGCTTGCCATCATCTATCTGCTGCCCCGGCTGACCACCGCGGTGCCCAGCCCGCTGGTCGCAATCATTGTGCTTGGCGCGTTGTCTATCGGGCTCAACTTCGACGTGAACACCGTCAGCGACATGGGCGAACTGCCCGAAGGCCTGCCCTATTTCATCATCCCCGATGTCCCGCTGACGTGGGAAACCCTGCGCATCATTGCGCCCTATGCGGCCACGATGGCAGCTGTCGGACTGCTTGAAAGCCTGCTGACCGCGCAGATCGTCGACGACATGACGCATACCGATTCCAACAAGCAGCGCGAAAGCGGCGGCCAGGGTATCGCGAACGTCGTGGCCGCGTTCTTCGGCGGCATGGGTGGCTGCGCGATGATCGGCCAGTCGGTGATCAACGTGACGAGTGGTGGCCGCGGCCGCCTGTCCACCTTCACCGCCGGCGTCACCCTGCTGGTGCTGCTGTGGCTGCTCGGCCCGATTGTTGGCCAGATCCCTATGGCGGCGCTGGTCGCGGTCATGATCATGGTGAGTATCGGTACCTTCAGCTGGAACTCGATCCCCAACATCAAGCACCACCCCTGGCAGAGCAGCGTGGTCATGCTGTCGACCGTGGTGGTCGTGGTGGCGACGCACAACCTCGCGCTGGGCGTGCTGGTGGGCGTGCTGCTGTCGGGCATCTTTTTCACCGGCAAGGTCCGCTCGATGTTCGGCGTGACCCGCGTGCGCGACGAGAACGTGGCGACCTACACCATCACCGGACAAATCTTCTTTGCCAGCGTCGACCGCTTCTCCCGCGCTTTTGGCCGCGAGAGCGAGCGCCCCGATCCGGCTGACCACGTGGTGATCGATGTCACCCGCGCGCATTTCTGGGACATTTCAGGGGTCGGTGTCCTGGACAAAGTTGTCGAGCGCATGCGCATGAACGGTCGCAGCGTGCAGGTGGTGGGCCTCAACGAGGCCAGCGCCGATCTGGTCGACAAGTTTGCGCTGACGGACAAGACTGGTGTGGAGATCGGGCTGGCCCCGCATCCTTGAGCGGCGTGGGCGCGATATAGCGCGTTAGTCTTTCGCTTGATAGATTGGTCAGACTACAGCCTGCGCGCACTTTACCTGCCCGCGCCAGAAATCGTAGGTCGTTCGTGGTTCGCCATGAAGCACCCAGCCCTCTTCCAGTGCCAGAGAAACCTTCTCGCAGAATTCGCGATCTTCTGTCCCCGTAATGAGGCGATAGGTCAGTCTGCCGTCTGGCGGACCTGATTTCGCGTTCTGGGTCATCGGTATTGACCTCGTCAGAGAATATACTTCGACAGATCGCTGTCGCCTGCCAGTGCGCCGAGCTTGTCGCGGACATAATCAGCGTCGATCGTCACGCTTTCGCCCTTGCGGTCCTCTGCTTCGAAGCTGAGTTCCTCGAACAGCTTTTCCATCACCGTTTGCAAGCGGCGGGCGCCGATATTCTCGACGCTTTCGTTCACCTGCGCGGCGATGCGGGCAACTTCGGCCACGGCATCGTCGGTCATGTCGACCGTCAGTTCCTCGGTGCCGAGCAGCGACTTGTACTGCATCACGAGGTTGGCCTTGGTCTCGCTGAGGATGCGGATGAAATCCTCCTCGGTCAGCGAGCGCAGTTCGACGCGGATCGGCAGGCGGCCCTGCAATTCGGGCAGCATGTCAGAAGGCTTGGCAACGTGGAACGCACCCGAGGCGATGAACAGCACGTGGTCGGTTTTCATCGGGCCGTATTTGGTCGCCACCGTAGTGCCTTCGATCAGTGGCAGCAGGTCGCGCTGCACGCCTTCGCGCGAGACGGAGCCACCGCGTACGTCGGACACGGCGATCTTGTCGACCTCGTCGAGGAACACGATGCCGTTGGTCTCGGCATTGGCGAGCGCCACGCGGGCGACATCGTCCTGGTCCATGCGCTTTTCGGCTTCTTCATCGACCAGCCGGTCCCACGCATCGGGGACCTTCAGCTTCTGCTTCTTCTTGGGCGGGCCGCCAAAGGCCTTGCCCATCATTTCGGACAGGTTGATCATGGTCGCGCCGCCGCCCATGCCGGGAATGTCCATCTGCATTCCCGACTGTTCGGCTACTTCGATCTCGACCTCGGTATCGTTCATCGAATTGTCGGTGATGCGCTGGCGAAAGCTCTGGCGCGTTGCCTCGCTGGCGCTGGAGCCGACGAGCGCATCGAGCAGGCGATTCATCGCCGCTTCGCTGGCCGCCTCGCGCACGGCTTCACGGCGACTGTCCTTCTCCAGCCGGATCGCATCTTCCACCAGGTCGCGGGCGATCTGTTCCACATCGCGGCCGACATAGCCGACCTCGGTAAACTTGGTCGCCTCCACCTTCACGAACGGCGCTTCGGCCAGCTTGGCAAGACGGCGGCTGATCTCTGTCTTGCCGCAGCCGGTCGGGCCGATCATCAAGATGTTCTTGGGTGTCACCTCGTCGCGCAAATCAGCATCCAGGCGCTGGCGACGCCAGCGATTGCGCAGCGCCACGGCAACCGCGCGCTTGGCATCCTTCTGGCCGATGATGTGTTCGTCCAATGCGGCGACAATCGCCTTCGGGGTCAGATTATCCATGAATTCTCTCAGACGGTCTCAACGGTCACGTTGCCGTTGGTGAAGACGCAAATGTCGGCGGCGACCTGCATGGCCTTGGTTGCGATGACTTCGGCATCTTCCTCGTAATCGGCCAGGGCCTTGGCAGCGGCGAGCGCATAATTGCCGCCTGATCCGATAGCCGCGATGCCGCCTTCGGGCTCAAGCACGTCGCCATTGCCGGTCAGCACCAACAGCACTTCGGCATCGGCCACGATCATCAGGGCTTCAAGGTTGCGCAGATATTTGTCGGTACGCCAGTCCTTGGCAAGTTCGACCGCGGCGCGAAGAAGCTGGCCGCTATATTGTTCAAGCTTGCGTTCCAGCCGTTCGAACAGGGTGAAGGCGTCGGCGGTCGCTCCGGCGAACCCGGCAACGACCTTGCCTTCTTCCCCGATGCGGCGGACCTTGCGCGCATTGGGCTTCATGACGGTATTGCCCATCGATACCTGGCCATCGCCCGCGACAACGGTCTTGCCGTCGCGCTTGACGCCGATGATGGTGGTTCCGTGCCACTGGGTGAGGCCGTGGCTTGCCTTATCGTCACTCATGCCGAGCATATGGGCGCAGGCACGCCCGGCTTCAAGCGAAGCGCGGCTCAGCGGCCCTGCGTGGGCGCGCCGCTACCGACCGTGCCGATGTTGCCGAACAGGTCTTCGAGGAAGCCACGTTCGCGGCCCAGCGTTGGCGTTTCATCGCTTTCCGGATCGATGTGCGCCACCTGCTCGATGCCGCTACGCTCTGTCGAGACGACATTGCCCGCAGCATCGAAATGGACGGCCAGCACGCTGTGCGAATCAATCCGTGGCTGCCGGAACGGTGCCTGCTGCGTGCGGCTGGAAATGTAATACCAAACCGGATCGCCGAACTGGCTGATCATGGTTGGCTGGCCCAGCGTACCGCGCACCGAACGCTGATTGTCCAGGCCCGGCTGCACCGACTGGATCAGCGTTTCATCGGTGATGTATCCGCGGTGATTGGTGATCGAGGAGCACCCTGCAACGGCTAGGCCCAGCCCTACCAAAGCTGCCATCCGCACGATCGAACCCATAAATTTCATCCTTGCAAAATTCCTGTCAGGCCCCGGCCATGCAATTGCCCTTGCGGATTGCTGTTGCGCCGGTCCATCCTATATCAGCGGCAAGCCTTAGGGGAGCCTGCGCGCTGGTGCAACGCACTGCTGTGGGTGATCCATTGAACTTGTCCTTAACGAAGGTTTCGCCATGTCTTTTTTCCAGCGCCTGTTCGGCAAGACCGATCGCGACGCGCTCCGCCCGTTATGGCATGCGACTGTCGGCACCAGCCGCGAGCCTGAATGGTATGCCGATTGCGATGTGCAGGACAGCCTGGATGGTCGCTTCGACATGATCGCGCTGGTACTATCGCTCGTGCTGCTGCGAATGGAGGACAGCGAGGCGCTGGCGCCCAAGACCGGCCTCCTCACCGAATTGTTTGTCGCCGATATGGATCGGCAATTGCGCGATTCGGGTGTCGGGGATCTGAAGGTCGGCAAGAACATGGGGCAATTGATGGAAGCACTTGGCGGAAGGCTCGGCGTCTTGCGCACCAGCCTGCGCGGTGATGATGACGCGGCGCTGGCGGTTGTGCTCCAGCGCAATATGCGGCTCACCAATGACGAGCTCCCGCTGGCACTGGCCGCGCGCACACGCGCCTTGCATCGCGATCTGGCACAGCAGCCGGACGACGCTGTTCTGGCCGGGAACCTGCGGCCATGAGCGAGACACCAGAGTTTTCCCGGCCCTTCGACCTGCGCGGCATCACCGCAGAGCCCGTTTGCCTGAGCGCCGATGCAGACGAACGCGCTGCGCTTGCCAGGCGATTTGCCATTGTCTCGATTGATGCCCTGCAAGCTGAACTGTCTCTCGAGGCGGAAGGCGAGGTGGTCAGCGCGCAAGGCACGATCGACGCTGCCATCGTGCAGAGCTGTGCGGTTTCGGGCGAAGATCTCCCGGTCACCATCCGCGAAGACGTGACCATGCGCTTCGTTCCGGCCGCGACGATGGAGGCGAGCGGGGAGGACGAGGAAATCGAGCTCGACGCCGATGATCTCGACGACATTCCTTATTCCGGAACCGCCTTCGATCTTGGCGAGGCCGTAGCCCAGAGCCTGGCTCTGGCGATCGATCCCTTCGCTACCGGACCCGGCGCCGATGCCGTGCGCGAGAGCCATGGACTCGCCGATGAAGGACCCAAGGGCGCCTTGGCGCAGGCACTGGCGGGGCTGAAGAAGGGCTGATCGGAAAAGCGCGCTCTACAACGGTTCGCCGCAAGCTCCGCTCCGACCGCCCGTACAACTCCAGACCTTGCCAAATTCGTTCATCTGACAGACAGGTAGGCCTGAGAAGGGCCCCATCTGCGTGGCGCCGAGGGTTATCCTTGGATGCTGCCAGTTTTCCAGCAGGATGATTTTGGGGGTTCTGACAGCCGGACACGCCAGGACAGGGGCGGTCAGGTTACGGGATGCAATGATGCACGACCGGCTGTGATAGTTTGAAGGAGTACAAGAATGAATGTCATGTCAACGAGCCCGAAGGCCTTGATCGCTCTCGCCGCACTTGCCGCGCCCGCTTTGATGCCGGCTGCAGGTACAGTCGCCGCGCAGGAGCTAGGCCAAGTCGTCCATAACGAACAGGACATCAACGTCGTGGGCAACATCCCCACCGACCTGAGCGGTATGCCCGCAGGACCGGACATCGACGGCTTCATTTCCGCACGCCGTGGCAGCGAAATCCAGGTCACGACTGAAAACGGGTCGGAGGCAGTTGTTGCCATCTCCCAAGCCACCGACATCAAGGCGCGCGGCGGCCTGCTTGGCCTCGGACGCACACGGCTTGGCGCGGATGCGCTGATCAATGGCCTGCCCGTCAGCGTGGAAACCGTACAGTGGAACGGCAACCTCGTCGCGACGCAGGTTCGATTCTCCGACGAGGACCTCGAAACGGCAACCATGATCCGCACCGGCACGGGCCAGCGTTTCTCGGAAAACGAAGCCATGATCGAGGAAAATGCGGCTGCTACCGAAGCGCTTCGTGGCCGCGTTGCGAATATCGACCAGTACAATATCATGGGCACGACCAACGTTTATTTCGACACCGGCAAGTGGAACCTGTCCGGCGTTTCGGAAGGCGAGCTTTGCCAGGCCGCTGCAGAAGCCGAAGCGATGGACAACGCCCTGCTGCTGGTCGTCGGTTACACCGATTCGGTTGGCGATCAGGATTACAATCAGGTGCTGAGCGAGCGCCGCGCAGGCCGCGTGGTCAATTTTCTCCAGCAGGAATGCGGCTGGCAGCCCTGGCGTATGCTCACCCCGACCGGCATGGCCGAATCCGATCCGATGGCGGACAACAGCACGGCAGCAGGCCGCGCGCAGAACCGCCGCGTTTCGGTCAACATTCTCGTCAGCAAGGCGCTGGAAGGAATGTAATACTCACCGCGTCAGACGAACGCCAAAGAAAAAGCCGCGTCCTGAGAGGGGCGCGGCTTTTTCGTGCTTGATGGAATTTTGCAGCGGATCAAAACGGAATGTCGTCGTCCAGATCGTCATAGTTGGAGCCGCCGCCGGAAGGCTGGCCGCCTCCGCCGCCGCTGCCTCCCGAGGAGCCACCGCCCTGATCCCAGCCGCCGGAGGACTGGCCACCGCCGCCCCCGCCGCCATATCCACCGCCGCCGCCGCCACGTGAACCGCCGCCACCTGGCGCGCCATCAAGCATCGTCAGCGTACCGTTAAATCCGCGCAGCACGACTTCGGTCGAATAGCGATCCTGCCCGTTCTGGTCCTGCCACTTGCGCGTCTGGAGCTGGCCTTCGACAAACACCTTCGAGCCCTTCTTGAGGTAGTTTTCGACAACGTTGACGAGGCCTTCGGAGAAGATCGCCACTGTGTGCCATTCGGTGCGTTCCTGCCGCTGGCCGTCACGGTCCTTCCACGTTTCGCTTGTGGCGATACGCAGGTTCGCGACCTTGCCGCCATTCTGGAAGGAGCGGATCTCCGGGTCGGCACCCAGGTTTCCGATAAGCATCACTTTGTTCAGGCTGCCGGCCATTCTTTCGATTCCTCTCTAGTTCGAGAGAAAGGGCTTATCGAAGCGCCCGCCGAGTCGCCACCCCCGCAATGGGGGAATGTCCACAGTGGAGGCGAATATGGGCTACAGGCCCAGCGCGGTTGCGCCCCAAAAGGTAAGTCCGGCGAAGATATAGGCGAGCGCGAAGAGGTAGATCACCATCACCGCTGGCCATTTCCATCCGTTCGTCTCGCGCCGTGTGACAGCGATGGTGGAGAGGCATTGCGGAGCGAAGATGAACCAAGCGAGGAAGGCCAGCGCGGTCGGCAAGCTCCAGCGCGCCGCAATCTGGCCGCGCAGCGCCTGCTCTGTTTCGGCCTCGTCCTCCGCATCCACGGCATAGGTTGTCGCAAGCGACGACACCGCGACTTCGCGCGCCGCCATTGCAGGAACCAGCGCCAGCGTCATCTCGCGCTGGAAACCGATCGGTTCGAAAGCAGGCTGCATGGCGCTGGCAATGTAGCCGGCAGCGGAGGCATCGAGCTGGCTCTCGCCCGGCTCAGCCTTGGGGAATGTCAGCAGCAACCACAGCACGATCGTCGCCGCGAAAATGATCGTGCCCGCACGGCGCAGGAAAACCCAGGCGCGCTGCCAAAGACCGATCAACAGGTCGCGCAAGGGCGGCCATTGGTATTTGGGTAGTTCCATGATGAAGCCCGAAGCCGCGCCCTTGGTCGCGGTGCGGCGCAGCACCAAAGCGACCAACATCGCGCCGATAATTCCTGCGATATACAGGCCGAACAGCACCAGTCCCTGCAAGCCGACGCCCGGCCCGACGCTCGTCGCCGGGATTACCGCGCCGATGATCACGGTATAGACCGGAAGCCGCGCCGAACAGGTCATCAGCGGAGCGATGAGGATAGTCGTCAGCCGGTCCTTCGGATCGGCTATCGAGCGTGTCGCCATGATGCCGGGGATGGCGCAGGCAAAGCTGGAGAGCAGCGGGATGAAGCTGCGGCCCGACAGGCCGACATAGGCCATCAGCCGGTCCATGATGAAGGCCGCACGCGCCATGTAGCCCGATTGCTCCATCACCAGGATGAAGGCGAACAGGATGATAATCTGCGGCAGGAAAACGACGACCGATCCGACACCGGCGATCACGCCTTCGGTAATCAGGTCGCGAAAAAAGCTTTCCGGCATCGCTGCAATCACGCCGCCGCTTATCGCTTCCGCCAGTCCCTCGATCGCGCCGATCAGCGGGTCGGCCCAGGCGAACACTGCCTGGAACACAACAAACAGCAGCGCGAACAGGATAATCGGCCCGAGCCACGGATGCAGCAGCACCTTGTCGAGATGGGTGTGCAGACGGTGCTCCGCGCTTTCGGACAGCACGGAACCCTTGGTCATGTTACGCGCCGCCAGCCGCCGCTCGGGCAAGGTGAGCGCAGCAACTTCATGGCGCGTCGAGACATCCTGATCGTGCGCACCTGCGATTGCCTCTACCAGCGCATCGATTCCGCGCCGGCGTACCGCGACGGTCGGAACCACGGGCACGCCAAGCGAATCGGCCAGTGCTGCGGGATCGATAGCAAGCCCGTCACGCTCGGCCAGATCGACCATGTTGAGTGCCACTACGGTCGGACGACCCAGCGCAATCACTTCCTGCGCGAAAACCAGATGCTGTTCGAGATTGGCAGCATCGATAACCAGTACCAGGATTTCGGGTTGCGCCTGTCCGGCAAATTCGCCGACCACGACCTGCCGTGTCACTTCCTCGTCGGGGCTGGCTGCGTCGAGTGAATAGGAACCGGGCAGGTCGAGCAGTTCGACCGGCTCGCCACTAGGCAGGGCCATGCGGCCTGCTTTGCGCTCTACGGTAACACCGGGATAATTCGCGATTTTCTGGCGCGCACCGGTCAGCGCGTTGAACAGCGCGCTCTTGCCGGCATTGGGGTTGCCGACCAGCGCAATCGTGCGCATCGGTGTCATACTGGCCGCACCGTGATCGCGCGGGCGTGGGCGCGCCGAATGGCGATTGTCGTGCGCCCGATAATCAGTGCAATCGGATCCCTGCCGAAGAACACGCCGCGATGGGCAATGGCTACGCGCGCGCCCTCGTCGATGCCCAGCGCTTGCAGGCGCTTGGCTTCATCGGGCGCAAGGCTGTTCCAGTCGATGGACAGGATTTCAGCACGCGCGAGCGGCGCCAGCGTATCGAGTGTCGGTTGGGATGTCGCGATATCGGTCACATCGTCGCCCGTGCCAGAGCGCACGGCTAATTGCAACTGCTTCGCATTAACGGATGACTATTGCTGCGGGTAGCGGAGCCGCCCGAGGAAGCGGGCAAAATCGAAGTGTTCGCGATCCTTGCTTAGCCATTGCGCCTTGGCCTTCTCGAATTTCATCACGCCTTCGATCCGGCGGTCGAGAAAAGCGGCGGTATCCTGCTTGCCTTCGCTACCATCGCTTTTCCACACGGCCAGCGTGGCGGCGTAGATCGAGGCGAGGATCGCGCGCTTGGTGTAGTGGTTGTAATCGGTCGCCGTATCGCCGGCGAGCCGCCACATCTTGTCCGCGCTCGACCAGCCCTGCTTCAGCGCGGCAGACACGTTCTGCGGCATGGCCTGCACCGCCATTGCGCGTGAGAGCGATTCTTCCAGCCCTGCGATAGCCTGCAACCGGAACCACACCAGCGTGCGGATCTTCTCGCGGATCGGCAGCTTGTCCAAGCGACCGTCGGCAAATTCGGCTTCCATCCGTGCATCGACCGAGGCGACCCACGCATCGATCATGTCCATTGCCCGGCCGCGCAGCCCGTTGTCTGGGAACGCCAGTCGCGCCACGTCTTCATCGACGCCTACAGACCGCGCCGCTGCAACCAGTGCCGCATCGCTCCACCCGTCGAACATCGCCGCCAGCGCAATCTCGGGCGCCAGTGCAAGCCGCACTTCATCGAGCGTGAGGTCGCGCGGATCGGACATCAGAAGTCGGGCCCGTAGGTGCGGCTGTTTCCGCTGTCTTCGGACTGTTCGCTTGCAACGATCGTGCTCATGATGCGGGGAGGCGTACCGCGCTGGCCCGCATAATCGCGCGCGCTGCGCCCGGCGTTGTCCGTCCGGTCCGGATCGGCCCCGCCCGCAAGCAGGACTTCCATCAATTCGATATTGCGAGCGTGGACGGCGGCGATCAACGGCGTTTCGCCGGTGGCATTGGCGACATCGACCCGCGCACCGCGGCGCAGCAGAACCTCCACGCCATCGAGGAACCCTGCTTCGGCAGCGACGATCAGCGGGGTGCGTCCGGAATTGTCGGCAATGTTGGGATTGGCACCTTCCTGAAGCAGCCAGCGCGTCCACGTCAGGTCACGGCGTGCGACCACGATATGCAGGCCGGTCTGGCCATTGCTGATGTCACGCGCATTGATGACCGTTGAACCCGGCGCGTTGAGCATGTCGGTCGCCTCCGAGCCGTTGCGTTCGCGCACGGCTTCGAGGAACTCATACCCTTCCGAGTAGAACTGTGCCGCGGCGGGCACCGAAACGGCCAGCGACCAGCCGACAGCAAGAGTTGCGATGATGTTGCGAAGAGCGACGCGGGCCACCCGGTTCTCCTATGATTTCCAATTTGTGCGCAAAAGCCCCTGCCGAAGCGCTGATGCACCTTGCTTGATGCGCGTTAGCAGAGCATGAACCGCTCGTCATGCCTGCAAGTTACAAGCTGTTTGCCAGCCTTGCCGCACCTGCCCTGCTGAGCCTTGCGCTTGCGGGCTGCGGCCAGTCCGCTCCCGAAGAAACCCCTGCGCTCTACGGTTCTGCCGTCGTGGGCGGCTTCGAGCTGGTCGACAGCGCTGGCGCTCCGGTCACCGACGAGGATTTTCTCGGCAAGTACCAGATGGTCTATTTCGGTTATGCCTATTGTCCCGATGTCTGCCCGTTCGACGTGCAGCGCATGGTGCAGGGGTACAATCAGTTTGCCGAGGCCAATCCCGGTCTTGCCGATGATGTGCAGCCGATCTTCATCACCGTGGATCCCGAACGCGACACGCCCGAAGTGGTCGGCGAATTCGCTGCCAATTTCTCGGAAGACCTGATCGGTCTGACCGGCTCTCCCGAAGCAATCGAGGCGGCGGCGGCCAATTATTTCGCCAGCTATTCCAAGGGTCAGGTGACCGAAGAAGGCGGCTACCTGATGGATCACTCGCGCTCGGGCTATCTGGTCGACCGCGAAGGCCAGCCGATGGCCCTGCTCCCTGTCGAACAATCGGCCGATGCCGTTGCTGCGGAACTGGAACGATGGGTGCGCTGAGGGACAAATTCTGGGAGCTCCCGCTGGACGAGCTTTCGCGCGAAGAATGGGAAGCCTTGTGCGATGGTTGTGGCCGGTGCTGCCTCCACAAGCTGGAGGATGAGGATACCGGCGAGATCGCCGAAACCAATGTCGCGTGCAAGCTGCTCGATACCGGGACGGCGCGCTGCAGCGACTATCGCCATCGCAAGGCTTTTGTACCTGACTGTCTCCGCCTGACTCCGAAGCTGGTGAACCAGGTGCCGTGGCTCCCGCCAAGTTGCGCCTATCGCCGCCGTGCCGATGGCGATCTGCTGCCCGAATGGCATTATCTGCTGACGGGGAGCCGCGACGCGATGATGGAAGCAGGCGCCTGCGTTGCCGGGCGCTGCATTAGCGAGACGGTGGCAGGCCTACTCGAACATCACCTGACCGATTGGGGCGAATCGGACGGGGACGAATCGGACAGGGACGAATCGTGATCGACTGGCTGCGCGACGATCACCAAAATCCTTCGGTCGATGTCGCCGGCTCCACAATTCCGATCGCCATTCGCCGCCATGCGCGCTCGAAACGGCTGACCATGCGGCTTGCCCCCGATGGCAGCGAATTGCGCATCACCATGCCGCAATGGGGTCGCACGATCGACGCGCTCACTTTCGCCAAAGCACGGCTCGCATGGATCGAAGAGCAGCTGGCGAAGGTGCCGCAACCGATCACGCTGGATGACGGCGAGGTGCTGCCGTTTCGCGGCAAAGACCTGACCATTCGCTGGAATGACAGTGGGCGCCGCAAAGTGGTGCGAGACGGGGATTGCCTCGCCATCGGCGGCCCGCGCGACCGGTTGGTCACTCGCGTGCAACGCTGGCTCGAAAGTGAAGCCCTGCTCCTGCTGCGCGAAGACGTGACCTATTATTGCGAGCGTGCAGGACTGGATGTGCCCGATGTGCGCCTGTCGCGCGCGCAACGGCGCTGGGGATCATGTTCGGGCGAAAGAACTGCCGGACGTACCATTCGCGTGAACTGGCGGCTTGTCATGGCGCCCGATCACGTGCGCCGGTCGGTCGTCGCGCATGAAGTCACCCATCTCGTCCACTTCGATCATTCGCCCGCCTTCCATGCGCTGCTGCACCGCGTGTTCGATGGCGAAATCGCCGACGCCGACCGCTGGCTGAAGCAGCACGGACGTTCGCTTTATGCTGCATTCGGCTGATTGTCTGGCTCACCTGCCTGCTCGCTGGCACTGGCGGTTTCCCCGCGCGCTCTCTATCTACGCCCGATGAAGCGATTTTTGCGCCTTATTTCTCCGCGCCATGCGGTGAAGGATTTTACCGAGCAATGGCGCCAGCCAACGCCGCATCGTTGGCAAATCCTGGGCGTTGCCTGCGCGGCCACATTTGCGCTGTTCATGTTGTTCGTGCCCGACAGCACGCGGATCGAACCGCGCCGACCCGAACTGATCTACATTTCGACCTTCGACGAAAGCCGGACAAGGGAAGAGATCATCGCTTCAAATTGTGCCAACCAGCGATTGCAAAACGAGCTGCGGGCAGAGCTGGAAGAGCGCGCCGAAATCACCCGCGACGTCTATCGCCAACTCGGTGAAGCCACCTTTATCGACGTGGAAGAGATGCAGGCCGAGGCGGAAGCCGAACGTGCTGCCAACGGCGAACAGGCCGAAGGGCCAAGCGAAGAGGAACTGGCGCTCTCGCTGGAGGAATATTGTGCCGTTGCCGGAAACGGAGCACCAGGTGGCGAAGGCTGATCGTGAAGACTGACGATGGACGATGGCTGGCGGCGGCGGCCGCATTGTCCGAACGGGCGCGGCCGTCGAGCCGCCCCAACCCCGGAGTGGGTGCTTTGATCGTAAGCGACGGGGTGGTTATCGCGCGCGGCTGGACGCAGCCTGGCGGTCGCCCTCATGCCGAAGCCATGGCGCTTGCCGCTGCCGGAGATGCCGCGCAAGGCGCAGACCTCTACGTGACGCTTGAACCATGCGCGCACCGCTCCGAGCGCGGACCGGCCTGCGCCGACCTGGTGGCACAAGCGGGATTGGCGCGGGTTGTCATCGGTATGCGTGATCCCGATCCGCGCACGGCGGGGGACGGCATTGCGCGATTGCAAGCAGAGCGCATGGACGTTGCGGTTGCTGGCTTGAGCGCGGAAAAACTCGGCCTGACGGGCCATGCAAGCGCGGTAAACCTGGGCCGCCCGCATATCACCCTCAAACTCGCGCTCTCGCTCGACGGTTGCCTCGCCATGGCTTCGGGCGAAAGCCAATGGATCACCGGCGAGGAAGCAAGAGCGCATAGCCACCGCGAACGCGCCCGCGCCGATGCCATATTGGTCGGCGGCGGGACACTGCGTGCAGATAGCCCACAGCTCAATGTCCGCCTCCCGGGACTGGAAGACCGCTCGCCGGAACGCTGGGTGCTGACGCAGCGCGGCGCGCCCGATGGTTGGCAGGCATTGTCCTCTGCGCAAGCCGTCAAGGACATGGAAGGCGTGCGATACCTGTTCGTCGAAGGCGGCGCGAAGGTAGCCGCCGCTTTCCTGACAGAAGATCTGGTCGACCGGCTGCTGATCTACCGCGCACCGATCCTGATCGGTGGTGGCACGCCAGGTGTGCGCGATTTTGGCCTTGAGCGAATTGCCGAGGCCCATGATCGCTGGGTGCTGGCGGATCGTCGGCAGCTGGGGAAGGACACCCTCGAAATCTTCAACCGGACACGTTAGGACACGCGCCATGTTCACAGGCATCGTCACCGCCATCGGCACTATCGAGAGCGTGGAACAGCGCGGCGACTTGCGGCTTCGCATCGCCTGTCCGCTCGACCCCGCCGCCATCGCCATCGGCGCTAGCATCGCGTGCTCTGGCGTCTGCCTGACCGTGGTCGACAAGGGCGGCACGGCGGGCGATGCCCATTTCAGCGTCGATGTCTCGGGCGAAACGATTTCACGTACCGCGAAGGACATGTGGCGCGAAGGCGCACGGCTCAATCTTGAGCCTTCGCTGCGTGTCGGCGACGAGATCGGTGGCCATATCGTGACCGGCCATGTCGATGCGGTTGGCAAGGTCGATGACTGGCAGCCCATCGGGGGGTCGATGCAGGTCGTGGTCGCAGCACCGCCCAAACTCGCCCCTTATATTGCCGAGAAGGGTTCGATCACGGTCGATGGCGTTTCGCTGACCGTCAATGCCATCGACGACAGGCCCGATGGAAGTGTGCATTTCAGCCTGAACATCATTCCGCACACCGAAGAGGTCACTACGCTGGGCGAAGTGCGGCAGGGCGGAGAGGTCAATCTGGAGATCGATACGCTGGCACGCTACCTGCACCGTATGCAGATGTTGCGCGAAGGGTAAGTTGCCCGCAAGCCAACTTCGGATTCAGCCGAACAAACGCGTCAGCAGACCACGCCCCCGCCGTGACGGTTTGCTCTGCCCGCTGATTTCAAACAGGTAGTTGGCCAGTTGCACCGCCTGGTTCTGGTCGAGCATGTAAAGGCGCGAATCGACGTCTTCATCTGTATGCGGCGGCGGACTACGGACGCTTTGCAACCGCAAGGTCAGGCGGTCGCCCGAGCGGGTCGAGGTCCAACCGACAAGTGCGCCGTAATCATCGCGGGGTTGATCAACCATCGCCATTCCCCTTTTGAATTGCGCCGCCAAGTCTAGCGCAATTTGAGCGTTCATTCCAACGCCGGGACGAGTGTGGCGAACAGGTCAGCCGAACATACGTTTGATCCAGCTTCGATCGCGACGTTCCGGTGTGCTTGTCTCGCCGACTTCGAACAGGAAATTGGCAAGCTGCATCGCCTGGTTGCGATCCAGCAAATATATCTGCGTCTGGACATCGTCAGACGTGTGCGGAGGAGGCTTTGTAACGCTCTGCAGATGGAGCGCGACCCGTCCCCCCGTATTCGTCGATGTCCAACCGACCAGCGCGCCGTAATCCTTACGCGTGGCTTCTGCCATTCCGATGCCCCCCATAGACATTGCAGCGCAAGTCCTAGGCGATTTTACAATATCGCTTCAATCGGAATTCGCTGCGGTGTCCCCTATACGGTCACTATCCGGTAACATCGGCCAGTGCAGCAACGAACTTGTCGATATTGTTCATCGTCAGCCCCGCCACATTGATGCGGCCCGAACCGGCCATGTAGACACCGTGATCAGTACGAAGCTGCTGCACTTGCTCCTTGCTGACTGGCAGCATTGCGAACATGCCTTTCTGCTGGCCGAGCGGGCGAAGGTCGACGCTGCCGGCATGGCCTGATTCTGCCAGGCGCGCGCGGACTTCACCGATGCGCGTGCGCATGTCTTCAAGCTCATGCAGCCATTGCGCGGTCAGCGACTTGTCTTCCAGAATGATGCGCACCGCGGCTCCGCCGTGATCGGGCGGCATGGACCAGTTGGCGCGTGCCAGTGCTGCGGTGTTTGAAATCGCCCGCGCGGTCGCTTCGCCATCGCCGGTGGCGACGTAGAACGCGCCGACGCGGTCACGATAAAGGCCGAAATTCTTGTCGCAGCTATAGGCGACAAGCACTTCCTCGACCTTGCGCATCACAGCGCGCAGGCCATAGGCGTCTTCGTCCATGCCATCGCCCAACCCTTGATAGGCAAGGTCGAGTACGGGCAGGACAGGACTATCTGCCAGCAAACGGGCAATTTCGTCCCATTCCTCGTGCGTATAATCGACGCCGGTAGGATTGTGGCAGCAGCCGTGGAGCAGGATGGCATCGCCCTCACCCGCTCCTGCTATCGCGGCACGCACGGCTTCCATATTGGCGTGACCATCGGCAGTAGCGTGATCGAAACCGGCCATTTCCAGCTCAAGGTCTGACAGTATCTGCGCATGATTGGGCCAGCTCGGCGTGCCCATGAATACGCGTGTTGCGCCAGCCTTCTTCGCCAATGCCAGCGCCAGCCGGACAGCGCCCGTGCCGCCCGGCGTCTGCATTCCGTCCAGCCGCCCGTCGCCGGGTGCAGTATCACCGAATACATGCGGGATGAGCGCGTTGACGAAACCCATGTCGCCTTCGGGCCCAAGATAGGACTTGCTCGGCTGGTCCGAGACAAGGCGGGATTCGGCACCCTTGATGGCAGCAAATACAGGCGTGTCACCGCCTGCGGTCTTGTAGACGCCCACGCCAAGGTCGATCTTGTCGGGCCGTTCGTCGGCCTTGAAGAGCTTGATCAGCGCCAGCAGCGCATCGGGGGCCTGTTGTTCGAGTCGGTTCAGCATGGCAGCGGCAATGCCTTCAGCCCCAGCCTTCTGCAAGAGCCTGCATTCGTCTTCATGGGCCGGGGCGGTGCCTTGCAGGCATTCTTCCCCGGTTATGCGACCTCAGAAGGGCAGCCAGCGCTGCTCGCGTGAGAACCTGAGATAACCTGCATTTACGCCAAGCCGCAGTCCCGCACCGACGCGAATCGGGATCATGACCACGTCGCCCTTGCGGACGTAGCTGGCGTGGAATCCGCCGACGAGATAAAGTTGCCCTTCGCCGGCAGCATAGCGCTCGTACAATTCATCGGTGTCGTGAAGGTTGTAGACCAATACGAAGGTGTTGCCCGCATTGGCGCCCGCATCCAGACCGATGGAAGGCCCGGTCCAATAGACCGGCATGTTGCCCTCGACCGCGTGATAGAGCGTGCCCGAGCCGTACCTAACGCCCAGCACGAAGGCTCCGCCGCCTTCGCGCCCGACGATGTAGCCATTGGGCTCGCCCTGGTCGGCGAGGATATCCTGGATGAGCCGCGCCAACCCTTCCGCACCCTGCCCGAAGAGGCCCTCTGCCGCGCCGATCAGATCGTCTTCGGCATAGGTTGTGCGCGCAGCATCGGCAGGTTGGACCGTCGTATCGACCGACCCACCCGATTGTGCCGAAATGTAGGGATCGTTTTCGGGCGGCAGGTCAAGCTCCGGTCGCGCTTCTTCGTTATGCGCGGGGTCGACATTGTCGTAGCGCGAATCCGGTTCCGTACTGTCATAGTCATAATCGTAATCCTGCGCCGCCTCGGGAGCCTGCTGCTCCATCAGGTCGGCATCGATCACGCTGTCGGGGTCGATAGACTGGATTTCCTGCGCTGCAGCCGAAACCCCGCCCAGCACGAGCAACGGCGCAACCAGCGTGGCACCAGCCAGGCGCAGATTGCGGACGAACGGGATAGTCATGACCGGGTACCTTCCAGGGATCAGGCAAAATTATGCGGCTGCAGAAGAATCCTTTCCGGCTGAAGCAGCAATGAATAGGCGGCGAATCGAATCCGATTTGCGGCGAGTCGAATCCAGACGTCGACGACTTGCCGCACCCGGAGACTGCGTGATCGGAAAGTGCAACGAGCCCTTGAAGCGCGTCCAACCCCTCGTTATAGCGCGCAGCCTGCCGCACAGGTCCGGAGACGTGGGTGAGTGGCTGAAACCAGTTCCCTGCTAAGGAACCATACCTCTATCGGGGTATCGAGGGTTCGAATCCCTCCGTCTCCGCCACCTCGTCGATAATTTCCCCCCTTTACGCCCTTTAGCGGCATTGACCCCGCTGTTGCTATGCAGCAGAGCCTGATTCGCTTGGTGGGCGTTTCGACGTCCGGCATCTGCGCGGGAGAGCTTTCCTGACGGTTCGCGTGAACTGGCAGGAGGCACCGAAGGAGCAACCGCCCCGGAAACTCTCAGGTCACAAGGACCGCGTGGCTGGAACAGGCGCTCTGGAAAGCGTGCTCGCCCTATTACGGCGGGCACCACCGAAGGAGTAAGGCGCGCGCTTCAGGTGGAGCCGTGCCGGAATCTCTCAGGTCTCCAAGACAGAGGGGGCATGGCCTTGGCGAACGCACCCGATTCCCGGGTGCTGCCGAGCCGTGCCGGAACTGTTGATGAGCGATACCGATACCGAAGATACCCTGCCTGAAAGACTGCCGCTCGACGCGTGGCACCGCGACCATGGCGCGCGCATGGTGCCGTTTGCGGGTTATGAAATGCCGATCCAGTATGCAGGCGAGCACGGCGGCATCGTCGCCGAGCACAACTGGACGCGGCAATCGGTCGGCCTGTTCGACGTCAGCCACATGGGCCAGCTTACGGTATCGGGCGAAGGCGCAACTGCCGCGCTCGAGACGCTGCTGCCCGGCGCGCTGTCCACGCTCAAACCCGGCAATATGCGCTATTCGCTATTGCTCGACGAAAATGGCGGCATTCTCGACGATCTGATCGTCACCAATATCTCGCGCGACGGGGTGGAGGAATTCTACATCGTCGTGAACGGCGCGGTGAAGTGGGACGATATCGCTCACCTGCGCGAGCATTTGCCGGACGATATCGTGCTCAACCACATGGCCGACCAGGCCTTGCTGGCATTGCAGGGGCCGAAGGCGGCAGAAGTGCTCGACAGCATCTTTCCCGGCGTGGCGGAACAATTGAGCTTCATGCAGGGAACCGGCTTCGAATGGGAAGGCGTGATGATCGGCGTGGGTCGATCAGGCTATACCGGCGAAGACGGGTTCGAGATCAACTGCCCGGCATCGCATGTCGTCAAGCTGGCCGATCTGCTGGTGGCGGACGGGCGGGTGAACCCTGTCGGCCTTGGCGCTCGCGACAGCCTGCGGCTCGAGGCCGGATTGCCGCTTTACGGGCATGACCTCACCACCGAAACCGATCCGGTCAGCGCAGGATTGCTGTTCGCGCTCACCAAGTCGCGCCGCGAAAGCGGTGGCTGGATGGGTCACGGCCCCGTTGCGCAAGTGCTGGCCGAAGGTCCCAAGCAAAAACGCGTCGGCCTGACGCTTGAAGGGCGCCAGCCGGGCCGCGAAGGTGCGCTGGTCTTTTCCGGCGACACACAGGTCGGCACGATCACCAGCGGCGGCTTTTCGCCCACGCTCGGCCACCCCATCGCCATGGCCTATGTCGACGCCGAATTTACCCAAGAAGGAACGCCGCTCGACGTGGAAGTGCGCGGCAAGCGCCTGCCCGCCAAGGTCGCTCCCCTTCCCTTCGTACCCCATCGCTATCACCGCAAAGGAGCCTGAGACGTGCCACGCTATTTCACCGAAGAACATGAATGGATCGAAGTCGACGGCGACACCGCCACCATCGGCATTACCGACTACGCGCAGGAGCAGCTGGGCGACGTGGTGTTCGTCGAAGTGCCGCAGACAGGCGCCGAACTGGCCAAGGGCGCAGAAGCAGCTGTGGTCGAAAGCGTCAAAGCTGCAAGCGACGTCTATGCGCCAATCTCGGGCACCGTGCTCGAAGGCAATGCCGCGCTGGAAGCCGACCCCGAACTGGTCAACACCTCGCCCGATGATGAAGGCTGGTTCTTCAAGCTGACCGTTGCCGACAAGGATGAGCTCGAAGGCCTTATGGACGCCAAGGCCTACAAGGCGTTCTGCGACAGTTTGTAATTCTTTACCTCCCCTCCCGCTGGCGGGAGGGGCTTAGGAGTTGAAATGCGTTACCTCCCCCTGACCGATACCGACCGCGCGGCGATGCTCGATGCGGTTGGCGCGCCGAGCATCGATGCGCTGTTCTCCGATGTGCCAGCCGAGCATTATCTCGACGGTCCCGTCGAAGGCCTGCCGATGCACGCCACCGAAATGGCGGTCGAAAAACATATGCGGCGACTGTCGAAGAAGAATTTGGCAGCTGCCGATGCGCCGTTCTTCATCGGTGCGGGGGCCTATCGCCATCATGTGCCTGCCAGCGTCGATCATTTGATCCAGCGCGGCGAATTCCTCACCGCCTACACGCCCTACCAGCCCGAAATCGCGCAGGGCACCTTGCAGATGCTGTTCGAATTCCAGACGCAGGTTGCGCGGCTGTATGGTTGCGCGGTGGCCAATGCGTCGATGTATGATGGCTCGACCGCCTGCTGGGAAGCAGTGGCGATGGCGGGGCGCGTCACACGCCGCAAGCGCGTAGTGCTGTCGGGCGCGCTGCACCCGCATTATGCCGAAGTCGTGCGCACCATGGCGAAATTCACCGAGGACGAGATTGCCGGCTCTGCTCCCAGCCTGACCGCGCTGCCCGACGATGACGGGCTGATTGCGCGGATCGATGACAACACCGCCAGCGTGGTGGTGCAATATCCCGATATCCTTGGCCGCATTCCCGACCTCCAGCGCATTGCCGATGCCGCCCACGCCAAGGGCGCGAAGCTGATAGTCGTGAACACCGAGCCAGTGGCGCTGGGCGCGCTCGAGGCGCCGGGCAATCTCGGCGCGGATATCGTGGTCGGCGAAGGCCAGGCGCTCGGTGTCGGGCTGCAATTCGGCGGGCCTTATCTCGGCCTGTTCGCGATTACCGATCCCAAGCTGGTGCGGCAGATGCCGGGCCGGTTGTGCGGCGAGACTGTGGATGCCGATGGCAAGCGCGGCTTCGTGCTGACGCTCTCCACACGCGAGCAGCATATCCGCCGCGAAAAAGCGACCTCGAACATCTGCACCAATAGCGGGCTGTGTGCGCTGGCCTTCTCGATCCACATGACCTTGCTCGGCGCAAAGGGCCTTTCGGGCCTTGCAGCGCAGAACCACCGGCTGGCCTGTATCGCTGCGGACAGGCTGGCGACGCTGCCGGGTGTGAGCCTGCTCAACGATAACTTTTTCAACGAATTCACGCTGATGCTGGAAGTGGACGCACGGCAAGTCGTGCGCGATCTCGCCGACAAGGGCGTGCTCGGCGGCGTGGGTCTGGGCAAGCTGTTCCCCGATGTCGATGCGCTGAAGAATGGCCTGCTGGTCACCCTCACCGAGACGTGCAGCGAGGAAGATATCGAAGCCCTTGCCCGTGCGCTCGAGGAGGTGCTGCCATGAACCAGATCAACCAGAGCGGGTGGAAGCCCGGCACGCCTGTCGCCTCCAGCGAAGACGTGAAGCACCCGACCGTCACCGGCAACAAGGCATTGATGCTGGAAGAGCCGCTGATCTTCGAAATCGGCGGCGCGGATACCTGCGGCGTCGACCTGCCCAATACGCCGTGCGAGCTGCCCAACCGCCTCGGCAAGTTTGCACGCAAGGAGCCGATCGGCCTGCCCGGCCTCTCCGAACCTGAAACGGTGCGCCATTACACGCGCCTCAGCCGCCAGAATTACGGCATCGACCTCGGCCTGTTCCCGCTCGGCAGTTGCACGATGAAGCATAATCCGCGCCTGAACGAGAAGGTCGCGCGCATGCCCGGCTTCCTCGATGTGCACCCCTTGCAACCTGTCGATACGGTGCAGGGCGCGCTCGGTGTGATCGACGAATTGTCGCACTGGCTGATCACGCTCACCGGAATGGACGCGGTCGCCATGAGCCCCAAGGCGGGCGCGCATGGCGAATTGTGCGGCATACTGTGCATCCGCGCCGCTCTCGAAGCGCGCGGCGATGCGCGCAAGGTGGTGCTGGTGCCCGAAAGCGCGCACGGCACCAACCCTGCCACCGCCGCCTTCGCCGGATACGAGACCGAGGATATTCCGGCCAATGCCGAAGGCCGCGTCGATCTCGATGCGCTCAAGGCGAGGCTCGGCCCCGATGTTGCTGCGGTGATGATTACCAATCCCAACACCTGCGGATTGTTCGAGCGCGACATGAAGGCGATTTCGGACGCGGTGCATGAAGCGGGCGGGCTGGTCTATTGCGACGGCGCGAACTTCAACGCGATCATGGGCCGGGTGCGGCCTGGCGATCTTGGCGTCGATGCGATGCACATCAATCTCCACAAGACTTTTTCGACCCCGCACGGCGGCGGTGGGCCCGGCTCAGGCCCGGTTGTGCTCTCTTCTGCTCTTGCGCCCTTTGCCCCGCTACCTTTCGTGGAAAAACAAAGCGATGGCAGCCTGCGTTTGGTTGAAGAAGAGAATATGGAGGATCATCACGCCAGCAGTTTTGGCCGGATGACCGCCTTCCACGGCCAGATGGGCATGTTCACCCGCGCCCTCACCTACATCCTCAGCCACGGGGCGGACGGGTTGCGGCAGGCCTCGGGCGATGCCGTGCTGAACGCCAATTACGCGCTGCGCCAGCTCGAAGATGTGCTCCACGCGCCCTTCGGTGACAGCGGGCCCTGCATGCATGAGGCGCTGTTCGGCGACGCCGGGTTTGCCGAGGGCTTTTCCACGCTCGACCTTGCCAAGGGCCTTATCGACGAGGGGTTTCACCCGATGACGATGTATTTCCCGCTGGTGGTACACGGCGCCATGCTGGTCGAACCGACCGAAACCGAGAGCAAGGCCGCGCTCGACCAGTTCATCTTAGCCATGCGGTCGCTGGCGGAGCGGGCGAAAGCGGGGGACGAGGCGCTACTGACCGCACCGCACCATGCCCCGCGCGCAAGGCTCGATGAAGCGCAGGCCGCACGCAAGCCGCGCCTCGCGTGGAGCGAACCGGAGGACTGAGCGCTTAGCGTGATCCCCATATTCGGATTTCGTTCAGATATGGTGTGGCAAAGCTGAACCGATTTTGGGGATCGAATAGGGGGATAAGATGAAAAAGGCCGGTTTGTTGACCGCCGCCGCGCTGGGAACAGTCTTAATTATTGCGCCAGTGGCAGCGCAAGGTGTGCTCGAAACGGGCGCTGCGGCAGTCAATGCGACAAGCGAACTCCAACTAACCAAGCAACAGGGCAAGCCGCGCAATGGCGGAGGCACGATTGCGCTGGGCGAACAGGTTGAGGGCTTTCTGTCAGAAGACACCGCAACTTACGTGATGGAGGGCCGCGCCGGCCAGCGCATCAGAATCTCGCTCACCTCTGCCCGGTTCGACACCGTGCTGCGCGTGACCGGCCCCGATGGCTTCGAAACCGAGAACGACGATGCACCCGGCAGCGATACGCTCGACAGCAGGATCGATGCAGTGCTGCCAGCCGATGGCACATATCGCCTGACCGTGTCGGCCTATGCTAACGAGGGCGGCGGTAGTTTCCGGCTCGCCACGATGGACCCGGCCAACCCCACCTCCGGCAATGCCCGTGCGATCGCTTTGGGCGAGACCGCCAGCGGCATTCTCACCCAGAGCGATGAGCGCGCCTTCGATGGCGCTTTCGTCGACTACTTCACCTATTCCGGGCGCGCAGGCCAGCGCGTGACATTTGATCTCGGCTCGAGCGAAATTGACACCACGCTCGCGATCTTCCTGCCCGACGGGCGCGAAGAGAAGAACGACGATTTCCGCGCCACCGATGGCACCGACAGCCGCCTCTCGATCACCCTTCCCCAAGACGGCATTTATCACATCGCTGCCAGCAGCTTCGCACCGGGAGAGACGGGGCGCTATTCGATTTCGCTTAGCGAGGCCGAGGCCGGCGTGCGAACCGTACGCCCGGCCAGCGGCAGTGCACGCGTATTTGCGCTGACCGTTGGCGTAGCCGACTATGCGCGCATCAGCCCGCTAAACCGCACCGACGAAGACGCAGAGCGCGTGACCGCCGCCTTGCAGGACGCGGGTGTACTGGCACCCGAAAGCGTGACGCTGATCAATCGCGATGCAACCCGCGCCAATTTCAGCAGCGCGCTAGGCAACATCACCGGGGTCATGGGGGACGACGACCTGTTGCTCGTATTCTTCTCCGGCCACGGCGAAAAGGTCGAGAACATGACGACCGAGCGCGATGGCAGCGCCGAGACGATCGAGCTCTATGATGCGCCCCTGTTCGATTACGAATTGGCGCAGATGTTCGAAGGGATCGACGCGCGCACTCTGCTGGTGATCGATGCCTGTTTTGCTGCCGGATTCGACAATGTCGTGCGCCAGCGCAACAACCGGATGGGTATTTTCAGTTCTGACGAGGATACGCTGAGCCTTGTCGCGGTGGGCGAGAAGTCGGGTGGTTATATCAGCCACGTCTTCCGCCAGGCGATTGAAGGCGGTGCGGACCTGAATGGCGACCGCGCTGTGGAAGCGGGTGAATTGTCCGAATATATGCGCCGCGAATTCTATCGCATGGTGCTGGAAGAACCACTCGTCACAGATGCCGAGGATTTCCGCGACATGCAGTCGCCGGGCTGGCAGCACATCGTTGTCGATCGCGGCGGTGATGGAATGCCTCACCAGCAGGTGCTGATGAATTTCGGATCTGCCGATGGGAACGCGATGGCCAGGCGGTAGGCCCGGTCACCATTGCACGGCAAAAAGGGGCGACGGTCGTTGTGACCGCCGCCCCTTTTTGTTGCGCAGGTTGCGTGGTCCGGATCAGGCCACAGCAGGACGCCGCGCAAAGATACCGAAGCCAGCAATAATCGCGTAGCAGATCACCGGAATGATCATGGCCATCGCAAGGTTACCGCCTGTGGCATCGGCCACCACGCCGTAAAGCAGCGGAACCACTGCGCCACCGAAGATGGCGACATTGATGATCCCCGAACCGTCAGCCGCACGCGGCCCCAGCTTCTCACAAGCGAGCGAGAAGATCGTCGGGAACATGATGGAATTCATCAAGCCAACTGCGAGCAGCGAGTAGGCCGCCACTTCGCCGCTCGTTTGGGTTGAGATAACGATTAACGTGATTGCACCAATCGCATTGAAGGCGAGGATCTTGCCGGGGCTGAATGCGCGCAGGGCTGCAGATCCGATGAAACGGCCTATCATTGCTCCGCCCCAGTACAGACCGATCATCCAGCCGATAACGCTTTCAGGCTCACCCAAAACGCGTTCGGCGGAAAGGTAGTTGATGATGATCGAGCCGATGGAAACTTCAGCGCCGACATAGAGGAAAATACACAAGGCCCCATAGCTGAAACGGGTCCGCTTCAGCAGGTCGTTGTCGTAAAGCCAAAGCGCAGGCGCCAGCAGGATCACGAAAGCACCGAGCCAGCCGTTTACCTGGAGCGCCAGGAAGGCACCCAGAGCGGCGAGAGCTAGACCAACCAGGTAGCGGCTATTCGAGACCAGATCACCGTCGCCCATGGTCTTTGCATCATGCGGCAGGCGATTTCGGAACTTCCACACCGCAAATGCAACAAGTGCGATAAGCGCGGCAACGCCGAGATAACCCTGCCAGATCGCCTCGCTCTCGGCTGCGCGATAGGCTTGCAACGCCGCGCCCTCGAGCTGGTCCGCAGATACGTCGGCAAGGCTGCCGAGAATGACGGCAGCGCCGACGATCGGGAAAACCGTCGTTCCCAGCGAATTGAAAGCCTGCGCAAAGGTCAGCCGGCTGTGCGTGGTCGATGGCGGGCCAAGCAGGCTGATGAGCGGGTTCGCCACCACCTGCACGATCACCACACCGCTGGCGAGGATGAACAAGGCGCCAAGGAAGATCGCATAGGTTGCCGTCTGGCTGGCAGGAATAAACAGCAGGCAGCCGATGATCATGGTGCAAAGACCGGCAACTGCGCCGCGCATGTAGCCGATCTTCTTCACCAGCTTCGCGCCGGGAATGCCGATCACCAGATAGGCGGCAAAGAAGCAGAACTGCACCAACATCGCCTCGGTATAGCTGAGAGTGAACAGCTCTTTCAGCTTGGGAATGAGAACATCGTTGAGCGAGGTGATCCCGCCGAAGATGAAGAACAGACCCATCACGAAATACTGCAAGCCCGGTGCGTTGACCGGCGGTGCATCGTCGGTCACAGGCATCGGGTCGGTGCTGCTCGAAACGTCAGGCGCAAGGGCCATATGCTAATCTCCCCAAAAGACGGGCCGCTTTTGCTAGCAGCTCCGTAGAATTCAAATCACCATCAAATCGTTCAGATCAAAACAGACACTCGGCGCCCTCGGCCACATCGACACGGGAAATCGTGGCGATGCGGATAGTCAGCGGGTTTACTGTATCCAATTCCAGATCATTGCCCAGATCGGGCAGGCAGGAAGTTGTGAGAACCATCTGGCGCCAGCCCTTGCCCTCGGCAATCGAAAGCCCCTGTGTGATGTCGAATGTGCTGCCGCCGCTGGTCAGCGTCACCGCCGCAGTCGGACGCGCTTCAAGCGAATATTCAATCACGTAGGCATTGGCATCGCTTTCGCCTTCCAGCCGCAGATTGCCGCCTGACGTAAACGCCAATTCGCGCGAGTCTTCCTGCGCATTGCGATCAATTCCGCGTGCGACCAGCGTGGCAACGCGGCCGATCAGGTTAGGGAGCGGTGCATCCATAGAGCTGGCTGTCACGCCATCGGCGAGGCGACCGGCAGTGAACCAGTCGTTAGCCGGACCGGCTTCCAGCGGACCGCAATCTTCGCTCAGCATGGCGAGCGGCGATGTGTCTGACAGCGAGCGGCCATAGCCGACGGCGAACAGCGCACCATCGGGGCCATTGAGCGGTTCGCCCTCGCATGATGCGGGCCAGGAGAATGACAGCCGTCCGCTCGCATCGCGCGTGCCTGTCAGCACATCGGCAATGCCGCCGCCTTCGCCGCCCGGCAGCCATGATGCGACAAAGGCATTGGCCACGTTAAGCTCGCGGTTCACCCACAACGGGCGACCCGAAAGGAATACGGCAACGGTCGGAATGCCCTGTTCCTCGAAAGATCGCAGAAGCTCGAGCCCCTCTTCGTCGCGGAAAGCCAGATCGCGCTGGTCACCGGCAAATTCGGCATAGGGTTCTTCACCGAAGACCACCACGGCGACATCGGGCCGCGTGGTGAAGCTGCCATCGGGAGACAGGTTTGCAACGCCGCCATTGGCGGTGACCGCACTGTGCAGTCCTTCCCAGATCGATTCGGCATTAGGGAACAGTGCGCGATCAAGATCGGTGCCGCCCTGCCAGGTCAAGGTCCAGCCACCAGCGGACTGCCCGATATTGTCTGCCGCACTGCCAGCCACGAGCACATTGGCTCCGGCCGCCAACGGAAGCACACCATCGTTCTTCAGGATGACTTGAGACTGCGCCACGGCTTCCCGCGCAATGGCGCGGTGTTCGGCCGAACCGAGCAAGTCGAAACGCCCGGCGACTCCGCGGGCGGAGGGGCGCGGTGCATTCTCGGCCAGGAGCCCAGCGCGATATTTCACGCGAAGAACGCGGGTCACGGCTTCGTCCACCCGCGCCATCGGGATCGTGCCATCGTTTACCTGGGCAACCAGCGTTTCCATCAGGCCCTGCCAGTCGTCCGGGACCATGAAGATGTCGAGGCCCGCCATCAGCGATTGCGGGCAATTGGTGACCTCGCAACCGGCGACCTGCCCGTGACCGTTCCAGTCGCCCACAACCAGCCCGTCAAAGCCCATTTCGCCGCGCAGAACATCGGTCAGCAAATCACGATTGCCATGCATCTTGCGGCCGTTGATCGAATTGAAGCTGGCCATGATCGATTCCACGCCCGCGTCGATTACCGCCGGATAGGGATGGCCATGCAGCGCCAGCAGGGCATCGATATCGCCCGTGACCTCGCCCTGGTCGACGCCGTTATCCGTGCCCCCATCGCCGAAGAAATGCTTGGCTGTGGCGATGACCCGGCCCGTACCGAGGAAATCCTCGTCACCCGGGCGACCTTGTAACCCCTGAACCAGCGCAGCGCCCAGTTCGGCAACGATTTCAGGGTCTTCGGAATAGCTCTCGTAAGTACGGCCCCAGCGATCATCTTGCGCGACCGCCACGGTCGGCGAGAAGTTCCAGTCGATCCCGGTTACTTCGATTTCCGCAGCGGTCGCGGCACCGATCTGGCGGACGAGATCGGCATTGCCCGTTGCGCCCAAGGCAATGTTGTGCGGGAAGATCGTCGCGCCCACGACATTGGTATGGCCGTGGACCGCGTCAGTACCCCACATGGTCGGGATGGCCGGCTCGCCATCGGGAAGCGGGCGAACCGATGCATCGTACATTTCATCGGCATAGCGCAGCCATTCCGACGCCGGAGCATACTCATCGCCGTAAGGGCCGCCATTGCCACCGTTGAGATAGCTGCCGAAGCGGTAACGCTCCATGTCTTCGGGCGTGAAGGAATTGATTTGCGGCTGTATCAGTTGCGCGATCTTGCGTTCGAGCGACATGCGCGAAACCAATGCTGCAACGACAGCGTCTTCGCTACTCACCGGCGCTGTCACGCTTTCCATTGGCGCATTATCGACTGGCACAGTGGCGCAAGCCGCCAAGCCTGCACTCAATAGCATTGCCGCTGCGATCGCTCGCATAGAAACCCCTGCCCGCATAATTTCCTCTTAAATTGGGAACGTTCTCAAGAACGGGTTTTTGCACGCCACAAGGTGCAAGGCAAGCGCCTATTTTGCCCTTTGCGCACTCATCAGCAGCAAACAGGCGAGACCGGCGAGAACAGCGAGGACGATGAAGAGGCCCGCAAAGTCGAAAGCCGGGACCATCGCCAGCGTCAAACCGGGCATGATCAGTGAGGGTGTGGTGTTGGTCAGGTTGAACAATCCGAGGTCGCGGCCCCGATTTTGCGGTCGCGGCAAGACCCGCAGCGTCTGCGCTGAATGCAATGCCAGGAAGACGCCAGCGGCCAACCCGAAAATGGCATATCCGATGAGCGCGACGGTAATGCCGGGGGCAAGCGCCATCACCAGCAGCGCCGCACTGCTCACGGCAGCGGCGATGGCCAGCGGAAATATCGGCCGGTCATGTCGGTCCGCCCACCGCCCTGTCCATAACGTAACAGGCACCGCAACCAGCAGCACGATGCCGAATACCTGCGCCGCATCATTGTCGCCGATCTCGGGCGAAATTGAGCGAAGCCAAAGATAGAGATAGGCAAACAATGCAGCCTCCGCGACCTGCACCAGCAGCCGCGCGATCCACATGCGCGCTACAATGCGACGGGGATCGCGCATCTGTTGCGCCGGGGCGTAGTTGGGTGTGGTCAGCTCAGCAAATGGCACGGGCCTCCCGAACAGCAGCACCGGCAGAACGCAGGCCACCACCAGACCTGCCACCAGGACCATGCGTACATCGGCTTCCGCGAGACCGGGGATCGTGACCATGGCTCCCGACATGGCACCAAGTGCGGGAGCGAAGGCAAGCAGGCCGCCAAGCGTGCCCTTTTGCCGATCCGGCACAACATCGCCGGCCCATGCTGCAAGCGGACCAAGCATCATGTTGAGGGCGAGCTGCCACGCCACCAGCATTCCGATCAGCATCGGCAGGCTGCGGGCGCTCGACAGGACGACCAGCATCGTCGAGCTCAGAATAAGGCCCGCAAGGATCCAACCCCGCCGGTTGCCGGTAATGTCGGACAGCCAGCCGAATGCGATGTTGGCAAGGCTCGCAGCGATGGCTCCGGCAAAGGCAATATAGGCGAGCCAGGCGACACTCTCTCCGCCTGCCATGCCTTCGACGCGTACTGGCAAAAGGATGGTCAGGAAGGGGACATAAGCCACCGCGCCGCCGGCCACGGCCAAGGCATAGAGGAGCAAGAACCGGCGCGTCTGGACTTGACCGCCCGCTTGCCCGGCTTCGGCGTCAGTCGTCATTGCCGTGCGAAGGTCTAAGCGCCGCTACCGATTGCCGCTCGACCAGCTTGCCTTCGACGACGACGGGCATGGGCGGCATTTTCTCTCCGCGCGAGGAGGTAATCAGCAATTCGACCGCGCGGCTGACGGTTTCCGCCACCGGCTGGTCTATTGCCGTGAGTGGCGGCTGGACGAAGCGGACTACCGGCGTGTTGTCGAAACTGATTATCGAAAGATCGCCCGGCACGTGCATCCCCAATTCGTGCGCGACGGCATTGGCCGCCATGGCCATCTGGTCATTGCCGGCGATGATCGCGGTAGGCCGCTCCTTCTTCGCGAGCAGCGTTCGCGTTGCCGCATCGCCGGAATCGTATGAGAAATCGCCGATTTCGCACAACCCCTCGGTCGGCAGGCCAGCCTCGCGCATGGCGGCCTTCCAGCCGTCCTTACGCCATTGGGTTATCGCATATTCCATCGAACCCGCGATGAAGGCGATGCGCTCGTGACCCTTTTCAAGCAGGTGTCGCGTTGCCATCGCAGCAAGTTCATCATCGCCCATGGTGATCGATATATTCTCGCCATTGGCACGCGATCCGATGCGCGCAAATCGGATGCCCGATGATTCGAGCAGGTCGGTAATCAGCTTGTTGTCCGAATGGGGCGGCGTCAGAATCACGCCATCGGGCTGAACGGCTGCGATCACGGCGTTCAACTCGCGCTCGACATGGTCGCTGTGCGTATCGACAAGCTCGAAAATCAGCCGGTAGCCGTACTCCGCGCATTTCAGCATTCCGCCGAGCAGCATCTGGTCGACCCAGTCGCGCCCCTCGCGCGCGCGCCAATCCTCGATCGTGCGGTCCCGGTCATTGAGTGCAAGGATCAGGTAGGAGCGCGAACCGCTCATGCGTTGGGCGGCAATCGACGGGACATAACCCAGCTTGTCGATGGAGGCCTGCACCCGCTCTTTCATCTCGGGACGAACGTTGGCTTCATTATTGATGACACGGCTAACCGTCTGCAGGGAAACCCCTGCATCGGCAGCTACGTGCTTGATAGTTACAGATTGGCGCCTGCGAGCCACGTCAATTCCCCCCGGTACAACCTTGACCGCTAGCCGGATCGGCATCGCATTGCCAGACTCTCACCCAGTCCACCTCCAGACGCTTGGGGAATCCTTCGGCAGATACGCCGCCAGCAGATGTATTTTCCGGCCAATTCCCTCCGACCGCAAAATTGAGGATCAAATGGAAAGGCCGGTCGAACGGCGCGTTCGGAGCAGTGCTGGCGGCGGTGAACCATTCCGACGCCTCCATGGTCCCGAAAGGCTCGCCGTCGATAGACCAGGTGAAGCGGCCTTCTTCCCAGATAACGCCATAAGTGTGGAATTCGCCGTCGAGCACGCCTGGAAAGGCGATTTCCCGGCCACGATAGACATTGTTCGGCGGAGAATTGCCGAAATGCAGCGTGCCGAGCACGGAGTGTTCGCCCCCTGCCTCGCAATCCGCGCATTCGACACCGAGGTTGACCGCCTCCATGATGTCGATCTCGCCGGATAGCGGCCAGCCGCCGTAATCCTCATCTTCGGGAAGCATCCAGAACGCGGGCCATGTACCCTGCCCCTGCGGCAGCCGCGCACGCATTTCGAAGCGCCCGTAAAGCCAGCTGGCATTGCCCTTCGTGGTTATCTTGCCCGACGTGAATGGTTGGGTGCGCTGTTCATCGGGATCGCTCTGGAAGGGCGCCATATGCGCAGGCCAGGCATCGCCGGTATAGCTTTCCTCGCGCGCTATCAGCGAGAGCACACCGTTCTCAATTGCGATGTTTTCAGGCCTCGCGGTGTAGCATTGTCGCTCGTTGTTGCCGCCGCCCCAGCAGTCGGCAATCATGTTCCAGCGGGACGTATCGAGCTCCGCTCCATCGAACTCATCAGCCCAGATCAATTGCCACGTCCCACCGGTAGGCGACGGGGTGGCACTGGGTGTCGGGCTGGGTGCGCTTAAAATGGGGGTGCCGGAAACATTACCCTCTCCGCCGCACGAACCCAGCGCCAGGCCAACAGCAAGCATGGCGGCCGATATCCTGCATTTGTGCGCTGCTATCATCGTCTCACCTTCTGCCAGCCATTTCTGGCCAACCGGATTCGGCGTCAACAAAAAAGGGGCTCCGGCGCTGGGAGTGCGCCGGAGCCCCTTTTCAAACCCCCGTCCGAATGGAGCTCAGGCATTGCGGTCAGAAATTGAACCGTACAAGGAAAGTGAAACGGCGGTCGTTGCGATAGGCCGAGCGTATGATGCGCGTCCCGTCGAAGTCGACTACCGAACTCGTCTGGGTGACTTCATCGAGCAGATTCACTCCCTGTACACCGATTTTCACATTTTCGGTCAAATCGTAGAAGATCGACGCGTCAAGCTGACCGGTGTCCTCACCCCAAATGGGCGAGAACGGGAAGATCACGTCGCGCGGGGTTTGCAGGAATTCCGAACGCCAATTGTAGGCTGCGCGGGCCGAGAAACCGCCGACTTCGTAGAACAGTGTCGCATTGACCGTGTGCTCAGACACACCGGGCTGCGGCAAGTCACCAAACACATCTCCCGAGGACGAGAAATCGTTCGAGTCGATATATGTATAAGTGAACTGACCGCCCAGATACTGGAGCGGACCCGGGAGGAATTCCCAGACATCCTGATAGGCAATTTCGACGCCCTGCAAATTGGCTTCGCCAAAGTTGATCGGGCCATTGACCTCGACATCAATCGACACGCCGGACGGGCTGTTGAATTCGCGAACCGTCGGACCAAAGCCGAACAGATTGCGGAAGTCCTTGCGGAACGCCGCCACCGTAATCGAGCCAACATCGTCGAAATAGTATTCTAGGCTGAGGTCGTAATTGTCCGATTCAATCGGTCGCAGCAGCCTGTTACCGGTGAAGATCGCGAACAGCGGTCCGTTTTCAAGCGCACCAGCAAGTTCGAGCGCACGGGTGTTGTCGAAGATCGCACCGCCGGTTCGGAAGTCGGAAAGATCGGGTCGCGAAATGCCTTGCGAGAAGGCCGCACGTGCGAGCAAGCCGCCACCGAAATCGAGCTTGAGGTTGGCGCTGGGCAACCAGTTTTCGTAGACGATATCCGCGCTGTCATCGATCACTTCACCGGTGAACGCAGCGGCAAATTCTGCCTGGCGCGCGGTGCTGAGCGAGCAGTAACCCGGAGCCTGCTGTCCAGGCTGGATATTGCCGCACGCCGCAGCGATTTCCGCCTGTGTCACTACGCCATCCATGTCGCCATCGAAGAAGTTACCGAAGGGGAAGTTGATTTCGCCATCGGATTCTGTCGTCGTTTCGACATAGCGAAGGCCAATATTGCCCGACAATTCCCAGCCATTGCTGAAATAGGTGCCGAAATCGAGGCGCGCATAGGCCGCACGCGTCGATTCGGTAACGTCGGAAATCTCGCCCGGCAGGAACACGCTGTCACCAACCGTGCCGCCGCGCGCGCTGATCGGGAACCAGGCATTTGGCGTCAGGGTAAAGGCGGTTATCGCATTGGCCTGGTTGGTGATCTCGCCGCTCAGATAATCCTGAACCATGTTATCACCACCGAAGAAGAATGCTGAACCGTCTCCTAGCGGAGTTGGTGCATTGCCGCGCTGAAAATTATCACCGAACGGGTTGCGGACACTGGCCGACTCCGGGAAATCGAAAACATAGGCGCCGCCGCATCCGAAGGCCTGGAAGTCACCGCAGTTCCAATTGCCGCCACGACCCGTCCAAGGTGCACCAAGATTGCCCCAGTTTGAGAAATTTGCACTTCGCGTAACGCGGTTGCGTTCCGACCAGCGCGCGCCGAAGCGTGCCGTACGGAAGAAGCCATCATCCGATAAATCATATTCGAGATCGCCGCTCAAGCTGTAAAGATCACCGTCATTCTCGACCTGATTGTCGAGCAGGAACCAATAGAATGTCCGCGCCGGATCATTGAAGTAGGCAGTATTCGATGTGCCGGTACCCGGCTCCAGGAATTGCACCTGCGGCGTGCTGCCGGTATTGTCGATCTGCACATCGCTGTAGGTCTGCATCGCAGAAATGAAACCATCTTCCGTGCGATCAGACGAAATGACCTGGCCTTCGAAATTCAGGCGCAAACGATCACTCAACTCGAAATATGCTTCTGCCGAAAAGTCTTCGGTCGTGGCATCGTCTTCACGCTGGAAGCGCAGAAGCTCTGTCGGGATGCCGCCGGCAGCGTTGCCCACGAAGGGTTGAAGCTGGGTGAGAGTACCGGTCTGAAAGACGCCGTTTTCGTCAAACGTCCAAGTCGAACCGGCAGCCTGCACTGGGAACAGACCATCGTCATTCACAAGTGCGAGAGCGGCGAACTCGTTGAGCGTCGCCTGGGTTTCAGCGCGCAGATATTCCAACGTCAGCAGGAAGCGTCCGTCATTGCTCTCAAACTGGCCGACCGCAGAATAGGCTTGGCGATCGCGTGTCAAATCCGTCGTACGAACACCGGCACCCTTGGGAGCGATTACCGTTCCTGCAGGCGGAAAGTTGGTGGCGTCGAAATTGGGATCGCCGAAATATCCGCCCGAACCGACGTTCACCACGCGAAGGCAGCCGCTGTCTAGCGTGTCGGCGCGATAGCAGGGGTCAGTCAATTGCGAAGCGTCGGTGCGTGTCACTAGCTCTTGCTGCGCGTAGCCGAGCTGCAATCCGAATGTGCCGATTCCGGTATCGAATGTATTCGAGATTAGCCCCGAAAAGCCCGGCGACCATTCTTCCGCCAGATCGCCGTAATTGCCTTCGATCGTTCCCGCGACATGGAAGCCGGGATTATCGAGGGGCTTGCGCGTCACAAGATTGACGAGACCGGAGATATTTCCCTCGATCATATCGGCGCTAACGTTCTTGTAGATCTCTACGCGACCCAGGAGCTCGGGTGAAACGTCATTGAATGAAAGGACACGGCCGCCATTGGCTGAGAAAATCTCGCGGCCGTTCAGGTTGGAAAGCACATAGGGAAGGCCGCGGATGATGACATTGGAGCCTTCGACCGAAAAGCGGTCTGGGTCATCGCGCTGCTCGAAGCGCGAGATGTTGACGCCGGGAACGCGCTGCAGCGCTTCTGCTACCGAGCGGTCGGCCAGCGCGCCGATATCTTCGGCGGTGATCACATCGACGACAGTGTCGGCGTTTTCCTTGAAGTCCTGCGCACTCTCTAGCGAAGCGCGGAAACCACTGACGACAATCACATTGTCTTCGTCCGGATCGGCTTGGGCTTGAGCGTCGTCACCATCGGGCGCATCCTGCGCAACTGCGACATTGGGAACCGATGCTACCAGTGCGAGACTGGAAACCGTAGCTAGCGTACGGATGCGATTCGTGGACGTAATTGTGGTTTTGCGCACTGTTTTCTCCCCTTCGATGCGGGACTTAGGTCCTTGGCCGCACCGGCATTACACGATCCCGTTTTCGGGATTTCTCACCCTGCATATCAAAATTGTTAGCGTTCACAAGTGGAAAAAATGAACGTTCACAACCGTCGCGGCTTGGTGTAACATTTTTGCAATCATGGACCAAAAGGCTTTCCGCCAGCACACTATGCCAAATTGGCGCGGCGCGTTAGTGGGTTCTTCGGGAGATAAATCGCGATGGCAATCGAACATATCGTAATCGTCGGCGGCGGCACTGCGGGCTGGATGGCGGCGGCTGCGCTTTCCAGGCTGCGCAAGGGGCGTGAGCTTGCCATCACTCTGGTCGAAAGCGAAGCCATCGGTACTGTCGGCGTCGGCGAAGCAACGATCCCGCCCTTCGTGGACTTCCAGCGCCTGCTGGAGATCGACGAAGCAGAAATGCTTGCCTCCGTGCAGGGGTCCTTCAAGCTGGGCATCCAGTTCGTCAACTGGGGCAATGTCGGCGACAGCTACATCCACCCGTTCGGCAATTACGGGTATGAGATAGACGGGCTGTCGTTCCATCATATCTGGCATCACTTCAAGCAACAGGGCGACAATCGACCGATCCAGGTGTTCAACGCTGAGACTATGGCAGCCTATTTTGGTAAGTTCGCCAAGACCGAAGATGTCAAGCGCGACGACCTGCCGCCGATCAACTACGCCTACCACATCAACGCAACCGCCTATGCTGGCTTCCTGCGCAAATATGCTGAGAAGCGCGGCGTTGTCCGTCAGGAAGGCAAGATCGAAGATGTGAAGCTGGACGGCGAAACCGGCTTTGTATCGTCGGTTACGCTTGAAAGCGGCCAGAAAATCGCCGCCGATTTCTTCGTCGATTGCTCGGGCTTTCGCGGCCTGCTGATCGAACAGGCGCTGGAAACCGGTTATGAGGAATGGACCCACTGGCTGCCGTGCAATCGCGCAGTGGCACTGCCCTGCAACCGCGACGATGGCAGCCCGCCGCCGCCGTTTACGCGGGCCACGGCCCACTCGGCAGGTTGGCAATGGCAGGTCCCGTTGCAGCAGCGCAATGGCAACGGCCATGTCTATTGCGATGCCTTCATGGAAGCGGACGTGGCGACCGATATCCTAATCAAGAACATGGCGGGCAAGCCAACGGCCGAGCCGAACCATCTGCGCTTCGTCACCGGACGGCGGAAGAAATTCTGGAACAAGAACGTAGTCGCGCTCGGGCTGGCGGGAGGTTTCATGGAGCCGCTGGAATCGACCTCGATTCACCTGATCAACACCGGGATCAACAAGCTGATCGCGCTGCTTTCGCTCGACGGAGTAAACGAGATGCAGGCGCAGTCATTCAATCGCCTGTCGGCCAAGGAATATGAGCGTATCCGCGACTTCCTTATCTTGCATTACAACGCAACCCAGCGCAGCGATTCTGAATTCTGGAATTACTGCCGCACGATGAGCGTCCCCGATAGCCTGACCGAAAAAATCGAACTGTTCAAAATGAACGGGCAGATTTTCCGCGAGGACGATGAACTCTTCACCGAGACAAGCTGGGCCGCCGTCATGATGGGTCAGGGTATTTCGATGACCGGCCAGAATGCCATGGCGGCGACGCTCGATCAGGCCAAGACACGCGCTGAGCTGGACGAGATCGAGAAGTCGATCCGCTTCTTGGTCCAGCACATGCCTGGCCACGGTGATTATCTGCAGCGATACTGTCCGGCCCCGGCCTGACCTCAATAGCATTCGCCAGAAAAATTGGCGCGCCTTGTCACAGCGCGGTCAAATTTGCGCGGCACCCGTTGGGCTGGATAACGGGGCCAGATACGATGCAACGCGTCAGCATTTTCACGACCGATCAGGAAACCGCTTGTGCTGCGGAATTTGTTCATGGCGACACGCTGTTCGAATTTGCGTTGCTCACCCCTGACGGTCCCAAGCGGCTGGTCGAAGGCCCTGCCTGGGCATTTGTCGACTGGGTAATGGACGACCTTTCAGGCCTCGAGATGGTACGCCGGTTGCGCGCCGATCCACGAATGGCCGATGCCCATGTGACGATGATCCTGGAAGAAGACGATGCCGAAGACCGTCGGCGCGCGCTCAAGGCGGGAGCAGACGATTACGCCGTCGCGCCGCTTGATCGGCAAGACATGCTTGACCGGGTTCTGGCGCTTCATACGGGAGAGCGGGTGATCGGGCCGGAACGGCTGATCGAACATGGCGACCTTGTCATCAACAGCGCGAGCGAGCAGGCGCGCTGGCAGGGTGAACCGATAGCGCTGCGGCCCAATGAATTCCGCGTCCTGCGCTTTCTTGCCGAAAACCCCAATCGCATACTTTCCCGGCAGGAACTCATCGACGCGCTCGGCAAGGATGGTCCGCCGGAGTACCTGCGCACGGTTGACGTCTGGATAAAGCGGCTGCGCTTTGGCCTGCGAGAAGTCGGTGCAGATAGCCTGCTGCGGACGGTCCACGGAAAAGGTTACGTGTTCGACGCGCCCGAGAGTTGAGCGCAAAAACACTGCAACGTGCGAAAGTCAGGCTTGTCCGCTTGACCAGCCCCCTGCCAACTCGGCAGGGGGCTGCACCCTTACCAGGATGGCCGTCAGAAGGTCATCGAGAGTGACGCGGCGAGCGATGTGCCCACGTTGTAGGAGTTGATCTCTGCTCGCTCGACACCGTTTGTCTGGAACTCTTCATGGCCCCGGCCAAGGATATTGCGCGCTTCCAGCTTGAACTCCGCTGCGGCACCGAACAGGTCCAGTCCCTGTCGATAGACCAGGTCCACTGTCAGTCCCGGATCCTCGACAATGTCAGGAAGACCTGATGTGCCGCGGCTCGTCACCCGCTCACTGGCGTAATTTACCAGCAGGGTGAACTGCTGCAATTGGTCGAGATCTTCGAGACTCACCTGGAAATTGGCGAGATGGTCGGATTGCCCTGTCAGCGGCACTCCATCGATAAAAAGGTTGGATGCCGGCGTCGCGCCCCCCGGGAACAGCAGGGTCATGTCATCGGGATCGACCTGGATTTCAGAATTGGTCCAGGTGTAATTGGCAAACAGCGCCAACTGCTTGCTTTCGAAAAAGCCGCCGACGTCCATCAGGTCCACGGTGTAGGCAATGTCCGCCTCGACCCCGAAGAGCGTGGCACTGGGCGCATTCGCAAAACTGGTGAGCTGGGCGTTGTCAGAGAAGCTTGAGAACGCCTCGATCGGGTTTTCGATGTCCTTGTAGAAGCCCGCCACCGAAATCCGGTCTCCGCCACCAAGGAAATATTCGCCGCGCGCCTCGAAATTGGTCAACTCGCTGTCGATGAGCAAGGGGTTGCCGTTGAATTGACGGTTGGTTTCGGGATCGTAATAGGTCTGGAAGATCAGCTCGCGAAACTGCGGGCGCGCAATTGTACGCGATGCATTCAGGCGAAATTGCAGGTCTTCCACAGGCTCGATGGTGATGGTGGCTGCAGGCAGCCAGTATGCGTTTTCGAGCAGTGTGGAGGCATTCGACCCGGTTTCGACATCGAACACGCGAACGGGAATTACCGTCTGGACCGCGTCCTCATATCGCACGCCGGCATCCAGGCTGATCCCGGGAACCACTTCCCAGTTTACCCTACCGTAGCCCGCTTGCACTTCGAGCCCGGCGGCAAAGGCGGGATCGGATTGCGTCGATTCAATCAGGCCGATGTCGTAATATTCGATGATTGCGTCGCCCAGCAACAGGTCGGGCCGCAATGCCCCGACGCCATCGGGTAGGCTCGTTGGTGCGTTGAACAGGAACTCGCGGCGCTCCGAATAGCGTTCGGTCTGACTGTAGGCATAGCCGACGGTCGCCACGAAACTGTCGAACACTGGATAGCTCAGGTCGATACCGCCCGACCACAGCTCTTCCTGCAAGTCGGAAAAGACCACCGAAGCATCGCCGGTCTGGCGGTCGAGCACGTTAATAAACGTATCGCTGAACTCACCCTGCGCATTGTCGCGAACATATGTGAATGTGTATTCATACGGCGCTTCGCGATCGGTGCGTGCAAAGCCGCCGCGCAGGTCGACGCCCAGATCGCCGAATTCCAGTTCTGCCACCAGCTGGGTGTCGATCAGCTGGCGTTCGAACCACCCGGTCTGTTGCTGCTGGATGCTGTCATTGTCCTGGAAATCCTCGCCCTGCGAAAACGAGGCCTGCTTCAGTGTGTCGCGGATAAGAAGGTTGGTAAAGCGGACCCGGTGGTCGCCGATTTCCAGCCCGATGCCCACCATCGCGTTGGCGAGCACCCGGTTGTCGGTCACGATATCGTTGAAGTCGTTGTCGAGCGAAAAGTCGGCCAGAACCGACTGTGAAGTGATGTCGCGCGTACGCCATTTGTTGCTGATCGATCCGGTAAAGATCAGCCCCAACACCCCGTCGCTCCCCACATCGACCGATGTGCCGGCGGACAAATTGGCCGACCAATTGGGCTGCACATCGCCGATCTTCTGCAGGAGAATAAGGTTCGGATTGCCAAACTGGAACGCGATATCAGCCTGCGTAACAGGCGCGCCATCAAGATTCTGCGCGGAATCGAGCGGCACATCGCTCAATTGCAATCCGCTGTCGAAATAGGCCTGCAACGCCGGCGGCGCGTCGCGCGTCCCATCGTCGAAACCGAACCAGTCGTAATCGGAGCCATAATAGGCCAGCCCGTTGTGGAACGTTGTCTCCGTATCGCCGCTGACGCTGCCGCCGATCGTCAGGAAGCTTTCGTCCGGCACCGCACGGGTGGTCAGATTGATAACACCGCCGCCAAATTCACCCGGAAAATTGGCCGAGTATGTTTTCTGCACCAGGCTGGATGCGACCACATTCGTCGGAAAGATGTCGAGCGGCACGACGCGGCTCAATGGCTGCGGCGATGGCAGGGAAAGGCCGTTTAGCAGCGCCAGCGAGTAGCGGTCGCCCAGGCCGCGCACATAGACGAAACCCTGCCCCTGCACCGAAAGGCCGGTCACCCGTCCGAGTGCGCCTGCGATGTCTCCCTCACCAGTGCGCGCGATGTCCTCTGTGGAAAGCACGCTGACGATTTGCGACGAGTTCTGTACCGGATCGCGGTTTATGCGTCCCGTCACGATGATCGATCCGCCGGGTATCGATACATCGGGCTGTTCGGCTACGTCCTCCAGCGGCTCCGATGCTGGCGTGTCTTCAGGAACTGGCGACTCCGTGCTGTCCTGTGCAAACGCCGCGGTCGGCATGGTCAGGGCGGTGGAGATGAGCAGCAACGCCGCCAGCTGTTTGCCAGTGGTCTTCATCGGGAAATCCCTCATTGTACTATCCGGTAAGCAAGGCGGGCTGATCCGGCCCGCTGGATGGACAAAGGGGATGCGAAAGCCGCGTGGATGATCGCACCCCCTTTTCTTCGGTTCAGTTAAAAACCGGGATGCTCGTGCAAGCGCCGGTGTTGTTGCCAAAGCTCACTGCCGATGAATCGCAAGTCCAGCCCTGCGTCCAGTCGTTGGAGGCGCTGACGGCACCGATGAATGAGGACGCTTCGAAGAAAGTGCCAAGCGAAGTCACATCGAAAATCGCTGCAAAGCCATTCTCACCGGAGCCGTTGAGGTAGCCGTTGACGAGCGTGTTGACGTAGGACTTGTTGTTACCCGCCCCCGTGTCGAAAATGCCTTCCGCCTGTGCTGCGGTGACACCGCTGCTTCCGTCCCGGAAGTCGGTAGCGCAGTCGAGCGCGACGGACTGAAAGCGAGGCGGACCGACATCATCGAGCCCGGCAGCAGCCGCACGTATCGTTTCTGGCAGGTCGATGCGAATGCACGCGGTCCCGCCAGCCGATGCGTCCCAGACCAGCGTGTTGTACAAGCCGTAATCGGTGCCGCCGCGAATGCGGACGACCTGGTCGCCATCCTTGCGCTGGATAAAGGTCGCATTGGCGATTGTCGTATTCTGGCGCGGCGTCTGGTCCTGCAGGCCGTTGTTCGAATCGGCCTCGATGATTGCATCGCCGATACCGGCGCGCTGGGCTGCGATGACGAACTGCATGTTGGCCTTCACACCCGTATCGGTGTCAAGCGAATCGTCTTCCGCGCCCGCCACGATCAAGCGCTTGATGTTCACGAACCCGCCGAAAAACTCGACCCCGTCGTCCGAAGAATTGACCGACTGGATGTTGCTCAGGCTGGTGCCCGTGCCGGTGCCGCCGGTCGTCAGGGACTGCAATTCATTGTCGCCCGAAAGCACGAAGCCGGAATAGCGGATCTGTACGAAGCGCATCGTGCCCGAGCTGTCGTTGTTCGTCGCACCGCCGAAGAAGGATGGCGATGCAGCACCTTCGACCTGCCGTTCGCACGCGATGGTGCCTGGTGTGGCGCCCGGTGCGACGCAGTCGGTAACCGGTGCGCGGCCCGACAACACGACGCCTCCCCATTGGCCCGACGAATCGGCATTGTTGAGGCCCAGGATATTGTCGCGACTGGTAAAGATGATCGGCCGCGACGAGGTCCCGACCGCGTTGATTGAGTTCCCGCGCGTCACGTTCAGGAAAGAAGCACCGGTGGCATAAAGGATGACCCCGGGCTCGATAGTCAGTTCGACATTGGTATCGCTCAGGCCGTCGGATGCATCAGGTGTTGGCCCGCCATCGGTGCCGACATTCACTTCGCCAGGCAGGCGATAGAGCAGGCCGGGGATGCGCGGCAGGGTGGAGGAGGTGTTAAAGCGCAGCGGTGTCGCGCAAACGCGCCACTCGCCCTCCGGACCGGTGATAGTTCCTTCATCGGTCAGGCCTTGTGCATCGGCAATTGTCGGACAGCCATTGGCTGGCGTCACCGCCGCGCTGGTCGGCATTGGTGTAGGTGTTGGCGTGGCAGGCGGGTTGTTGATTGTGATGTTGCCGCCCGTGCCGGGCGATGCGATTTCGTCCGGGCCGCACGCAGCGAGCGCCAGGAGTGAACTTCCAAGAATAAGCGAACGGGAAAGATTAGTCACAGCGGTCGGCCCCTCAAATTGCCAGAAAATACGGACAAGCGAATTTCGATGTCGAAAGGGGCTCTAGGCGCGGCGCGTGACACTTTGTTTGCGTCTGTGTGACGTATCGGTGAATCTGTTGAAAGAAACGATAAGCAGCTGAATAGTAGTCTTTATTTCTGGAACCAGGAACCGGGCTGCACCTACACCGCATTGTCTGTTACACATTTATGACATTGTGACAGTTTTATTGCAGCAAAGGCCTGTTCACCGCATAAACCAGGCATAACGACAAGGAGGAATGCCATGTTTGCAACGCTCGCTTTCGCGCCGCTAGTGCTGGCCCAGGCGGCTACTGCGCAGATGGTCGAACAGAATTACGAAACTGTCGATGTCGCTTACGAAGAACTGGCTGAAGGTGATGCTGCAGCCGCTGTAGCGCAGCTTGAGGCAGAGCTTGCCGAACACGGCGGCCACCCCGCGCTTTATATCAACCTCGGGAGCGCCCACGCCCAGCTAGGCAATTTCGAACGCGCCGGCTTCTATTATGGTGAAGCGCGTGATTGCGAAGAAGAATACGAAGTCGAGATGGCCAATGGCCGTTGGCTCGGTTCGCGCGAAGTTGCCCGGCTCGCACTGGCAACTGTTGAACTGGAAGCCCTCGCCGCGCGCTAAAAGGCGTAAGTTCAGACAGTCAAAGGGTTCTTAAAGGCCCGGCGGTTAATTTCGCCGGGCCTTCACTCATTCACGTCACGTTTGTCACAGCACTGTCATTTCGTGTAGGCAGGGGGCCGGTATTGGAAGGGCTCGCATGATTCTACGTTTGGGCAATTTACTGGCGACATCGGCTGCGGCGCTTGCGCTGACGGTTATTTGCGCCGTGCCTGCGCAGGCCGATGTGCTCGAGATTGGCAGCGATGGACAAGCGCGCTGGATCGCGGGCGGCGTCAGTCATGCCGAAACCGCACATCTTGCAGCGCTTGCGGAAGTGCCGGTCGATGTCATCGCCATCCTGCCCGAAGAAGCCCTCGCCGACACACGGCTCCACGCCAGTGGCATTCCCGCTGCCTACGCCGGACATGTGGCCAACCTGGCGCACCGGTTCGATCTCAGTCCGGCCCTCATCGAAGCCGTCGTATGGCAGGAAAGCCGCTGGCGTGCCGATGCCGTTTCTCCGGCAGGCGCGCGCGGGCTGGCTCAACTGATGCCCGGTACCGCCCGCGATTTGGGCGTCGATCCGGATGATCCGATCGCCAATCTTGAAGGCGGCGCACGTTACCTGCGCGAACAGCTCGATCGTTTCGACGGCGATCTTGAGCGCGCGCTTGCTGCCTACAATGCTGGTCCCGGACGGGTTATCCGTTCAGGCGGCATTCCACCCATTCGTGAAACACAAGTCTATGTTTCGTCCATCATGGGCAGGCTTGCAGACCATTCCCGGAGTCCTGAATAACAATGCACATTTTTGCCCGTCTTGCCGCGTTTTTGACGTTGCTGCTCCCTTCTGCCGCTTTCGCTCAGGATCCCGCCGGCTCCGGCCCGATCAACAACGCGTTCGGCTGGATGCGCGATACCTTGCTCGGTACGGTGGCGACGACGGTGGCAGTCATGGCGGTGGCGGCTGTGGGTTTCATGATGCTGACCGGCCGGGTCAACTGGCGCTTTGGCGCAACAGTAATCATCGGCGTTTTCATCATCTTCGGCGCTGCCTCCATCGTGGCGGGCATCCAGGGCGCGGCAGCGGTCGGATAGGGCTGGATCGATGCAGATGACCCGTCACCCCGTCCATCGCGCGCTTACCCGCCCGCAGATGTTTGCGGGCGTGACGTATAATTATTTCGTGATCAATGCGCTGGTGACGACGGAGGCTTTTCTCATTCTGAACAGCTTCTGGATCGTACCCATCCCGATCATCATGCACGCGTTCGGCTATTTTGCGTGTTTGCGCGAGCCTCGGTTCTTTGACCTCTGGATCACGAAGGTCAGCAAGTGCCCGCGCGTGAAGAATTACAAGCGTTGGGGATGCAATTCCTACGCCGCGTAACAGGTGCATCCAAACAGGCCATCGCGACGTAGCTATGGCAAGGAGAATCGCATGAACACCAAGTGGCTTGGTGCCGCTGGATGGAGCGCCAAGGAGGCGCATGCGGGCGATCGGCTGCCTTATGCGCGGCTGGTCGACGAAGGCGTGATGCTGCTGCGCGACGGCTCGTTGATGAGCGCGCTGCAAGTGCCCGGCCTGCTGTTCGAGACAGAGGATACCGACGCGCTCAACGCCCATGCGGCCACGCGCGAGGTGATGCTGCGTTCGAATCTCGACGCGCGCTTCGTGATGTATCACCACGTCATCCGCCGCCGTGTGGCGGTAGAACTGGAAGCGAGATTCGAAGATCCGCTGTCAGCGCATATCGACCGCCGCTGGCGCGACAAACTCTCGTCCGGATCGCTGTTCGTGAACGACCAGTTCATCACACTCGTGCGCCGTCCCGCGCGCGGCAAGGCGGGTTTTGTCGAACGCGCCGGCAAGTTCTTCAAGGGCCGCGCAGCCGAAGCCGAAGACATCGATCCGCGAGACCTGCGCACCCTGCGCGCTGCCATGCAGGCGCTCGCCGCGAGCCTTGGTGACTATGGCGCGCAGCCGCTGGGCGATTACGCCGGACCGTCGGGACAGGCGAATAATGAGCTGCTCGAACTGCTGTCCGCGCTTTACAACGGGGAAATGCGTCCGGTGCGCCGCCCCGACATGGAAACCGACATCGGCCGGATGATTCCCTATCGCCGCGCCAGTTTCGGGATAGACGCGATGGAACTGCGCGGTTCGAGTGGCGCTGATTTCGCCTCTATGCTCAGCCTCAAGGACTATCCCGAGGCGACCAGCGCAGGGCTGCTCGATTCCATGTTGCGCCTGCCGTATGAAATGGTGGTGAGCGAGAGCTTCGCACCGCAAGAACGCCAGAGCGCGCGCGAGCGGATCGATCTCGCCATCCGACGATTGAAGAGCGCCGACGAAGATGCGCAGGCTGAACGCGCAGACATGCTGGCGGCGCGGGACGAACTGGGTGCAGGTTCGGTCGGATTCGGCGATCACCACTTATCGGTTCTGGTGCGCGAACGCAGTCTCGAACGGCTCGACGATGCCACCGCTTCGGTCGCGGCAAGCCTTGCCGACACTGGCGCGATCACGGTGCGCGAGGACACCAATCTGGAGCCGGCATTCTGGGGCCAGTTCCCCGGTAACGAGCATTTCCTCGTCCGCCGGGCGATGATCTCGACTGCCAATATGGCAAGCTTCGGCAGTCTCCACGGTTTCGCGCTGGGGCAGGCTGACGGCAACCACTGGGGCGAAGCGGTCACGCTGTTGCAGACCACCAGCTCCACACCGTTCTTCTTCAATTTCCATCATGGCGACTTGGGGAATTTTTCGGTCATCGGGCCGTCGGGATCCGGCAAGACAGTGGTCATGAATTTCCTCGCCGCACAGGCGCAGAAGTTCAGCCCGCGTACCGTGCTGTTCGACAAGGATCGCGGTGCAGAGCTTTTCATTCGCGGCATCGGCGGCAGCTACGACCGCATCCGTTCGGGCGAGCCGACCGGTTTCAACCCGCTCGCGCTGCCTGATACGCCCGTCAACCGCGCGTTCCTGCGCGATTGGCTGGGCGTGCTGCTAAAGGCCGAAGGGCCCGAAGAGCTTGCGACGATCAGCACCGCGGTCGATGCAGCCTATGCCAATGACAGCTCGCTGCGCCGGTTGCGCCACTTCAAGGAGCTGGTTTCGGGCAGCCGCCGTCCGCAGCCGGGCGACCTAGGTGATCGCCTGTCGGCCTGGATCGAAAGCGGCGAGCATGGCTGGCTGTTCGATAATGCCGAGGACAGGCTAGACCTTTCGACCCGCGTGATGGGCTTCGACATGACTGCGCTGCTGGAAAACCCCAAGCTGCGCACCCCTGTCATGATGTACTTGTTCCATCGTATCGAGGAACGGCTGGATGGTGAGCCGACGATGATCCTGATCGACGAGGGCTGGAAGGCACTCGACGACGAGGTCTTTGCCGCGCGCATCCGCGACTGGCTCAAGACGCTGCGGAAGCGCAATGCCCTGATCGGCTTTGCTACCCAGAGCGCGCGCGATGCGCTCGACAGCAAGATCTCCGCCGCGCTGGTCGAACAGACCGCCACGATGATCTTCATGCCCAACGCCCGCGCGCGGCCCGAAGATTATTGCGATGGTTTCGGTCTGACCGAGCACGAATTCGCGCTAATCCGCACCCTGCCAGCGCACAGTCGCTGTTTCCTGGTGCGCCAGCCCGATGCCAGCGTAGTCGTGCGGCTCGACCTGTCGGGTGCTCCCGAAGTGCTGACAGTTCTGTCGGGTCGCGAAAGCAGCGTGCGGCGGCTCGACCTGCTGCGCGAAGCCGTCGGAGACGATCCTTCGCAATGGTATCCCGCGCTTACCAATCGCCCCTGGCCGGGACCGACCGGTGAAGAGGTGGACGACCGCAATCTCGCGCAGGAGGCCGCCGAGTGAGCAGCACCGTCGCCAGCGTCGGGATCGAATGCCAGCGACAGATGGAATCTGTCGGCGCGGGCATCGGTGCTTCGCTGCGCGGCGTCGATTGCGCGGCCAATGCCATGGCTGAAGCCGCGTTCAACCGGCTGTTCACCGAGGGTGGTTTCCTTGGCCCTACGCTGACCATCATACTCACGATTTTCGTCGCCTTGCTCGGCTTCGCGCTGATGACAGGACGAACCCGGATCGGCCTGGCAACGCTGACGCCCAAGATGATTACGCTGGTCGCTGTCGTCACTTTCGCCACAAGCTGGTTCGTGTTCCAGAGCGTATTCTGGAATCTCGCCGTCCTGGGCCCGGATTCGATTGCCACCGGGCTGATGGGCACAAACGGGTCTGCTACCACGATTTTCGCGGACAAGCTCGATGCCGTCATGCTGTCGCTGATGCAGGCGTCAGGCGACGGCGCGATGGACGCGAACACGTCGATCTTCTCTCCTCCGGGCTTGCTCTGGTCGGGCGGGACGATGTTGCTACTGGGTACGGTCGGCGTGCTGGCGACGACCAAGATCGCGCTTGCCATTTTGATGGGCATCGGCCCGATCTTCATCCTGCTCGCGCTGTTCGATGGCACGCGCGGGCTGTTTGTCGGCTGGCTGAAAGGCGTGGTGATGATGGCCATGACCCCGCTGTTTGCCGTTCTGGGAGGTTCGCTGATGCTGGAATTGGCAATTCCGGTCCTCTCGAGCCTTGCGGCCAGCCCCGGCGAAATCGACGTGCGTCCCGCGATGGCGTTTTTCATGATCGGCGCTGTCCATCTCGCGCTCATGTTCATGATTCTAAAGGTGATGGGCACCATGGTATCGGGATGGACAGTTTTCGGCCTTGCTGGTGGCAGCAAGGGTGACGAGCGCGATTTTGCGCTCGCTGCGGCGGCTGCCGCGCCTGCGGCAATGCGTGCCGCGCCGCCATCGGCACTCACCACCACCACCGCGAATGATCGCGCCGCACAGTCTGCCCCGCCACCATCACGCGATATCCGCGTGGCTTCGGCAACACCGCTGGCAGCGAATGACAGCGGCGCGATCCACACGCGCGAAACACGCATCGTGGGCGGTAGCGGCAATCCAGTGTCTGCTACCCCCGACTCCACCCCTTCTCGCGCTCGCGGCATTGGCAGCCGCTTCAAATCCGCGCCCATCCGCTCCACGGAGAAAATGCAATGATCCGCACCGGCCTTCTGGCAGTGCTTCTCGCAAGCTCGCTTATGGCGACCCCGGCACTCGCGCAAAGCGATCCGCGCATGATCGAACGGCTTTACGATCCTACCGAAGTGGTGCGGATTGAAGGCAAGACCAATGTCCAGACCACGATCCGTTTCGGTGACGACGAGTCGATCGAGAACGTCGCTGTCGGAGACTCGCAAGCCTGGCAGGTTACGCCCAATCGCCGCGCGAACTTGCTGTTCGTGAAGCCGCTCGCCCCACGCGCCACGACCAACATGACCGTGGTGACCAATCGCAACACCTACTTGTTCGACCTTGTTGCCAACCCCGCCGCGCGCACACCGCTTTACATGCTGACTTTCACCTATCCCGAGGAATTGCAGCCTGCAGAAGATACGCAACTGGCATCCCGACCTCCGGCGGTCACTGCAAATGCGCTGGAAATGGCGGCCGCGAACGATGATTATGCCATACTCGATCCCGCGCAGCTTAACTTCGCGTGGGCGGGAACGGGCGTCCAGAGCCTGTTGCCTGCCGAGGTCTACGACAATGGCGAGGCAACTTTCCTGCAATGGCCAAGCGGGCAGGCCATGCCGGCCATCCTGCTCAAGGATCACGAGGGCAACGAAGGCCCGGTAAACTTCGCCGTGCGCGGCGACACGATCGTGCTCGACCTCGTACCGGGCGAGATTATCCTGCGCTCGGGTGATGATGTCGCCATGTTGACCAATCAGGGCGATGCCGGAGCCTATCTGGCTGACGGCACGGCACGCCCCGAAGCCGAACGCAATTGAACGGAGCTTAAGCCATGAAACTTGCCATGCGCCTTCCGGAGAAGAACAGCGGCGTCGCCAATGATGCCGACCCGCGCGACAGCGAGACGACCGAGGTCATCGACCTGGCCAGCCGCACGTCCTATCCGGCGGTAGCAAACCGCAAGGGCAAGTCAGACGCGCTCGGGCTTGCAGCCGGTATAGGCTTCGTCGCGCTGCTCGGCGCTGCGACGTTGTGGGGCCTTAATGCCAGCAAGGTGAACGAAGCCGAAGCTGCCCGAGACAATGCAGCGCAGCCGGCCCCACCGCCCGAAAGTGTTGTGCCGGTCGGTGAAGCCAGCGCCGATGGTGCCACCGCTGCCAATGCCGTGGGCGTAATCCCGCAGGCTGACCCCGCCCCTGCTCCGGTACTGGCGCGGGTGCCGGGTACGGACCTTGGCAGCGCGCCAAGCCTCAATCCCTATTCCTCCCCCACGCTTGTCTTCGACGGCGGAGTTGCACCGTCTTCCGCCGCAGCCAATGCTGCTGCTGCCGAAGCCGCCGCAGCAAACGGCCCCGCAAACGCGGTCGTCCCCGGCGCAGGCCCTGCGGGTGATTTCGCTGCACGCATTGGCGGAGTTGGTGGCGGCACGGCTGTCGCGCGGCAGGACATCGATCCGGCCACGACCGTGACGCAGGGGACGATGATTCCCGCCATCCTCGAAACCGCGATCAACACCGATGTGCCCGGATTCGTGCGCGCCGTGGTAAGCCAGGACGTGCGCAGCTTCGATGGCAGCCGCGTGCTCATCCCGCGCTCCAGCCGCCTCGTCGGCCAGTACCAGTCGGGCCTGCAGGCAGGGCAGCGCCGCGCCTATGTCATCTGGCAGCGGGTCATCCGGCCCGACGGCGTGACTGTCCAGTTGCAAAGCCCGGCCACCAGCTTCGATGGCACTGCTGGCATCGCGGGCGATGTCGACACGCATTTCTTCAGCCGCTTCGGTTCGGCCATGTTGCTGTCGGTCATCGGCGGTCTGACGACCGTGGCGAGTGGCGGTGCATCGGTCATCCTCGGCGGCGGACAGAGCGCAGCCAACACGGCCTTGCAGCAGGACGGCCAGCGTTCACCAACCGTGCGCGTACGCATGGGTGAACCGATCCGCGTTTACACCGCGCGCGATCTCGACTTTGCACAGGCACCACGGGCACGCTGAAGCGTCATGAGTGCCGAGATCCACCAATTGCCCGGCGAAGAGGCTGACAAGGCGAAGGATGGGCCGCCGCGCGTTTCGGGCGGTTCGGTGTATCTCGACGCCTATCTTGCGCCGTTCCGCGAATGGCTGGAGCGCGATACGGTCACCGAAATCCTCGTCAACCAGCCGGGCGAGATGTGGATTGAGGATGCTGCCCATCCCGGCGGCGGAATGCAGCGCGTCGAACTGGATGCGATTGACGACAAGCTCGTGCAGCGGCTTGCCGAACAGGTTGCGCGGGTTAGCCACCAGGGCATCAACCGCGAGCATCCGTTGCTCGGCGCGACCTTGCCCGATGGAGCGCGTATCCAGTTCTGCGGTCCGCCCGCCACGCGCAAGCACTGGGCCATGGCGATCCGCCGCCATCGCCGGCTCGACCTTCCGCTCGACGCCTATGATACCGGCCCGCTTTCGCAGGCAGAGGAAGACGACCTGCCCGATCCGGTGCAACAGCCGATCGAATTTCTGCGCGGTGCCATCAAGGCGCGCAAGACTATCCTGATTTCGGGCGGCACCAGCACCGGCAAGACGACCTTCCTCAACGCCATGCTGGGCGAAATCCCGCGCCACGAGCGCGTCGTGCTGGTGGAAGATACGCCCGAGCTCAAATTACCCGGCGCCAATGGCGTTGGCCTCGTGGCGGTCAAGGGCGAGCTGGGTGAGGCCAAGGTCACCGCGAATGAATTGCTCCAATCAGCTCTGCGGCTGCGGCCCGACCGCATTGTGCTCGGCGAATTGCGCGGTGCGGAAAGCGTGTCGTTCCTGCGCGCCATCAACACCGGCCATCCAGGCAGTTTTTCGACGATCCACGCCAATTCGCTGCGCGGCGCATTGGAGCAATTGAGCCTGATGGTCATGCAGACCGGCATCGGGCTGACCCGCAGCGATACCATCGCCTATGCAGCCAGCGTGATCGACGTGATCGTCCAGCTGGGCCGGGCAGACGGCAAGCGCGGAATCACCAATATCGCCAACGCCAGCGACCTTGCGGAAAATTGGCACTGACCATGTCCCGCGCCGCGGATCGCTTGCGGAGCAGCGCCCGAGGGGGCAAATAGGCAGACATGGCCAGCAATCCCGACCCCGCCGCACTCCAAGCTGCGAACGACGGTTCAGGAGCGGACGCGCTTTCTGCCGAGGAACGCTATTTCAACCGCGAATTGTCATGGCTCGCCTTCAACGACCGAGTGTTGGAAGAGGCCAACAACACCGCCTACCCGCTGCTCGAACGGCTGCGCTTCCTGTCGATTTCGGGCAGCAATCTCGATGAATTCATGATGATCCGCGTCGCCGGCCTGGCCGGGCAGGTGCGCAGCGACATTACCGAAACCAGCATAGATGGCCGCACGCCGCGCCAGCAGATCGCCGCAGTGACCGCGCGCGTGCGCGAGTTGGAGGCGAAGCAGCAGGAAGCGCTTGCCCGGCTCCATCCATTGCTCGAGGAGGAAGGCATCCACCTCGCAGGCGAAGACCGGATCGGAGACGAAGCGGAAGCGTGGCTGCGGCAATATTTCATCGCTCACATCATGCCGGTGATCACGCCGCAGGCGCTCGATCCGGCGCATCCCTTCCCCTTCGTCGCTAATGGCGGGATTGGCGCGCTGTTCAATCTTGCCCGCACGCGCGATGGCAGCCAACTCATTGAAATGGTCCTGATCCCCGGCGCACTGCCGCGGTTCGTGCGCATCCCTTCTGAAGTGACCGGCGATGACGCAATCTATGTCGCAATCGAGCGGCTGGTGTGTCGCTATGGCAAGCTGATCTTCCCCGGCTTCACCGTGCAGGGGGACGGCGTTTTCCGTGTGCTGCGCGACAGCGATATCGAGATCGAGGAAGAGGCCGAAGACCTCGTCCGCCTGTTCCGCAGCGCCATCCAGCGGCGGCGGCGCGGGCAGGTCATCATGCTCGAGATCGACGAAAGCTTCGACCCGGAAGCCGAGGAATTGCTGCGCGACAAGCTGGGGCTGAGCCAGGCGCTGGTCACCACGACCGATGGAATGCTCGGCATATCAGGGTTGGACGAAGTGGTGAGCGAAGACCGGCCCGACCTCAAGTTCACGCCTTACCATCCCCGCTATCCGGAGCGGGTGCTCGAACATGATGGCGATGCCTTTGCGGCGATCGGCGGCAAGGACATCATCATCCACCACCCCTACGAAAGTTTCGAAGTGGTGGTCGATTTCCTGCGACAGGCAGCGGCAGACCCGAAAGTCGTCTCGATCAAGCAGGCGCTTTATCGTGCAGGCAACCAGCCCACGGTCATCAACGCCCTGATCGAAGCCGCCGAGTCGGGCAAATCGGTGACTGCCGTGGTCGAGCTGAAGGCGCGCTTCGACGAGGAACAGAACCTCAAATGGGCGGGCGAGCTGGAACGGGCCGGGGTGCAAGTCATCTACGGCTTCATCGACATGAAAACCCACGCCAAGATCAGCATGGTCGTGCGCGAGGAGGATGGCGGCTTTCGCACCTACTGCCATTTCGGCACCGGCAATTATCACCCGGTCACCGCCAAGGTTTACACCGACCTGAGTTATTTCACCGCCGATCCGGCACTGGGCCGCGATGCTGCCAAGCTTTTCAATTTCGTGACCGGTTATGTCGAGCCGCAGGAAATGGAGCATCTCGCGATCAGCCCGCTCTCGCTGTATGACCGGATCATCTCCGATATCGATCACGAGATTGCGCTGGCGCGGGAGGGCAAGCCTGCCACGATCTGGGCGAAGATGAATTCGATCACCGAAAAGGGCATTATCGACAAGCTCTATGAGGCAAGCCAGGCGGGCGTCGAAATCATGCTGGTTGTGCGCGGCATCTGCTGCCTGCGGCCCGGCGTTCCCGGCCTGTCGGACAACATCACCGTCAAATCGATTATCGGCCGTTTCCTTGAACACAGCCGGATTTACGCCTTCGGCAATGGCGAGGCGATGCCGAACGACAAGGCCAAGGTCTATATCTCCAGCGCCGACCTGATGGAGCGTAATCTGCATCGCCGCGTGGAAACGCTGGTGCCGATCACCAACAGGACCGTCCACGACCAGGTGCTCGACCAGGTGCTGCTCGCCAACCTGATCGATGTGCAGCAAAGCTGGCTGCTCGATGGAGAAACGGGGGATTACGAGCGCGTCGGCGGGGATAGCTCCCTTGAGCGCCACGGTTTCAACTGCCACGAATACTTCATGACCAATCCATCGCTCAGCGGGCGCGGCGAAGCGCTCAAGGATAGCGGCGTGCCCAAGCTCACCTTGCGCAAGCCAACACCGTGACGATCATGCCATCGCCGCGACCTGCGAAGCGGAGCAGCCTGAAGATCGAAGAGCCTGATCGGGCGGTCATCGATATCGGATCGAACACGGTGCGGCTGGTGGTCTATTCGGGCCCGCAACGCGCCCCCAATGTCTGGCTCAACGAAAAGGTCACCGCACGGCTGGGCCGCGATCTTGCTGCAACCGGCGAAATTCCGCCCGAAGCCGAGAAGCTGGCACTCGATGGTCTGGTCCGCTTTGCCGCGATAATCGACGATCTTGGTGTACGCGATGTCGCCACCGTAGCCACCGCTGCCGCGCGTGATGCAGGAAACGGCGCGGAATTCATCGATAAGGTACGCGACCTCGGGCTGGACCCGCGCGTGCTCAGCGGCGAGGAGGAAGCGCGGATTTCGGCCTTCGGCGTCATCGGCGCGTTTCCCGGCGCCAGGGGTATCGTCGCCGATCTCGGCGGCGGCAGTCTGGAACTGGTCGCGATCGAGGATGCGGGATGCCATGACGGTGTCAGCCTTCCCCTCGGCACGTTGCGCTTGCCCGCGCTGCGCGACAACGGAGCGAACGGGTTTCCTAAGGCAGTAAAGCAGGAACTTGCCAAGGCCGCCTGGGCGAAGAAGCAGAGCGGTCCATTGTACCTCGTCGGGGGCACATGGCGCGCACTGGCAAGCTTCGCCATGCACAAGGCGAAGTACCCGCTCACCGATCCGCAGGCCTATTGTCTCACACCGGAGCAGGCCGAGAAAGTTGCCCGCAAGCTCGAGAAAGCAGACCCGGACAAGCTTTCCTCGATCTCGGGCATCACGACCAGTCGCGCGGCGGGCCTGCCCGATGCCGCCGCCATGCTGCGCGTGATGCTGCAACAATTTGCGCCGGACTCGCTGGTAATCTCGGCCTGGGGCATTCGCGAGGGGCTGCTTTTCGATCGGCTGAAGGACATTGCGCGCGATCAGGACCCGCTGCTGACCGCCGTCACCCATTTCGCCACGCCGCGCGGCGCAGACATCACCAACGCCACGCTGACAGCAGCTTGGACTGCAGACGCGGTGGAAGGGCGCAACCGGGGGAGCGAGCGAATTCGTCTCGCGGCCATAATGCTGATCCAGGCTGCCGCCCGTATCGAACCCAACATGCGGTTGAAGCATGCAACCGACTGGGCGCTCGAAAAGCGCTGGGTCGGGCTTGATCACACGGGGCGGGCAATGATGGCGCAGGCCCTGCGCGCCAGTTGCGGACAGCCGAAAGTGGTCGAAAACCTTCTTCAACTGGCCAGTGAAGAGCAATTGCACCGCGCCTCTGCATGGGGACTTGCAGCCAGACTGTGCCGCAAACTCGGTGCTGGAACCCGGATTTCGCTATCGGGCAGCGCGCTGCGCAGGGAACGCGAGACGCTTGTATTGCGCATAGACGAAAGCCGATCCTACCTGATGGCCGACACGGTCGAAACCGAACTCGCCAATCTCGCCGGATGGCAGGGATTGAAGTACGAAACCGTCTTTGCCGACAGGTGATTGTAGAAGTGGTTGCGGGTTTGTCCTGCATCAAACACTGCCGGACTGATCGCTGCTAGAATTAATTGGAAGGAAAATTCACCGAACGGGAAAGGCAAGGCGATGGACGATACCGCACCCTACAAGGCAACTCTCGAAAAGAGCCTGACCGAGCTTGAAGCGCGCCTGAAACGCATCGAGCGCGATCTGGACGAACCGCACGATCCTGATTCGAGCGAACGAGCGGTGCAGATGGAAGATGACGACAGCCTGGAAGGGCAGGCCCTCCTCGTCACCCGCGAAATCGCCTCGACCAAGCGCGCGCTCGACCGCATTGCAGCCGGCGAATATGGTTACTGCGTGCAATGCGGCGGAGAAATCTCGGACGGACGCCTCGATGCACGGCCCGAGGCAGCGCTTTGCATCGACTGTGCCAAGAAGATGTAAGGTTCGACAGGCTCAGAACCCGTAACGCAGCCCGATCCAGAAAGTCTGCGGCACGCCAAGGTCCATCGTGCCTCCACGATTGAGCGTGACGATTTCCTCGTCGAGCAGGTTTTCCACGCGCCCCACGACAGAGAGACCTTCCAACAGCGGATACTGCGCAAACAGGTCCACCGTCGTGGCGGCAGGCAGGATATCGGTTTCACGGTCGTCCTCGAACTGCTCGCCGACATGGCGCAGGGTCGCGGCGAACAGCGCGCCTTCGGATGGACGCCAACTCATGGTCAGGCTGGCGGCCAGTTCGGGAGTCTGCGCGGGTCGCAAGCCGTCGAGCGGTTCGGCGAAATCACTGCCGCGCACTTCGGCATCGGTCAGGGCGAGCGATCCAAGCACGCTGAACGTACCTGCCTCATAGCGCGCCGATGCCTCGATGCCGCGTGCCTCGATCGCATCGAGATTGCGGCGCTGGTTCAGATTGGTCCCGATCGTGACATTGGCGACCGCGTTTTCGACCTTGTTGTCGAATGCCGTAAGCGACAGTTTCGCACCCGGCACCGGCAACCAGTCGAGGCCCACTTCGTATCCCTCAAGCCGCTCCAGCTCCAGTTCGGCATTGGCGAGAAAGGTGACGGGGAATATCTGGAACGGGCGGTAAAGCTCGTTCAGCGTTGGCTGGCGCAGTCCGGTATAGGCCGCCGCCCGCAGGCGCAGCACGTCGCTCGCTTCGAACAACGCGCCCGCTCGCCACGAGAAATACCAGTCGGCGCGATCGGCAAATTCGGTCCGCCCGGCGGCAACGGTCTCGAAATAGCCGTCGCTTATGGTCGAACGATCGACCCGCACACCGCCTGTGAGCAGCAGGTCCCCAAGCTGCACATCGTCTTCAGCGAAAAACCCCAGCATGGTGTTGACACCGCCAGCAAAACGCGGACCCGAAAAGGCGTTCACCTCTTCCAGATTTCCGTCAGAGCGGCGGTAATCCACGCCGAGGCGCACGGTATGCAATTCGCCGACGGGGGGACGCACTTCGATCTTGCCTCCCAACCCGGTGGAGGGCGTATCGCGTTGGTCGAGCACCGGATTGAAGCTGTTGGAAGATATGACAATATTTGTGAAATTGCGCCACTGTGCATAGCCCAGCACATCGACCTGCCACGGGCCGCGACTGACGATCCGCGCGCTCAAATCCTGCCCTTCGTTGGTGCTGTCCTGCCCATCGAAACGCAGCGTCCGCGCATCGTCATAGGCGAGTGCGCGCAATTGCAGTTCCAGCGCATCACCAAGCGGCTGCACCAGCCGGCCGCTCACCGACCAGCTGTCGAACCGCGCCCTTGCGCTGGCGGGCACGCGCTGGTCCTTGGGCGCGGTGAAGAACCCCTGCCCCCTGTCCCAGCGTCCGCTTACCACCGCGTAGCCTTCGCCAACTTCGGGCGCGACTGTCGCGGACAACTGCGTTTCGCCGCGATCATTGACCAGCGCCTGACCAGAGAACAGCCCCAACGTCGCTGCATCGGCGCTGTCGAGCGCAATCGTGCCAGCCAGTGCGCCAGCGCCAAACGGTCCGGTCCCGCCGCCGCGCGTTACGCGGATACTCCCCAGTCGCTCCGGCGCGACTGCATTGAACGGGACGTAGCCGAAGAACGGATCGGTCAGAGGGACGCCGTCGAGTGTTACCAATGCCCGCGTGGTCGCATTCCCGCCGAGCGCCCGCAAAGTCACACCCTGCGATGTCGGATTGGAAGAACGGCTGTCCGCACGGCGAAACTGCTGGAAGCCCGCGACGTTCAGCAGCACGTCGTCGAGCCGTCCAGATCCGGTCGCATTGATCTGCTCCCTGTCGATCTCGACAGTCGAGTAGGCCGGTGCTGCGGGCGTATCGGGCAGGCCTTCGCCCAGAACGATGATCGCCTCCTGCTCCTCAATATCCACCTCATCCTGTGCATGGGCTGGCAAGGCGGTGGCGAGACAGGCAGAGGCAAACAGAAGCGATTTCAATTTCATTCGCTACCCCTGAAGCCCTGCAGTAACGAAGGCAAGCGCACCTTTGGGCCAGCACAGCTTTAAGGAATGCGCGCAACCGGTTGGCGCAGGATGGTACGCAATTTTTCCGGTGGCGTCCGGCGCGGGTCGCTCAGGTAAATCTCGTGATGGTGCCCATTGAAGGCGTAAGGGCCCTGCGGGATCAATTCGTTGTGGAGTTGCCGCAACACTGGTGCTTCATCGGCGAAGGCGCCGTGATGAAGCTTGGAGAGGCACAAGCCTTCTTCAAGTGAGGCGAAACGCACTCGCGACAGGTCATGTTGGGGCTTCTTCGCGCGCGCTTTCTCAACATGCGACGGTTCGACCCAATCGGGCAGCATGAGCATCAGTGTCCATTTCCATTCGCCACGCCGCCCCTGTTCGATGAAGGCGCTCATATCGTCCGCCCACCACAATCCTTCGAGCGGCGGGACGACATAATCACAACCCAATGTCTGCTTGCTGAGAAACTTGGTGGCATAAGCGAGCGGATAGAGCGCCTGGAGTGCGGCCTGGTATTCGGGCGAATCCCCCGGCGATCCTTGCCCATCAACCATCAAATAATTGAACGCGCGAAACTCTTGCTCGGCGAAATCATTCTTGGCGGCGGTGAAATAGGCTTTTTCGGCCTTCTTGAGATCAACTTTAGCGCCCATGGCCAAACCTTCAGTCAGCCGAACCGCACGCATTGAGATAAATCCGCTCGCCAAGCATTGTCACGCGCGCGATATCGCCGTTGTCCATGCGGTATTCGCGGATATCCAGTCCGCTCCCGATTGCTTCGTAGTCGTCGCCCCACAGGGCATCGAGTTCCTCGGCATCGGGCAGCGCGTCCGGATCGAGGTCGGTGCAAGCGCGCGCAATGGTGGTTACTGGCTCATCAGCTTCAGACGCGTCGTCCTGCTCGCGCTTCGGCGCCGCGCCGGGCGCTGGCGCCAGATCGTCTAAGCCATCGAGAAAATCGTCGTCGATACGCGACTGTGGGGCAGGCTCCTGCGGGGCAGGCGCTTCTTCGGCAACTTCGACCTCTTCGACCACTTGTCGCAAGGCGGGTTCATCTGCCGGATCGTAGTCGGCTTCCACCACTGCATTGTCACGGTCGTAGATGCGGTTGTCCTCGAAGGGACCAAGCGGGGTACCCCTGACAACGCGCACCAGCGGAAACGGGGCGAGATCGGTGCCGGTATAGGTCAGTTCGGCCTGGTTGGTGCCGGTGGCGCGAAAGTGCAGGACATCGGTCGAGCCTTCCTCGCTCGTCGGCGCAAAGCGCAGTTCCAGCGCATCTTCGTGCATCGTATAATCAACAGTCCTGACGACTTCCGATCCGCGAAAATGCGAAAACACCACGCCGTTGCCGCGAAAACGCTCCGGTCGCAGCCACGCACCGCGCCAATTGCCACGATCATTGCGTTCGAGCAGGAAGACAAACACCGATGCGTCATCGATCTGCAACGCCCATGTGCCTTGCAGGGGGTGCGCGTCGTCCGGCTCCTGCGCGGCAGCAGGTGTCCAGATTGCCATCAAGGCGACGAAAAACAGCAGCAGGTTCCTGATCATGCGTGCAACCTGCCGCACCAGGCCTGCACTAGGCAAGCAAAAGGGCGCGAGCGGGGTGGGAATGCGGCGCGAGCGTGCCTATAGCCACGGGCAGCAAGTACTGAAGCGCGACAGGATTCTCGCATAATGGCGGATATTATCGACGGCCGCGCCATCGCGCGCGAACTGGACAAGAAGACCAAGGCTGAAGTCGAAGCACTGGTGGCGGAAGGCCATCCGGCGCCGGGGCTGACCGTTATCCTCGTGGGCGACGATCCGGCGAGCGAGGTCTATGTCCGCCGCAAGATGGCCGCCTGCGAAGCTGTCGGCATCAGGTCGAGCGAGCATCGTCTGCCTGCCAGCACGTCGCAGAACGCGCTGCTCACGCTCATCGCCCGACTAAATGCCGATCCCGAAGTGCACGGTATCCTGTGCCAGGTTCCATTGCCCGACCACATCGATGCGCGGCAGGTACTCCGCTCGATCGCGCCCGAAAAGGATGTCGACGGCTTCCACCCGGTCAATGTCGGACGCCTGTCCACGGGCACCGGCGGCATCGTTCCCTGCACGCCTTTGGGCATCATGAAGCTGATCGGCACGGTGATCGACGATCTGACCGGCGTGAACGTGGTGGTGATCGGCAAGTCCAACATCGTCGGCAAGCCGGTGGCAAACCTGCTGCTCGATGCCGAGGCGACTGTCACGGTCACCCATATCTATACCGAAGGGCTGGCCGAAATCTGTCGCCAGGCAGATGTGATCGTTGCCGCTGCTGGCGCTCCGCGACTGGTGCGCGGTCATTGGGTAAAGGATGGCGCGGTTCTGATCGACGTCGGGATCACGCGGACGAAGGATGAGGACGGCAAGACGAAACTGGTCGGCGATATCGCGTTCGACGAAGTGCAGCACGCCAAGGCTGTCACTCCGGTGCCGGGCGGAGTGGGGCCGATGACCATCGCCTGCTTGCTGTCCAACACCGTGCAGGCTGCCCGCGCTGCGCTCAATGCCAACACTGATGTCAGTAACGACTATGCCGATGCGCCTGCACGGTCTATGTTCACCGCTTCCGGTTCGACTCCCAACTAGGTGTCCAAGAGAATGAATGTGCAGACAAGCCAGCCTGAAACCGACGTCCTGATCATTGGCGCGGGCCTGTCCGGCATATCGATGGCGGGGCATATGGAGATGCTGTGTCCGGACCGCAGCTACACGATCCTCGACCGGCGGGACCAGCTTGGCGGGACGTGGGACCTGTTCCGCTATCCCGGCGTGCGTTCGGATAGCGACATGCACACGCTCGGCTTCATCTTCGAACCGTGGAAGCACGATGATGCGATTGCCGATGGCCCGGCGATCCTCGAATATCTTAACCGCGTGGTCGATGAACGCGGCATTCGCCCCAACATGCGCTTCGGCCACGAAGTGCTGAGCGCTGACTGGGACAGCGCCGCAGCGTGCTGGACGGTGACCTCGCGCACCAAGGACGGTGGGACGAGCGTGATCACCGCACGCTGGCTCTATTTCGGCAGCGGCTATTACGATTACGACAATCCGCACGATGCGCAGATTCCCGGGCTCGATGCCTTTGGCGGGCAGGTAGTTCATCCGCAATTCTGGCCGGACGATCTCGATTATGCGGGCAAGAAGGTTGTCATCATCGGATCGGGCGCGACCGCGATCACGCTGGTTCCGGCGATGGCCGAAGATGCCGAGAGCGTCACCATGCTGCAGCGTACACCCACCTGGATGGGCAAGGGGCCGCGCCAGGACAAATGGGATCACCGCTTCCGTCGCTGGTTTTCGCCGAAAGTCGCGTATTGGCTAACACGCCGCAAGAACATTCTGTTTCGCGCCTATATCTTCGCCCTGTCGCGCCGCAATCCGCAGAAACTGGCCGATACGCTGCGCAGCATGGCGCGCACGTCGCTGGGCGATCTTTACGACCCCAAGCATTTCGAGCCGCCGTACAATCCGTGGGAGCAGCGCCTTTGCCTCGTCCCCGATGGCGACCTTTACAAGGCAATGCGCGAGGGCAAGGCGCACATCGTTACCGACCATATCGAAGGGTTCGATGCTGACGGGGTGAAACTGAAATCGGGCGATCACTTGCCCGCCGATGTCGTTGTGACCGCTACCGGGCTGCGCCTGACGCTCGCTGGGAAGGTCAAGGTGACCAGCGACGGCGAGCCGGTCGATTTCACCGACCATTATTTCTACCGCGGCACGATGTTCTCCAATCTGCCGAATCTCAGCTTCGTATTCGGCTACCTCAACGCCAGCTGGACGCTGCGAGCCGACAGCAATGCGCGCTACGCATGCGACGTGCTCAACGACATGGCCAAGGCGGGCGCGAATGTTGCGGTCGCAGAACTCGCGCCGGAGGATGAGCCAGAAACGGTCGAGCCGTGGGACTATTCCTCCGGCTATCTCCAGCGCGCCAAGCACCTGATGCCCAAGGTCGGGCCGGAGCGGCCATGGTCGCTCAAGCACGATTATCTCGCCGATGTCCGCGATTTTCGCCAGCGCCCGGTGCGCGACGGCGTGCTGCGTTTCTACGCCGTGAACCCCGCCGAGAATGCGCGAACCGGCGATCGGGACGCGGATGAGGCGGATCATCAGGCCATTGCTGCCGAATGAGACTGCGGCGATGAGCAATACGGACAAGGTCTGGACCGCGGCACTCGTCATCATCGGTGACGAGATCCTGTCGGGACGCACGCAGGATAAGAACATCGCCCAGATCGCGCGCTGGCTGCAGGTGCAGGGTATCCGGCTGGGCGAGGTTCGCGTGGTATCGGACGACATGGATGCCATTATCGCGGCAGTGAACGCGCTGCGCAGCGAACATGACTATCTCTTCACGACCGGCGGCATTGGCCCCACGCACGATGATATTACCGTTGATGCCGTGTCCGCGGCGCTTGGTGTGGACGTCGTCGTCCATCCCGAAGCACGCGCTATCCTGGCCGATTATTACGCTGACAAGCCGGGCGGCCTGACCGAGGCGCGGCTGCGCATGGCGCGTGTGCCCGAAGGTGCCGATCTCATCCCCAACCGTATGTCCGGCGCGCCCGGTATCCGTCACGGCAATGTTTTCCTGATGGCGGGCGTACCCCACATCACCGCGCAGATGCTCGACGCATTGACCGGAACGCTCGAGGGCGGCGCTCCGCTTCTCAGCGAAACGGTCGGCTGCTGGACCGCTGAAAGCGAGGTGGCGGACATTTTGCGCCAGATCGAGAAAGCGCATGAAGACTGCCAGATCGGCAGCTATCCCTTCTTTCGCGAAGGCCGCATCGGTGCCAATTTCGTGATCCGGTCCACAAGCGAGGAAGTCCTGCAAAGCGCAGTCGACACCTTGTGCGAGGCATTGGGCGAAGAGGGATATGACTTCACGCCCGGGGGTATCTGACACGCTCGCTTGGAGCCGTCAGCAGCTTTCCGGGTAAGGCGTCAGGTGTGACCCAGAAGGGCAATCGCCAATATTGCCTGACAGACTACCCCTCCGGCGAAGGCCAGGGTCCGCAGATAGGGCAGCCCAGCAATGTAAACCGCTGCGTGGATCACGCGCAGAACGAAATAAGCGGCTGCAGCCGCCGCAGTCGTCGCACTGCCTGCACCCAGGGCGTGCACAATCAAAACTAGCGGCGCGAATATGACAAGATTTTCCACCGCATTGGCATGCGCCTTTTTCGCCCGCGTGCTCCATTGCGCACTGGGCTCGACACCATTCACTTCGGTAACTGCAGCGATTGGTCCAATCTTGCTGATGATTTGGGTGATATAGACGAGCCACAAGAGTCCGGTCAGGATGATTGTGAGCGTGAGCCAGAAAAGTTCTGGATTGGTCGTGGGTGTCAATGGATGTCCTTTCGGTCGCCTCTTGAATCGTGCACCGACCGAAGAATATACGATTTCGCTCCCAAGCGTAACCGAGAGGACTAGCGCGTCGGCGATCGCAGGCTAAGCAGCTGCTTCCAATAGGAATAAAAACAAAGAAGGCCGGAGAATTGCTTCCCCGGCCCCTTCGGTTGTTTCGGTGATGCAGGACAGCGCCTGTTTCGGCGCTACCGCTTCGCGCTGATATTACGCGCCCTCGATTTCCGTGAGGTCGACCTTGAGGCCCGGACCCATCGTGCTGGTCAAAGCGACCTTCTTCACGAACTTGCCCTTGGCACCGGTCGGCTTGGCCTTGACGATTGCGTCGGTCAGCGCCTTGAAGTTGGCCTTCAGGTCAGCATCCTTGAACGACAGCTTGCCGATGCCGGAGTGGATGATGCCCTGCTTTTCCACGCGGAATTCGACTTGGCCGCCCTTGGCGTCCTTCACGGCCTGTTCCACGTTGGGAGTGACAGTGCCCAGCTTCGGGTTCGGCATCAGGCCCTTGGGACCAAGCACCTTACCGAGACGGCCGACAACACCCATCATGTCCGGCGTGGCGATCACGCGGTCATAATCGAGATTGCCGTTCTGCATGTCTTCCATCAGGTCTTCGGCACCGACCTTGTCGGCACCGGCGGCAGTTGCCTTTTCGGCGTTATCGCCGCGTGCGAAGACAGCAACCTTCACGTCCTTGCCGGTGCCCGAAGGCAGCGACACCATGCCGCGGACCATCTGGTCAGCGTGGCGCGGATCGACGCCGAGGTTCATCGCGACTTCGACAGTCTCGTCGAACTTGGCCTTGTGCTCACGCAGCACGGTGATGGCTTCGTCAACAGTGTACAGCTTCTCGTTATCGAGCTGCGCAACTGCCTTCTGCTTCTTTGTCAGTTTTGCCATGGAATCAGCCCTCCACCACTTCGATGCCCATCGAGCGGGCGGAACCGGCGATGATCTTGGTCGCCTGGTCGATGTCGTTCGCGTTGAGATCCTTCATCTTGGTCTCGGCGATTTCGGCAAGCTGGCTTGTCTTGATCGAGCCGATGATATCCTTGCCCGGTTCTTTCGAGCCGGATTTGATCTTCATCGCCTTCTTGATCAGGAAGCTGGCAGGCGGGGTCTTGGTTTCGAAAGTGAAGCTGCGATCGGCATAGACCGTGATCTTGGTCGGAATCGGAGCGTTCTTTTCCATGTCCTGCGTTGCGGCGTTGAAAGCCTTGCAGAATTCCATGATGTTCACGCCGCGTTGGCCCAGTGCCGGGCCGATCGGGGGTGACGGGTTGGCGGCGCCCGCAGGCACCTGAAGGTTGATATAACCTTCGATCTTCTTGGCCATGATGGCCTCCTTTTCTCACTGTTGCCCGCCGAACTAACGGCAAGCTCATGTTAAGCGGTCCAGCGGAGGACTTGCGCCCTCCTCCCGCACGGATTCCCGAAACTGTCGCTTGGGAAGCGCGCAGATAGGCGCAAACAGGCGAAATAGCAAGCGAGCGGGAGTGGGTCCTCGATACCGACAAACTTGAAAGTGTGCCTGTCGACATATCCATCTATAAACAGGTGATAATCTTTCGGATTTGTGGAGGAATTGCCTCGCTCGTGGCGGGCTCATACTGCCAGAACCACCGTGTTGGAAAGCGCGGCGCGCTGTCTTGCTTTCGCCGGTACCTATGCGCACAAGGCATGACAGGGACGCGCGCAGGGGAATTCCATGACAAGCATAATTGGGCATGAGGCCGTGCCTCCGTCGCTGGAGCACAAGGCGCGCATCGGGTGGTGGCTGTTCCTTGCCCAGTTCATCACCGTCGTGGTGGTCTATCTCACCGGCAGCCTCCTGCCCGTCCTGCCAGGCATTATCGAGCAGGTGATGTCGGGCGAGACCGGCGAGCCCGAGTTCGGCTCCGCCCTTGTTGCGTCCACCGTCATGCTCAGCATGGCGCTCTCGCTGCTGGTGTGCTGGCTGTGGCTGCGCCGCGAAGGCCGCGTGGCCGAAGCATGGAACCTGACCGCGCCCGAAGACTGGCGGCGCACCTTGATGCTTGCGGCAGTCGCAACAGTGGGCACCATCGCCATCTTCATCGGTGGAGGGGCGCTGGTGGAAGCGATCGGACTGCCCGCGCCCGACGCCAGCTTCGTGCTCGACCTCGTGACCGAGAGCCCGCTGCTGTTTGCGCTGTGGATAGTGGGCGTGGCGATTCTTGCCGCCGGTGTCGGTGAAGAATTGCTGTGGCGCGGGTTCCTGATGGACCGGCTGGAGCGGCTTGGCGGATTGCGCGGTAAGATCTGGCTTGTGCTGGTCGTCCAGGCAGTGCTGTTCGGGCTGCCACACGCCTATCAGGGCGTCGGCGGCATGATCGTGACCGGATCGGTCGGCCTGCTGCTTGGCTGGGTCCGCATCTTGCAACGCGGCAATCTGTGGGCGGTCATCATCGCCCATGCCAGCGTGGACGTGATCATGATGAGCCTCGCCTACGCCGACAAGCTCGGCTGGTTCGGGGTTTGATCGCGCTGGCTGAGGCACGCGAGGACACCGATCTGAACGCGCAAAATTGCTTTGCCTCGTCATATTGTTCAGCCTAGCATTTCGAATCGCCCGCTACATGTCCCGTCAGTCGCTGCGGGGCAAGTCGGCCTGCAGGGAGTACGTCGCTGGAACATCAAATTAAATTTGATCGGGACGCTTTGTCGACTGCCTTTGTCCATGATCTCGTGGCATCGACCTCGAAAGTCGTGGGCGATGCTTTCTTCACGGAGATGGCTCGCTTTCTGGCCCAGTCATTCGGAATTCGCTGGGTATTTGTCAGCAGCCTCGATCCGCAGGATTCCAGCCGTGCACTTACCGTCTCGGTTTGGGATGGCGAGCCGCGCGACAATTTGAGCTACGAGCTCAAGGGCTCGCCGTGTGAAAACATCCTGTCGCAGGGTTCGTGCCAGTTCCCATCTGATATTCAGGCCAAGTTCCCGCAGGATCGCCTGCTGGTCGACATGGGGGCGCATTCCTATGTCGGAACGCCTTTACGGAATTCGTCCGGTGATGTGATCGGGCTGATCGCTGTCCTCGATGACAAGCCGATCGCCGACTGCGTGGAGATCGGCGCTGCGATCGATCTTCTGGCCGGGCGAGCCGGCGCAGAGCTGGACCGCTTGTTGACCGTCTCGGCAAATGAGCGCCTCGGGCGGATCGTCGAAGCCTCGGTCAGCGAGGCCTTTGTCTTTTCAGGCGAGAATTTCCGCTTCGAACTGGTTAATCGCGGTGCGCGCACGAATCTCGGCTACACACTCCAGGAACTCAAGGTGCTCACGCCGTGGGACCTGAAGCCCGAATACACCGAAGAACAGTTTCGCGATTTCGTCATCCCTCTCCAGCGCGGCGAAGTTCCCGAGCTTTCGTTCGAGACTGTCCATCAGCGCAAGGACGGCACGCATTACGATGTCGAAGTGTGCCTGCAGTTCTTCAAGGCGCCGGACAATGCCTTTTTCGCATCGATCAACGACATAACTGCGCGCAAGCAGGCCGAGGAACGGGAGAAGCTGCTGGTGCGCGAAGTCAATCATCGCGCCAAGAATCTGCTCAGCCTCGTACAGGTCATCGCCCGCCAGACGGCATCTCGCGATCCGAAACACTTCGTAAAGACACTCGAACAGCGAATTTCTGCGCTAGCTGCGACCCAAAACATTCTTGTCGACCGGTTCTGGCGCAAGATACCGATGGACGATCTGGTGCGCTCGCACCTCGCGCATTTCGAGGACCTGCTGGGTTCGCGCATCAAGCTTGCAGGCGATGCAGTGGCGGTCAGCGCCGAAGCAGCGCAGGTGCTGGGTATGGCGCTGCACGAGCTGGCGACCAATGCCGCAAAATACGGTGCGCTTTCGGAAGAAGGCGGAACGGTGCACATCGGCTGGTCGGCAACGGGTGAAGACGGTGACGCCAAATTCGTGCTCGAATGGCGCGAAAGCGACGGGCCCGCAGTTCACGAGCCGGCGGAAACCGGCTTTGGTACAATCGTGCTTGATCGTCAGCCGCGTTCGGCGCTGCAAGCCGATGTCACGCTCGACTACGCCAAAACGGGATTGTGCTATCGCCTTGAGGCGCCCGCCGAACGCGTGCTCGACAAATGATCGCGGCGCGAATGCGCGCCTTTACTTGACCAGTTCGACCTGATCGAAATCCAGTTCCACCGGGGTTGCGCGGCCGAAGATCGACACGCTGACCTTGACCTTCGCCTTGTCGAAATCGAGTTCCTCGACTTCGCCGTTGAAGCTGGCAAACGGGCCTTCGAGCACCTTGACCTGGTCGCCGATTTCGTAATCGACGTGGATGTCCTTCTTGGGTGCGGACTTGGCTTCTTCGACACCGCCGAAATAGCGCGCGGCCTCTTTCTCGGAAATCGCCTGCGGCTTGTTGCCTGCGCCGAGGAAGCCGGTGACCTTGGGCGTGTTCTTTACGAGGTGGTACACGTCATCGGTCATGTTGAGCTTGGCCAGCACGTAGCCGGGCATGAACTTGCGTTCGACCTGAACCTTCTTGCCGCGCTTGATCTCGGTCACGGTTTCGGTCGGCACTTCGACCTCTTCGACACCTTCGGACAGGCCAAGGCGTTCGGCTTCGGAAAGGATCGCGTCGCGTACCTTGTTCTCGAAACCGGAATATGCGTGGATGATGTACCAGCGGGCAGCCATTGTCGTCCCTTTTCCCTCAAAAATCCGTCAGTCCCGGGCTTGGCCGGGCAACGTTGAACCAGCGTGTCAGATCAGCTCGAGCAGCTTGCGCACGACCCAGCCGAACAGCGAATCGACGGCCAGGAAGAACAGCGACAGGATCACCACCATGATGCCCACGAAAATCGCGGTGCGTGCGGTTTCGGGCCATGTCGGCCAGACAACCTTGGACGTTTCCGACCGCACCTGGCGAACGAATTCGCCCGGGCTGGTCTTCTTCTTGGCTGGTGCGTTTGTCGTTTCTTCGGCCATTGCCTATTCGCTCGCCTGAATAATTTCACTCGCCTTCCGGGTAGGTCTCCGCGCCGCCCCGGACGATGTCCGGGAGGGGCTGGCAGATTTCCAATGTCGGAAGACGAGGGGCTATTTAGGGCCGGGCTTGTCGCTTGGCAAGACCAAGTGGCAGCATTTGGCGCGCGATCACACATCCAAGAAACGGTTACAAAAGCAACAAGGGGGCTTTGCAGCACGGCAAAGGGCCTTTAGCACCCCTGTCTTCGGGAGAAAATCAAAGCGAGGGGTCACCACGTGGCAGCACAAGACGGATCGATAAGCCTGGTCGACAGGGTCACCAATGTCTCGGACTTTATCTGGGGCGGCACCTGGAACGGGGAGGCGCTTGGCTGGCTCTCGATCGGAGGGCAGCCAATCCCGCCGATGACGCTGGTCCTGCTGGGCATCGGCATGTGGATCATGATCGGCCTGCGCTTCTACCCCATCATCAAGCTGGGCAGCGCGTTCAAGGGTCTGTTTGCCGGTCGCAAGAGCGCTGGCTCGGGCGAGATTTCGCCGTTCGCAGCACTTTCCACCGCGCTTTCCGGACAGGTTGGCACGGGTAACCTCGCCGGTGTCGCAACCGCGATTGCGCTGGGCGGACCCGGTGCAATCTTCTGGATGTGGATCACCGCGCTGGTCGGCATGGCGCTGGCCTTTGCCGAAGGCTCGCTGGCGATTCGCTATCGTGAGAAAACTTCGGACGGCGTCTATCGCGGCGGTCCGATGACCTACATCATGATGGGCCTCGGCAAGAAATGGACCTGGCTCGCCATCGTCTTCTGCCTCGGCACGCTGTTCTCCGCGCTGGTGACTGGCAATTCGATCCAGGCCAACGCAATTGCTGACGGCATGAACGAGTTGTTCGGCGTCGAGGAATGGATCGGCGGACTTGTTACCGCGATCCTCGTTTTCATCGTCATCATCGGCGGTATCAAGTCGATCGGTAGCGTGGCGGAAAAGATCATCCCTTTCATGGCCGCCGCCTACATCATCATGGCCGTCATCGCGCTTATCCTGAACTTCGGCGACCTGCCGGCAACCTTTGCGCTTATCTTCGACGGAGCGTTCAACCCGCAAGCGGCGACCGGCGGCTTTGCCGGTGCCGCGATCATGTTGGCGATCCGCGCCGGTGTGGCGCGCGGGCTGTTCTCTAACGAGGCAGGACAGGGATCCACCCCAATCGCGCACGCCGTGGCGCAAACCAACGATCCTGAACAACAGGGCCGCATGGCGATGCTCGGCACCTTCATCGATACCATCGTGATCTGCACCATGACGGCGCTGGTCATGCTGACCGTGCAGGGCGACTTCACTGCTGGCGGCGAAACCGTGCAACACGCGTGGAATTCGGACCTCGAAGGCTTCGCCATGACCAGCGGTGCCTTTGCCGCCGCCTTCCCGTTCGAGATCATCGGTGTCCCGCTCGGCACGCTGATTGCCTCGATCGCGCTGATCCTGTTCGTGTTCACCACCCTGCTGACGTGGAGCTATTACGGCGAGCGGGCGATCACCTTCATCTACGACCGCGTACCGGGCTCCACCCGCGCGGGCGAGAAGGTGCTGCACATGATCTGGCGCGTACTGTGGTGCGTGGTGATTTACATGGGCTCGACGCTGGACCTTACGCTGGTCTGGCGCATGGGCGATATCTCCAACGCGGCGATGGCGCTGCCTAACCTGTTGGCGCTCGCACTGCTGTCGGGCGTGGTGTTCAAACTGGCAAAAGGCCAGAAGGATGCCGGCGAAACGCATACTGCCGACACGCCGGAGGAGCCTGAGGAATATTAATCCTGACGGCTTTCGAGGCGCGGTGCCCGGACTTGTGACCGGGTACCGCGCTCTCGCTACGATCAGCTAATCCAGTAATTTGTCTGATTGGCGCCTAGAAGCGGCCCAACAGCCTGTCGAGAAAGCTAGGCTCTTCCATCGGCAGGATCTTGCCGTGGGTCATCCTGCGAAGGCTGGCATCGGAATAAGGCTTGGGAGTGTTCCACCCGTCTGGGCGGCCGCTCCGGAAGATCTTGGACATGATCGGCTCCCTATATTTTCCCGCCCTGCATGATACAATTCATGGGGAGGAAACGGGTTCCCCAGCCTGCTTCCGCAGTGAGCCACCGCGAGTCCAGATAAGCCTGACAAGCACGAGCGATGCGATCGGCATCAGGTTCACGCCCAGTTCGAGCGCAGCAGCGCGCGTGGCGTAGGGAGCGAAATACAGCAGGACGAGGCCCAGCCTCTCGTAGGAGCGGAATCCGTGACGCAGCCCTTCGCTCACCAGCCACAGCAGCGGCAGGATCAGGAACGGCAGGTCGTAATTAAACAGATATGGCGATGCGAGCGCGGTAGCGGCCAGCACCAGCGCCCCGCTCGCCAGCGCGTCTTGCCCCATCCGCCGCCAAGCCATGAAGGAAATCGCCATCATTGCAAACGCAATCGCGACATTGATCGCCAGCGCCAGCCCTGCCGGCATGAACAGGCGAAACTGGCTGTAAGGCGTGGCCATGCGCAGGTAGAACTCGCGGTCCTCGCTCGCCATGATCAGACGGCTTGCCTCCCAGCTTGAAGTGTAGGCGATCATAGTATCGATCCCGAACACCGCCCATGATGCAAGCAACAGGCCTGCCGCAGAGGCACCGGCGGCAAGGAAAGCGCGCCACTTGCCCGCTCCTGCCAGCCAGAACGGCACAAGCAGCGCCAGATGCGGCTTGATGACCAGCGCGCCGAGCAGCAGACCGGCCGAAGCGGGCCGCTTGTCCAGCAACACGGCCCCGCCCACCAGCAGGGCACCCGTCAGCAGCCCGGTTTGCGCATGGCCTGCGGCCAGCAATGCTCCGGGAAACACCAGCACCAGCACCCACAGGCGCGGGAAGGTGCGGATACTTGCCCAGGCCCAGACGGCGAACGTCACCAGCACCCAAGCGATCCAGGCAATGGGAAACGGTAATACGCCGAAGGGAGCTACCGCGAAAAGGAAGGGCGGCAGGTTGACGAAAGCGAACCAGCCCTCGCTCCCCGTGCCGGTCTGCACCCGCTCCTGCACCATGAGATCGTATGCCGCCGCCGGATCGCCTGTCGCCGCGACGTGGCCGGCGCCCCAGAAGGCGAGAAAATCGGTACCGTCGCTGCCCATCGCCTTGAGGTAGGAATTGACCAGCAGCGCAATGCTGGCGATGCCCACGATGACCGCATATCCGCGCACGCGGCCCGCATCGAGCCAATCGGCAGTGCGAATACTCTCGAGGATCGAAGCGCTCATAAGCTGCGTGTTAGCGGAATATCGTAAATGGGGAATTTGTTTGTTTGGGATCAATCGGCGGCCGACAAAGGCCGACTGGCCGCCCGCAGCGGGGCGGCTTGCCTGCCCGCCTAGCGAGGACGCGCGCGCGGATGCGCGTGCACGAAACAAAAGAAAATCTGGCAGGGGCGATAGGATTCGAACCTACGACCCTCGGTTTTGGAGACCGATGCTCTACCAACTGAGCTACACCCCTGCAGGGAGGTGCGCCTCTATAACGCGTGCGCCGCGATGGCAAGCGACGACATGCGTGCATCGTGCTAATATGGCGTAATGCACGCGCCTTCGCCCAAGCTGATACCTCCCGAAGTCCTGTTGCTCGCCTATCGCAGCGGGGTTTTCCCGATGGCCGATTCGCGCGAGGACGAGGAGGTGTTCTGGGTCGAGCCACGCAACCGTGCGATCCTTCCACTCGATGGATTCCGCTGTTCGCGTTCGCTCGCAAAAGTGATCAGGTCCGATCGCTTCGAAGTGCGGCTGGATGGCGATTTCTCTGCCGTGATCGATGCCTGTGCACAGCCGCGGCGCGACCATCCCGAAAGCTGGATCAGCGAAGTCATTGCCGCAAGCTATCGCAATTTGCACCGTCACGGCCACGCGCATTCGGTGGAATGCTGGCAGGATGGCGCCCTAGTCGGCGGACTTTACGGAGTCGCCTTCGACCGGGTGTTTTGCGGTGAAAGCATGTTTGCCCGCGCCGACAATTCCAGCAAGGTGGCGCTCGCCTGGCTGGTGGCGCTCATGCGGCGTGCCGGGTTTGTCCTGCTCGATTGCCAGTTCATGACTGAGCACCTTGCATCACTGGGCGCGGTGGAGATTCCACGCGATCGTTATCAGGAACTGCTGGCAAAGGCTGCCGAATACCCCCCGCACATGTCGCTGCCAGAGGCGTTGGCGCGGCTACATCAGGATTCGGCTTCTTCCTCACCGGGGAAGCTCATCGTGCAGTCTTTCACCCAGACATCGTAAATCGGGTGTTCGACCACGTTGAGGCTGGGCGATTCCTTGAACAGCCAGCCGGAAAATACGCTGTACCATTGCGCGTCCGAATCGGCGCTGCGGCGTTCATTGACGAATACCTGCACGAAAGCGCCAGCCTGCTGGATTTCTTCCCACGGAGCGGACCGCTCGCAAGCTGACAGGCGCACGATCACATTGCCCAAACGGCGCGATTCGCCGGGGCGCATTTCGATATCGCGGGTTTCGTTATTGCGCTTGTTGACGAGGCCGACGGTAGCAATGCGCTCTTCCATCGGCGTACCGATACCTTCGATAACGACCGCGGGCGGCGCGGATTCGCCTTGCAATTCCTGCGGGATTTCAGTCGCTTCGGGTTCGGGATCGGGTGCGTCCCCGCTACAAGCTGCCAGCGCCAGAGCAGCCAGCGCGGCCACAGCGGCGCGAAGCGCGCTCACGCGTCCGGCGTCCACGCTTCGTAATCGCCGCGTGCTGCAGCGCGCTTGCCGCCGCGTTCCAGAGCGCCTGCGGGCAGGTAGCGGTCATCGGTGCCCGTCGCGTTGGGCGTGTAATCGACTTCCCAGATCTTGGCAGGTGGGAGATAGCTTTCGGGCAGATCGTCAAACGATCCGTGCAGCCAGCCATGCCATTCGGGCGGGACGCGGCTTGCATCATTGGCACCCGAATAAATCACCCAGCGCCGCTCACGCTGGCCGTCCTTCGCCTTTTTGGTGCGGAAATATTTGTTGCCCTGCGCATCGGTGCCGACATGCTCGCCATTGCGCGAAGACCAAAGCGAAGTGCCGATGGTGGCACCGTCCCACCAGGTGAAAATCTTGCCGAGAAAGCTCATGGATGCGCCATTAGCGGGATTGCGGGCGAAGGCCAAGCATTTGGTCCGCCCTTACCAGTCGATCCTGTCACCCGGCTCGATACCGAGTTCTGCAGAGCGTCCGCCGATCAGTTCGAGCACGGCGATGGCATCGCGATCCGAATAGACGCTTTCCTCGCTATAGGGGACGCCGTCGGCGATATTGATGACGGTGCGGTTCTCGTCGATGAAGATGATGTCGAGCGGCAGGACGGTATTGCGCATCCAGAAACCGAGCTGTTGCGGCTCGTCATAAGGGAAGATCATTCCTTCATTCGGGCCCATTTCGGTGCGGAACATCATGCCGCGCTGCTTTTCCTCGAAAGTCGCCGCGACTTCGGTCTGGATGACATGTGTGCCGCTATCGGTGGTAACCGTGACCGGGATGATCTCGAGCCCGGCGGCGGAGACATTGGCGTCGGCCGCAGCCGCTGTCGGTTCGGGTACTTGTTCGGCGGCCTGCGGCGAACACGCGGCCATCGGCAGCGCCAGCAGCAGGGCGAGCGCCCGCAAGGCCGGCTTAGGCAAAATCATCATCATTCAATTCCTCTGGCCAATCTTCTGCTTCGGCGACCCATTCATGCGCCTGGGCTTCGTCCGAAGCATCGACAAGCGCGCGGGCATGATCGAACGTGTGGCCTGCGCGAAGCATGGCTGCAATCTGTTTTTCGCGTTTGTCCGGCGCGAGGGGTTCCTGTCCGAAAGGCCCGAAGCGGCGCTTGCTGGCAAGATGCAATGCCGCTCGGCGCTTTACAGCCTCGCCAGGTTGCACCGTTTCGTGCACGCCTTCTGCGATTCCCGCTTGCCCCAGGGCCTGCCGCACACGGTTGCCGCCATAGCCGCGTCGCAGCAGGTCGGCAGACCGGGCCCGCGCATAGGCTTCGTCGTCGACATAGCGCTTTTCGACAAATCGTTCGACCAGCGCCGGGATATCGGGCGCATTTTCCGGATCTTCGCTGTCCCAGCCGCGCTCGCGCAATTTGCGCGCCAGATAACGCTCCAGCTTGGCCGCACTTGTGGCAAAACGGGTGACATAGGCCAGCGCCAGCTCTTCCAGCACAGGTGCGGAAAGCGGCTTGGGCGCCCTTTTTCTGCGGCGAGAGGCTTGTCGATTGCGCTCCATTGGCCTTATTCGTGCCACACTTCCCTTCAAATGGGAAAGCTTGCAGCGGTGTCGGCCATGTCTGACACCGTTTTTTTGAATTTGGGAAGCGCCACCAGAGCGCGTAGCATCGAAGGTTCAGCATCACGGTATGACCGAACTTACCCCCACACCCAATGATTGCCCCCTGCCAAGGCGGCGATCCGATTTCGCCACGTTCAACGAAGCCATCGACTACGCAGCGCGTAGCGAGAAGGGCCTCAATTTCTACGATCCGCGCGGCAACCTCGAACGCGTCTATACCTATACGCAGTTGCGCGAGGATGCGCTGAAGCAGGCGCGGCGCCTCGCCGGACTGGGTATCGGCAAGGATGACCGGGTGGCGTTGATCGCCGAAACCAGCCCCGAATTCACCGCCATGTTCTGCGCCTGCGTTTACGCTGGCGCCTGGCCCGTGCCGCTACCACTGCCGACCACCTTCGGCGGCAAGGACAGCTATATCGAACAGTTGGGCGTGCAGCTTTCCAGCAGCGACCCCGCCTTGCTCGTCTACCCCGCCGAAATCGGTGAAATGGCGTCCGAAGCGGCCCGCAAGCAGGGCTGCAAGGGAATGGACTGGGAAGAATTCACCGCGCTCGACGCGCCTGAAGCGGACCTGCCCGAAGCCGATCCCGAAAATATTTGCTATTTGCAATATTCGAGCGGCTCGACCCGCTTCCCCACCGGCGTCGCGGTCACGCATCGTGCGCTGCTGCACAATCTTTATGGCCACGCCACGTCGATGCACATTGGCGAAGGCGACCGCGGCGTCAGCTGGCTGCCCTTCTATCACGACATGGGTCTGGTCGGCTGTTTCCTGTCGATGGTCGGCAACCAGGTGAGCGCGGATTATCTCAAGACCGAACATTTCGCTCGCCGTCCGCTGGCCTGGCTCGATCTGATCAGCCGCAACCCCGGCAATTCGCTGAGCTACTCGCCAACCTTCGGCTACGACATCTGCGCGCGTCGCATTTCCAGCCAGAGCCATGTCGCCGACCGTTTCGACCTGTCGCGCTGGCGGCTTGCGGGTAATGGCGCGGACATGATCCGGCCCGACGTGATGCAGCAATTCGTCAACGCCTTTGCCGATGCCGGCTTCAAGGCGAGCGCCTTTACCCCGTCATACGGCCTCGCCGAGGCGACGCTGGCGGTCACCGTGATGCCGCCAGGAGAAGGTATCCGTGTCGAACTGGTGGAAGAGGAGCGCCTCTCGGGCACGCTGCGCGATCTGTCGCGCCCTGCCCGCTACCGCGCCATCGTCAATTGCGGCAAGCCGCTGCCCGACATGGAAGTCGAAATCCGCGGCGAGGACGACAATGCCAAAGGCGATCACCACATCGGCAAGGTCTGGTGCCGTGGCCCCAGTGTCATGCACTCCTATTTCCGCGACGAGGCCGCCACCGAAGATTGCCTTGTCGACGATTGGCTCGACACGGGCGACATGGGCTACATGGCCGATGGCTATCTGTTCATCGTGGGCCGCGCGAAGGACATGATCATCATCAACGGCAAGAACCACTGGCCCCAGGATATCGAATGGGCGGTGGAGCAATTGCCCGGCTTCAATCACGGCGACATTGCCGCCTTCTCGGTCGAAACCGAAACCGGCGAGGAAGCGCCCGCTGTGCTGGTGCATTGCCGCGTCTCCGACCCCGAAGAACGGCTGCGGCTGCGCGACCAGATTTCCGACAAGGTCCGCGCGGTTACGGGCATGAGCTGCGTGGTCGAACTTGTGCCGCCGCGTACCCTGCCGCGCACAAGTTCGGGCAAGTTGAGCCGCGCGAAGGCGAAGAAGCTCTACCTGTCAGGCGAAATCGCACCGCTCGAACTGGCGGCCTAGCGGGCGATCAGGCCAGCAAAAGCACGCCCAGCACGTATACCAGCGCAGCCAGTCCCGCGCCCCATACCAGCGTGCGCAGCTTGGGTACTCCGGCCCAGTAGAGCGGCAAGTAGATCACTCTTGCGCCAAGCCAGATCCACGCGGCGAGAGCCGTGAGCGCAGTCGTCTTGTCTGCCAGCACAACGCCACCGAGCGCGATGATCGCCAGCGGAAGCGTTTCAAGGAAATTGCCGCGCGCACGGTCAAGCCGGCCGGCGATATCGTTCAGCGGCGGCAAGTCCTCGTCGCGCGCACCCATGTTCCAGTCCGCGCCATATTGCTTGGTCTTGTAATGCGTTGCGGTAAAAATGTGGACCAGCATAAGAATGCCGGAAAGTCCCAGAACCGCAAGTTCGGCGGGCAAGCCTGCAATCATCGTCCTACTCCTCTACCGCCCAACCGACAGTCACATTGCCGAAGCCGGTGCCTGTCGATTCAGAACGCATCGATACTTCTTCTGCCGCGAGAAGCGCACGCAGCGCCGAGAGCGAGCCTTCGGGCCCGGTCAGCCGCACCGGCACGCCGACACGGTCCTGCGCCCAGCTCGCCAGCAGCAGCGCGCGGCGCCCGGCGGGGGTCGGCTCCTCGCCTTCGAAGGCAATCGTGGGCAATGGCCGCAGCGGCGGGATATAGCGGATATCCCAATCCGGCTCGGTCGAATCGATACGCCGTTCCAGCTCAAGATAGGTTGCCATCGTGGCCCCGTTCAGCGGGCGCGCTGTAACCACGGCGCGGCGGCGCTGGCGATCTATCGTCACATCCTCCACCGGTACGCCTGCAAGCAGCGCCAGCCGGTCGGCAAGGTCCTCCACACGTTCCGCCGCCTCGGCTTCCTGCGCACGTGCAGCCGCCAGTTGCGCTTCTTCGGCGGCATCCTGGCTGGTCCCCACGCGAAGCTGTGTCAGGGTCAAGTCGACTTGCCGCTCCAGCCGTTCCGAAATCGCCACCTCTGCACGCGATTCCGCGTCACCAATAATTTCCGGCGTGTGGACGGTCGCGGTGACCTGAATTGTCTCGCTTTCGTAATTCGGCACCACGCGGTCGACCCGCGCACGCCCGTCGAACACGCCTTCGACCACTGTGTTTATCTGGCGCGTGGCATTGGTTTCCCACACGATCTGGCGGAGAGAGAGGAACAGCGGGATGGCCAGCACGACAAAGGCAGAGAAGATCAGGAAGGCCTGCATCTGCGTCTGCTTCTCCGACAGGCTGGTGCTGAAGCCGTACATGCGCGCCATTGCCGTGGCCGTCAGGGCAATGGCGGTGAGGTTTGTGATAAACAGGAACAATGCCCCCCAGAACACCGTGCCGTTCCACGTCGCAAAGCCGAAGCCGACCACGGCCAGAGGCGGCATCAATGCGGTTGCGATGGCCACGCCTACGATTGTCCCCTCGCGCCCGCGGATCATGGCATAGGCGCCTGCAATCGAGGAGAAGATCGCCACGCCAAGGTCGAACAGGCTGGGCCGCGTTCGCGCCGCAATTTCCGTCGTAATGGCCTGCAAGGGCGAAAGAAACACGATCAGCGCGCAGAACGCGACGGCAACCAGCACCCCGATTGCGAGCGATTTTGCCGATTGCCGCAGCCATTGAAAATCGCCGATGGCAAGCGCAAATCCCACGCCCATGATCGGGTCCATCAGCGGGCTGAGCAACATCGCCCCGATCACCACGGCTGCCGACCCTTGGAGCAGGCCAAGCACGGCAATGCCGGCCGACATGGAGATCATCAGCAGATATCGGGCCGAGAGTGCGCATTCGGCGCGGCGCTTTTCGATGACAGCAACCTGGTCAACCGTGCCGGTTACGTCCCGGCGCCACCAGCTTTCGAGACTGGTGAACACATCGCCGATGCTTTCACGCACCGACAAGTTGGCCGTGCTCGCTTCAGTCGCTGCACCTGCCGACTGCGCCGCCTGTTCCTCCGGGCCGATATCGTTCGCGTTTGGTGTTTGCATTACCGCGCATTATCGCGGAAACTCGCTGGGCACAAAGGGGGAAACGCCCTCAACTTGAATAACGTGTCTTGTATGCCTAATACAGTAGGTAGCATTCGACGCAGGGCAGGAAGGGAAACACGCCGCGATGGCCACGACAAACGAGACAACCACCAAGACCGCAATCGATCTTGAACTGACTCCGCCCGATCCGGTGCCCGCAATTGCTCCCGAAAAGGCGGCAGGCCTCGTTCCCGTGAGCGAAGAACAGAAGACCGAACTTCAGCAAAAGGTCGATGGCTTCGTGAACGAACTGGTGGCGCTCGATGCCAATTCCCCCGATTTCGGCAAAAAGGTCGACCAGATTACCAATATGGGGCGCAAGGAAATCATGGCTGCCAGCCAGATGTCCAACCGTTTCCTCGACCGTCCGGTACGCGCGATGGACCAGGAAAGCGGCGTCGGCACCGACCTCGCCGAATTGCGCCGCACGGTCGAAGACCTCGATCCCGGCCGCAAGGGCAAGCTGCGCGGGCGCAAGCTGTTCGGCATCATCCCCTTCGGCAACAAGTTGCGCAATTATTTCGACAGCTACACCAGTGCGCAGGGCCACATCCAGTCGATCCTCGCCCGCTTGTCGAGCGGCAAGGACGAGCTGCTGATGGATAATGCCGCAATCGATGTCGAACGCCAGAAGCTGTGGGAAGCTATGGGCAAGCTCGAACAGATGATCCACATCGCCAAGGCGCTGGATGGAGAGCTGGAAGAGAAAGCTGCGGAACTCGACGCGACCGATCCGGAGAAGGCCAAGGCAATCCGCGAAACCGCGCTGTTCTATGTTCGCCAGCGCACGCAGGACTTGCTCACCCAGATGGCAGTTTCGGTACAGGGCTATCTCGCGCTTGACCTGGTCAAGAAGAACAATGTCGAGCTGGTCAAGGGCGTCGACCGCGCCAGCACCACCACCGTGGGCGCGCTGCGCACCGCTGTGACCGTGGCGCAGGCGATGACCAACCAGAAGCTGGTTCTTGGCCAGATCACCGCGCTCAACCAGACGACCGCCGGGATCATTGATTCCACCGGCGAGATGCTGCGCGAGAACACCGCGCAAATTCACGAACAGGCCGCCAGCAGCACCATCCCGATGGAGACGCTGCAACGCGCCTTTCAGAACATTTACGATACGATGGATGAGGTCGACCAGTTCAAACTGCGCGCGCTCGACAGCATGAAGCAGACCGTCGACGTGCTTTCCACCGAGGTCGAGAAGTCGAAGGGCTATATCGCCCGCGCCGAGGGGCAGGCGCAAGCCACACAGCAGGTCCATGATAGCGGCCTCCTGAGTCTGGAGAGCTAAGCGCTACCTATGCCCGACGATCTGACACGCCTTTCCGACCGCATCCTGTCCGACAGCCGCGCCGTGCTGCGCGACAACCAGACCGGCGGGCGCCATCGGCTGGAGGGCCGCTCGATCGGACAGGGCTCGGCCAAGCTCAAGCGCAAGCATTTCACCAGGAAACTGATCCAGCTTGCGGTCGGGATGATCGGCATCTTTGTGGCCGCCGGCGTGGCTGGAGCAATTCTCAACGGGATCGGCTTCTGGGGCGTCATGATCTCGCTGCTGGTCATGTTCCTGCTGTTCGGCGTGGTCTTCAAGCAGAAGATCAAGGTTCCACAGCGCGCCGACCTCACCCGCACGCAGGACGCCCGGCAGTTGGTCGCGCGGACCGAATTGTGGCTTGAGCATCAGCGCCATGCTCTGCCTGCTCCCGCTGTGAAGATCGTGGACGATCTGGGTGTGCAACTCGATGCGCTGGGCAAGCAATTGGCGCACGTCGATCCCACGCACGAAGCTGCGGGCGAAGTGCGGCGGCTGGTGGGGGAAATCCTGCCCGAAACCATCGACAGTTACACAAAGATACCCGCCAACCTGCGCAATGAAGAACGCGCCGGATCCACGCCGGACAAACAATTGGTCAGCAGCCTTGGCAAGATCAGCAAGGAAGTGGATTCGGTCACGCGCCAGCTGGCGCAGGGTTCGCTCGACGATCTCGCGATCAAGGACCGCTACCTCGATTACCGTTACGGTGATGCCGAGGGCATGGCCCTCGGGGATAGCGCCAAGCCTACCGACAGCGGCACTCCGCTTTCCGACGAAGGTTCGGGCGTCCCGCTGCCAGATTTCGACCGCGCGAAGAGCAAGAGCTGATGCAGGTTGCAATCCCGCACCAGCTGGGCCGCGAGGAAGTCCGCCGTCGCCTGAGCGAGAACAGCGACCAGATCGCCGATCACATCCCCGGCGGCATGGCCGAGGTGCAGACGAGCTGGCCTAGCGAGGACCGAATGGCGATGGCGATCTCCGCGATGGGCCAGGCGCTATCGGGCCATATCGATATCGAAGACAATCAGGTCATCTTCCACATGGACCTGCCGCCAGCCCTCGGCTTCCTCAAACCCATTGTCGAAGGCGCAATAAGGCAGTCGGGGCAGAAGATGCTCGAACCGCCGAAGGACTGACCAGCACCGGCGCGGGGTTACAGGTCGCGGTCTCTTTCGAGATATTCCTCGGGAATGCGCAGCGCATCGGTCGCTTCGCGGGTCTCCTTCAGGAACACCACCAGCGCCGCCATCAGCAGCACGATGGCCATGATGAAGGTCACGGCGATCAGGATGCTCAGGCGAAGCTGGGCGAAGTCCTGAACGAACAGCAGCACCACGGTGACGCCGATCGAAAGGCCGGCGAGCACGAGGAGCAGCAGGGCGCGACCGATCAGTTCGATGCGCCGGTCGGCAATGCGGATTTCGCGCACGATCATGTCGTGCTCCATCCCTTGCGTCGCACCATGCAGCTTTTCCAGCTCGCGGCTGCGGTCGACCACGCGGCCAAGGCGCTGGGTGAGCGTCGCGATAATGCTGCCGATCGCAACCAGCACGAAGACCGGGGCCAGCGACAGCTGGATAGTCTGGGCGATCATCGTGTCGGTCAGCGGGTCCATGATGTCGATTGCCCTCTCGCGCCCTACTGGTTCTTCGCACCGGTGAGATTGCCGACCTTTTGCGAGCCCGCCATCGTCGTCACCAGCACCTCATCGCCATCGACGACAACCGCAACATCCTCCAGGCCAATGACCGAAACGCGCGGGCCATCGCTGTCGACAAGCACATTGCGGCAGTCGACCAGATCGGCCTGTCCGCGCACGCGGTTGCCGCCATCATCCGCCAAACGCGCATCGCGCAAGGATTGCCAGCTTCCGATGTCGGACCATCCCATCGAAACAGGCACCATGGCGGCGCGGTCGGTTTCTTCCATTACCGCGTAATCGACCGATTCGGACACGATCTGCGCGAACGGTTCGGGTGCCGGGTGGAAGCGAGCGCCATCCTCGCGTCCTTCTGCCACCGCGCTGCGCACCGCGTCGGCCAGCGCAGGACGATGGCGCGCCAGTTCGGCCATGAAAGCGCCTGCGCGGAAAGCGAAGATGCCGCCGTTCCAGCTATAGCCGCCGTGGGCCAAGAATTCACTCGCACGCTCAAGATCGGGCTTTTCGACAAATCTTTCGACCGCAAAGCCACCCGCCAACTCCTCGTCGCGCAGGATGTAGCCATAGCCAGTCTCGGGGTGTGTCGGAGTGATGCCAAAGGCGACCATCCGGTCCTCACGCGCAAGAGCGGCGGCAGCCTGCGCCGCAGCGCGAAACGCCGGCACATCGGCAATGTGGTGATCGCTCGGGCAAACCAGCATCACTGCGTCATCGGGCAGCAGCGCAGCGGCGAGCGCGATGGCGGCGGCGGTGTTCTTCGCCTCGGGCTCGACCACGATGCGTGCACCCTCATGGCTCAGCTGCGCCTCGACATGGGCGAGATGCGCGGCTCCGGTGACGATGGTAGGGGCGGCGAACTGCCCAGCATCGCTGCACCGCGCCAGCGTCTCTTCGAACAGGGTCGCATCGCCCACCAGCGGCAGGAACGGCTTGGGCATGGTCTTGCGGCTGCGGGGCCACAGGCGGGTGCCGCTGCCGCCGCACATGATAACAGGATGGATCTTGGTCATGCCCTGCCTTGTGAAATTAAGCCGCCCCCTGCAACCCCGGCGCTAGGATCGGGCGCGGAAATCGACACGATAGCCATAACGCGCTTCGACAGGCGTTCCGTCTGCGGCTGTTGCCGGATTGAAGCGGATACGTTCTTCCACCAGCGGGCAAACCCGCGCCGTGGTGGCAGCATCGACCTGCGTATTGGCGACGGTGCAATTGCGCGCGCGGCCATCGACAGTGACGGTGAAATGCACCGTCACCGAACGGCCCAGCCGCGCTTCTCGTCCGCCTTCGGGAATGGGAAAATCGCGCGCCTCGTTCAATTCGCCCGAGCGGACAGAGGGGCCGACCGCAACCGCGCCGCCGGTGCCCGATCCACTCCGCCCGCTGCCGGTGCCATCGCCATCGCCGCCCGCACCGGTGCCATCGCCCTGCTCGCGCGCGCCGGACTGGTTGGCGGTCCCGGTGGAAGATGCGCGCGGTGCTGGCGAGGGACGCGGGATAGGCTGTTCCGGAGCGGTGACTTCGCGCGGCGTTGCCTCGCGCCCTTCATCGCCTGCCGCACCTTCATCGCGTTGCGGCGGCGAAATGCTCGGCTCGACCTCGGGCTCTTCATAGGTGCGCACGGTGACAGTGACGATATTGGTAGCACTTTCGATCACGCCCGAGGTGAATTCTGGTGCCAGCAACCGGGCAAGCCCCGCCAGCGCAGCAACGTGCAAAAGGCCGATCAGCACCACCAGCTTCCAATTTAGCCTTTTGCGTTTTGCCGAGTAACCGCCCTGCACCATTTGCTGCCTGTCCCTAGTGTCGCGATGCGCCTCGCCTGACGCGAAATTCCGCGTTTTGCAAGGTCGACAGCGCTGGGCTTCGCCATTAATCTGGCGGGCATGAACACGAGCTATCGCTTCGCCATCGACCGCGGCGGCACCTTCACCGACGTCGTGGCAGAATGTCCGAACGGCCGACTGGTGACAACCAAGCTGCTCTCCAGCAATCCCGAACAATATCCCGACGCCGCGAGCGAGGCGGTGCGGCGGATCCTCGCCGAGCACGGAGATGCGCCGATTGCCGAATTGCGCATCGGCACAACGATTGCCACCAACGCATTGCTCGAACGCGAAGGAGCCGAAGTCGCGCTGGCAATCACCGCGGGCCACCGCGATGCGCTGCGGATCGGCAACCAGTCGCGGCCCGATATTTTCGCGCGTCACATCGTGCTGCCCGAACGGCTCGAGCGCCATGTGATCGAAATCGACGAGCGTGTCGGTGCCGACGGTGAAATCCTGCGCCCGCTCGATGAAGACGCGGCGCGGCGCGATCTCGGCGCTTTGCGCGAAAAGGGTGTCGATGCGCTCGCCATCGTGCTGATGCATGGCTGGACCTTCACCGAGCATGAGGCACGGCTGGCGCAGATCGCGCAGGAGATGGGCTTTACGCAGGTGAGTGCGAGCCACGAGGTGTCGCCGCTGATCCGGCTGGTCCCGCGCGGCGATACCAGCGTCGCAGATGCTTATCTTTCGCCGGTGATCCGCGCCTATGTCGAACAACTCGCCCAGCGCCTGCCAGAGCATGGCTCCTTGCGTTTCATGCAATCGAACGGCGGGCTTGCCGATGCCCGCGCCTTCCGCGGCAAGGACGCAGTGCTGTCCGGTCCGGCAGGCGGCGTCGTGGGCATGGTGCAGACGGCGCAGCGGCTTGGCCACACACGACTGATCGGTTTCGACATGGGCGGGACGAGCACCGACGTATGCCATTATTCGGGCGAGTATGAGCGGACCGGCGACAGCCTCGTCGCAGGCGTGCGCATCGCTGCGCCCATGATGCAGGTCCATACAGTGGCGGCGGGCGGCGGCTCGATCTGCCGCTTCGACGGCCAGCGGCTGCGCGTTGGCCCGGAAAGCGCCGGTGCCGATCCCGGCCCTGCCTGCTACCGCAAAGGCGGTCCGTTGACCGTCACCGATTGCAACCTCGTGCTTGGGCGGATCGATCCGGCGCAATTCCCGCATGTTTTTGGTCCCGACGGCGACCAGCCGCTTGACCCTGCGGCATCGCGCGCGCGGCTCGACGAGATCGTGGCGCAATTGCCCGAACCCATGGAGCCGTCCGAGCTTGCCGAAGGCTTCCTCGCGCTGGCGGTGGATGAAATGGCCAATGCCATCCGCAAGATCAGCACCGCGCGCGGGCACGATGTGACCACCCATGCGATGGCCTGTTTTGGCGGCGCGGGCGGACAATTTGCCTGCCGCGTGGCGGACGAGCTGGGGATGGAGACGGTTCTGGTCCACCCGCTTGCCGGGATGCTCAGCGCTTATGGCATCGGCCTCGCTCCGGTCGTCTCGATCCGTGAAGCAGGCATCGTGCGACCGCTTGCCGAGGATTTTTCGCAAGCACTGGCATCGCTTCAGGATCAGGCGCGCGACGATTTGCTGGCACAGGGTATCAGCGACGACCGCATCTCGCTGGTCGCACGGATGCGCCTGCGCTTCGACGGCAGTGACACAACGCTCGATCTCGCGCTGGGCGAGGATGCCGATGCGCGGTTCCGCTCCGAACACCGCCTCCGCTTCGGTTGGTCGGATGAAGCCGCACCCATCGTTCTTGAGGCCCTCAGCGTGGAAGCGCAGGGCACCAGCGGCGGGTTGAGCGACTATGTCGAGAGCGTCGGCGATGACGCAAAAATGCAAACCGGCCCCGCGATCATTCCGGCAGCAGGCTCGACCACAGTGCTCGAGGAAGGCTGGAGCGCGCGACGCGCAGAGGACGGATCGCTCATCCTCTCGCGCACCACGCCGCGCGATCGCGCACCCGCCGCAGGCACCGCGGTCGATCCTGTGCGGCTTGCCATCTTTAACAATCTTTTCATGGCAATAGCCGAGGAAATGGGCGTCGTTCTCGAAGCCACGGCAAGCTCGGTCAACATCAAGGAACGGCTCGACTTTTCCTGTGCGCTGTTCGATGCGGAGGGATCGCTGATCGCCAATGCGCCGCATATACCGGTACATCTGGGCAGCATGGGCGCGAGCATCCAGCGCGTGATCGCCAACCGCGCGGGCAGTACGCGCGGCATAAGGCGCGGCGATGCCTATGTGGTCAATGATCCCTATCACGGCGGCACGCATCTGCCCGATGTGACGGTGATTGCGCCGGTGTTCTGGAACGATGCCAGCACACAGGCCGACGCCTTTGTTGCGGCGCGCGGCCACCATTCCGATATCGGCGGCACCGCGCCCGGCTCCATGCCGCCCGACAGTCGGACAATCGACGAGGAAGGTGTGCGGCTCAACGATGTGCTGCTGGTCGACGAAGGGCGCTTTTGCGAAAACGAGATGCGCGAGCTGCTCGGTTCCGGCCCCTACCCGGCGCGCGCTCCCGACCGCAACATTTCCGATCTCAAGGCCCAGCTGGCAGCCTGCGCGCGCGGAGCAGACCTGCTGGCAGTTGCCGCGGGCGAGCACTCGGGCGAAGTTCTGGCAGCCTATATGGGCCACGTTATGGACAATGGCGAAGCCGCCGTGCGCGAACTGCTCGGCCATCTGCCTGAAGGCGAATTCACATACCCCATGGACAATGGCGCGCATGTCAGCGTTGCCATCTCCATCGACCGGGAAAAGCGCGGCGCGCTGTTCGATTTCACCGGTACCAGCGAGCAACTGCCTGACAATTTCAATGCGCCCGAAGCGATCACCCGCGCCGCCGTGCTTTATGCGCTGCGCTGCCTGGTGGACGATGACGTGCCATTGAACGATGGTTGCTTGCGACCCGTCACGCTCCGCATTCCCGCAGGCTCGATGCTCTCGCCCAATCCGCCCGCCGCAATTGTCGCGGGCAATGTGGAGACGAGCCAGGTGATCACCGATGCCGTTCTCGCCGCCTGCAAGGCGCTCGCCCCGGCGCAGGGCACGATGAACAATTTCACCTTCGGTGACCATGAGCGGCAGTATTACGAGACGATCTGCGGCGGATCTGGTGCAGGGAAGGACCATGACGGAACCTCCGCCGTGCAGACCCATATGACCAACAGCCGCCTGACCGATCCCGAGGTGCTGGAAGCACGCCTGCCTGTACGCGTCGAGAGCTTTGCCATTCGCGAAGGCTCGGGCGGAGAAGGGCTTTACAAGGGCGGAGACGGGGTTGAACGCCGGATTGCCTTTCTCGAGCCCATGCGCGCGCAAATCCTCGCCAACCGCCGTATCGTACCGCCGCGTGGTATCTGCGGCGGCAGCGATGCACAGCCCGGCGACACTTTTGTCGAGCACTCCGATGGCTCTATCACCACGCTTGGCGCAACCGGTGCGGCCGATGTCGGCCCGGGCGACGTGGTAGTGATCCGCACGCCGGGCGGCGGCGGCTACGGGACATCCGAATGAAACTCGACCAAGCCACCGCGCAGCGCTTTGCCCGCACCGCGCTCGGCCATGTTACGCGCGAATATCCCAACAAGCTCGATCATGTGATGGCTGGGCCGCAGGATGCAGAAACGCCGCGCGAACTGCACCCAGCATTCTACGGTAGCTATGACTGGCACAGCTGCGTTCACAGCTGGTGGACATTGCTGACATTGCGACGGCTGTACCCGGACCTGCCCGAGGCGCAGGAAATTGCCGCACTGGCGGACGTTACCCTGTCGGAAGAGAACCTAGCTGCAGAATTGGCCTATGCGCAGCGGCCTGAGGCGCGCGGGTTCGAGCGGCCCTACGGCTGGGCGTGGCTGCTCTATCTGCACCTTGAAACCACCCGCCACCCGGACTGCGCATGGGCCAACCGGCTCGAACCACTCGCGCGGCAGTTCGCCGCGGGCTGGCGCGACTATCTGCAAACCCTCTCCCACCCGATCCGCCAAGGCGCGCATTTCAACACCGCCTTCGCGTTGACGCTAAGCGTCGAATGGGCGCGCAAGTTCGACAGCGACCTGGCCGAACTGATCGAATCCGCTGCGCAGGGATATTTTGCCGATGATCGAGCGGCGCAATGCTGGGAGCCGGGGGGCGACGAATTCCTATCCCCCACGCTGATGGAAGCGCTGCTGATGCAGCGCGTGCTTCCCCCAGCGCAGTTCGACAGCTGGTTTGCAGCCTTTCTCCCCGCTCTGGAGCGCGGTGAGCCCGCCACCTTGTTCACGCCCGCGCAGGTCAGTGACCCCAGCGACGGCAAAGCCGCGCATCTCGACGGCTTGAACCTCACCCGCACATGGTGCTGGCGCGCGCTAGGCCTTGGCGGTGACAATGCCGAGCGGCACTATGCCGCCTCGCAAGCCGCGATCGACGGCGACTACATGGGATCTCACTGGCTGGCGACGTTCGCGCTGCTCAGCATGCTTGAAAATTGAGCCAGATCAAGGCGGCTCGCTGAGGCGATGGCTAGAACCAACTCCTGTGACTGGAACAGGAGTTTCTACCATGAAGAAGAATATGGGCCCGCTCGACCGTACCTTGCGCCTTTTCGCGGCATTCGTGCTCGTTGTGCTGGGTGTAACGGGCACGATTACCGGCACGCTCGCCGTCGCAGCCTATGTCGTCGCGGCAGTGTTCGCCCTGACAAGCTTCGTTTCGACCTGTCCGGCCTATCTGCCGTTCGGCATCACTACCTGCAGTTGAAGCTGGACGGGCGCACTAGCGGCCTTTCCAGTTCGCGGCACGCTTTTCGACGAAGGCCTGCATGCCTTCGGCCTTGTCCTGCGTCGCGGTGAGGATCTGGAACAGGCGGCGTTCGTGCAACATGCCCTGTTGCAGCGTCGTTTCGAACGAAGCGTCGACCAACTCCTTGTTGATCATCGCGGCCATTGGCGGCATTCCGGCGATCGTTTCGGCGGCTTTCATCGCCTCGTCCATCAGCTGGTCATGCGGGACGACGCGGGCGACGAGGCCGGCGCGCTCTGCTTCCTCGGCATCCATCATCCGGCCCGTCAGGCACAAATCCATCGCCTTGGCCTTGCCGACCGCACGGGTGAGGCGCTGGCTGCCGCCCATGCCGGGCGCAACGCCCAGCTTGATTTCGGGCTGGCCGAACTTCGCGTTTTCCGATGCGATGATGAAATCGGCCATCATCGCCACTTCGCACCCGCCGCCCAGCGCGAAACCGTTGACGGCGGCGATCCACGGCTTGCGGATCTTGGCGGTCATGTCGTTCCATCCGGAGAAGAAATCCTCGAGGAAGAAATCGGCCGGCTCCTTCTCGACCATTTCTTTGATATCCGCACCCGCCGCAAAGGCCTTGTCGCCCGAGCCGGTCACCACCGCGCAATGCTGGCTGTCATCGGCCTCGAACGCGGCGAAAGCCTCCTGCAACTCGCGCAGCACCGTAGTGTTGAGCGCGTTCAGGGCTTCGGGGCGGTTGAGTGTGATGAGGGTGACAGCGCCGCGCGCCTCGGAGGTGATGGTTTCGTAAGCCATGGGGGTACTTTCTTGTGAGGATTATTCGAGTTCGAGAATAACGGCGTCGACCACCAATGTCTCGCCTTCATCGGCGTTGATCGTGGCGACCGTGCCTGTTTTCTCGGCGCGCAGGATGTTTTCCATCTTCATCGCCTCGACCGTGGCGAGCGGCTGGCCCGCCTCGACATCGTCGCCTTCGCCGACATGCAGCTTCACCAGCAGGCCCGGCATCGGGCACAGCAGCAGCTTGGAGGTGTCGGGCGGCACTTTCTCGATCATGTGGCTGGCGTGATCGGCATGGCGCGCGGGCAAGGCCATGCCGCGATATTTGCGCCCGCGCGTGGTGAGGTTCCACCATGCGCCGTCGCGTTGCAGCTGGATGCCGTATTCCTCGCCATCTGCGGTGACGGTGGAGAGGCGCATGCCCGGCTGCCAGTCCCACGTGCCAGCGATCCATTCGCCATCGACGGTAGCGCCGCCATCACCAAGTTCGACCGCATGGGTCTCGCCGTCGAGTTTTACGGTCCAGTTGGAGCCGGGCGAAGGCGTGCCGTTCAGCCGTTCGGAGATGCGCCCGGCACGCGCCCGCTCGGTGCATTCGGCACCGGCAATCCAAGCAGCGACCGCGCGCTTCAGCTCGTCTGATGCGGCCGCGCCTTCGAAGCCTTCGGGATATTCCTCCGCAATGAAGCCGGTGGTCATATTGCCGCTGCGGAAGCGCGGATGCTGCATCAGGGCGGAGAGGAAATCGACATTGTGGCCGAGCCCTTCGAGCACGACCTTGTCGAGCGCCTTGACCTGCAGGTCTGCAGCCTCGTCGCGGGTTTCGCCCCAGGTGATGAGCTTGGCGATCATCGGGTCGTAGAAGATCGACACTTCGCCGCCTTCCTGCACGCCGCTATCGACGCGCACGCCGTCTACACCGCGCAAATCGCCGTCCCAGGCATCGACCGGGGTCTGGTAGCGCACCAACCGCCCGGTGCTCGGCAGGAAGCCGCGATAGGGGTCTTCGGCATAGATGCGCGTTTCGATCGACCAGCCGTCGATTTTTACATCGTCCTGCGTCATTTCGAGCTTCTCGCCCGCCGCCACGCGGATCATCAGCTCGACCAGGTCGACGCCGGTGATCGCCTCGGTCACGGGATGTTCGACCTGCAGGCGGGTGTTCATTTCGAGGAAGTAGAAGCTCTCGCCGGTCGGGTCCGCGCCGGAAACGATCAGCTCGACCGTGCCTGCCGAATGGTAGCCCACGGCTTGGCTCAGCGCGACCGCCTGCTCGCCCATCTTGCGGCGCATTTCGGGAGTGACGAAGGGCGATGGCGCTTCCTCGACAACCTTCTGGTGGCGGCGCTGGATCGAGCATTCACGCTCGTTGAAATAGAGTACATTGCCGTGCTTGTCGCCGAGCACCTGGATCTCGATATGGCGCGGGTCGAGGATGAACTTCTCGATGAAAACGCGGTCGTCGCCGAAGGAATTGAGCCCTTCGCGCTTGGTCGCCTCGAACCCTTCGCGCACGTCCTTTTCGTTATAGGCAAGGCGCATGCCCTTGCCGCCGCCGCCCGCGCTGGCCTTCATCATCACCGGATAGCCGATCTCGTCCGAGATGCGCACCGCGTGGTCCGTATCCTCGATCTCGCCGACAAAGCCGGGAACGACGTTGACGCCCGCTTCCTTCGCCAGCTTCTTGGACTCGATCTTGTCGCCCATCGCCGCGATGGCATTGGTGGGCGGGCCGATGAACTCGATGCCCTCCTTGGCCAGCGCCTCCACGAAGCTCGCGCGCTCGGAGAGGAAGCCATAGCCCGGATGCACCGCCTCGGCGCCGGTCTGCTTGCACGCGTCGATGATCTTCTCGGGGATCAGATAGGACTCGTTTGCCGGAGCCGGACCGATATGCACCGCCTCGTCGGCCATCTGCACGAAGGGCGCGCGCGCATCGGCATCCGAATAGACCGCCACCGTGGCAATACCCATGCGTCGCGCGGTCTTGATGACCCGGCACGCGATTTCACCACGATTGGCAATGAGGATTTTTTTGAACATTATTGAGCGCCCTCTTCATGCGCACATGGGACGTTGAAGTCCCATTCGGGATTGAAGTCATAGCCGGTCGGCAAAAGATATTGCAGCACTGCAGGCGTTAGGATGTGATAAGCGGTGGCATGGGTCAGGTCGGGCGTCGCAAGCAGGCAGGCGCTCTCCCCTGCTGCAACGGCGACCATTTCGACAGCCTCCTGTGTTTCCGGTCCCTCGTTGGAATAGCTGACCAGCAGTCGTCCTCGCGTTCCGCCATCGGCAAGCGTGTTGGCGGCAGAGCGAGCCAGCGCCTGTCCCTCCCACCACAGGCTGGGATTAACCGCGCCATAGCCGTCGAACAGCGCCGGTTCGGTAAGCCATGTTTCAACGATGAACAGGCCCGCAAGCGATTCCCCCAGCACCGCATCGGTGCCATTGGTACGGTAAGTTGCTTCAATCAGAGGCTTTACCTCGTCACGGATGAATGCGCGAAAGCTCGCGGAATTGCCCGCGGTGGGGAACGCCTCGCGCTCCTCCGCATTGCCCGCAGTACCGATTAATTCCGCGCGCCTGTCTCGCGTGCTGATCCCGACAACGATGGCAGGCTGCGAACGTCCCCACATGGCATTAAGCGCAACGGTGCCGCTGACATGCAGGAAATCCTGATCCAGCGATCCGTCGATCAGATAGAGCACCGGGAAGCTTTGCTCGCTCTCTCGATATTCCGGCGGAATAAACACATTGATATGCCGTGCGACCGGTTCATCATCAAATGTCAGCAAGTGCGACTCGCCAATCGTGATCGGTGTACCGGCACCCTGCGCCGACACCGGTGTGGCGACGGTGAGAGCGGCAATGGCGAGAAGCGCCTTGTAATCAATCATTGAATAATCTCGCCGTCAGGTCTTCGCGCCGTTGTTTGTCGGTGGCCAGACGCTTGAACACCAAACGCGCGGCAATATTGCCGAGGATGAAGCAGCCGATCAGCACCAGCCACGCGCTGATGCCGTTATGGCTGAAGAAATACCAGAACCCCGGTATGACGAACACGAAGAACGCGATGATCCGGGCAAGCTGCGCCTTCACTCCGCCGCCTCCAGCTCGTCACCCGCAGGCGGCATATTGTGGCCCAGCAGGCGCAGCAAGTCCGCTGCCGCTTCGACCACATTGGTGCCGGGGCCGTAGATGCCCTGCACGCCTGCCTTCTTGAGGTAGTCGTAATCCTTGGGCGGGATCACGCCGCCGGCGACAACTTTGATATCGGCGCGGCCTGCGTCTTTCAGGTGTCCGATCAGTTCGGGGATCAGCGTGTTGTGTCCGGCGGCCAATGAGCTTGCGCCGATGGCATCGACATTGTTGTCGAGCGCCATCTTGGCGGTTTCCTCGGGCGTCTGGAACAGCGGGCCGGAGATCACTTCAAAACCCATGTCGGTGAAGGCCGAGGCGATCACATTGGCACCGCGATCGTGGCCGTCCTGGCCCATCTTGGCGACCAGCACGCGCGGTGTGTGGTCGAGCCTGCGGGCAACCGCCTGCACGCCCGCCACCACCTGCTCGTAGCGCGCATCGCCTTCGTAGGCAGACGCGTAGACGCCCTTTACCGGCGTTGGCACGGTGTCATAGCGGCCGAACACGTCCTCCATCGCGGCGGAGATTTCGCCCAGCGTCGCATCGTGGCGGGCGGCCTCGACTGCCAGCGCGAGGAGGTTGCCATCGCCGCGCGCGCCCTCGGTCAAAGCCTTCAAAGCAGCTGTGCACGCCGCCTCGTCGCGCTGCGAGCGCACCCGCTCGAGCCGGGCAACCTGCGATGCGCGCACCGCGTGATTGTCGATGTCGAGCGTGTCGAGATGGTCTTCCTCGTCGAGCCGGTACTTGTTCACCCCGACGATCACCGTCTCGCCCTTGTCGACGCTCGCCTGCTTGGCGGCAGCGGCTTCCTCGATGCGCGCCTTGGGCATGCCGCTGGCGACCGCCTCGGTCATGCCGCCCAGCGCATCGACCTCGGCGATGAGTTCGCGGGCCTTTTCGGTGATCTCGGCGGTCAGCGCCTCGATGTAATAGCTGCCGCCCAGCGGATCGGCGACATTGGTGATCCCGCTTTCTTCCTGCAGCACCAGCTGCGTATTGCGCGCGATGCGGGCGGAGAAGTCGGTCGGCAGCGCCAATGCCTCATCCAGCGCATTGGTGTGCAGCGATTGCGTGCCGCCGAGCACCGCCGCCAAGGCCTCCAGCGTGGTGCGGATGACGTTGTTATAGGGGTCCTGCTCCTGCAGCGAGACGCCCGAAGTCTGGCAATGGGTGCGCAGCATCTTGGACTTGTCGTTCTGCGCGCCAAGCTCGGTCATGACATCGTGCCACAGCGTGCGCGCGGCGCGCATCTTGGCGATCTCCATGAAGAAGTTCATGCCGATGCCCCAGAAGAACGACAGGCGCGGCGCAAAGGCGTCGATATCAAGCCCGGTTTCGATGGCGCGCCTGGCGTATTCCTTGCCGTCGGCGATGGTGAAGGCAAGCTCCTGCACCGCCGTCGCCCCGGCCTCGTGCATGTGATAGCCGCTGATCGAGATCGAGTTGAAGCGCGGCATGTTGCGCGAAGTATAGCCGATGATGTCCGACACGATCCGCATGCTGGGCGCAGGCGGATAGATATAGGTGTTGCGGACCATGAACTCCTTGAGGATGTCGTTCTGGATCGTGCCGCTGAGTTTTTCCTGGCTGACGCCGGCCCGCTCTGCCGCGACGATATAGAACGCCATCACCGGGATCACCGCGCCGTTCATCGTCATCGACACGCTCATCGTGTCGAGCGGGATCTGGTCGAACAGGATTTCCATGTCGCGCACGGTGTCGATCGCCACGCCAGCCTTGCCGACATCGCCGACCACGCGCGGGTGATCGCTGTCATAACCACGATGGGTGGCGAGATCGAAGGCGACGCTCAGACCCTTCTGCCCGCCTGCAAGGTTGCGGCGGTAGAAGGCGTTCGATTCCTCGGCGGTGGAGAAGCCTGCATATTGGCGGATCGTCCACGGGCGGCCGGTGTACATGCTGGCATAGGGGCCGCGGGTAAAAGGCGCGAAGCCGGGCAGGCCCCCAGCACCATTAGGGCCGTCCTCGGGCGCGTCTTCCGCTGTATAGAGCGGCTGCACGGCGATGCCTTCGGGCGTGTGCCACGTCAGATCGCGGCCCTTCACTTCCCTGGCGGCCTTTTCGTGCCAGTCTGATTTCGTCGGCTTGTCTGTCATTTCAGTGTCCAGTGCGCAGGCGCGAGGTCAGTTCGACCAATGCGCCCCTTCCTTGGGTGTTTCCATGATCTCGGTGAGCTGGCCCATCATGTCCTTGGGGTGGAGGAAGAAGATAGGCGTGCCATGCGCACCGATGCGCGTGGGGCCAAGGATGCGTTTGCCCTGCTCCTCGAACCACTTGCGCGCGTCCTCGATATCCTCGACCTCGAAGCAGATATGATGCTGCCCGCCCAAGGGGTTCTTGGCGAGGAAACCGGCGATGGGAGAGGCATCGGACAAAGGCTCGATCAGCTCGATCTGCGTGCCGTTATAGCCGCTCTCGGTCGGCGTATCGACGAAGCAGACCTTCACCCCCTGCTCCTCGAGATCGAAAGGCGTGTGCACCTTCGTCGCACCCATGGTGTCGGTGAAATGCGCGATCGATTCCGCAATCGAGGGCGTTGCCACGCCGATGTGGTTGAGACGTCCGAGTTTCATTTTAACTGCTCCCAGAGGCGACGAATAAAGCCACTATCCCGGCTGCGGACATAATTATCGCAGCTAAACCTGTGATCATGACACCTGTCCAAAACTTCTTCGGATTTTCAATTCGATCCTGCTTTTCCCGACTTAGTTCAATTTGCCCTGATCGAATGGCACGAAGCACCTTCCAGAAGAGCACAGCCGAGTATGCGAAAAATCCGAGACAAAAAACTAGTACCATGACTACCGATGTTCACCCAGTTGGACGCCTCACAACGGAAGATTATCATGCTTCTTCCACGGGTTCTCGAGCTGCTTTCCCGCCAGCTTGCGCAGCCCCAGCGCGATGCGTTTGCGGGTCGAGGACGGGTGGATAACCTCGTCGATATAGCCGCGTGAAGCGGCGACGAAGGGGTTGGCGAAGCGGTCTTCGTATTCTTTCGTTTTCTCGGCGATCTTGTCGGGATCGTCGCGGTCCTGGCGGAAGATAATCTCCACCGCGCCCTTTGCGCCCATCACCGCGATTTCGGCCGTCGGCCAGGCATAGTTGAGGTCGCCGCGCAAATGCTTGGAGGCCATCACGTCATAGGCGCCGCCATAGGCCTTGCGGGTAATAACGGTGATCTTGGGCACGGTCGCCTCGCCATAGGCGAACAGCAGCTTCGCGCCGTGCTTGATGATGCCATTGTGCTCCTGCGCGGTGCCGGGAAGGAAACCGGGCACGTCGACGAAGGTGACGATCGGGATCGAGAAGGCATCGCAGAACCGCACGAAGCGCGCGGCCTTGCGGCTGGCATCGATGTCGAGCACGCCCGCCAGCACCATCGGCTGGTTGGCAACAAAGCCCACCGGGCGGCCCTCGATACGGCCGAAGCCGGTGATGATATTGCCACCATGTTTGGGCTGGATTTCGAAGAAAGTGCCCTCGTCCACGACCTTCGCGATCAGCTCGTGCATGTCGTAGGGCATGTTGGCATTGGCGGGGATCAGCGTGTCGAGGCTGTCCTCGATCCGGTCCCACGGATCATCGGTCGGCAACACCGGCAGTTCGGACTGGTTGGAAGCGGGCAGGAAGCCCATCAGGTCGCGCGCGGCGAGCAGCGCCTCGACGTCGTTTTCCAGCGCGAGATCGGCGACTGAAGTCTTGGTTGTGTGCACCACCGCGCCGCCCAGTTCTTCCTGCGTCACTTCCTCGTTGGTGACGGTCTTCACAACTTCGGGGCCGGTCACGAACATGTAGGAGCTGTCCTTCACCATGAAGATGAAGTCGGTCATCGCGGGGCTGTAGACCGCGCCGCCCGCGCATGGCCCCATGATGAGGCTGAGCTGCGGCACCACGCCCGATGCAAGCACATTGCGCTGGAACACATCGGCATAGCCGCCAAGGCTGGCCACGCCTTCCTGGATGCGCGCACCGCCCGAATCGTTGAGGCCGATGACAGGCGCGCCCACGCGCATCGCCATCTCCATCACCTTGCAGATCTTCTCCGCATGGCGTTTCGACAGCGAGCCGCCGAAGACAGTGAAATCCTGGCTGAAGACATAGACCAGCCGCCCGTTGATCGTGCCGCTGCCGGTGACAACGCCATCGCCGGGAATCTTCTGGTCCTGCATCCCGAAATCGATGCAGTCATGTTCGACATAGGTGTCCAGCTCTTCGAAACTGTCTTCATCGAGCAAGATATCGAGCCGTTCGCGCGCGGTAAGCTTGCCCTTGGCATGCTGCGCATCGATACGCTTCTGGCCGCCACCCATCCGGGCTGCTTCGCGGCGCCGCTCCATCTCGGCAATATTGGCTGACATTGACGCGAATCCTCCTGCAACAGCCAGTTGCATGGGAATTGTATCCAGTCAAACCGGACGAAGCGCAGCGGCGATATTGCGGAAATAATGGTGAGCCCTGCTGGGTTCGAACCAGCGACCTACTGATTAAAAGTTGCGCGCAGTAGCGGCAATAGCGGCAAATTATGGTCAGTTTGCCGCCCGCAAGTCTCTAAAAACACGACATGAAGTGAATGAGCGTCAATCGAGGGCAGCCAAGGGGGCTGTGTTTTCGGTGCTTGACGCGGTGCTCATTCACGTGGTCGGCAATGATAAACGTTGCCCGCCACAATGCAGGAAAAGTTCGCTTGCGGTAGAGCTGATCGACAGCTGAGATAGTTACCTACGTTGGTGCAAGATGCGGTAGCAGATGAGCTTGGTGATAGGGGTGCGATAGAAGGTGGGGTATATGAGCTTGCGGCTTCCAAAGTTCTTTGCGTTTGGTTTTGAATTTGCGCGTTACCAGCGTCGATTCTAGCTCGTTGCGCATCTCGCGCTTGTTGCTGCCTCGCCCTCGCAGCCGTACCATATTGAAGTTCTGCGACCGTCATCGCACTACGATAACCCGTAAAGTTCCTATCGGAATTGTAGCACATAATCCGACCATCGTTTAGCGGGATATAGGTTTTGCAGCCACTCCCTCCTGTGACGTAGTAAGCACCGTTCAGAAAGGTTGGAGTTGGTGATGAGGCGCAGGCCGAAACAAAAAACAAGCCGAACAAAGTCACTAGAATACGCATAGTCCCCCTGTGAGCAATTCGCTCCCGTGCTCTAGCCAAGCGGACCAGAAACCGTGTGTTACCAATACGTTTCTGTGAAAGCAATCATGGTCAGTTAGGCGCTCGCAAGTCTCTAAGATCGCGACATTCAAGCTGAGCGGGGTCGCTGTCGCCGAGGAGATCCTCTCCTATTCGTCGAAAAACCGTGTTATCCTGCTGAAAACGGCTTGGGCATGTCGCTCTCACCATGGATTTCTCACCGGCCACCGGCTCAATGGTGCCCCCATCATCTGTGACAAGTTGCAGCGAGCAGACCCCGCCTGCCTTATTGCAGGTCGGATAAGCTGTATCTGTTCTAAAAGGGCAGGGCAACTCGTCGGCGCGCTGGTCTTCCAGCTTGGTGCGGAGGGTGTCCAATCTTTTTGTTTGATGGTCAGTGAGTCCAGTGGCTGCCAGCTTCTCTTCGAGGAAAAGCAAGCGGGAAATTTCAACTTTCGTCATCGCGGAGCCGCCAACCTTATGGTCAGCAAACCTCAATCGTTCAACATCCGTCAGCTCAAGGAAGGGCCGACCGTACCATTCTGCGATGTGGAAGCGCTCTGCCAAGTCCCTTACCTTTCGTGGGAAGGCGTAGCAAGTGGCCTGCAGTCGATCCAGCTTGGCACCTCAGAAGACTGAGGAAATCCGCGCTCGGAACCTCTTCACGGTGCTTATTCGGTACTTGACCGCCACACGCAGCGACGTAAGCGGCCCGAGGGCCACTCAACGCGCTGAAATATAAGGAAAAAGGTGGTGAGCCCTGCTGGGTTCGAACCAGCGACCTACTGATTAAAAGTCAGTTGCTCTACCGACTGAGCTAAGGGCCCGAGAGAGGTTGTCATCAGCACTTCTCTGCGGCGCGTCACCTAGGGACCGAGCGGTGCATGGTCAAGCGCGCTGTGCGCTATCGCCGCGATGCTGGTCCCAATAGAGACTTGCAGAGTGTGCTCTTCCATATATGATAACGTTCACAACAATAACAAGTGATGCCCCGGAGGAGGCCTGCCTGCGATGTTGAAGATACTTGCCATTTCCGCCGCCCTTGCGATCAGCTTGGCCGGACCGGTTGCCGCCCAGGATGATGACGCGCCCGAACCGCGCAACACGCGGGGGCTTCCCGGGCACCTGCACGCAATCGACGACATGCTGCGGGGCGGGTTGCTGAACGATCCGACCGATCTCAACTGGGAGCATTATGGCCTAGGCCGCGACCTGGTTGTTGATGAAAGCTATCCCGGCGGTGGTGCAGCCCTGCGCATCGCCATGGGTCCTGCGACCGAGGTCTATGCCGGCGGCGTGAACATCCCGCTTCTTGCCCGGGTCAACCGCGGCGAACAACTGACCATCGGCTTCTTTGCCCGCACCATCGAAAGCAGTGCGTCCAATGGCAATGGCCGGGTCAGCGTGCGTTTCCAGATCAACGAGCCGCCCTACGCCGGTTATGGCGATACCGTGCTCGAGATCGGGCGCGAATGGGGCTTTTATGAGGTGACTTCCGAGGCTGAACGACCAATCCGCCGCAATGGCATCGTCGCGCTGCAATTCGGCCTGCAGGAGCAAGTCGTGGAGATCGGGCAAGCTATCGTGGTGACGGGAACCCGATCGGTGTTCGACTAGCGTAATCGCGCGCGTAGCTGCCGAAGTGTCAGCCCGGTCACCGGATCGCGCCAGTCGGGCGCGATTTCGCTGGCCGGGCCGAGCACGAACCCGCGCTGGCGGAACATGGGATGCGGGATCAGCAAGTCGGGTGATGCAAACAGCCCTTCGCTCCACAGCACGATATCGAGATCGAGCGTGCGAGCACGCCAGCGTCGCCCCACCCGCCTGCGACCGAATTGGCTCTCGATCATTTGCAGCCCGTCCAGCATGTTGAGCGGAGGCAGGTCGCTTCCCACCACGAGCGCGCCATTGGCATATTGCCGCGTCGATGGCCCGACAGGTGCGCTGCGGATGATGCGCGAGGTGGCGAGAACATCGCCCAAAATTTCTCCGATCGAGCATGCCGCATGGCGCAGGATCGCTTCGGGCGAGCCAAATCCCGGATGCCGCTGGTTGCTGCCCAGGGCGATCAGATACTGGCTTCCTTGCGACTCAGCCAAAAATGTCGTTCTCGGCTGCTTGGGCATAGGGCGTGCCGATGGAAACCTTGCGCTTTTTGCGGAACAGGCCGGACGTCGCCACGTGATAGGGCACGATCACATCGCGCGCGTAGTCGGCGGCGCGGACGCGGACCTGTACCGCATCGGTCGGCTCGGCATCGGGAACGGGTCGCACCCTGATATCCACCGCGATTGCTGATGCGGCTATGTCTCCTGCCCCGGCAAGGCTGCGCAAGGCGGTTTCAAGCCCTTCGATTACTTGCTGCGATGGTGGGTTGTCGTCGTCCTCCAGCACCGCAATGGCAGCGATCTGCCCGTCTTTCCCCAACTTGTGCCCAATGGGGAAGAACTCGCCATTTTTCTCCAGCAACGTCGCAGCCATATCGAGGCTGGCGATGTAAAGGTCGTCCAACTGGTCCTGGCTTGGCATTGTTACTCCCCCTGTTTCAGATGTCCTCGCAAATCCGGTCATAAAGCTGCGGGCGGCGGTCGCGGAAGAAGCCCCAGCTTGCGCGGTGCTGGCGGGCGGCATCGAGGTCGAGCGTGGCGCTTAGTACGCCGCTTTCCTGCGCGCCAAACTCGGTCAGCATATCACCCCATTCGTCGCAGATGAAGCTGTGACCGTAGAAGGTTGTGCCATCGCTCTGCCCACCTTCATGGCCGATCCGGTTGGCGGCGACGACAGGCATGCAATTGCTCACCGCATGGCCGACCATGGCGCGGCGCCACATGCGGCTGGTATCCATCTCGGCATCCTTGGGTTCGGAGCCGATGGCGGTGGGGTAGAACAGGACCTGAGCGCCCTTCAGCGCGAGCACGCGCGCGGTTTCGGGATACCATTGGTCCCAGCAGATGCCGATTCCGATGCGCGCACCGAACACGTCCCACACCTTGAACCCGTCATTGCCGGGGCGGAAATAGAACTTCTCCTCATAGCCCGGACCATCGGGGATATGGCTCTTGCGATAAGTGCCCATCAACTCGCCGTCCGCGCCGATCATGGCGAGCGTGTTGTAATAGTGATGTCCGTCACGCTCGAAAAAGCTGGTGGGAATCGCCACACCCAGCCCCTTTGCCAATTTCTGCATCGCGACGACCGAGGGGTGCTCCGCCACCGGCCTTGCGAGCGCGAAGAATTCGTCTTTCTCCTCGCGGCAGAAGTATGGGCCGGAGAACAGTTCGGGCGGCAGGACAACTTGTGCGCCCTGCTGCGCCGCTTCCTCGACGAGCGTGGATACAGCGGCGATATTCTCGGCCTCGTCATCCGAGCCGAGGGCAAGTTGCAGGGCGGTGACAGCAAGCGTGGTCATCGGGACAGTCGCTCAATCCCGCTTGCGGAACAGCAGGGTCATGCGGTCGCTTTCGCCGATGGCTTCGTACCGTTCGCGGTCCTCGTCACCAAAACGCAGCACCGGCAGGAGAGTCCACACGCCGCCTTCCCAATCGGCCGGGTCGTTGGGGTTGGCGTTGATTTCGGATTCCGCGACCAGTTCGAAACCGTGCAGTTCGAACAGGCGCACCACGTCGGACTGGCGCATGTAGCCGCGCGTGCCGCTGGCTTCGGCATAGCTTGCGGTTTCGGGTGCGCGGTGTTGGACCACGCCAACCATGCCGTCATCAGCGAGCAGCGTACGGATGGCGCGCAGTTCGGCATCGGCGGCGTTGCCGTTCATCAAACCGTGCATGGAGCGGAAGATCAGCACGCGATCTGCGGTGCCGGCAACACCTTCGGGAATCTCGTCGCTTTCGAAAGCCATGATGGCATCAGCGGTCGCCATGCCGCTTTCGGCAATAGCAGCCACAAATTGATCGCCCCAGCTTGCCGCGCCTTCTTCGCGCGCGCCGCTGTCACGGTTCAGGCCGATGTACTGGCCGTGCGGCGCAATCCACGGCACCAGCACGCGGGTGTACCAGCCGCCGCCGGGGGCGTATTCTGCCACACGCATGGTCGGCTCGACCTGGAAGAACGCCAGCGTTTCGGCAGGATGGCGATATTGGTCGCGCGCGCGATCATCGTTGCGCAGTTCCATCGCCAGCACTTCGTCCAGCGAGTGTTGTTCGTCGTGCCCGTCGTGGGCGGCGACGGGAGCGGCCAGCACAACGGCGGCGGCGGCAAGAAGATGGGTGAAACGCATTGAAACTCTCCCGGTGTCAGTCATTGCCGCAAGCACTACAGACCATTGGCGGGATGACAAGCCGTGCCTTGGTCCCCATCTAACCGGCAAAGGAGATTTGCGATGAGCGAGACTGTGATCGTAGCCGGTGGCTGCTTCTGGTGCACCGAGGCGGTATTCAACGACGTGATCGGCGTGGAAAGCGTTGAGAGCGGATATATCGGCGGTGACGTACCCGATCCGACCTACAAGCAGGTCTGCACAGGCACCACGGGTCATGCCGAGGGTGTGAAGGTTACTTTCGATCCCGCCACGGTCAGCCTGCCAGAAATCTACGACATGTTCCTCGGCACGCATGACCCGACCCAGTTGAACCGGCAGGGCAATGATGTCGGCACGCAATACCGCAGCGCGATTTTCCCGTTGTCGGACGAGCAGCGCACAGAGGCAGAAGCTGCAATCGAGCGCTGGAACGACAGCAATCATGGGACGGCTGTGACCACCATCGAAGGTCCGGCCCAATGGTATTCGGCGGAAGACTACCACCAGGAATATTGGGAAGGCGAAGGCCAGCGAAACCCCTATTGCATGGCCACGATCCCGCCCAAGCTGATGAAGCTGCGCAAGAGTTTTGCCGACAAGGTGAAATCCTAACCGAGGCGGAATGCGCGCCGAAGCGGTTAATCAGGTCAAGCGAAGTTGAGGTTTGGCGGCTTTTCGAGAGCGGAAAGCCGCTAAACCCCACGCGGCGGCTGATCCCTCGGCAGCTTGGCGTTAACCATTGTCCGAAAGGATTGGCGCGGATGCTTATCCGGTAAATCGCGCGATAAAGAACCCGTCCATTCCGCCGCTGTCAGCCAGAAGGCCGGGATTGGTACGGACCCAACCTTCTGGCGTCGGCGTGATGCCGGAAGGCAGTTCATCGGGTGCAATCGGATCGGGTTTGAGGTCGCATCCCGCGGCAATATCCTCACCCTCTTCGCGTTCGAGCGAGCAGACCGCGTAGACCAGCCGCCCACCCGGCGCGAGCCAGTTGGCGGCGCGGTCCAGAAGCTGCTTCTGCAGCAGCGCCATCGCCTCGATCTGGCGCGGGCCGATGCGGTGGATCACGTCGGGATTGCGACGACAGGTGCCGGTCGCGGTGCAGGGCGCGTCGAGCAGGATGGCGTCGTACAATCCGTCCGGCTCCCACCCCATCGCGTCGGCCTCCACTATCTCGGCTGACAATCCGGTGCGCTCCAGATTTTGCCGCAACCGCTCCAGACGACGCGAGGAATTGTCGAGCGAGGTGACCTTCCATCCGGCGTTGGCCAGTTGCAGCGTCTTTCCTCCCGGCGCGGCGCACAGGTCGAGAACGCGGCGACCCTCGCCCGCACCCAGCAGGCGCGCAGGCAGCGAGGCAGCCAGATCCTGCACCCACCATGCGCCTTCATCGAAGCCGGGCAGGTTTTCGACCGCCGCCCCGCGTGGCAACCGCCGATGGAGCGGAGCAAGGCTTTCGCCCTCAGGTACATCCGCGGAATCTTCGGAGCGCAGCGTCAGGTCGAGTGGCGGCGGTTCGGCAATACCGGCAGCAATCGCCCCTGCCCGCTCACCCCAGCGCTCGGCAACGTCTTGTGGCAGTGTCGGTAGATGCGGCAGCCTGGCTTCGCCGCGCGTGAGCGTTGCGAAGACGCCATGCGCCAACCGTTTCGGGCCGCCAGCCAGTAGCGGCAGAGCAGTGGCGATCACCGCATGTGGCGGCGTATCGAGCCGCAGCCATTGGGCGAGCATCATGCGCAGCACCATGCGTGGCTTGGCATCATCAGGCAGCGGCTTGGCGGTGGCGGAATCGATCAGCGCGTCGAGATCGGTCAGCCAGCGCAGCACTTCGCCCGCAATTGCACGCGCCAGCGCGCGGTCGGCAAAACTGGGCAGGCCATTGGCCGCGCCGCCCGCCTGCTCCATCGTTTCGCCACGGCGCAGCACCGCGTCGAGCATCTTGAGCGCGGCCTTGCGCGCACCACTTCCGGGAACCGTTTCCATCGGCATGGCCCTAGGGCCAGTTGCCATGAAGCGCCAGCCGTCCCATGTTATGCGCCATGACAAAGCGCGCAACCAAACGCCCTGAAGGCTTCACCAAGCCTGCCTACTGGACCAATGATCCGGCTCCCAAACCGGAAAAAGGGGAGGTGGACGAAGAATTAAGTCCCACGCGTTATGGTGACTGGGTGAGCAAGGGCATCGCGATCGATTTCTAGCCTGCGCGATCGTCTTTTCTGGTTTCTGGCGTTTCACGATATTCAGGCGCCGGACCGAAAATCTTCTCCCAATCGATGCGAGCGAACGCAATAAGCGCCGCCAACAGCACGATCTGCAACCCGATACCGAGCGGGCTGGTGAGCGAATCGCTGAAGGCTTCGCCGATGCTCGAATGTGCGATCAGTTCAGCCGACCCCGCGTAGATCGTATAGGAAACAAGCCGCCCGGCGAAAAATGCGAAGGTGAACGCGGCAAGCGGCACGCCCGCCAGTCCGACCGCTGCAAATAGCTGTGCCGACGGTACGGGAGACACGGCAAAAAGCGCAAGTCCGGCGATACCGTGGCGCTTTCGCGCCAGAAAAGCGGCCCGCACGGCGGCCAGATTGCGGCGGGTTTTTTGCGAGACATAATTCGACAGCAAGCGAAAGCCGTGCGCCAGTGTGAAGCGGCCCAGTGCAGCAGCGAGCGCGCCGGTAAGGACGATGCTGGCCAGCGGCAGGTCGGAATTCAGACCGAACAGCACGATGATCGACCACGTGGGCGGGCCAAATGCGGGCAGCAGATTTATCCCGAAAACCACTGCAAAGAGAATGAGATACGTTGTCATGGCAGTGATTTGGGCGGATCAGATCCACCCGCCGAGTTCGCGCCGCACTATGGCCTCGATCATGTCCATCCCCGGTTCGCGCGCATTGAGACATTCAAGCGTGGCGAATTTCTCTCCGCCCGCTTCGAGGAAAGCATCGCGGCCTTGGATCGCCAGTTCTTCCAGCGTTTCGAGGCAATCGGCGGAGAAGCCTGGTGCCACGATGGCGAGACGCTTTGTGCCCTTCGCAGCCTCTTCCAGAATTGTCTCGTCCGTCGCGGGCTCAAGCCACTTGGCGGGGCCGAAACGGCTCTGGAAGGTCGCCTTCATGCGAATGTCGGGCCGCGCAAGTGCTTCGGTCAGCAGTCGCGCAGTTTTCTGGCAGTGGCAGTGATAGGGATCGCCAAATTGGAGCGTCCGCTTGGGCATTCCGTGGAAGCTCAACAACAGCACCTCGGGCGTGAAGGCCAATGCGTCCAATTGCGCGCCGACATCCTTTGCCAGCGCACTGATAAACAGCGGATCATCATGGTAAGGCGGCATGGTGCGCATGGCGGGTTGCCAGCGCTGTTTGCGCAGCCAGTCGCCCGCCTTGTCGACCACTGTGGCGGACGTCGCGGCGCAATATTGCGGATACATAGGCGCGAGCAAGATACGCTCACAGCCCGATGCCTTCATCGCATCGAGCGTTGGCCCGATTGCCGGTTCACCATAGCGCATCGCCCAGTCGACCAGCACCGCATCGCCCAGCCGCGCCTGCAACTTCTTGGCCTGTTCTGCCGTAATGACAGCGAGCGGGGAGCCTTCCTCGGTCCACACTTCGCGGTAGGCGGCAGCGCTCTTCTTGGGGCGCGTATTGAGGATTATGCCGCGCAGGATCGGCTGCCATGCAATTTGCGGGATCTCGACCACCCGCCGGTCCGACAGGAATTCACCCAGATAGCGCCGCACCGCACCTGTTTGGGGCGCTTGCGGCGTACCGAGATTGACCAGCAGAACGCCAACACGCCCGGTCTTCACCGCCTTGTGGTCGGCAGGGAGTTGCGGAGGCTGGCCGGAAAACGCGCTTGTCATGCCGCAGCCGATAGCAGCGGCAGGCGACGAAGGCGAAGTCCGGTCGCGCTGAAGAAAGCGTTGGCCACCGCAGGAGCGACGGGTGGAACGCCGATCTCGCCCGGGTCGAATGGCTCAGCTTCGCTTTGCACCAGTTCGACGGTGATTTCGGGACAGTCGGCAAGCGTCGGCAGTCCGAGCGCGGCAAGACGCTGGTGCGTGGGCAGGCCCTCGGCATATTCGGTGCCACCGCCCAGCGCCATCGCGAGGCCGAAGACCAGTCCGCCCTCGATCTGCTGGAGCGCGATATCGTGATTGACCACGCGCCCGATATTCACCGCAGCGTATATTTGCCGGACGCGCACGCCGCCCTCGCCGGCGCTTGCCTGCGCGACCACGGCGATCCGGCCCGTGGCATCGCCCAGATCCATGCGGTGGCAGGCGATGCCCTGTCCGCTGCCCTGTCGTCCGCCATCCCATTGCGCCAGTCGCGCGGCACGTTGCAGCACATCGACCATCAGTGCGTCCTGCCCGAGCATGGCGATGCGGTAGGACAATGGTTCACGATCATGCCGCAACGCGACTTCATCGATAAAGCTCTCGCGGAAAAAGCAGGTGTAGCCATGCGCCCCGCCGCGCATCCGCGCCGTGGGCAAGTCGAGTTTTACCGCGATGTGCTCCACCGACATGTCGAGGATGGCATAGGATTGGGCGAGCCCTTCCACCGCCATCGGGTCGGCTTCACCCGCGGCTTCGTCAACAGCGGCCCAGGCGGCGCTATTGTCGAACAGCCGGCGGCCGAATTCGGGCATGGTCGAAGGGGTCGCGATGCGCGCACGCATCCGCTGGATCGTGCCTTCCTGCCCCAGTTCCGCACCCAGCAGCGCCGCCACCGGGGCACGCGGGTAGCTGGCGAGATGTTCCTGCCAGCGCGACCAGGTGAGTTGCACCGGACGCCCAGCCTCGCGCGCCAGCAACGCCACTTCGATGGCCACCTGATTGTCCAGACGCCGGTCAAAACTGCCACCTGCCGCGACCGGATAAAGCACGACCTTGCCCGCCGACATGCCGAGCGCCTTGGCCGCCGCATCGCGGGCAGCCTCGGGCGTCTGCGTGGGCATCCACAGCTCGAGCAAGCCGTCGGAAAGCCGCGCGGTCGCGGTCGTGGTTTCGAGCGGGGCGTGCAATGCCGGCGACACGTCATAGCGCAGCGCAAAATCGGGCGAATAGCCTTCCACGCCAGCACCGCGTGTCTCGACAAGCGCGGGCGCGCCGCTCCGAACAGCGTCATCGAGCGCGGTCACGATTTCGGCGCTGTCGACCGGGCGCTCCACTGCAAAGCGAGGCGCGATTCGGCGCAATGCCTCTTCCGCCGCCCACCAATTGTCCGCCAGCGCCGCCAGCCAGCGCTTGCCGCGCACCAGCTTGATCAGGCCCTGCTGTCCCGAGGCGAGGCTTGCGTCGAAATCGAGCAATTCGGACTTGTCCATCGGTCCATGGCGAATGGCGGCGTGGACCATATCGGGCAGGCGCACATCGGCGGCGAATGTATAGCTGCCATCGACCTTGCTCGGCAGGTCCAGGCGCGGCCAGTTGAGGATGCGCTCTCCGGCTGTTTCTTCGCCGAACGGCAGGCGTGCCTCTGCTGGCACTTCGGGCCGCAAGGGTGGCGGATCGGGCGGAGAAAATTGCGCAGCTTCGAGCGCCAGTTCGGCAAAGCTGGCGCGCTTGTCATCGTGATAGATAAAGCCGTTTTCAGCCCGGCATTGCTCCCACGCTACGTCCCATCGGTCCGCCGCGGCCATCGCCAGCGCCGTGCGGGCGGCGGCTCCGGCATTGCGGCAGGCGGCTTCATAAGCGGCGAGCGATGTGCCTTCTGCCGTCACGGTAAAGCGATTGTCCTGCGCCCAGCGCGTCAGCAACATGTCGTCGGTCTCGTCCGCCAGCGCGGGAATGAGCGGACGGCGCAATGCAGACCAGCGCACGGCGAGCGGAATATTGGCATAGGCGCCGCTGACAGGTGCGGGCTCGACCGCAACCTGCCGCCAGTCCGCGCCAAGTTCCATCGCCACGATCTGCGGCAGCAAACTGGTGACGCCCTGCCCCATTTCGAGCTGCGGCACGGCCACCGTCACCACGCCATCATCGGCGATCTTGAGCCAGGCATCGAAAGCCACTTCGCCCGGGCCGGGCGCGAGCGGATTGTCGAAGCTGCGCGGCATCAGACCCCAGGCGACGAGCAATCCGCCGCCGACCGCCGCCCCGACGAGAACTCCGCGCCGCGAAATGTTCATGCGCGCACCTTCAAGCGACCTGCTCCAGCCAGGCTTTCAACTGCGCGGCGATGCCGGTGAAGGGTTTGCCAAACTCGCCATCGCCCGATGCCGGAGGCTGTCCGCCGTCGCTCGCGCTGCGGATTTCCATCGCCAGCGGCACACGGCCAAGGAACGGGACGCCGAGCTTGCTGGCGGCGGTTTCCGCACCGCCCTGCCCGAACGGCTCGCTCACTTCGCCGCAATGCGGACAGAGATAGCCCGCCATGTTCTCGACAATGCCGATCATCGGTATCTTGGCCTGCTCGAACAGGTCGATTGCGCGGGTCGCGTCGATCAGTGCGAGGTCCTGCGGGGTGGAGACGACCAGCGCGCCGGTCGGCTTGAATTTCTGCATCATGGTCAACTGCACATCGCCGGTGCCGGGCGGCAGGTCGACCAGCAGCAGCTCGGTCTCACCCCAGTCGGCGTCCATCAACTGGCCTAGCGCGCTGCCCACCATTGGCCCCCGCCATGCAATCGCCTTACCCGGTTCGACCAGCTGGCCCATCGACACGAACTTCACCCCGAACTCGCTGTCATGCGGGATCAGAGTCTTGCCCTCCGCCCGCAGCTTGCTGTCTGCGCCGCCCAGCAATGTCGCCTGCGAGGGGCCGTAGATATCGGCATCGACCACGCCGACCTTCATGCCCATTTTCGCCAGCGCAACCGCGAGGTTGGTGGTGAGCGTCGACTTGCCGACCCCGCCCTTGCCCGAACCGACCGTGACGATCTTGCGCGCGACCTTGTCTGCCATCAGCGCGACGCGCACTTCGGACACGCCTTCGACCGCGCCGACGGACTCTTCCAGCTCGCGCTGCAACTGGGCCGCGGCGGAACGGCCTAGCCCGCTGGCATCGGCCACAAGGGTCGCCACGCCATCGCGCAAGGTAACGGATCGGACCATGCCCGAAAGTTCGGCCGGGATGGCTGTCCGGATGGCTGTATCAGTGCTCATGGCAAGGCGTGCTAGCGGCTCTGCAGCGCGCGGTCAGCAATTTTGCGCCGCATAACCCCTGTTTTTTGTCGAACGGCTACCTATAGAAGGGTGCATGGAAAAAACGGGCGGTTTTATCGAAAGAATTGGGCTGGCTATGGCTGGCAAGCGCAACCCATGGGGCAAACCCTCTGGCGGTGGCGGAAATGATGGCGGCGACGGGGATGGCCCCGGAGACGGACCGGACGGCGGATCGGATGGCGGCGATGACGAACCACGCGGTCCACGCAATCCGTGGTTGCCCGGTGGCGGCGGTGGTGAGGGAGACCGTCCGCGCCGCTCGGCCAATATCGAAGATATCTTCCGTAGCCGTGGCCCCGAAGGCCCGCGTCGCGGTGGCAGCGGTGGTGGCGGTCCAAACTTCCGCATGCCGCAGCGGCCCGGTGGCGGTAGCTGGTTCCCGATTGCCATGGCGGTTATTGCCGGCATCTGGGTCGTGACCACTTCAGTGCATCAGGTGCAGCCGTCCGAAAAAGGATTCAAGACCTGGCTTGGCGGGCAATATGCGGGTGATCTTCAGCCCGGCCTGAATTTCACATTCCCTTATCCGATCCAGACGGTGGACATCGAGAATACCGACGAAGTGCGGCGCAATACGATAGGTGAAGGCGGGGAGAATTTGATCCTTACCGGCGACCAGAACCTGGTCGACCTGTCGTATCTCGTGCGCTGGCGGATTACCGATCTGGTGCAATACCGCTTTGAACTGGCAGAGCCCGAGGAAACCGTGGTGGAAGTTGCCGAAGCGGCGATGCGCGCTGCCGTGGCGGAGACCACGCTCGACAACATCCTGTCGGGTGAAGGCCGCGCCGAAGCCGAGTTGCGCGTTCGCACGCGAATGCAGACCATTCTCGATGCCTATGGCTCGGGCATTTCGGTCCAGGGTGTGGACATCGCCCGGACAGAAGCGCCCGAACAGGTGATCGACGCCTTCAACGATGTGCTTGCAGCGCGGCAGAACCGCGAGCAGGCGCTGAACCAGGCGCGTCGCTACGAACAGCAGGTGCTGGCACAGGCGCAAGGATCTGCGGCCGAATTCAACGAAATCTACGAGCAATATCGCCTCGCTCCCGAAGTGACGCGGCGACGCCTTTATTACGAGACCATGGAGACGGTGCTGCGCGGGACCGATAAGACAATCATCGAAGCGGATGGCGTGACGCCTTACCTGCCGCTGCCCGAAGTGCGTCGTCGCTCGCAAAACAATAACTCGCTGACGGTTACCCCGCAGGAGGGCCAGTAACATGGAAACGATCTGGCAAAACTACCGGTCGTCGGTGATTGCGGTGGCAGTTGCGATAGTCGTATTACTCAGCGTCACGGTCATCGTGCCGGAAACGCATCAAGGCGTGGTCATCAGGGCGGGTGAACCGCACCGCGTGATCAACCGATTCGACCCGGCCGAAGAATTCGGTGAAACCGGCGCCGGCGTGACGTGGCGCTTACCGTTCTATGAGCGGGTCCAGTTCGTCGATCGCCGAATTCGTGATCTCGACATGGATGGCGAAACCGTCCTCTCGCGTGACCAGCAGCGGCTCGAAGTGAACGCTTATGCGCGTTTCCGCATCTTCGACCCGGTGCTGTTCGTCGAACGTGCGCAGACCGAAGACAATCTGACCGACCAGCTCGAACCGATCCTGAACTCCGCCCTGCGGCAGGAACTGGGCCGGCGGACATTCGCCAGCCTGCTGACGGCAGAGCGCGGCAATGCGATGACCAACATTCGCGACGCGCTCGATGGCGAAGCTCGCGGCTATGGCGCGCAGATCATCGACGTGCGGATCAAGCGTGCCGACCTGCCCGAAGGTCGCCCGCTCAACGCAGCGTTCGAACGGATGCGGTCGGAACGGCAGGAAGAAGCCGAAACGATCCGTGCCGGTGGCCGCCGCGATGCGCAGATCATTCGTGCAGAAGCGGCTGCGACCGCAGCAGAGATCTATGCCGAGGCCTATAACCAGGACCCGGGTTTCTATGATTTCTACCGTGCCATGGAAAGCTACCGCGTAACATTCGGTCCGGCCCGCGAGGGTGAGCAGAATGTCGGCGAAAGCTCTGTAATCCTGAGTGAAGACAATGATTACCTGCGCCAGTTCCAGGGTCGTCGATAGTAGCGATTACATCTGTCGTTAAAGAGCGGTTCAGCCGCTTTGCGCTGCAGATGAGCCAAGGGACGGAAACAGTATTGAACATAGAGGATAACAAGGACGTGAAGCCAGTGCGCTATTCCTACGGTATCACCTCGGCCCTGCTAGTCGGCGGGGCGGCCATCTCACTGATCACAGGCAACCCGACCTGGGCACAGGTCGCGCAAAACGACCGCACCGAAATGACCAATGTGGTCCCGCGTGCGGGCGCTCCGGCGAGCTTTGCCGACCTGACCGAGCAATTGCAGCCCGCCGTGGTCAATATCTCCACCCGCCAGTCGATCACGGTCGAACAGCAGGCCAACCCGTTCCAGGGCACGCCCTTCGGCCAGTTCTTCCAGCGTCGACAGCAAGGCCCCAGCACGCCGCAAACGCGGCAGGCGACCTCGCTCGGTTCGGGCTTCCTCGTGTCGGCTGACGGATACCTCGTCACCAACAACCACGTTGTCTCGCCCGATGCGCGTGCGACGCTGGAAGAGGTGACGGTGACGCTGCCCGATGGCACCGAATACGAAGCCGAAGTGGTCGGCACCGACGCGCAGAGCGACCTTGCCGTGCTCAAGATTTCGCGCGCCGAGCCGTTTCCCTTTGTCCGCTTCGGCAATTCCAGCGAAGCCCGCGTGGGCGACTGGGTCATTGCCATCGGCAACCCGTTCGGCCTTGGCGGAACGGTGACGAGCGGTATCGTTTCGTCGGTGCTGCGTAATGTCGGCTCAGGCGCCTACGACCGCTATATCCAGACCGATGCGGCGATAAATCGCGGCAATTCGGGCGGCCCGCTGTTCGACATGCAGGGCAATGTCATCGGCATCAACAACGCCATCCTTTCGCCTTCGGGCGGCAGTGTCGGGATCGGCCTTGCCATTCCCGCCGAAGTGGCCGAGCCAATCGTCAACCAGCTGATCGCGGGCGAGGAAATCCAGCGCGGTTACCTCGGCGTGCAGATCCAGCCGGTCAATGATGACATCGCCGAAGCCCTCGGTATTGCGCGCAATCGCGGCGAACTGGTGCAGATGGTGCAACCCGGCGAGCCTGCTGCAGAAGCCGGCCTGCGCGCCGGTGACGTGGTGCTCTCGGTCAACAACCAGGACATCACGCCCGACCGCACGCTGTCCTTCATCGTTGCCAATATCGCGCCGGGCACTTCGGTCCCGCTCACTTACCTGCGCGACGGCGAACGCCGCCGCGTCAATATCACCGTGGGCCGCCGTCCGAGCGAGGAAGAGCTGCGCCAGCAGCAGTTGTTCCAGAACGAGGACGAGGACGACCCCGGCATGGCGCCGAGCGGTTCGAGCAGCCTTGTCGAGGACGCACTGGGCATCCAGGCCATTCCGATCGATGCCACCATCGCGCGTCAGCTTGGCGTGTCCGCCGATACGCAGGGCCTTGCCATCACCGGCGTCGATCCCAACTCCGATGCCGCACGGCGCGGACTGGCTCGCGGTGTGATGATCCTGGCGGCCAATGGTCGTCCGGTCCCCACGCTCGACGCGCTTGAAGATGTGATTGCAAGCGCCCGGTCCGCCGGGCGCAGTGCAGTGCTGCTGCGGGTGCAGGCGCGTCGCGGTGTGGCAACTTCGATCCCGGTCCGCCTGAACGACGACTAGGCCAGTTGGTCCGACGAACAAGAAAGCCCGGCACCGTCCAAACGGTTGCCGGGCTTTTTGTTGTGCGATGCCGATTTAGTATCGTTGCTCGTTGATCACGTCGTCTGCCGGACGGCGTTGGCGAGGCCGATCATCGGGCAGGTCCTGTCCGGTCGCCTGCTCTAGGAAATCATCACTCGCCGCCTGCGGAGGCTTGCCCTGGCCCTGTCCGCCACGCTGGACATTGGGGCGCGGGCGGTTGGTAGGCTGGTCCATGCCGCGCGGATCGAGCGGATCGCGGGTCACGCCCTCACCTTCGCCCTCCACATCGAAGCCATCGCCCGGCGCGCGCTGTGTGCGCCCCGGTTCGACCAGATTGCCTTGTTCGTCGATGTAGTAATAATACTCGCCCTCTTCGCCGTAATAGAGCTCGTCATCGGGTTCCAATTGCCAGTCAGGCAGCTTGAGGTCGGTGTCGAATTCCTCCACCGGGCGATCGCGCACGGCGTAGCGCATGAAGGCGGCAAAGGCGCGCGCTGGTGCGGTGCCGCCCTGCAGGCCGCTGACTCGCGCATTGTCGTCACGGCCCATCCATACGCCCGTGGTTATCCCGCTGGAAAAGCCTACGAAATAGCCGTCGCGACTGGAATTGGTGGTGCCGGTCTTGCCTGCAACCGGTCGCCCGATCTGTGCAGCGCGCCCCGTCCCCGTGGCGACCGCCGTTTGCAACAGGTCGGTGATGCCCGCGGCCACATAGTCCGGCACCAAACGGTAGCTGCGCGCCGTCTGGTGGCGGTAAAGCTCCTCACCCTCAGCGGTGGTGACACGAAGTATGCCGTATGGCTCGACCGACTGCCCGCCCGCCGATACCGCACTGTAGGCGCGGGTCATGTCGAGCAAGCGCACTTCGGACGAACCCAGCACCATCGAGGGATAGGTCGAGATCGGCGTGGTTATGCCGAACCGGCGCGCCATGCTGGCGACATTGGAGAAGCCCACCTCGTTGCCAAGCTGCGCGGCAACCGAATTCTTCGAATAGGCAAAGGCAGTGCGCACATCGATCTGGCCCGCATAGCTGCCGCCCGAATTGCGCGGACTCCAGCCGTTGATCGTCACCGGCACATCCTGCACCTGGTCGTCTGGCGTATATCCCGCCTCCAGCGCCGCCAGATAGACGAACAGCTTGAACGATGAACCGGGCTGGCGCAGCGCGTCGGTGGCGCGGTTGTAATTGCTGGTCACGTAATCGGTCCCGCCGACCAGCGCGAGAATGGCACCGTCACGGTCGAGACTGACCATCGCGCCCTGCGCACCTTCGGGAGCATTGCTCTGCACGGCGGTGGTGGCCGCGCGCTGCATTCCGACGTCGATCGTGGTCCATACCTCGATTGGTTCGAATGTACCGTTGGGCAAGAGCAGGTCGAGCTGCGGCAAGGCCCAATCGGTGAAGTAGCGGATCGAATTCTGCCCCGCCACTTCGCGCAAGTTGACCGCTTCCACATCCACTTGCCGCGCCACTGCGGGATCGAGACCTCCGTAGCGCACCATCTGCCCGATCACGACATTCGCGCGGCCAACGGCGGCATCGACATCGGCTGTGGGGGAATAGCGGCTAGGCGCCTTCACCAGTCCGGCGATGATCGCGGCTTCTTCGAGGCTCAGTTCGCGCGCCGAATGGCTGAAGAAGGTGCGGCTGGCGCTGTCGATGCCATAGGCACCACCGCCGAAATAAACCTTGTTGAGATAAAGTTCGAGGATCTCGTCCTTGGTGAAATTCCATTCCAGCGCCATTGCCAGCACGGCTTCGCGCATCTTCCGGCCGAACGTCCGGTTGGAATTGAGAAAGACGTTGCGTGCCAATTGCTGCGTGATCGTGGACGTCGCGCTGACCTGCCGGTCTTCGCGGGTGGCGTTGTAAACCGCACGCGCAAGGCCCGCCGGATCGACGCCGAAATGCGAATAGAAGCGGTGATCCTCGACCGAGACCATCGCATCCTTCATCACCTGCGGTATTTCGTCGGCATCGAGCCATTGGCCATAGCTCGGCCCGATCTCGACAATCTCCGATCCGTCACGCGCGCGTACCAGGATGGTCTGCGCGTTCTGGCTCTGCTTGAGCGCGACGAAGGACGGCATGGACTGCGCCGCAAAATAAACCGAGGTGAACAGACCGATCGCACCAAGCAGGACCAGTGCGATACCAAAAATCGCCACCCGCTTCGTCCAGCGCCAGAGGTTGGCCTTCCAGCCGCGCGGCGCCGTGTCACGCATCTTCTGAGTACTGGAGCGTCTGCCCCGACGTCTGGCCATCAGCCTCTATTATCCTGCAACGAAACGCCCATCGCGCTCCTGCCACCCCTTTGGCGGGTCACTTTGCATATGACAAAAGTAATCTTGCGTGAACGGCTGACGCGATCAATCGTCCGCTTTATCCTCCGGTTCGAATTCCAGCGAGGCGCTGTTGATGCAAAAGCGCAGGCCTTCAGGCCCCGGCCCGTCGGGAAAGACATGGCCCAGATGGCCTTCGCAGCGCGCGCACACGACTTCGGTGCGGACCATGCCATGCGCGGTGTCGCGGTTCAGGTCGACAGCATCGCCGGCGGCAGGCGCAGTAAAGCTGGGCCAGCCCGATCCGCTGTCGTACTTGGTCTCGCTTTCGAACACAGGCAGGCCGCAGCCGGCGCATTTGTACATGCCGTCGGCCTTGTTCTTTTCATACTTGCCGGTGAAGGCCCGCTCGGTTCCCGCCTCGCGCAGGACATGATACTGCTCGGGAGACAGCTTTTCGCGCCATTCGGCTTCGGTGAGCTGGAATTTTTCTGGCATCATTTTCTCCTCAAGCGCCCGCTCCGGGCAAGGCGTTTTTGTCGGAGGTCAATATCGGTGAACCGAAGGCGTTCCGCAAGGCTGCTAAGCATTCACATCCGCGTAGTAGCGTGGCGGAGGGAGGCCTTCCATCTTCTGGCGCAGCAACGGGCCGAAACTGGGGCGGCTTTTCATGACGCGGTACCATTCATGCGCGCTATCATGGCCCGTCCAGTCCACATCGCCCAGATAGTCGACCACCGATACCTGCGCCGAAGCGGAGAAATCGGCGAGGCTCAATTGCGCGCCTGCCAGCCAGCGGCGATTGTCCACCAGCCAGTCGATGTAATCGAGATATTCGTGGAGCAGCCGCACCGCTTCGCGCAAGGTCCGGCTGTCAGGAGACTGTCGCAGCACCAGCCGCTTGCGCATCTTTTCGTGCAGCAGCGGCGCTGTAATGTCGTTGAAAAAGCTCTCGTCGAACAGCGCAACCAGCCGCCGCACTTCGGCCCGGGCGCGCGCAGAACCCATGATCAGCGGCCGATCATCTACCGTCTCTTCCAGATATTCGCAGATTGCCTGGCTGTCGATCAGGGTCATTTTCCTGCCCGGATCGTGCAACACGGGCACGCGGCCCGCCGGGTTCAGGCGGCGAAATTCCTCGCCCGCATCCCATGGATATAACGTGACCGGTTCATAGGCGATCGACTTCTCGCCCAGCACAAGCTGCACCTTGCGGCTGAATGGACAGAGCGGGAATTGATAAAGGTGCCACATGGTCGTCTTGCGCTATTGCCTCATGCACGCGCATCGGTCCAGCACCTCTACAAGGATTTACTCCGGTGATTTCACTTGCAGAATCACTCGGGCAATAATGCGAGACAGGCGGGCATGACATCGCCAATGCTGCCGCTGTCCCACAGGTCCTGCGCTTCGGCGCTCAGCGCCGCCTCGATCTGGACGCGGTCGAGCTGCGCTTCGTCCATCACCTGCGCGCTGGCACGGACGAAAAATTCCTCACCGCGATCGCGCATGTCGGGATATTGCAACGCATCGGCCTGGCCGTTCTCCTGTCCGTAAGCGACCATAGCAAAGGCCGCCGAACAGCGCACCAGCATCCGGTGCTGCAAGCTAAGCTGCGGGGCCGCCTGTTGCTCGGCGGGTTCCGGCGGAGCCGGTGCAACGGGCGCAGCGATCAGGGCGAGCAGGGGCACGATCCATGTCATGCGCGCACTCTTAGCAGGGCGATGTGAACGCTGGCTTCACGAAAGTGCTCGCCTGCAACCGGAAATAGCTTGAAGCCGCGATCACGGATGCGGATATGGGCGGCCAGAGGAGACGACATGACCGATTATCCCGAACTTCACCTGCTGATCGATGGCGAGCCTGTTTCCGGCGGCGGCCGCCAAACCGAAGAGGTTATCAACCCGGCAACCGAAGAAGTCCTGGGAACCCTGCCCCACGCATCCGGCGATGATCTGGACCGTGCGCTCGAAGCTGCGCAGCGCGGTTTCCACGAATGGCGCAAGACCTCTGCCGACAAGCGCGCGAGCATATTGACCAAGGCGGCAGCCCTGCTGCGGGAGCGCGCCGACGCCATCGGCGAAATGCTCACCCGCGAACAGGGCAAGCCGCTCGCCGAAGGTCGCGGCGAAGCGATGTATGCGGCCAATTTGATCGAATTCTACGCGCAGGAATGCAAGCGCATCTACGGCCGCACGCTGGTCCGCCCCGAAGGCGCGCGCGCCGAAGTGCAATATCACCCGGTCGGCCCGGTAGCCGGCTTTGCGCCGTGGAACTTCCCCGCGATCAACGTGATGCGCAAGATTGGCGGCGCCTTGGCGGCGGGCTGTTCGGTGATCGTCAAGCCGAGCGAGGAAACACCCGCCACCGGTATCGCGGTAGTGCAGGCACTGCTCGATGCAGGCGTGCCGGGCAGCGCGGTGCAATGCGTGTTCGGCGTGCCCAGCGATGTGAGCGAACACCTGCTCGGCTCTCCCATCATCCGCAAGCTGACCTTCACCGGCTCCACGCCGGTCGGCAAGCATCTGGCAAAACTGGCGGCGGAAGATCTCAAGATTACCACCATGGAACTGGGCGGACACGGCCCGGTGCTGGTGTTCGACGATTGCGACGTCGACAAGGCTGTCGACACGATGGCCGCCAACAAATTCCGCAATGCCGGACAGGTCTGTGTCAGCCCGACGCGCTTCCTGATCGAGGAAAGCGCGTTCGAACGCTTTCGCGACCGTTTTGCCGAGCGCGCCGCCGCCTTGTCGGTGGGCAATGGCATGGACAAGGGCACCGACATGGGCCCGATGGCCAATGCGCGCGGGCTCGACAATATCAGCAAGCTGATCGCCAATGCGAAAGACAAGGGCGGAACTTTGCTGACTGGCGGCGAGCGGATCGGCAACCAGGGTTTCTTCCACCAGCCGACCGTGCTGAGCGAAGTACCGCTCGACGCCGATATCATGAATGAAGAACCCTTCGGACCCGTCGCCATCCTCAACCCGATGTCGGGCGAAGAGGCGATGATCGAAGAGGCCAATCGCCTGCCCTATGGCCTTGCCGCCTATGCCTGGACCAACGATCCCGCGCGCCGCCGCCGCCTCGCCGCCGATGTCGAAGCCGGAATGCTGGCGATCAACACCGGCGGTGTCTCGACCGTCGATGCCCCGTTTGGCGGGGTCAAATGGTCGGGCTATGGCAGCGAAGATGGGCGCGAGGGCGTGATGGCATGCATGGTCGTGAAGGCTATTCACGAAGGCTAGGCGCAAGCTGGCCTTGAACTGCACTCAGGAGTATCATTCAGCCAAGCGCTCGGCCGGGATCGAGCCACACTTGCCACCAAGGACCATGTATCGATGAAAACCCGCGCCGCCGTTGCATTCGAACCGAAAAAGCCGCTCGAGATTGTCGAACTCGACCTCGAAGGCCCCAAGGCCGGCGAGGTGCTGGTCGAGATCATGGCGACGGGTATCTGCCACACTGATGCCTACACGCTGGACGGGTTGGACTCAGAAGGCCTGTTCCCGTCCGTGCTCGGCCATGAAGGTGCTGGCATTGTGCGCGAAGTGGGTGCGGGCGTTACTAGCGTTGTGCCGGGCGATCATGTTATCCCGCTCTACACGCCCGAGTGTCGCCAGTGCAAAATGTGCCTGTCGGGCAAGACCAATCTGTGCAGCGCCATCCGCGAGACACAGGGCAAGGGTCTGATGCCCGACGGAACCAGCCGGTTCAGCTACAAGGGTCAGACGATCTATCACTACATGGGCTGTTCGACCTTCTCGAACTTCACAGTCCTGCCCGAAATTGCCGTCGCCAAGATCCGTACCGACGCGCCGTTTGAAACCTCCTGCTACATTGGTTGCGGAGTGACGACGGGTGTGGGCGCGGTGGTGAATACGGCGCAGGTCAAGCCGGGCGACAATGTCGTGGTGTTCGGCCTTGGCGGCATTGGCCTCAATGTCATCCAGGGCGCGAAGATGGCGGGCGCGGACCGCATCGTGGGTGTCGATCTCAATCCGGCGAAAAAAGAATGGGGCGAGAAATTCGGCATGACCGATTTCGTCAATCCCAAGGAAACTTCGGATGTGGTCGCGCACCTTGTCGAACTGCTCGACGGCGGGGCGGATTACAGCTTTGACTGCACGGGCAATACCGATGTCATGCGCCAGGCGCTCGAATGCTGCCACAAGGGCTGGGGGACCTCGATCATCATCGGCGTGGCCGAAGCGGGCAAGGAAATCGCCACCCGTCCGTTCCAGCTGGTGACGGGCCGCAACTGGCGCGGCACCGCGTTCGGCGGAGCTAAGGGCCGCACCGATGTGCCCAAGATCGTCGACTGGTACATGAACGGCAAGATCGCAATCGACCCGATGATCACCCACACACTGACGCTCGACGAAATCAACAAAGGCTTCGACCTGATGCATTCGGGCGAAAGCATCCGCAGCGTGGTGGTGTATTGATGGGCCGAACGGTCAACCTCGAAGAGAAGTTCGCCACTTTCAGCGAGCATTGGGCACCGCGCATTGTTGGTCGGTATGAGGGGCATGAAGTGCGCATCGCCAAGCTAGACGGCGAATTCACTTGGCACAGCCACACGCATGACGAACTGTTCCTGCTGATTGAAGGCATGCTCGAAGTCGAATTTCGCGACCGAACGGAGACATTGCGCGCGGGCGAATTGCTGATCATCAAGGCGGGCGAGGAACACCGTCCCGTCGCCAACCATGGCGAAGCAAATCTGCTCTTGCTCGATCCCGCCGATGCACCCAATACTGGCGATCCCGCCACCGCGACGGTAGCCGTCGAAGCCTAGGAGAGAACCAATGTTCAGTCACATCATGGTCGGTACCAATGATATCGATAAGTCGAAGGCATTTTATACCAAGGTGTTGGGCGTTCTCGGCGCGGGCGAGCCGATGATGAACGAGTCCAAGAGCGGCCATATGCGCGCCTTCTTTATCCACGATGGCAGTATCTTCGCCCTTTCGCAGCCGATTGACGACCAGCCTGCGACATGCGCCAACGGCATGACCATCGGCTTTGCCTGCAATTCGCCCGAACAGGTGAAGGAATTGCACGATGCTGCCATCGCCGCGGGTGCGACCTCGATCGAGGATGCGCCTGGCCTGCGTGATGGCGGCGCGATGGGGCCGATGCATTTGTGCTATTTCCGCGATCTTGACGGACACAAGGTCTGCGGCATCCATCGTTCGCAGGGCTGACAATGGAGCATATCTCGACTTCGCGCTGCTTTGCGGGCGAACAGCAGGTCTGGCGGCACGACAGCGTCAGCACCGGCACACCGATGAATTTCGCCATCTACGTGCCCGATCACGATGAAGGCGCGAAGCTGCCGGTGATCTGGTGGCTGTCGGGCCTCACCTGCACGCATGAAAACGCGATGACCAAATGCGAATACAAGGCCGCTTGCGCCGAGCATGGCATCATCTTCGTCTGCCCGGACACAAGCCCGCGCGGCGAAGGCGTGCCCGATCACGAGGACTATGATTTCGGACAAGGCGCGGGCTTTTACGTCAATGCCACGCAAGACCCGTGGGCCGACCATTTCCAGATGCGCGCCTATATCGAGGAAGAGCTGCCCGGCATCGTCGCCGCCAATTTCCCGGTCGATATGGATCGGCAAGGCATTTCGGGCCATTCGATGGGCGGGCACGGCGCGCTGACGGTCAGCTTGCGCAACCCCGGCCGCTTCCGCTCGACCGGAGCCTTTGCCCCCATTGTCTCGCCGCTGAATTGTCCGTGGGGAGAGAAGGCGCTGACCGGCTATCTGGGCGATGATCGCGAGGCTTGGCGCGAATATGATTCGGTCGCGCTGATCGAGGATGGCGCGCGCATCGACAACATCCGCGTGGACCAGGGCACGGCAGACGAATGGCTGGACGAACAGCTCAAGACGCATTTGTTCGCCCGCGCCTGCGAGAGTGCCGGAATGGGCGCCGATATCCGGATGCACGAAGGTTACGATCATTCGTATTTCTTCGTGTCGACCTTCGTCGCCGACCAGATTGCTTGGCACGCCGAGCTGCTGAAGGGCTGAACCCCAAGCGAGTCACCAAAAAGCAACGATTTTGTGCTATGAAAGGTGCAAGCCGGAACCCAAACCGTTTTCCGGCGCTGGAGGTATATGGACTCCGTAATTGCATCCTGGCTGCCGCTTGGCTTTTTGGAAGCCGTTGCGGCCATGCCTTATGGCGAGCTGGCCGTCCCGGTCGTCATCGCCGTACTGACCGCGTCCATCATGACTTTCTCTATTCCCGGTGCCCTGACCCCTACCGCCTTCTTTAGCGGAATGCTTATGGGCTTTGGCGGCATTCTTGTCGTGGCGCTGGGCGCCGTGATCGGCAGCCATATCCTGTTGCTCGCTTCGCGTCGCTGGCTCTCTGGTTCGATGCAGCGCCGGTTCGGCACGCGGCTCGATGGCGTGCGCGACCATCTGGAAAAGCGCGGACCGATCTACGTCGCGGGCGCTCGCCTGTCGGGCGTGCCGCATGTGCTGATTACCGCCGGCTGCGCCGCCGCGCCGATCAGCGGGCGATCCTTCGCCGGAGCGACCTTGCTTGGCTTGATGCCTGCCATCGTGCTGGCTGTGGGCGCCGGATCGGCGATCTAGGGGTTTTAATCGCTAGCGACTCAACCTGAACACCGCGTGCTCGGCGCGCCAGTTGGCCCGCATTCCGCCAATCTCGCGGCCTCCGGCAAAGTACCAGCAATCCTCTACCGTCACGCCCTTGTCGGCGAGCAGCAGGTGGAAATCCTCGACTGTCAGGTGGTGGATGTTCTTGGTCGCGTACCAGCTCACCGGCAAATGGCGCACAACCGGCATCTTGCCGCCGAAAAGCAGCGCCATGCGCATCCGCCAATAGGCGAAATTGGGAAAGCTGACGAAGGCAGTGCCGCCCACGCGCAAAAGCTGGTCGAGCAACCAGTCGGGCCGCTCGGCGGTCTGCAGCGTCTGGCTGAGGATAGCCACATCGAACGCCTTGTCCGGATAATCGGCAAGGTCGCGATTGGCATCGCCCTGCACCACGGAAAGTCCGCGTGCGACGGCCCGTTCTACCTCTTCGGGGTCGATCTCGATCCCGCGCGCATCGACACCCTTGCTGCCCTGCAACTCCGCCATGAGCGCGCCATCGCCGCAGCCCACATCTAGCACGCGTGCGCCTTGTGGCACGTTCTGCGCAATTCGCGCCAGATCGGGTCGCAGCTCGCTCATCCGATAAAGCCTTTGACCACCCGGTCGAGCGCGGGCACGTCGAGCAGGAAGCTGTCGTGACCATAGGGCGCGCTGAGTTCGACGAAGCTGACCGGCGCAGCCACGGCGTTCAAGGCGTGGACCACCTCGCGCATGTCGGCGGTGGTGTAGAGCCAGTCGGTATCGAAACTGACGAGGCAGAAACGCGTGTCGCTCGCGCCCCGGAAGGCATTGGCGAGCAACCCGCCGTGCTCCTCTGCCAGATCGAAATAATCCATCGCGCGGGTGATGTAGAGATATGAGTTGGCATCGAAGCGGTCGGTGAAGCTGATGCCCTGATGGCGCAGATAGCTCTCGACCTGGAAATCGGCGTCGAAACCGAAGCTTTTCGCATCGCGATCCTGCAGGCGACGACCGAATTTCTCGGTCAGTCCGGCTTCGGAAAGATAGGTGATATGGGCCGCCATGCGCGCAACCGAGAGGCCCTTGTCGGGCGAATTCCCGCCGTAATAATTGCCGCCCTGCCAATCGGGATCGGCCATGATCGCCTGCCGCCCGACTTCGTGGAACGCGATATTTTGAGCGGAATGGCGCGCGGTTGTGGCGATGGCGAGGACGCGATTGGTGCGCTCAGGGAAATTGGCGGCGCAGGACAGCGCCTGCATCCCGCCCATTGATCCGCCGACAACGGCGTGAAGCGCCTCAATTCCCAGCACTTCAAGCAAGCGCATCTGCGCGCGAACCATGTCGCGGATGGTGATGACGGGGAAGGCCATTCCGAAGGGTGCACCATCGGCTCCGCTGCTCGCCGGGCCGGTCGAACCCATGCAACTGCCAAGAACATTGGCACAAATGACGTGGTAGCGATCGGTATCGACCGGCTTGCCGGGGCCGATCATCCGCTCCCACCAGCCCGGCTTGCCGGTCACGGGATGCTCGCTCGCCACGAACTGGTCGCCGGTCAGCGCGTGAAAGACGAGGATTGCGTTGTCACGCGCCTCGTTCAGCTCGCCATAGGTTTCAAACGCGATTTCCACGCCCGCCAGCTCGCGCCCGCTATCGAGCTCAAGCGGGTCGGGCAGTGCCTCTTTGCGAAAGGAAGTTGCGGTCTGACTGGCCATAATCTTTGCGAAATCGACTTGGGGGAGGCGTTGCAGGCTGTCAATCGTGCGCAAGGAGCGGTATGCGCCCTGCCCGTGACTGACGAGACCTCCAACACCCGCCCGCAGATGAAGCCCTATGTGGCAAAGATCCATGCCTATGTGCCGGGCAAGAGCAAGGCAAATGACGGCAAGCGGCTGGTAAAGCTGTCGGCGAACGAGAACCCGCTCGGCAGTTCGCCCGATGCGTTGGCCGCGCTCGCCCAGCCGAGCACGCCCAATGATTACCCCGATCCCGGTGCAACCGCGTTGCGCGAAGCAATCGGCAAGCTGCACGGGATCGCCCCCGCGCGCATCGTATGCGGCACAGGCTCGGACGAATTGCTCAACCTCGCCGCGCAGGCCTATGCCGGTGCAGGCGACGAGGTGCTGTTCAGCCGCCACAGCTTTGTCGTCTACGACATGGCCGCCAACAAGTGCGGCGCGGCGCCGGTGGAAGTGGCGGACAGCGACTATACCGCCGACGTCGATATCCTGCTGGATGCGGTGACCGGGCGGACGCGGGTGGTGTTCATCGCCAATCCCAACAACCCTACCGGCACGTTCCTGCCGCGCAGCGAGATCGAGCGACTGCACGCCGGATTGCCGGGCGATGTGCTGCTGGTGCTCGATCAGGCCTATGCCGAATATCTCGAGCCGGGCGAGGACGATGGCGGCATGGCGCTGGCAGAACGCGCGGACAATGTGCTCGTGACCCGCACCTTCTCGAAAATCTACGGATTGGCCGGAGAGCGTGTCGGCTGGGCGACCGGCGCACCGCATATCATCGATGCCCTGAACCGTATCCGGGGGCCGTTCAACGTCACTTCGAGCGGGCAGCGCGCCGCAATTGCGGCGGCAGGCGACCAGGCTTTCGTCGTCCGCAGCCGCGAGCACAACAAGGCAGAGCGCGAGCGTTTTGCGCAGCGCATTACCATGCTCGGCAATCGCGGGCTGGCGGTGGTGCCAAGCAAGGCAAATTTCGTGCTGGTTGCGTTCAAGGGTGATGTGACGGCCGAAACTGCGCTCAAAGCCATCGGCGAGGCCGGCTATGCCGTGCGCCACCTGCCCGGGCAGGGCCTTGGCGACTACCTGCGCATCACCATTGGCAAGCGCGGCGATATGGATGCGATTGCCGACCTGCTGGCTGACCTTACGGGCGGCACGAATGCCCTTTGACCGCGTCGCCATAATCGGCCTTGGCCTGCTCGGCGGATCGATCGGACTGGCGGTGCGAGAGCATCTGCCCGATGTGACAACCGTGGGTTATGACGCCGACCCCGATGTACGTGAAAGAGCGCGCGAACTGGGCCTTGCGCAAACCATCGCGGACGATCCGGCAGACGCGGTGCGCGGTGCCGATCTGGTCGTGTTGTGCGTGCCCGTGGGCGCCATGCGTGCTGCGGCAGAGGCTATCGCTACGGGCCTTTCACCCGATGCTATTGTCAGCGATGTCGGCTCTGCAAAGCAACGCGTGGGCAAGGCGCTGGCAGAGACGCTGCCGGGCCATCATGTCATCCCCGCACATCCGGTTGCCGGGACCGAACAATCCGGACCGGAAGCAGGGTTTGCCAGCCTGTTCCACCAGCGCTGGTGCATCATCACGCCGCCCGATGGCGCAGAAGATGCCAAGCTGGCCGCGCTGGTCGAATTCTGGCGCGCACTCGGCTCCACGGTCGAGGTAATGGATGCAGAGCATCACGACATGGTTCTAGCAGTGACGAGCCATATCCCGCACCTCATCGCCTATACGATCGTGGGGACGGCGAGCGACCTTGAAGAGGTGACGCGTAGCGAGGTTATCAAATATTCCGCCGGTGGTTTCCGCGACTTCACCCGCATCGCCGCGAGCGATCCGACAATGTGGCGTGATGTTTTCCTGCATAACAAGGACGCCGTGCTGGAAATGATGAAGCGTTTCGAGGCGGACCTTTGTGCGATGCGCGAAGCGATCGAAGCCGATGATGGCGAATCGATGTTTGACCTGTTCAGTCGCACCCGCGCCATTCGCCGTGGTATTCTCGAGCAGGGCCAGGACGATGCACGACCCGACTTCGGGCGCCACGATCACGATTAGGAGCTACCCATGACCGAACATGTCAACATCGCGCAGGACAATGGCGTTCTCACGCTGAGCCTGAACCGTCCTGACAAGAAAAACGCGCTGACCGACGCCATGTACGGCGCGCTGGCCGATGCGCTGGAGGCTGCGCAAGATGATCCGGCGGTGCGCGTGGTCGCCATCCGTGCGGAGGGCGATCTATTCTGCGCGGGCAATGACATTGGGGATTTCATGGCGGCGGGCGGCGAACACTCGGACCCCAACGTTTTCCGCTTCATTCGCCTGCTGGGCAAGGCGCGCAAGCCGCTGATTGCGGGCGTCCAGGGCAAGGCCGTTGGTATCGGCACCACCATGCTGCTGCATTGCGACTATGTCGTGCTGGCTGATGACGCGGTGCTGAGCACTCCCTTCGTCGGACTGGGCCTCGTCCCCGAAGCGGCATCGAGCATGATGCTGCCGCAACGCATCGGCCACCAGCGCGCCTTTGCGATGCTGGCGATGGGAGAAAGGGTGGCAGCCGAGAAAGCGTTCCAGCTTGGCCTTGCGAACGAGGTTGTGGCGCGGACCGCTCTTGACGAAGCGCTGCAAGCAATTGCGGCGCGGATCGCGCAACTGCCACCCGGCGCGGTTCAGGCGACCAAGGCCCTGATGCAGGACCCCGATACAGTGGCCGCCAAGATGGACGAGGAGATCGCCATTTTTTCGAAGCGCCTGCAAAGCCCCGAAGCGGCCGAGGCTTTTGCCGCTTTCATGCAGAAACGCGCACCCGACTTCTCGAAGTTCTCGTAACAGGCAGGTCGATCCGCGTGGTGATCAGACTTGCGGATCGACGCCGCGTTTCCACGCGACCAATCGCGGGCGGAATTCCTGACGGATTTCGTCGTTCTGGTTGAGCGTCACGCAATGCGCGACGACAAGACCGCGCCCCGGGCGTGAGCGGGAGGGGACAATTTCATCGATTGTCGCGGTTACGCGCAGCAGGTCGTCAGCGCGCGTCGCGCTCGGCCAGCGAAGCTCGCCGCCGCCGCCGATCACGCCGTTGGCGAGCGGCATGGTTTCGACCAGCAAGCGCATGGTGATGGCAGCCGTATGCCAGCCGCTCGCCGCAAGTCCGCGAAAATAGGTATCCTCGGCCGCAGCCGCATCAATATGGAATGGCTGCGGATCGTAATCGCGCGCGAACGCGACGATTTGATCTGCATCCATCGCATGGGTCGCACTCTCGAAAGTCTGGCCGACAGCCAGATCATCGAGATAGAGTTCATCCTGCGCCATGCTGCGTCTACTCCGCCGCGACGGCTTCCTTCTTGGAATGCTCCAACGTGGCAAGGAAACGTTCGGCATCCAGCGCGGCCATGCAGCCGGTGCCCGCTGCGGTCACCGCCTGGCGATAGGTGTGATCCATCACGTCGCCGCAAGCGAATACGCCCGGAATGCTGGTTTTCGGAGTGCCCGGCTCGACCAGCAGGTAACCGCCATCATCCATCGGCAGTTTGCCCTTGAACAATTCGGTCGCGGGCGCGTGGCCAATCGCGACGAATGCGCCGTCCACTTCAATTGTCGACCGTTCGCCGGTTTGCGTGTCGACAAGGTTGAGATGGCCGAGCGCGCCGTTTTCTCCGGCAGCAAAGCTCTCGACCGTCTTGTTCCACATCGGGGTGATCTTGTCGCTCGCGAACAGGCGGTCCTGCAGAATCTTCTCGCTGCGCAGCTCGTCGCGGCGGTGGATCAGGGTCACGTCGTCCGAATGGTTAGTGAGGTAAAGCGCTTCTTCGACCGCAGTGTTGCCGCCGCCGATCACCGCCACCTTCTTGCCGCGATAGAAGAAACCGTCACAGGTGGCGCAGGCGGACACGCCCTTGCCGCCCAGCTCGGCCTCGCCCGGAACGCCCAGCCATTTGGCCTGTGCGCCCGTCGCGATGACCAGCACATCGCCGATATACTCGTCGCCGCTGTCGCCGACTGCCCGGAAGGGCGAACCGTTCTCGAGATCGACGTCGACGATCGTGTCCCACTTCATGCGCGTGCCGACATGCTCGGCCTGCTTCTGCATCTGCTCCATCAGCCACGGGCCCTGGATCACATCGGCAAATCCGGGGTAATTCTCGACATCGGTGGTGATGGTCAGCTGGCCGCCGGGCTGAAGGCCCTGCACGACAATCGGCTCCATCCCCGCCCGCGCGCCATAGATGGCAGCGGAATAGCCGGCGGGGCCGGAGCCGATGATGAGCATGCGGGTAGTGTGGGTAGCCATTTTAGGTCGAATCCTTCGCGTGAAGGCTTCGACCTAGGAAGCGCATCGATTCGGTTCAAGCGATGCGCCGTGCTTCTCAACCATGTTCCCTCCGCAAGGGAAGTGCGAAACAGGCTAGCTGTTTCGGCGCGAACCCTTGTCAGCCATTTTCTTGACGAAGTAGCCGCCCGCCGCCAGGCCGAGCATCGTAGGCAGGCGCATACGTGCCAGCAGCGGTACTGAAAGCGCGCCGAGGACAGCACCTGTCGTGCCGCCAAGCTTGCGGGTTTCCTTGCTGAGCGCCGCGCCGACGCCGGCACCGATAATCTTGCCAATCATGTATTGTCTCCTTTCCCAGCAAACGGTTGGGAAAGGGATCGGGTTCCGGTCCGGACAGGACTGATAGCAAGAGTGATGGTGCCCCATTGATGACAGCAAAGGGTACTCTGATCGTTGTAGAATTTTTCTGCCGGAGTCCAGATCACTTGCCAAGGTCAGGTGAATGGCGGCTCTTGGGCAGTAAGCGGACTGAGCGCACCAGATAAAATAATCGACATAAGACCTTATCTGCGTGTTGTCGGGCCCATGATCGGGTCTGAAGCGTTACCCTTGCATGACCATCCACCACACGCGCTCGGGCCGCGGCAAGCCCCTATTGCTTGTCCACGGACTTGGCGGATCCAATTTTTCCTGGGACACGATCTCTCCGGCGCTTGCCCAGAAGAGAGATGTGATCGCCCTCGATCTGCCGGGGCACGGTCAGACTCCCGCGGAGTCCGACAGTGGTAGCTTCGATGGTCTGGCACGCGGTCTGGACGAATGGCTCGCTGCAGAGGATCTCGCAGGGATCGACATGGTCGGCAGTTCCCTGGGCGCTCGCCTGGTGCTCGAAATGGCGCGACGCGGCCGCGCCGGAGCGGTCGTCGCCTTGGATCCGGGTGGATTCTGGGATGGCTGGGAGCGCACGTTCTTCAAGACCACGATAACAGCTTCGATTGCCCTGGTTCGGGCCCTGCGACCGGCCCTGCCGGCCATTACCCGAAATGTCGTTGGCAGGACCGCGCTCATGGTCCAGCTCTCGGCAAGGCCGTGGTCGCTCGATCCCTTGCTGCTGTCGCGCGAACTCAGGTCCTTTGCGGATACGCCGACTTTTGATGCGCTTGTGAATGATCTTGCCGCCGGCCCGATGCAGGAAGGTTCTGCAAACACGAATGCTCCGCTCGTGATCGGTTGGGGCCGCAAGGACCGGCTGTGCCTTCCGCAGCAGGCGGAGCGCGCAATGGCAGCATTCCCGAAGGCAAGAATGCACTGGTTTGATCGTAGCGGACACTTTCCGATGTGGGATCAGCCAGAAGAAACAATCCGGTTGATCCTGGAGACCACTGGCTGACCGGCGGCGCGGCACGATGTGGCCAATCATGGCTGACCGCAGCGTCACCACACTGTCAGGCTTTTGATAATTGGGTTGTTGATATAAGTTTTTTTGATATTGCAGAGGCTTAAATGACAAAAATGGCGCAACTCTCGCAAGCAGACCGGCGGAATCGTCTTGAACAGGCGCTTCGTGAGGTTGCCGACGGAAAGCGTCAGTCTTTGCGCCTGGTATACGACCTGACATCGTCGAAACTGCTGGCAGTCATCTTGCAAATCGTACGTGATCGCGATGTGGCCGAAGATGTGCTGCAGAATGTCTTTCTCAAGGTCTGGCAGAGATCTGGAAGCTTCGACAGAAGCCGCGCGAGCCCGATCACCTGGCTTTGTACGGTTGCCCGCAATTCAGCCATAGACGCAGTGCGCAAGACAGGGCGTCGCGGGGAGGTTTCCGACGATCTGTTGCCGGATATCGAAGATGAATCACCCGACGCGGAAGGTTTGTTGTGCGATGCTGAAGACAGCGCCAGGTTGAAAGAATGTCTTGACGACCTGAACTCCGATCATCGTAAGTGTATTCGCATGGCATTTTTCCGCGGATACACTCACACCGAACTTTCGGAGGTTCTTGATGTGCCTCTGGGTACATTGAAGAGCCGGATCCGACGCGGGCTTGCTAGCCTAAAAGGGTGTCTGGGAGGCGTCGCCGATGGATGACATCGATCCTGGCGACCGCGATCTTTTCGCTGGCGAATATGCCTTGGGCGTACTTGAAGGAGACGAACTAGCGGCTGCCGAACGGCTGTACCTTTCGGATCGTGACTTTGCCGAAAACGTGCGCTGGTGGAGCTATCGCCTCGGCCAGATGGCCGAATCCATGGGCGCGGTTGAGCCTTCTGCCAGTGTTTGGCCCAATATCGAACAACGCCTTGTCGATCGCGACCCAGTCGACCGCCAGATCGTTGAACGCCTCGAACAGTCAAGGGCCAAGGGCATCAGCGCGTGGGCGCTTGCCTTCGGAATGGCCGGTGCAGCGGCTGTAGCGGCAGTCTTGACGCTTTTGCTTGTGCAACCTGCCGGGCAAGCCCCCATCGCACCGGTAGAAACCACCGCGCCCGCTTCCGGTCCGGTGCTGATCGCGCAATTGCAGAGCGCCGACGGCGCGTTGACGCTGGCAGGACTTGTCGATCCCAACGCAAGCGAGCTTTCGCTAAATATCGAGGGTTTTGCACCGGGCGAGGGGCAAGCGGCTGAGTTGTGGGTGGTGCCAGCTGGCGGCGCACCGCAATCGCTGGGCCTGATTCCGGCAAGTGGTTCGTTCGAACGCCAACTGACAGAGGCCGAGCAGCAAGCGCTGGTCGCTGGCGCGTCACTCGCCGTGACTTACGAAGATGCCTCAAGCGCACCGCATGAAGCTCCCTCAACAGATATTCTGGTGATCGGCGGCCTTTCAAGCGTCTGAGCCGCCGTCCGGGAATTGCCCGACAAGCAGATGCTTTGGCAATTCCGGACCGGAATTAAATTTTCACCCTGATGCATCCGCGGCGGCAGTTGCGACGTAGCTCCCTCAGCATCCGGATGACCGGCTGCGCTCGAACGCCGGAAATACGCGTTTCCCGGCACAGGGAACTCAGGGAGTTCAATATGAGAAAAAAGACCACAGTGCTGGCCGGAGTGGCAGTGCTTGCACTTGCCGTGGGTGTCTCACAATTCGCGCCCGGACTGGGTTCGATAGCAGCCGATCACCTCGACCCGCCCGGCCGCACCGATCCCAACGTCGACAGCACGCCGGACCGCGCAGCAGATATTGCTGACCTGTATGCCTGGCATACCGCCAACAACATCAACATCATCCTCACCTTTGCCGGCCCCCAAGCGACCGACCGACCAGCCACCTATGACCCGGATGTTCTTTACACGATCAACATTTCCAATGCCGGTTCACGCGCGGATACGGAAATCCCGATCTATATCCGCTTCGGAAACGGCCCAAATCCCGGCCAAGCCGGAGTGCAGGTAAGCAATGTGCCCGGCACGACGAGCCCCATCGTAGGGGCCGTCGAAACCGACATTGCGCGAAATGGAGTGAGGGTGAGAGCAGGCCTGTTCGACGATCCCTTCTTCTTCGACCTTCAGGGTTTCAGGGAAACCGCCGACACCGGAACGCTCAGCTTCATGTCGGACCGAGACTTTTTCGCCGGCCAGAACCTCACCGCTGTCGTGCTTTCCATTCCGCGTGACCGCATCGAGAATGGTGACAATTTGATCGATATCTGGGCCGAAACCTCGCGTTTTGGAGGACAACTCTGATGACCAATAGAAAAACACTCAAGTCGCTGGCCCTGGCACCGACAATGCTCGCGCTCACCATGCTGTCAGGCTGTTTCGACGGTGATGACGATGATGACGAAATTGTAGTCGCGCCAACTCCGACCCCGACGCCAACACCCACTCCTACTCCAACCAGCGCGTCCTTTGACGTAACGCCATGTCTGGAGCAGAATATTCCGGGAACAGGGTTTACTGTCGCCAATGCAGTGGTTCCGGACACTTTGACGCTCAACCTGTCGGCTAACGGAGGTGGCTTCCCGAACGGCCGTTTGCTGCGCGATCCGGTGATCGATGTGACGCTGGCGGTGATCTTCCTCGATCTTTCGGTGCATAGCCCGACAACATTGGCTGCCCTGCCTCTCAATCCACCGTCGAACGATGTCGCGTTCCGAACGGGCTTTCCTTTCCTGGCTCCACCGCAAGGCTCGCCACCGACCGCTACTCCCGGCGGCGCGTCCTTCGCTTTCAGAACCAACGATCCCTCGGCCTATGTGAGGGTGGACAGAATGGGTATGCCTGCAGTTTCGACGGCGCTCATCGGTTCCGACAGGAAGATCGCCTACAATGACGCAAGTCCGGCCGACGATGTCACCGGCGAGTTTGTCCCAGACTTGTCGGCCCAGTTGACCGGGCTGACCAATGCTTTGGCCGATGACCTGACAGGCGCGGGCCTTACGCCTTGTGCAGTGCCGAGCTGATGGGTCGCCGCATGCCTTGGGGGCACATCTGGGGCAGCGGCAGTGATCGCAGCCGTGGCAAGGTTTTTGCTTTTAAAGCACTCGTCCTTTCTGCGACTGCGGTCACCCTGATATTCGGTGCTGAAACCCTGTTGCACCGCGGAGACCGGGACGTGTCCGCAGCCGCCCTTCCGGCTGCTGGATACGGCCCGGTCGACTACGAAGCAGAACTCACGGCCTCCGATCGCCAAATGAGTTTGATGAAAGAGCGTGTCGCATTCGCCGAGGACGAGTGGCTGCGGCACGAAACCCTTGCCCGGGCCGCTCTTGCGCGGTTCAAGCTCACCGCAGAACCGAGCGAACTGGCGCTTGCCAACGAGAGCATTGCGCGGGCCAATAGCCTGTCTCCTGAAGGTTCGGGACCTCTACTTACCTCCGCAGAAATCGCGATGGCGCGGCATGATCTGGAAGGAGTGGAAACGTTTCTTGACCGGTTCGACCGTGTCGTCGTCAGTCCCGGTCAATCGGCCTTGGCAGTAGCCAGGGCAATGCGCGGTGATATCGCCTTCTATCGTGGCGATATGGCATCTGCGGAGCGGCTGTATCTGGAGGCTGAAAGCATCACTCCCACTGCCGGGACCGCGATCCGGCGATCAGTGCTCGCCCGCTCTCGGGGGGAATTTGATCAGGCGATCACCTTTATCCGCGAAGCTGCCCAGCGCGACCAGTTGCGTACTCCCCGTTCGATGGCAGCCTTTGAATTGCAGATCGGCATGGTTGAAAGCGCCCGGGGGAATTTCGAAGACGCTGCAACACGCTATACGCGGGCCGATGAACTATTCCCGGGACACTGGCTGACCGAGTTCTATCTGGCCGAAGCGCAGGCCATGGCCGATGAACTCGCCCCAGCTATCGCATCGTTCGAGCGTATCGCGAGAGAAACCGGCGATCCGCAAGCTATGGATGCGGCCGCCACGCTCCACCTTGCAAACGGCAACGAACAATCGGCCCTGCGCTGGAGCAATCGCTCGGCCGCTCTTTGGCGCTCGCGCGTGGAAGCCATGCCGCTGGCCTATACGGCGCACGCATTCGAAAGCGCCCTGGCTTTCGGCAACCCCGAGCGCGCGCTGATTCTTGCTCGCCGCAATCTTGCGATGCGGCCATATGGCGATGCCCATATCCTGTTGGCGGAGGCGTTTCTTGCAAATGATCGGCCTGCGGAAGCTCGGGCGCATTTGCTGCAGGCAGAAGAGCAAGGCTGGCGTAGCGCGCCGCTCTACGCGCGCCTGTCCGAAGCTGAAGAGCAGCTTGGCAATGTGTCCGCGTCACGCTCTGCGGCAAACCGGGCCGAACAGTTGAACCCGCACATTTTCAGCCCGAAAATCGGACGGCTCTGGTTCGGTCACGGCTAATTCGCGGCCGTCATCACCGTCGGATGTATCGTTTCTCACGAAGCGGACGCATAATCTTGTGAACGCGAAACGGCGGCGAAACACCCCGTTCAATTATTTCTCGCGCATGAATGCATCTCAAAGCAAATCCGCTTCGTAGCTGTCCCGCCACCGCGTATGGCTGGCGGTCTGTTGCCGATGCCGAGCGTGCAACAGCGCTGGGCCATCTCGCCAATGCGACAGGTGTTCGATCCGTCGCTGTCGGTGAAGCCGCGGTAGCCTCGGGTGATGGAGCAGTTGCACTGGGCAATGAAACCGTCGCATCCGGTGCCAATTCCGTCGCCATCGGCAATGGCGCGACTGCCACTGCCGACGGACAAGTGGTTGTTGCCAGCCTTGCTGCCAGCACCGCCGTCCAGACCGGTCCTGTCAACTTCGTCACCGCAGACGCCAATGGCACTCTCGGCCTCACTTCGACGATGGGTCTGTCGGGCCTTGCCAGCAATGATGACGTGGTGGCCAACAGGGCAGCGATCGATCGACGTTAACTCCGGTCTCATTTTCACGAATTCCGCGAATATCGGAGCGAATGCCGCTGCCATCGGTGCATTACAGGGACAGACAGCGACACTGTTCGATCTCGCCAACGAGAATGCGGTCGGTGTCCGTGAAGCCAACGAAGGTGCGGCATTGGCACTCGCGATGGAATCTCCGGTCCTGATGCCTAGCGACAGCTTCGGTATTGCCGGTGGATTTGGTTACTACAACGACCGGATCGCAGGTTCGGCCAGCGTTGCCGCACGTCTTTCCGACAATGCTTACCTTACTGATGGCATCGGCATCGGATTTGACGAATGCAAGGTCGGCGCAAGGGCCGGCTTCCAAGCCAGCTGGTAACAGCTATCCCGGTCTGAACTTACTCCTGTGGACCAGGAGTGTGGGGTCGAGGCGCAAGCCTCGGCCCCATTTTTGTAGTGGCCTGATTGGTCTGCTGGTACGCATCCTGCTGCAATCGTCCCGCTCTGAATTGATCTAACCTCATGCGCGGCCACACCGCCACAGCGCAGGCTTACGCCCGGCACAAGCCTAGTGCGCGTCTGGCATTGAACGGGTACGTTCGATATCATCAACGACATCGTCTCGGATCGCCACAAGGCCAAACACGAGAACCGCTCATATCGTGAAGGGGCATCCCGTTCGGGAATGTTTCGCAGGTGATGCGAGAGAACTGTGAGCTTCGGAGCCAATATGTTGGGCCGTGGGTAGCTGACTTAGAAGGCACGATGAGGCGGGACTTGGGCCGTAAGCGGACTGTCCGATTGCAGCGTTTGAGATGAATCAGCGTTCAGTCAGCAAGCGACCAAATTGCGGACATTCAGCGGTACATGCCCGCCTCCTGAAAGCCGCCTCTTCCTGGTACGAGCACGTCAACCAGCCGCCTTGACTGCGGGCGCCTGCCAATTCTGGGGTATGCCGCTTGGGTAGGCGTCCGATTGTCCCTCTTGCGAAGCTTGCCACTCCTTGAATTGTCGCAGAGGCATCGGATGTCCAGTGAAGTAACCCTGGATAAAGTCGCTTCCAAGCAATTGCACGTATGCAGATTGCTCAGCCGTTTCCACGCCCTCGACAATTACCTTCATCGACAGGCTGTGGCCAAGATCAATAATCGCCCTCAGCAACTCGGCGCCCTGCCGCCCCTTGTCCAAGGCATTAACGAAGCTGCGATCAACCTTCAGCAAGTCGAATCCAAAATCCTTGAGATAGCTCAAACTCGAATATCCGGTGCCAAAATCGTCAAGTGCCACCTTGATACCCGCTTCACGCAATTCACAGATAGTTCGCCCGGAAGTGCGAGTATGTGTAACTAGAACCCCTTCGGTGATCTCCAGTCTGAGCTTGTCCGCCGACACCCCATGGGCATCGAGCTTGTCGATAATCTTGCGCGCAAAGTGCGGTTGTCGAAATTGAACAGGTGAAACGTTTATCGCGATAGGAACATCGACCGAGTTGGCGATATAGTCGAGAGCGCGTTCAAGTACCCAATCGTCCAGCGCTACCATCTGCCCCGATTCACCCGCGATGGAAACTAGTTTTTCCGGCGAGATCGGCCCAAGTACTGGGTGGTTCCAGCGGAGCAAAGCCTCAGTACTAGAGAGAGAGCCTGAGCGCGCATCGACTACCGGCTGTAAATGAAGATCCAAACCTTCACCCGCCAGCGCGCTTTCAAAATCGTTACGGATATTGCGCCGGAAATTGAGAACCGCGTCCATTTCCGGCTCAAACGCCTGCACCGCGTCTCGATTATCACTTTTCGCTCTGTACATCGCCACGTCACTGCGGCGGAACATTTCACGCGGCTTTATTTCGCCCGTTGAATTCACTGAAATCCCGATACTGACGCCGATTTCCAAGATTTGGCCATCGACTTCTAGCGGTTGCGCCAGGACATCGAGCATCTGCGAAGCGAAGAGCCTAATCAAACTTTCAGCTTGAGGGCCCCAAGCGGCGGCTCCGAACTCATCGCCGCCGAGACGCGCCAGCATGACCTCCGGCGGACAAACCCGGGCAAATCTCTCGGCCACGATCGATAAGAGCGCGTCACCCGTGTCGTGCCCCAATGCGTCATTCACGTCTTTGAAGCCGTCAAGATCAGCAAACAGAACTGCTGCCTGAACTTTTGGTGGGGCTGCGAAACGATGTTCCAGCTTTTGCCAGAATGTGCCGCGATTCATCAAGCCAGTAAGTTTGTCGGTCCCACCTTCAGGCAAGACGTCAGCCTCAAGCAGCAGTTGTCGTCCAGCTGCAAGGGCACACGCGATGGCTCCAAATGAAACCAACGTCAGAATAAGCGAAAGATTTTGCGCAAGCGTTACGAAGATCACCGCCAGCGCGGAGACAAAGACGATGCCTAAACCTATCTTCCTGAATGGCACAAGGAAGGTTTGGTCGCGAGAGATCTCGGCATTGTTGTGTGAGACTTCGGGAGTTTCATCGGTGTCGATTTCGGTTTGGGCCTCAGGCTGAACGCCGATTGCGACATTCGCGTCGATGATCAGCGCGAGTAGGTTGCGGCTGGACACGATAATCCGAGAGAGGCGCCGCTCGTCGCCGTCCCGCTCTTCCTCATCGGCATCCTCGAGCAGCATTTCGCTGTATCCGATAACGACGTCCAAAGCAGTTCGTAACTCATGGCTCGCGCCAGCCATGTAATCCCTGACCACGCGGTCGTTATCCTGCAACTGCCGTATTCTCTTTTCACGGCGATTGGCTAAGTCGGCAGTTTGCGTCAGGATTTCGCCAAGTTTGGCACCATCGGCACGAATCCGCGAGAAATACGCGGTGATTAAAGTGACAAATACGGCAGCAAGTCCGGACGAAGTGACGAACAGAAAGCCTATTGCGGACGGCGCAATCCTTAGCATGTCGGGCCAGCTCGAATATGCGACTGCAAAAGTGCCGATTTGAAGGGCCATTATCCCACCCCAGGACATCAAATTGCGGGGAAGATAAAGGGCGCCCGTCAGTAACGCTACGATCAGCCACGCGGCAAACGGGGAGTTGGGGCCACCGTAAAAGAACGATCCCAGCAGACTCAAGAAGGTGACGAGCTGCACTGACAGATTTGCTGCCAGTTTCAGCTTCTTGCGAGCCACCCAAGCCAATGACCAGAAGGGAACTGTCAACAGGAGACAGGCGATTGCCGAGATGGCAGGAGCGGGATCAATCGCCATGGCAAGCAGAGCGATTGGGAGTACAAAAAGCGGCATAAGAAGCTGGGCCGCTAAAAAACTCCGATATAGCGTAGTATGTCCATCTCGCGCATTGAATAAGCTGCGCAGAACCGAAATGCGGAGCATCAAGGCCTTGAGGCTTTCGGTCGGCGTGGTTTTCAGCTGCGCAGGCATAATCAGCTGTTAACCGCGATGCGTTAATTGCCCGTTACGCATAAACGGGGAGGCGGCATCCGTGGCCAATCTAAGGATAAAAATATTGGAATGGTCAACGGGGACTCTCAAGCGCGTTGGTGCGACCGGGCGTGCACAAGCGCGAGAATGCAGCGCTAAGCTACCTCATGTGAAAATGTTCGTTTTAAGCCACGTTCTCGGTCCGTTTATCGGCTTGGGTCTAGCGGCAGCATTGCTGGTTCTGGGTTATCCGGCAAACTTCAGTTTGATCGGCTTCGCGACACTCTCGATTCTGTTCTGGGCATATCCCGTCGCATTGACACGCGGTTGTCCTTACGAGCTGCTGTGTCTGGTTTCCCTCGAGCATCTTCTAATAACTATTTTATGGGCAGCATTCTTCTATGGTGGAGCGACTTCTCCTTTCCTGTTGTGGCTTGCGATCGTCCCCCTGCTAGCATTTCTCTATTCCGCACAAAGTACCACGCAGTGGGTTACGTTATTGGCCCTTCTCAGCCTGAACATTGGCATGTTCGTAATCTTAGTGCCTATGGGTTCGCCCACTTCGCCCGGTGGGCTGGAAACTATGTACTGGCTAGCCTTCCTTTCGTTCATCGGCGCTTCGATCTATGTCGTCATGATGGCTTTCTATTTGGGACGCGTCCTCGACTCACGGGACATCGTAGAACTTGAGGTAGCGGAGCATCGCGCAATTGAAGCCACCCTTGCCACGCGGGAGATGGGTCTGCGAAGCTTTCAGGCGACAAAAATCGCCGGGCTTGCTCGACTGGTCAAACAGGGTGAGGTGGAAGTCGCCAAGATCATAGCTGATTGCTCACAAGCTGCTGAATCGACAAACGGAGCAAGCATCCCGCTGAGCAATCCAGAACTTGAAAATATACGAACCGCCGCTCTGCGCTTCGAAGAACTTCTCGGCAGCATAAATCGCTACGAATTTCCAAGTCGGGAAGGTCTAAAATAGCCTTTCATTCTATTGAAGCTATCAGGTCACCGTGCATGGCCAGCCGATCATCTGGCAGGCCATGAAAATCTGTATTTTTGGCTGCCAATGGACCGTAAGCGGAATGGCCAGTTATGCTCGACAATTGAGAGATAACCGCCGTTAGTTAAGCAAGAAGAGCTAAAAGCGAACTCCGCAATTTACCTACAGCATTTAGTTTCAGACCATTTTCTCACAGTCTCGAACGCGGCAACGCACCCAACTAATTCTAGTCCACACGCTCAATCGAGGCTAGAAAGTCGGCTTTAAGATGTTCGTTGATCAGATTTTTTAAGACAGAATATTGTCTACAGCTAAATTCGCCTTCGACAGTGTCGTTCGGCGCCATGAGATCAGCATGATGTAATGATCACTCAAGCACTGCAGCATCGATCTGGGCGGATCATCGCCATTTGCAGGCTCGCGCTTGCCGCGGTCTTTGTTCTCGCGATATGGCTTGACCCGATGCAGCCGGTGCGCAGCTCCGCACTGGGTTATGCAATTCTCGCGACATATCTTTCAGTGGCGCTTTTACAGCTGGTCATCGCATGGCGGTATTGGTGGCATGATCGCTTTCTCGCGCTCCCCGCATATATTCTCGATCTTCTCGTGTTCCTTGCAGCAGTCTATTTTACCGAGAATGTTGCCGAAGATTTCACGAGCCCGTTCATCGCATTCTTCGCATATTTGATGCTGGCAGCAACCCTGCGCTGGGATTGGCGGGCTACGATTTGGGCAGCCGTGGCGATATGCACGAGTTACTTCGTTGTTGGCCTGATTATGGATTTTTGGTCTGTTGAATTGAACGCGCATCGTTTCGCCCGTCGGATCGGTTACATGATTGTGCTAGCGCTGATGTTGGTCTGGTTTGGATTGGAAAGGCGCGGCATTTCTGTAGCGCGGTTCCGGATCGTTGACGCCCTTTCTGAAAATGACACCGCGAAGATGGCCGAAGCGTTACGGTTTGTATGTCTAGTCACCCGGGCACGAGGCGCCGCAATTTCTTGGCAGCTTGATGAAGAGCCGAGCACCTCGGTTTATCGCACCAATGAAACCGGCATTGGACCGCTTGTTCTCTCTCCGATCGAATTTGCTGAAGATCGCTCTCACTCGGAGAAGGCTGTCGTATTCGAGCGACGCGGACGATGGCTATATCAAATTCAGGAAAATTCATCCCCTACTCGCATTACGGCAAATCCGCCCACACTCGCGGCCTATCTCGAAATCACCAAAGGGGTCTCAGCCCCTCTTGTCGCGACTTCTGGCCGCGGCCAGCTGCTGCTTTATGACATTCCCGGAATGTGCGTAGACGACCTCGATATGGTCCAGACAGTCGTACGCGAGATTACCTCCGAATTTGATCGTCAGGCGCTGGGTCAAATGGCACATAAAGCAGCGCTCGAACGCACCCGAGATGTCATTGCCAGAGATTTGCATGACAGCGTTGCGCAGACTTTAGCGGCAGTGTCATACCGGCTCGAAGGCTTGCGCAACTGGATTGTCGCAGGTCACGATCCGGATCCCGAAATCGTCGAGCTAAAGAAAGCGCTGCGGAGCGAACAAGCACACGTTCGGGGACTAATCGCCGATTTGCGTCCAGGCGGTGCTTCGCGGATTGATAACTACGAAACCGTAGCCGATCTCGAGCGAATGCTCGCCAACCTTGCCAGTTTTTGGCAAGTCGATATTTCATTTGCCGCTCCGGAACAGGTGAGCTTGGCGGTGAATCTGTCGCACGAGCTTCAACAGATAGTGCGCGAAGCCGTTGCGAATGCTGTCCGCCACGGTGGCGCCAGTTGCATCACGTGTGAACTCAAGCAAACCGGCAACAACTTGACCATTTTTTTCAGCGATGATGGATGTGGCATCGACGCGTCGCATATGCCTGCCGGCCCGCGATCGATTCGAGACCGGGTCAATGAGCTCACCGGAACATTGACAATAGAAAGCGGTCCTCAAGGCACATCGATCACAATCGATATTCCAATCGAGATTACCTCATGATTTCTGTACTAATCGCCGACGACCATGCTTTCATCCGCGCTGGTGTTGAGGCTGTTCTGCGTGGTTCGCGCTACTTCATTGTCGCGACCGCCAGCAACGGTGCCGAAGCGCTCGTGGCGATCGAAGAGCACGATCCGACGCTCGTCATCCTGGACCTCAGGATGCCAAATATGGATGGGCTTGCGACCTTGCAGGAATTGCGCAATCGCGGTGATCAACGGCCCGTGATCCTGCTCACCGCCGATCTCAACGACCAAATTTTCCTTGCTTTGATCAAGGCGGGTGCGAACGGCGTCATGCTGAAGGATGGGGCAGAGGAGCGTCTGATTACTTGCCTTGATGCCGTTCATGACGGCCAGCACTGGATCGAACCTGAGCTGGTCGGAAGAGCTATGAGCTTGACCGCTGACGGACTTCCGGCAGGCCCACTCTCCACGCTGGCTCCGCGCGAACAAGAGGTAGCCCGCCTTGTCGGTGAAGGAATGCGTAACAGCGAGATTGCGGAAGCGCTGGGTATCTCAGAGGGAACGGTAAAAGTGCATTTGCACTCAATTTACCACAAGCTCGACATACGCAGCCGCACCGGCTTGGCGATAATCGTGAATTCGGCAAACAGCTAGAAAACCCGGCGCAGTTCCACTTTGATGGTCCGACCAACTGGATCGCGCCTGACAGGCTGATAGGCTTGCGGCACGATGTCGGCGTCGTTTGTCACGCGCTGCCTTTCATTCGCGATATTGTCAAAGACGAGAGTAAAACGGGTTCCGTTGGCAATTGGTGCATGGGGGAACACGTCCGCCAGGTCTGCAATGACACGCAAATCCACCGTCGTCAGCGGCTCAAATGTCAGCAGGTCGGGTGCTTCGGATGATCCGATGACAAGATAGTTCACGCCACGCCTTTGCGCGTTCAACCGGAAGCCGCTGAAGCCCCTCATCACAGCCAGAGAGAGATCAGTTGAATGCCTCTGCCGACTACCACCGATGCCGACAGCGCCTCCTCGTAAGAGGTCAATTTCGGGCAATCCTTCGCGGATTACAGTGCGGCTGTTGAGCAGGTACGTATGGGATGCATTCACCTGTAGATCGATACCGGGGGTCCGCCGGGCAGGCGTGCCAGCCTCGCGGTTCGCAGGGGTAAGCACTGTCTCGACAAGTGGAACATTGAAGGATGCGCCAAATCGAATTTGTTCGCTGCGTTGACGGGCAAAGTTGACCGACCTGCTGTCGACAAGAACTAGGGTGCCGGTGGAATCGCGCTGGAACCTGTCGGGGAAAGCCGCAACCACTGCTGAGCTAGGAATTGGCAAGGCGCCAATCTGGTTGCGCAGGTCGGTATCCAGATAATCCAGATTGAGCAGCAGGCGGTACTTTGCCAGCGGTGACGCTGTTAGCGAAAGGGTTCTGGTTCGCGCTTCCTCGCTTTGGATGCCTCCAACACCGCCGTATACAATCGTTACATCGACAGTTTCGCCCGTCAGCGGGTCAAAGTACGGGACATTGGGCGTTCTGAATTCGGGAGCGGCAAGCAATTCTGCAATGATCGGCTGCTCCTGACGCGAATCTCTCGCGGCGAGCCGTAGCCATTCGAGAATTTGCCAGTTGAAAGCTACGGCGCGTCGATCAAGCGTCCCATAAATCCCTAAATCAGTCCTGCCGATATCGAACGCTATTTCGCTATCGCCCATGGCGGAAAGAAATACGTCTGCGCGGCTTGTCAGGGGAATGGTCAGGCCTGCGTCAGCCGCATATTCGTGACGAGCAAAGACCCTGTCACCAAAACTGTCGCTCGCGTCGAGATCAACCCAGCGAGCGCCGGTCGAAAAACGCGCCCAAATCGGCGAAGTCCATAAGGCGAATAGGGGACCGGCTGCATCTGCTGCAATCTCGGTTGCGCTATTGGTGCTTTCGCTAATCCGACCCTCAACCGGGATGGTGCCAGCCAGAGAACCGTCGAATGGATTGGTTGCGTCGCCCACCGTACCCGCGCCATTCAAGAGTGCGCCCGCAAACTGGTTTTGATAAGTACGTTCGCGATCGTCCCAGCGAGTGACGAGGTTGGCTCGCCACTCGCCCCAGACCGCACTGAGAGTCGATGAGATCGCAATGTCGGTATTGCTGCTTGTGCTTCTCAGTGGCCGAGATGGATCATTGAGCGCCAGAAAAACCGGCGTTGCAAATGGCGAGCTGGGGTTGCTTTCCGGAATTCTGAAGCGAGCTGACGGCAGTCCGTTGAAGCTTTCAGATTCAAACCAGTTGATTCTCCCGTTGAAGGAAACGGAGAGCCACGGCGTCAGAACCTTGTTTCCCGCCAAGGCTATTTCGATTGGGCGCGAAGATCCACGGAGCGTACGGAATTCGCTCTGCATGCTCGGATTGATCGTGTTTGCATTCGCGAGCAAGCTGGCTAGCGTTGGCTGCGGGTCCCCCGCATTCAATGCGACCACGGTCACTGGCTGACCGGCTAGCGCGCTGAAAGCTGGATCAATCTCAGTCCCGAAAACCGGAGTGATGTTGCCGACAGGCGAATAGGGAATGAAGTCAGCGCGGGGAACGAAATCCCGCTCTGATTCAAACAGGTTTGCTGATCTCGCGCCGCGGATCGTCAGGCCGATGCGGTCCTGGCCTTCGATGTAATTCAGCAGCAATTCTCCGCGTGAGTTGCTCCATCCTCCCTCGGTGGCGAATTCGTGACTTGCGGTCGTTGTCGCGCTTCTGACCGAAGATCGCAGAATCACATTGTAAGCACGTTGTCCGGCAATCCCCCCGACGCGCTGGGCTGCACCGCGTGGCAATGCCTCAATGCTGGCAATCGCTTCTACCGGAAGATCGGCAATGTCGTTGGGATCCGATATCCTTTGCCCATTAACCAATATCGAGGGATCAGTATCGCCATTTTCGCGGCGGATCTCGTCGAGTAGTTCACCGAGGGTACTAGCGGCGTAAGATGCAAGATAAGCCGGATCGTAGTTCTGTTCGACTGGCAAGTCCTGCAATGGACTGACGATAACGCGATTGCCGATGACGACAATATTGGGCTCATCCTCTTCCCCTTGGCTTTGCTCAGGTGTCTCAGATGGCGTTTGTGATTGAGCATCCTGCCCCCTGACAGGTGCTTCACATCCCAATACGATTGCCATGCTCGCGCAGGCCAAGAGCAGTGAGTGCCTGCCTTTGATCAACCGACTACACTCCTTGAAGCGGCGGCGCTGTGACTACGCCCGAAACAAATGCCTCGCCGGAAGAATCCGGCGAGGCAGGATCAGCAGACAACCTCAGGGGTCAATTCAGGTTGCCGGCGGGACAGAGATGTAGGTGCCGTTGCTGGTCTGCGAACCGCCACCCCATGGGGCGACGTTGAACCAGGTCGTGGTGCACTTGTTGCCGGTATAGCCATTCTGCTGCCGCCACTCGCCAGGTACACCGCGCCTTGTGGAAGTGCTCGGCGAGATGCACACGACAACCTTGCCGATGAAAAGATCGCCCGAAATTTCGAACCGACCACCATCTTCCTCGTGGCCCATCAAATTGTCTGTCTGGGTTTCGGAGATCGGAACGCCGGCTTCGGGATTGCGCGGTTCATCTTCGTCATGTGCCGGGTCATCTTCGACCCATTCGCATGGACCAAGAGTGACCCCTTGATGAATACCGTTCAAGTCCCATTGCCGACATGCCGCTGCTTGCGGATCGGCCTGCGAGGGTCCACGCCACTCATGGTGGCCTGTCGCCGGATAGCGTACTCGTTCACTCATGTTGCAGCTAAAAGCATAGCTGAACATACTGGTGAAATTGGCAGTATAATCATACCGGCTGTGAGGGTACCACGCCGCGCTTGCCCGCTGGTCGCCGAACATGTTGACGCTTCCGCCGGTGCGATAAGGGTCGCCGGCGATGTACGGGTCCGAGGGTATTAGGTCTCCATACCCTTCAATTTCGCCCACGATGGTACGACCGCCGACTTGAGTTGGACCGCTAATCAGCGATCCGTTGATGCTACCCAAGTCAAGCTCTCCACTCCACGCAGGACCATGAGCCAACGCAAGTGAATTGCATTGCGATTGCATTGCAGAAAGTGTCGCCCCGTTCGGACCTTGCGCGCTTGGCGTCTCCGTCGCGATGGCAAGAGCGGGGGAACTCATGATCGAAGCCAGCGCGGTACCGCCGATCATGGTGATGGTGAGCAGATTTTTCATGTCAAAGCCTCCTGTTCATACGCTCGACCATGGCTTCCCATTGCCAACGGGAAGCTTTGCAGGGTGCTTGTCGAGTCGTGGTCGATGAAAAGGTTAATAAGCCTTTAAGTGCGATTCTACTAGTAAATCTTTGGCTAAGTCCTGAAATGGTTCAGTTTTTATTTCCTCAGATTTAAGTAGAATAACTCTTTGTCTATAGAGCTGAGTATAACTTATAGTATATAGGTAGTATATCTTTCGATATAGTCGGCTCTCATGCGCCCCAAGTCGCCGCGTTCAACGCTCCGCATCAAGCCTGCATCTGCGTGATGCAACTCCACTCCGAGGCTCAAAGGATGGCGGCTAAGCAGCAGCAAAGGGGAATGATTCCGAATGGCGCAGCACGGCAAATTGGGAACTTCGCATCCGCGATTCAAAAGGGGCGGTGAAAATCTAATTCACCGCCCCTTCCCTATCAGTCGATAGTAATGGTCACTGCTCTACGGTTCTGCGCCCATGCAGTTTCGTCGCTGCTTACGGCTGCGGGCCGCTCTTCGCCATAGCTCACCACGTTCAGACGCGAGGCGTCGATGCCGAGGGAAGAGAGATAGTTCTTGGCAGCATTGGCGCGGCGTTCTCCCAGCGCGAGGTTGTATTCGCGCGTGCCTCGCTCGTCCGCGTGGCCCTCAACGGTGGCGCGCTTGTTCGGATACTGCGTCAGCCATTCCGCCTGGGCACGCAAAGCGGCAGCGTCGACGTCATCGATGTTCGAGCGATCGGTATCGAAATAGATCACGTCCCTTCCCCCCATGCGCTGGAGAAAATCAGCTTGGCTACCCGGCACCACTCCAGCAGGACGAGGAGCGGCCGGTGCAGTAGCTACACCCGGCGGAGGGGGGGTGGTTTCAGGCGGCTGCTTCTTTGAACAGGCGCTAGATACCAGAGCGAGAGTAATTAGCGTGATTACGGATACTGAACGGGACACTGGCGAAAACTCCGATTCCATGAGGTAGTCGATTGCTCGCCGCGAATTTACTGCCAATCGCCGGCTGACAGTTAGTATGGGATTTTCACGCCTCGCATAAAAATCGCGTAGTAACGATCGAGCAATTTTCGTCCTAAAATACGATCAGTCAGCGGAATTCCCCAAGTTGATCGCTGATCTTACGCAAAGTCGGCAGGTCCAAAGCTCCGTTCGTCCCCCGATAGAGCCGGACCTGCCGCCAACACTTGAATCAGGCAGGCGATAAATCGGCGTTGAGGCGGTAGCCTACCCCCGGTTCGGTCAGAATAAGTTCTGGGTCGGATGGATCGACTTCCAGTTTATCGCGCAGCATAGAAATGTAGCTTCGCAGGTATTGCCCGTCGATCCGCGGCGTTGCCCACCCGGCGATCATCATCTGCCGCTGCGTAACGACCTGCCCGGAGTGGCGGGCAAGCAACTCGAATAAAGCGAACTCTTTCGGAGACAAATGGATCGGTTCTTCCATCAAGGTGACCACCCTTGTGGTAAGGTCGATTTCCAGACCGGCGGAGACATACCTTGTGACGGTACGACCGCCTAGCTCGGTCCGTCGCCGCTCTGCCACCCGAATACGCGCTAGAAGCTCGTTCAAACTGAACGGCTTGTCGACATAGTCATCGGCGCCTTCATCCAAAGCGCGAACCTTGTCCTTCTCCAAGTGACGGGCGGAGATAACGATAACTGCGGCCTCCGCCGTCTGCTTTATCGCCGGTATCAGTTCAATCCCGTCGGCGTCCGGCAATCCTAGATCCAGAAGCACGAGATCGAGATCAGAAGCGCCGACCACATCTAGCGCCTGCTTTGCATCAGCCGCCTCGAAAATTTCATGGCCCAACGAAATCAACACAGGGCGCAAGGCATCGATGATTGAGGGTGCGTCATCGACGATAAGGATACGCATCAAGCCGACACCGCTGGTTCGATATCAGCGATAAGCGGCAGTCGGAATTCGAAGCGTGCGCCGCGTCCGTTAACGACTGGCGAATGCACCGTTAAGGTACCAGAAAACGCCTCGACAAAGCCCTTGGCTATGAAAAGCCCCAAGCCAAGGCCAGCCTTTTTCGCGCTTTCGCTGCCCTTGTAGAAGCGGGTGAACACACTCGCTCGCTCACGCCCGAATATGCCCGGCCCATGATCTGTCACGGTGATGACGGCTTCATCTCCCGCATAAGTTAGTCCAACTTTGATTGCGGCAGCCTCACCGCCAAATTTTTGGGCGTTGTCGATCACGTTGTAAATCGCCTGCTGCAACATTCCCGAATTGGCACGTATGAAATGCTGTTCGCGCGGGACCTCGCGTTCCACGCGGATGGAGGAATGGACACTGCGTGCCTGGTTGATCGCAAGGTGCATGATCTCTGCTGGATCGACAACCTCAAGCGCGTTCTCTTGAATGCCAGACTCGATCAAGCCGACATCAAGAAGCTCGGCAGTGTAGCGATCAAGTCGCTCGCAGTGCTCAAGGATGGACGCGAGCAAGCGCTCCCGCTCAGCTTCGGGCAAATTGACTTCGTCCGAATTGAGTGCCCCTGCTGCAGCCCTGATTACTGTAAGGGGCGTGCGCAGGTCGTGGGAAACTGACGAAAGGAGTGCATCTTTCAGTGCCTCGGTCCTGGCTAGAGCGCGCGCCTCCATCACTTCTTCGAGAAGGAGGCACCGCTCCACAGCCAATGCCAGCATTGATGCGATCGACTGAAGGTTTTTCTGATCCGCGCGTTCCATGGGATCGCCAACGAGTTTGAATTTGACGATGCCCAGCGAGCCACGCGCACCGGTGAGTTCGACGATGGCTGACTTGCCCGCTCCACCAGACGATGTGTCGGTCGAAGTTTCAATCAGGGGCTTTAGCTGGTCGATATCGACCTCGCCGGTTGATGGCCGGTAATAGGTGTCACCACGGACCAGGAAAATTTCCACCGCGCTTACGCCTTCGCGTGGCACAATCGCGCGGATTGCGGCCTCGACTTCCTCAATTTTCACGGCTGATTGCAACCGGTCGCTGACGGCCAGCAGGAACGCCGTCTCGGACTGCGCGACATAGGCTCTTTGCGCAGAGTCCTTTAGGCGCCCCACCATCACAGCAGCAACAAGGGCAGCCGCATTGAAAGCCAGCAGGGGAACCGCTTCGTCAGCCGTCGTAATGCCAAATCGGAAGGTCGGCTCGCTGAGGAAGAAGTTGTAAATCAGCGAGGCAGCGATGGCTGCAACAAGACCGCTGAGAAGGCCCGAACGAAAGGCGATAGCGATGACGCCGGACAGAAAAACGAGAACGGCCGTGATCGGTCGATCTCCAAGTTGCGCCACATATGTTCCAGCGACCGCAAGCATGAAGATGATGACGTCAATGGAAATATCGATGACAAAGCGTCTGGTCACTTTAAGTGGGCTCCCTGATAAATGAATGCGGGAACGATAGCCGGTTTTTGCCCTCAACACTTCAACGCCATTTTCACATGCAATCGGAAAGGCGCCGGAAATAGTCGTACGAATTTCAAAATGGCGATGCTCGCCATGGCTACCAAATAGCCGACTGACTTTGCCTGGATCCTGTCAAACAGGAGTAGATCTCTGACTGCACTTGTCTGCACAAAAAGAGAGAAGGCCGCAGAACTGCGCCATTCTACCGGCAAATGCCGCCCGGAGGCGAAAATCGGTTAGCTTGGCTGATTGTTTGGTGCGGTCGAGAGGATTAGAACCGACTTTTCATAACGCTCTGTATTATCAGTATTCTACTAAATAATGAGTGCGCTCAAACTTCTTTCATCCCTCATTTCATCCCCCTTCAGAAGCCCGATACCCGCTTCCTCAAGTTGTTCGGCTAGACGCGAGCATTTGCTGATAATACACTCTCGCTATGCGCCATCTTGCAATTTTGATCGCCGCGACGCTTGCCGCTTGCTCTAGCACACCGCCATGCGAGCAAGACACGACAGCGTTTGTAATGTCGCAAGAGTTCGTGAAGCGCCAACTCCGCTCTCCCAGCACGGCCGACTTTCCCTTCGTCAATTCTAGCGGGGTATCTGTTTCTCGGTTCACGGCAAGCAATGGGCAATGCGCGTTCACCGTCCGTGGATACGTCGACGCTCAAAATGGGTTTGGTGCGACCGTCCGCCAGAATTACACGGTGATGCTTGCCCCTGATGCCAGTGGCAATGATTGGAGCTTGCTGGATATTACGATGTATTGAACTGCACTTTTGCGATCAATCTCCGGGCATCCAGTTCAATAGCAGCACCCAGCCGGTCCAGATTTCGGGCGGCGTCTCTCCGTAAAGCGCGAGAATAGCCTCCAGATCGGCTTCCCCGGTGAAGTTGAGTTGCCAAGCCAGATGCTCCAGCGGCGTGAAACGCACAATGCGCTGGGCCACGGTTAGCTCGCTATCATAAGGGCCGAAATTGCCCTTCGCATTTGCTACGGCCCGCCAAAATTCATCTGCGGCGCTCGCTGCCCACGATGCGGGGCTTTCGGCTTCCAGTGCCTGCACACGACGCTCCAAACTCCGGCTCATTGGCGGTTCTCCAGCGCAGCGATGCGATGCTCAAGCTCGGCAAGCCCGGTTGCATTAGCATGAGCCTCCAGCAACTTCGCGAAAGATGCCGCTTCGGTAGGCGTTAGCTCGCCAGCCGCCATTGCAACCAGCAACGCGCCGATGGCCTTTGGATGATCGGTCAGGCTTTCAACGGCTGGCAGAGTGAAATTGATCGGGCGGTCCTTCGGTGCGGGATATAGCCGGTCCATGCACATACGAAGGGATTGCACGTCGCCCCCGAGAGCTTGCTGGATCACCTGCCGGGTTAGCGCCTCGGCTTCACCGCCAATGAGCGCCTCCAATGCAAGAGAGACGCTGTGACGACTGCCAGCCGGACGGCCCTTCGGATTGCCAGAAACGCCCTTGCGAAACGTCCCGTTCTTCCGGCGGCCTGTTTTGGCAGGGCTATCAGGCATGCACTCCTCGCTTTCGCGGAAGCACCTATCGGATTTCTTCGCAGCCTTTTACCGCCATCAGGCCAATTAGGTGGAACGCGCATTGCCTGCGAGAGACTAGATCTCTTCGAAGAAGTCCTCATCAATTCGCTTGATCCTGACAGTGCGGCTCACGCGCACGCCAACGTCGTGTTCAATCATCAGATCGGTAAGGCGGGAGCCGTCAATCAAAATGATGCGCTGAGGAATTTGATTTGCATATTCACGTGCACCACTGCTGAATGCGGAAGTGGTGACGAAAACTCCCTTGGTTGCGCCGAACCCGACCAGACTGCCGACGAACGCTTGGACTTCCGGACGTCCTACCGAGTTAGCCTCCGCGTATCGCTTGGCCTGAACATAAATTCGGTCGAGACCAAGGCGGTCTTCATCGATCACTCCGTCTACACCATTGTCGCCGCTCTTTCCGAGCTTCAATGCAGCGTTTTCGTGAGTGCCGCCGTAGCCCATCGCAACAAGGAGATCGACTATCACCTGCTCAAAGAATGTAGGGGAATTGTCGAGAATACGTTGCAGCAGGTCACCACTTAGAGCTGAATGCAAAACCGCTTGAGCCGCGTCGATTTGCTCTTCTGGGGTGGCTGTTGAACCGGCAGCTGCCTTTGTGACAGGCTTTTCGTCCTTTGGCTTCCCAGAGGCACTCTTTTCCAGGAACTCTACGAATGACGGATATGCCTTAAGCACCTCATTATCGATTGTAGGAGGGTGAGACGCCAAGAGCGCCATCCCATTAGGGGTGGCGCGAAACAACCCACGCTTTGGGTTTTCGACCAACCCTGCCTTGCTCATATAAAATTTGGCCCAGTGGATACGATTGTGCAGCACCCGTTGCCGATTGCTTGGCAACATTTCCGCCCGATCATCTTCGCTGAGCGAGAGTTGATCCGCGATCTTCTCGGCTGCCTCAGGCACTCTCATTTCGCCTTGAGCGGCTAACTGCAACACCGGGAGCATCAATGTCTGGTAATCCGGAATAGCCAATGCGCCGTCCCCTTGAGAGAAGCCTCTTGTGATGTGCAGGTTGGCAACTAAATCACGGCAACGCAATAAATGGGTTACCCGATCAACCACAGAAGTCGACTGAGCGCGGTATGTGCAGAAGCCTAGCGAGGATGCGCAAGGTCGCGGTTCGCGCATTTGTAGTCTACTAGCGGCATTCGTGCTGCCGATTACGAGCTTAGCGTTGATTAGCGATGGAGCACCGGAGATTTTAGCGAGGTGATCATACGGACCGTAATCGACACCAATAGTCTGCAAGATCCCCGGCTTGACCATTACCTATCTCGTGGAACTAGCAACATCGCGGTAATTCCGGACGCGGTATTAATGGAGACTTTCAAGAAGAACGCGCTGCTATCGGCAGAAAAATCCACTGCAATCCTGCGACGTTATCCAAGACAAGTCGCCATACTGAAGCGGCCCGACAAAATCCTTCGCCTCAGCTCAAGGTCGAGTGGTCTCGGACCGCGAATGATCGATGCCAAGCAGACTGCGGCTTTCCAGACATTCAATCAGTTTTTAGGCGATGCACAAAAGGGCGGAAGAGAGCGGGCTTATATCGAAGCTAGTCAGAAGGAAGCCGAGGACAATCTGGCCTTCCTCTTGGAGAATGCAAAACAATTTCCGCGCATTTTTGACAGGCTCACCTCGTTATTCAGCAAAGAACAGATAATCGAATTGCGAGATAGGCTACCTCGCTCTTCCGAAACTCAAGGTAAGCTTATCGATTTGATGTTTGAGCAAACTCGGGTGCTTTACGAGCATGGTGGAATTGAGAAGCATTATTGGCCAAAAACCGTCGGAGATGCGATCAATCTATTCCCCTTCCGCTACTCGCTTTGCGTGACATTACTGTTTTCTCATTGGGTGGCCGAGGGAAAGCAGATGGAAAAGAAGCCAGAGAAGATCGTAAATGATATTGTAGACGTAAATGTCGCAGCGACGGCTACTTACTTTGACGGCATAATGTCCAATGACGCGAGTGTTTCGAGCCTGCACTCCGAGGCCAGATACATTCTTTCACAGATCGGCGGGTATTTAACGACGGCTTCCCAGCGAGCAGCGGCATCAAGCTAGCCTCGACTGAGCAACAAGCACTTTCCACCCGGGGCATTGGCTCTTACGACACCCGATTTCGCGAGGGCTACACTCTTCGTCTCACAGCTCAGGCCCTAATCGTCAAGCTTGCAGCATCCGTGATGGATGGTGGTGAGGGTTGAGCTGAAGGCAGAGGCGAACATCCCCCGCTCTGGCACATGGCCGATGCGAAGGCGTCGTCCCTGCCCTTGCGATGGACGGCGGAGCCGGGCGTCGCTTTCAGGCACTGTCAAGCCGGAGCTGGCGAGACAGCGGGACCGCTATGTAGCTAGGCAGCTTTCCGCCACGGCATCGCCCTTCGGTCCTTCGGCTGGGCTGGCGCTCTGATGCAACCCGTGGTAGCGCCAAACACACCGATTGAGCCACCGTCTTACCCGTCCTCAATCGGTATCGCCCCCGCCAGCGCACCCGGCGGGGGCAATTCGTCTATCCACTCTCCAGCCGGAACCGTGACACGAGGCGATAACGCGCGTGCCGGCCATCCTCGTGTGGCTCCATTTCGGTCGAGATCGCCAAACCGTAGCGATGGCGAAGCTGCCAGATGATGCTGCCCAGCCGCATGATGGTGGGAATGCAATCCAGCGGAGTTATCCCGTCGCTGTTGGTCGCCAAGAGGCGGAGCGCGCGGGCAGTCTTGCCGCTTACCGTGAAGGGAGCGGCATCAACGGGGTGGCAGGTAAGGCGGGCTTTCGCGCGACGGTTGCCAGTGGCATTGGGGGCGCTGTCACTTTCGACGATGGCAGCGCCCTTCCCCAGCCGGGGGAGGGCGTTTTCCATTAGACTGCCTCCCCGTCGATCAGCGAGCGGAGCGAGGCAGCAGGGATCAGCGTCATGCCGCCAACCTTGCGCTTTTCCAGCCGTCCGTCCTTCATCATGGCATAAAGCGAAGTGATGCCGATGCCGGAAACGCGGCTGGCATCCTTGACGCGGTAGGCAAGGATTTCGGGATCAAGCTGGCAAGTCTGAGTAATGGCCACGTGTGGAGCCTCCTAGTGAAGTGCTCCAACCGTCCGACTACCGGGCGGTTTCGTGGCGGGGCATCGCCCCTGTTGCAGTTCGCAATCTAATTGCGTTTGAATGCCAGCGCAACCACTTGGCTCGCAGCGAAAACAGATCAAATCGAGCGGGACGTTTTGAGTTTGATCACTTGACCAGCTTCTTTGCCGGTAGCGAAGCGACCCCATGCGTCCATCAGGCCCCGTCGCTTATCGAAGAAGTCCGTCCGGAGGTATGCAGCCTCAACCTCGTTTTCGACTTTATGAGCAAGCGCGGCGCGACGAATTTCGCGCGGCTGGGAAGTCTGCTCAGCCGCCCAATCCTCGAATGCGCTGCGGAAGCCATGCACCGTGGCTCGTTCCCCAAGATCACGGAGCGCCTTCGTCAAAGTCATATCGGAGAGAGAACCGCCGGTGCGAGACGGGAAGATCAGCCGACTATCTGCTCGACGGATGTTGGCAGCCTCGCGAAACACTTCAACAGTCTCAGCAGACAAGGGAATACGGTGCGGACGGCGCATCTTCATGTGCTCGCCTGGAATGCTCCAAACTGCATTCTCCAGATCAAGCTCTTCCCAAGTCGCCTCTCGAATTGTCCCCGAGCGCGCGGCGGTGAGAATTGTCGCGCGAACCGCAAGCGCACCGATACCGCTCTTGGCTTCCAGCTTCGCCATGAGTGCGGGAACGTCGCGATAATCCATCGCCGCGAAATTCCCTCGGGGCGGTTGAGCGGGCAGCCGGTCGCTCACCGCCTTCGCCAGATTGCCAATCAGCAAGGCCCCATCCGGGCGTCCAAACCGAAGTGTGCGAATAATGAACTCACGCACTTTTCGAGCTGTCTCAGGCTTCTTTTGCCAAATCGGCGCTAGGCAATCAGCAATCGCATTTGCATCAACGCTCTGGAGTTGGAGCTTACCCAGCTTGGGGAAGGCATGATTTTCCAACCGCGCCCTCTCGCGCGCACGGCTACCCTTTGAAACCTTGGTCTCGATAAATTCGAGAGCCGTTTCCCTAAAGAGCCGGGTCATTCCTTCCGGGGGACGCGACAAAGCGAGTGGATCACCACCAGAAAGTAACTCCCGCTTGTAGGCCCGCGCTTTTTCGCGAGCCTCCGCCAGCGACACCAGATCATAGGAGCCAAGCCCGTAATCGCGCCGCTTTCCCTCACTTTGCAGTCGTGCGACCCAAGACGCCTTTCCCGGCTCGCGAACGTAAAGCATGAGACCGCCCCCGTCGCGGTATCGCCCCGGCGTCCGTAAAGCTGCCTTGGCGCTTGCAGCGGTCAAATTGCCCATTTCGCTATGCCCTTCCGTTCTAGTTACAGAACTTCCCTCATTTCGTCCCACACTGATAGGCCGAAAGAGGATGAAGAGCAATGAAAGCCTGTGAGGGAGAAAATGGCTGATCTACGACGAAAAAAGGGAACCGATTGGTCCCCCGCGAATGTCAGCGAAAAGTTTGATGGTGCGGTCGAGAAGACTCGAACTTCCACGGCCTTTCGGCCACAACGACCTCAACGTTGCGCGTCTACCAGTTCCGCCACGACCGCACATCGATAGGAGTGCAAGGCCAACGGCCCGCCTCGGTAGGAGCGCGCCACTAGCAAAAGGGTTTCACCGCTGCAAGCAGTCTATTCGCTGACAGTGACCGGAAGGTGATTACTCCGGCTTCCAGCCTATCTGAACTTCGCGTGCGGAGCGCGGAATATCGGTGACGGCCTCGCTCACAGGAATAGTTTCACCCGGAGCGATCGTGCGCTGCGGAGGCGGTACTTCCCAGCTGTAAACGATACGATCACGCGAATCGCGCAGGACAATCAATATCGTCGGGATATTGCGCGCCGTAGTGCCGATGTTGGTTATCGTTCCGCTGGCGCCGAAGAATTCGGTGCCGTTAGGCAGAGTGCGTCTTTCCTGCTGGTCAGGCGGGAAATCGAGCTCGAGATCGGGTTGGCCGGCGGCAAAGGTCGGCTGTTCGACCGGGACCCAGTCGGGCAGGCCCCAATAGGACACGGCAAATATCAACCCTGCAACGACCAGTGCGAAAATGCCAGCAGCCCATGTCCACAGCTTGAGCCAGTTGCGGCGCGGCCGGAACGGTGGCTCGTGATCGAAGGCGGAAGCCGGCGGATCACCGAAATCCGCAGGCTCGGAACGCGGCGGGCGAATGACATCGCGCTGGGACGCGGCTGATGGCCCTTCGGTAGGCGCGGCGGGTTCTTCATGCGGCGAATCGGCCTGCTCTTCCTCCGCATCCTGTATGTCGGATGGGGGCGCAGAGACCTTTGCATCGTCCTCCACCTGCGATTGCGCGGGAGCCGGGCCTGGCGGCGATGCCGGGCGGGGAGCGGCAGGCGTCGCCGCCTTGCCAGTCTTGTCGGGCTTGGTGAGGTCCGAATTTTCAAGCGTCGGCCCGTCCTGAAACCAGCTGTGGCGGCACTTTGCGCAACGCACAGTCCGGCCATCCACACCAATCGCGGCATCGGGCACAACATAGCGTGTCGTACAGGCAGGGCACTGAATAATCATGGGCCAGCTTCGATGCCTACGCGTCAGATTCGCGCGCAACAAGATTGACGCGCCACCAGAAGTAGCAAGTTGCGCCTGTTTTCCACAAGCGCCAGCATCTATACTGCAAATACATGGCTTTTGAGCACTTCCCGTCACCCACCTCAGGCTTTAGCTAGGCGTTATGAGCGGGCCAGAAAGTTCAATTGTCCAGTTTTCCAACGTCGGGCTGCGCTATGGCACCGACCGCGAAGTGCTGAGCGATATTTCCTTCACACTGTATCCCGGCAGCTTTTACTTTCTCACCGGAGCCAGCGGTGCCGGCAAGACTTCGATGCTGAAGCTGCTTTACCTTGCGCAGCGCCCGAGCCGCGGCATGATTTCTATGTTCGGCGAAGATGTCATCACCCTACCGCGCAAAGCCCTGCCCGACGTGCGACGGCGGATCGGAGTGGTATTTCAGGATTTCCGCCTCGTTCCGCACCTGACCACTTTCGATAATGTCGCGCTGCCGCTGCGCATTGCGGGCATGTCGGAAGAGCGGTTGAAGAAGCCCGTCGCGGACATGCTCGCCTGGGTCGGGCTGGACCATCGCAGCGACGCGCGGCCCGAAACGCTTTCGGGCGGGGAGCAGCAGCGCGCAGCCATCGCCCGTGCCGTGATCAACCGACCCGCCATTCTTGTCGCGGACGAGCCGACCGGTAATGTCGATCCCGAAATGGCGGTGAAGCTGTTGCGCCTGTTCGAGGCGCTCAACCGGCTGGGCACGACGGTCGTGGTCGCCACTCACGATGTCCACTTGCTGCGCAAGGTGCCCGATTCCCTTATCATGCGGCTCAACAAGGGTACGCTGTCCGACCCGACCGGTGCTCTGCGCTATCCACCCCGGCGCGAGCCGGCAGGCGCATGAGCGCGCCCTCGCCCATCCGGCGCGGCGGGCCGCGCTTCGGCGATTCGGGCCGCCTGCTGCAACAGGCCCGCATCGCCGGGCCAATGCCGTGGGTGATCGCCATCATGATCGCGCTCACCGTAATGGCGGCAGCAGCAGGACTTGCTCTCAACAACATCGCCGACAATGCGCGCGACGAGATCGCCGGCGGCCTGACGGTCCAGATCGTTGAGGCGGCACCACTCGAGCGTGACCGGCAGGCCGAACGCGCGGTATCCTATTTCTCGAACCGCGAGGATGTCGCATCGGTGCGCCGCGTGCCCGATGACGAGCTGGCCGAGCTGCTTGCGCCGTGGCTGGGCGATGTCGGCCAGGCGCAAGAAGATGGCGTGCCGATCCCCGCACTGGTCGACGTGCGCCTGTCCGGTCCCGTCACCGCGCTGCGGCTTGAGCAGATGCGCGAAGGGCTGCTGGCCGAGGCACCGGCGGCGCGGCTCGATGCGCAGGCAAGCTGGCTCGGTCCGGTATTCGATGCAGTTCGCTCACTGCAGATTCTCGCAATCGGACTTGTCGTCCTGCTGGCCCTGACGAGTGCGGCGGCGGTGTGGCTGGCGGCGCGCAGCGCGCTTGGCTCCAATCGCGGAACGATAGAGGCAATCCATCACCTCGGCGGGACGGATGGCCAGATCGCATCGCTGTTCGCGCGCTCGATCGGTATCGATGCGGCCCTGGGGGGGATCGCGGGACTGCTTCTGGGCCTATCCGCAATTTTCATACTTGCACAGCAATTCCAGGGTCTTGGCTCCGGCCTTGTTGCCGGTGGAGGGTTGGGGATTATCGATTGGGTGGCGATTGGCGCAATTCCTGTTATCGGCGTCGTGCTGGCCGTGATAACCGCGCGCCTGACCGTCGTCGCCGCGCTGCGACGGATGTTATGAGGCTTTAGCGTTGATCCGTACCCTGATTGCCATTCCCCTGATTGCCTGGGCGTTGGGCTTTGTCTTCTTCGCGGTCGCCTTGCCGCAGCCCATGGAGACATCGCCGACCGATGCCATCGTCGTTCCTACCGGGAGCGGCGGGCGGATCGAGCGCGGGTTGGAGCTGATCCAGCTTGGCGCTGCAGAGCAGATGCTGGTGACGGGGGTCGACCCTTCAGTGCTGCCGGGCGAATTCCAGGTCGAGTTCGATGTTCCCGACAGGGTCATGGATTGCTGCGTCACGCTTGGCTTCTCGGCGCTCGATACGCGTGGCAACGCCCGTGAGACGGCAGAATGGATGGAGGAGCGCGGCTACAATTCGCTGCGCCTTGTTACCGCAGACTGGCATATGCGGCGCGCGGCGGCAGAACTTGCCGAGCAACTTCCCGACAATATCGCGATAGAGCGCGATGCTGTCCGCTCCGAAGTCAGCCTGTCGACCCTGTTCGTGGAATATCACAAGTTCCTCGCGGTCTGGACCTTGCAGGCGCTAGGCTAAGACGGTCATGCTGTTACTACGCAATATCGCCTTCTACCTCGCCTTTTATATCGGATCCGCGTTCATTTCGGCAATTGCGGCGCTGTCATCCTATGTGCGGCCAAAATGGGTCCGCCCGATCTGCGATAACTGGTCGCACTGGCACCATTGGTGCTGCACCCGCCTGCTCGGGCTGACAATCGAGATCACGGGGACGCGGCCCGATGTCCCCGCGCTCTACGCTATCAAGCACGAAAGCTTTTTCGAAGCCATCGCCATGGCGCATACCTTCGATCACCCGGCAGGCGTGGCAAAGCGCGAACTGTTCGATATTCCCGGATGGGGCCGTGCAGGACTGGCCTATGGGTTGATCCCGGTTGCCCGCGAACAGGGCGCGAAGGCGCTGCGCTCGATGCTCAAGGCGGCCAAGCCCGCACTCGATCAGGGACGGCCCATCGTTATCTTTCCCGAGGGGACGCGCGTACCGCACGGAACGCAGCCGCCGCTGCAATCTGGCTTCGCCGCGCTGTACAAGCTGTTCGGCCTGCCGGTTGTACCGGTCGCAGTGAACAGCGGCCCGGTCTATGGCCCGTTCCTCAAGAAGCGCGGCACGATCACCTGGCACTTCGGCGAAATGATCGAGCCGGGTCTGCCGCGGCAGGAAGTTGCCGCACGGGTTCATGCCGGGATCAATGCGTTGAACGACGCTGTCGAAACCGAAACGGCTGTAGAAGGCGAGAACGCCTAGCTTTCGATCAGTTGCACGATCTGCGCCGCCCAGTCGCGCGCGTCCTGCCGGCCTCCGATATCGGCCACGAATTCCTGCCCCCGCGCCACGCTTTGCAAGCGGTTGCCGGGCAACCAGCGTTCTGCCTTGCCATGATAACTGAGCCCCGTCTCGGCGAGCCACGGGGGCACCTGCCACAAGCTCGGCGAACCGTCGGGGACGGTCAGGCGCAATCCCTCGCAAGCCGGAGCATGGGTCTTGCCCGGCCCGCAATAGACCGCGTCATTGCTCGAATGCATTCCAATGGCATGGGGATGATCGAGCGCCGCCAGCGTGCTGCGGGCGCTATCTTCGCAAGTCGCCAGATCGACCACCTCCTCGACCTCGAGGTAGCCGAAAATCCGGTGGTGAGGACGCCGTGCCCCTTCGCGAAACAGTCCGAAGAACAGAAACAGGTCGCCGATACTCACGCCATGATTGGCGAGATGCGTTTGCGCAGCGCTGCACTGGCCCAGATAAGCGCGCCCGTCATCGGTAAACATCGGGTCGTTATGACAAAGATGCCTGCCGTTCAGCCTCCCCCTGCTAGCTGCCCTGGCATGTCCACCCAGCCGCAAACTGCCATAACTCGTGCGCGAGATCCCCTGCGTGTCGGGGATCGGCAGGCTCAATGCGCGCCCGCTCACCACTGGCGAGGGGCCACCGCCAGAGCTGCTGTCGAAACCCTTTCGGCTCAGGATGATTTTCATACCATGCCCCCTGCTCCATCAACCCGCCCACTGCAATGCGTCGACTTCGCTTGCTTGCAGATGAAACCATATGCGAAAGGGCGCGCAAATGACTATTGATCGACTCGCGCTCCGCCAAGCTTACCGCATGGAAGAAGAAGCCTGCATAGCCCAACGGCTGGAGCAGGCCGCACCCGTGTCCGCCCTGCACGACAAGGCTTCCGCCTACGCCACGAAGCTGATCGAAGGCGCGCGCAAACGCACCAGCAAGGGGCTCGACGCCTTCCTTGCCACCTATGGCCTCAATACCGAGGAAGGCATCGCGCTGATGTGCCTTGCCGAGGCCCTGCTGCGCATTCCCGACCAGCAGACCGCCGACGCGCTGATCCGTGACAAGCTCGCCAATGTCGATTGGGCCGAGCATCTGGGGACCAGCAAATCGGTGTTCGTCAATGCGGCAACCTTCTCTCTCATGCTGACCGGCGAAGTGCTGCGCGGCGGCGTGCGTAGCGAAGCGGGTCTTGCCAACACCGTGCGGCGGACGACCGGGCGGCTTGGCGAGCCGGTAATCCGGCAGGCCGTGCAGCAGGCCATGAAAATCCTCGGGGGCCAGTTTGTCTACGCGCGCACCATCGACGAGGCGATGAAGCGCGCTGCGCCCGAGCGCAAGAAGCGCCTGACCCACAGTTTCGACATGCTCGGCGAAGCGGCGATGACCTACGACGATGCCGAACGCTATGCCCACGCCTACTGGAACGCGATCGAACGGCTCGCAAAGGAACCGGGCGGCGTGCACGGCGGGCCGGGCATTTCGGTGAAGCTGTCCGCGCTTTATCCGAAATATGATTTCCTCCACGCCAAGGCCGCGCGCAAGGCCATCGTGCCGATGCTGCGGGAACTGGCCGAGCAGGCGCGCGAGGCCGATATCCACTTTACCGTCGATGCCGAGGAAGCCGAGCGGCTTGAGCTGAGCATGGACATTATCGAGGCGCTGCTGGCGGATGACAGCCTGTTCACGAGAGCCGACGGCAGCCAGTGGGACGGCTTCGGCCTTGCCATCCAGGGCTATCAGAAACGCGCAGTCGAGCTGTGCCGCTGGACCGCCAAGGCCGCGCGCAAGCATGATCGCAAGCTGTTCGTGCGGCTTGTGAAGGGTGCCTATTGGGATGCCGAGATCAAGCTGAGCCAGGTGGGCGGCCATACCGATTATCCGGTGTTCACCCGCAAGATCGCGACCGACGTGTCCTACCTCGCCTGCGCCCGCGAATTGATGAAGGCGGATGATGTCATCTTCCCCGCCTTCGCCACGCACAACGCTTACACCATCGGCGCGATCAAGGCGCTGGCGGCGGACATGGGCGTTTCGGGATACGAGTTCCAGCGCCTCCACGGCATGGGCGAGGAAGTGTATGACACGCTCGCCGAAATGGAGGGCGACAAGCGTACCACGGTACGGATTTACGCCCCCGTTGGCGGCCACAAGGAATTGCTCGCCTATCTCGTGCGCCGCCTGCTCGAGAACGGGGCAAACTCCAGCTTCGTCAACCGCATGGCCGATGCCGATGTTCCGGTTGCCGACATGGTGACCGATCCGGTGGCAGAGCTTACCGCGATGAACCCGCGCCGCAATCCGACCATTCCGCTGCCCGCGCATATCTACCCCAACCGCCGCAACTCGGCAGGTGTCGATCTGGCCGATCCGCTGGTGCTGGCTCCGCTTGAGAAGGAGCTGGAGCATTGGCGGCAGGATGATCCCGTCGCCAGTTCCACCCTGCGCGCCGAGCGGAACCGCGACCGGACAGAAGTGCGCTCGCCTTTCTCGGGCCGCGTGGTCGGGCAATGCATTCCGGCAACTCCCAAGGACATCGACCTCGCCATCGCCCGCGCAGTCGCCGCGCAGCCGACGTGGGACTCGATTGGTGGCGAAGCGCGTGCCGACCTGCTGATCGCGGCATCCGACCTGCTCGAAGCGAACACCGCCCGCCTGCTCGACCTGTGCGAGCGTGAAGCGGGCAAGTCGCTCCCCGACGCCGTGCTCGAAGTGCGCGAGGCGGTCGATTTCCTGCGCTATTACGCCTGCGAAGCGCGCATGTTGTTCGGCGCGCCGCAACCGCTGCCCGGCCCCACCGGCGAGACGAATTTGCTGCGCCTCCACGGGCGCGGCGTCTTCGCCACCATCAGCCCGTGGAATTTCCCGCTGGCGATTTTCATGGGGCCGACCGCTGCCGCGCTCGCTGCTGGCAACAGCGTGCTGGCAAAACCTGCCGAACAGACCCCGCTCATCGCCGCGCTGGCAATCGACCTGTGCCACCAGGCGGGCATTCCCAAGGACGTCTTGCAACTTCTGCCGGGCGATGGCTCTGTCGGCGCTGCGCTCACATCGGACCCGCGTATCGCGGGCGTGGCCTTCACCGGATCGACCAATACCGCGCATCTCATCAACCGCTCGCTCGCCCAGCGCGAAGGGCTGATCGGCACGCTGATCGCGGAGACCGGCGGGCAGAATGCGATGATCGTGGATTCCAGCGCCCTTCCCGAACAGGTGACGCGCGACGTGGTGGCGGGCGCATTCCAGAGCGCGGGGCAACGCTGCTCGGCATTGCGCGTCCTCTACTTGCAGGACGATGTTGCCGATTCCATGCTCGCCATGATCAAGGGCGCTTTCCGGGCACTGGTTGTGGGCGACCCAATGGACCTGGCGACCGATGTCGGCCCGGTGATCGATGAAGAGGCCAAGGCCAAGCTGGAAGCGCATGTCGCGGAGATGCAGGCCGAGGGCTTCCCCGTCACCCGCCTGCCGCTGCCGGAGCTGTGCGAAGACGGACATTTCGTTGCGCCCACCATCATCGAAGTCGGCTCGATCCTCGATATCGACGAGGAACAGTTCGGCCCGATCTTGCACGTCGTGCGCTATCCGGTCGGCACGATGCGGCAGGTGATCGACGATATCAACGCGACCGGTTACGGGCTGACGCTCGGCTTGCACAGCCGCATCGCCGAGACCCGCGAATTCGTAGAAGCCCACGCGCGCGTCGGCAATTTCTACGTCAACCGCAACCAGATCGGCGCCGTGGTCGGCAGCCAGCCGTTTGGCGGTGAAGGCCTCTCGGGTACCGGCCCCAAGGCTGGCGGCCCGCATTATGTAACGCGGTTTGCGACCGAGCGCGTGACGACCATCGACACGACCGCTGCGGGCGGCAATGCGAGCCTGCTGGCCGGGGGCTGAAGGCCTCGCACTTCCCACGGTCCGAATTTCTGCTAGCTAAGGCTGATGAAACCAGACCTTCACCCGCAGGAAGACGAGCGCCTTCGTGAGCTTCGTCGATACGGGATTCTGGATACCGAACGCGAAAGAGATTTCGACGAACTTGTCGAACTCGCCTCCGAGATCTGCGAAGTACCTGTTTCGGTTGTGAATTTTATCGATGAGGGTCGTCAGTGGTTCAAGGCGGAAGTCGGATTAGGCGTAAGGTCGACACCGATAGAAACCAGCCTTTGCGGCCATGTCATCCTGCAGGGTGATTTCGTCGAAATTCCCGACACGCTTAAAGACGAGCGGATGGCGGACAATCCATTGTGCGCGAGCGATGGCGGTTTTCGCTTCTATGCAGGAGCCGTGCTGAAAGGCGCTAACGGCCTCCCCCTAGGTACGCTCTGCGTCCTCGACAACAAGCCCCGCACACTCACCGACAGGCAAAAGCACGTCCTCAGGGTCCTGTCGAAACACGTGATGCGCGAACTCAATTTGAAGGTTGCGCTGGAGCAGGAGCAAATGCTGCGCCAGGAAGTCGATCACCGCGTGAAGAATTCGCTGGCCTCGATCGGTGCCTTGCTATCGATGAAGGCCCGCAACACGACCGATGACGCCGTGCGCCTTGCGTTGCAGGATACGAGCGCGCGCATCAGGTCGCTGGCCTCGCTGCACGCTGAACTCCATGAATTGGAACAAGGCGGCATGGTGGACCTGCGTTCACTGTTCGACCGGGCTGCGATTGACCTGAAACACCTGATGCCGGACGGAGCAGAACTGGCGTTCGACGTTGAATGCCAGAAAGCCTCGCCCGAACTGGCCAACGGCCTGCTGCTGATCGTGAACGAATTCGTCTCCAACAGCGTGAAGCACGGGTTGAAGGACGGGCAGGGAACCGTCGACATCATCATCCGCGGGCTGGACGACGACTGGTCGATTGTCTGCAATGACAACGGCACCGCAACCGAACTCGACGCCGAACATGCGGCTTCCGCATCAGGTTTAGGCACGCGCGTGATCAAGTCGATTGCCTCGTCACTCAGTGCAACCGCCCATTGGCACTCGAACGCCCCCGGAATGCAATTGAGGGTCGCCAGACAGACTGCCTAGGAAGCGAGAGTTTCGCAGGATTTCCGTCTGAAGCCGGCTGCCCGAACAATGTAACAAGGTTGGCGATCGAGCGCGTGACGACCGTCGACACAACCGCTGCTGGCGGCGATGCGCGCCCGCTTGCCGTGGGATAAATGTCAGATTATTTTGGTGATCTCACTTAGGACTCAATCTGCAACCGCCGCTATTCCACAAAGAAAAACGGCGTCAACGAAGATGGCTAAGCCACTCCATTGACGCCGTAATCCTTAGTTATGGCCGGATTAGAATTCCCCGGCGACACCTACGCGGGCAGCTGCGCTCTTGCCGCCGCTATACGAAACGCCAGCCGTTATTGCGAAGGGTTGCTCGCTATTGGTACGGTGCGCAATGGATGCTCCGAAACCCACTTCGCCGCGGAAGAATGCGGTGTTGGCAGAGTAGCTGGTGCGCCCTGGGCCAGATGGCATCGGTGCGGTGGTCATTGCAATAGCCGCTACCGTTCCACGCCTGGCATCGCGCCTGTCCGTATCTGCGAGATCGAACAGAGTTGCGACGTTACCTTCGAGAAGGCCGATCCGTGCATCGCTAGCCATGATAGCCGCGAATGCTTCATCGGCGCGTGCCAAGGCAGCGGCCGAGTTGCCATTTACCGCATTGAGCTGGGCCAGGTTTACCGCATCGGTGTCCTGCGTTCCGGCAGAGACATTGGTGATGGTGCGGGTAGCGGTTGCTGTACCGACCGAGACACTGTTGTCACGTGTGGCTTGCGAACCAGCCCCGAGAGCAACCGAATTGGCCGCGACTGCAGAGCTGTTCGTTCCAAGGGCAACCGAGGTGGTTCCTGTTGCGCTGGCTTGTGAGCCCAGTGCCGCAGAGTTGTCACCCGTAGCCGCCGAATTGACGCCGACAGCGACGGCTTGAGCACCTGCTGCCTGCGCACTGGTGCCAATGGCAACCGAATTCTGCGTTGCCGCATTGGCATAGCTACCCAGTGCGGTGGAGGCGATGCCGTCCGCTTGCGCTCCAATGCCGTAGGCAGAGCCGTCGATATCGGACGCACTGGAGTTACGGCCAACCGCAGTTGTGCCCACGCCTGTTGCCTGAGCATTTTCGCCGGTCGCTGTCGCGCCAAAACCGCTAGCCACAGCCAGATACCCGACTGCCGTCGCAAGTTCGCCCGATGCATTGGCGCGCCAACCGAAGGCTTGTGCGGCGTCGCCTGTTGCCGAGCTTTCCGAACCGATCGCGGTTGAATTCAAACCCGAAGCGTTGGCCATATCACCGATGGCGACGGCATCGGTGTTGCTTGCAACCGCGTTGTTTCCGATGGAGATAGAAGTCTCTCCGGTCGCATCGGCGTTTTCACCTACTGCTACCGAACGAAGCCCGGTCGCATCGGCAAGGTGGCCGAGTGCTGTGGAGCGTTCGCCCGTTGCATTTGCGCGCCAACCGAAGGACGAGCCGGCGATACCCGTTGCCGAGCTTTCCGAACCAACCGAAGTCGAGTTCAGACCGGAAGCATTCGCTTGGTCACCTATGGCAACGGCATCCGTGTTGGTTGCTTGGGCAGCGTTGCCAAGCGCAACCGAAGTTGCACCAGTTGCATCTGAATTTTGCCCAACCGAAACCGCATTGCCGGCAGTCGCATTGGCGTTGCCGCCAATTGCTATCGCTCCATCGGCGGTCGCATTGACTTGCCCGCCGATGGCAACGGAGAAATCACCGGTAGACTGAACGATGGCACCAAGCCCGACCGAATCGAAACCCGATGCATTGACGTTATTACCAACCGCAGTCGTCTGTATGCCAGACGCTGTGGTTCCTACACCCACAGCTGTCGAATTTTGGCTCGTTGCGTTTGAGAATCTGCCAACTGCGGTGGAGGAAAAGCCAGTTGCCTGCGCCCCCTGGCCATTCGCTGTCGCGCCCACATCAGTAGCTAGTGCGCCCTCACCAAATGCCGAAGCCTGATCGGCGATTGCCTGAGCGCCCTGACCCACCGCAGTAGTGTTTACGCCGCTAGCGATCGAGTTTTCACCTAGCGCTGAAGAGTTAGCACCTGTTGCTTGGGCATACATACCGAAGGCTGCCGAATTGGCCCCAGTCGCCAGTGCACCGCCGCCCACTGCGGTGGAACCGCTGGCTATTGCGCCTTCACCGATAGCGACTGCCTGAGTGTTGGTTGCCTGCGCGCCGTTGCCGACTGCAATCGCGCCCGACATTGTGGCCGATGCATTGTTGCCTACGGCAACCGAATTGTCGCCTCCTGCACTTGCAGCAGCACCGAAAGCCGAGGCATTCTCACCGCTTGCATTTGAAACCACGCCAACAGCGGTCCCTTGGGTACCGGAGGCATTGGCACGCAAACCATAAGCAGAACTGGATTCGCCACTTGCCACAGACCGGCTTCCGGTCGAGGTGGATCCCTCGGCGCTAGCGGAGGCGCGGTAGCCGTAAGCACTGCTGTCTGGGCCAAGCGACTGGGCTCGAGCCCCGACCGCGGTGGATTGATCGCCTGCGGCGCGGGTGCGAGCGGGAGAAGAACTACTGTCGCCGCCGATGGCAATCGAATCTATGCCCGAGGCAGTGGCCTCGAAACCGATAGCTATGGCGGAATTGCCCGAAGCGATTGAATCTTCGCCGCCGGCGAAGCTCTGTGCCCCCGATGCAGTGGACTGGTGGCCAATAGCCGTGGCCATTGCGCCCGATGCATTTGCCTGCGCGCCAAGTGCGGTAGCGTCCTCGGCAGCGACCGAGTCTTCGCCGCATGCCAGTGAGCCAAGAGCAACGCCATCCGCGTTGCCATCATTATCAGGGGTCGTGCTGGAACCGACGAAGATGAAATCCTGATCGGACGCTTCCGCCGCCGAGACGACACTGCCCTCGTTCACGATCGTTACTCCGGTGAAGATACTGCGGATGTTGCCCGTGCCATTATCGAGCAGGCATTCTTCAGCCGCTGCAGGTGTGGCGGTGATCGCAGTGAAAGCGAATGCCGGTAAGGCAACGCCGAGAAGCAATGTAATTTTGGTCATGTTATTTCCCTGAATAGTGTTGGAAACCGCATCAAGGGCACAGGCCAAGGTAAACTATCCGGCGAACCGCCGGACAATCCAATTTCTCAGTCTGAGGTAATTTCCCCCCTCAACGGTGCATATGATTACACGAAATTCGGAGATTACAAACAGGCGGGCGGCATTTTATTTTTTCGGACAAGCGTTTAGCTCAATAAAAGATGCCAAATGCGAAAAATGCTGATTGCGAACTCCCTTTAGCCTTTCATCGCAAAAGTGTCGCGAGAGGGGATATTTTTCCCCGCAAGGTTGCCCTTGCCCGCGCAACAGGGAATCCCTCTCCCATGGCAATTCTCTCAGACAAATGGATTCGCGAGCAGGCGCAGAGTCACGGCATGATCGAACCGTTTACGGAAGGCCAGCGGCGGGAGGGGAATATCTCCTATGGCCTGTCGTCCTTCGGTTATGACGCGCGGGTGGCGGACGAGTTCAAGATTTTCACCAATGTGAATTCCTCGGTCGTCGATCCCAAGAATTTCGACAGCGATTCACTGGTCGACAGGCAGACCGATGTCTGCATCATCCCGCCCAACAGCTTCGCCCTCGCTCGCACGGTCGAATACTTCCGTATCCCCGATGATGTGCTGGTGATATGCCTTGGCAAGAGCACCTATGCGCGCTGCGGCATCATCGTGAATGTCACTCCGCTCGAGCCGGGCTGGGAAGGCCACGTGACGCTGGAATTTTCCAACACCACGCCGCTCCCCGCAAAAATCTACGCCAATGAAGGCGCGTGCCAGTTCCTGTTCCTGCAGGGCAATGAGCGGCCCGAAGTCACCTATGCTGACAGGGCGGGCAAATATATGGGCCAGCGCGGGGTGACGTTGCCTAAATTATAGTTTTTCGCACGCCCATCCGGGCGCGCGTCCTCGGTGCGATTCGCTCCGCTTCGCTGCGCGGCACCTGCGGTCGGCCGGTCGGCCTCTGTCGGTCGCTTGTCGCGCCCGATATCAGCACGGACTAGCTACCGTGTCGCGGAGCACGGCCCGAAGGGCCGCAAGGGCGACCGCCCGTCCGCAGCGGGCGCAGCTTGCCTGCGCATCTAGCGAGGACGAAGCCGCGGATGCGGCTTCGCAAATTAAAATGAGGCCCGCGCAGTCAGCTTGAAATTGCGCCCCGGCAGCGGCACGAAATCCTTGGTGAAGCTGGTCGCGCGGCGGCCTTCCACGTCGAAGATATTGTCCACTTGCGCGAGCAGGGTGAAGTTTTCCTCACCTTCGAACGGGTGCCAGGCGAGCGAGGCGTTCACATGGGTGAAGCTGTCGGTCGGGGTTTCGAGCGGGGCGAGGTTGGACTGCTTGTCGTGCCATTCCACCTCGCCGCGAAGATCAAAATGCTCCCACCGCGCTTCCAGCGCGCCATACAGGCTGAGCGGCGGAATGCGCGGCACGGCATCGCCGTCGGACAGCTCGGCACGTGTGTATGACCCGCGCAGATCGCCCAGCAGCGAGAAATCGCGTGCCTCGACGAGCGGGAAAGTCACCTGCGCTTCCGCGCCCCACTGGTCGGCATCCTGCTGCAGGAAGGTGAACACCGGCAGCCCGTCCTCTTCATCGCCCGAGCCAGCGAGGTAGATGAAATCCTCGAACCAGTTGCGATAGATGCTGGCATTGATCTTCACCTCGCCCACTTCGCCGCGAACATAGGCTTCGGCACCCCAGCTCGCCTCTATGCCGAGCTCAGGGTTGCCGACTTCGAATTGCTGCGTGGCGATATGCGGGCCTTCGGCGTAAAGTTCGGCCGCAGTCGGGGCGCGTTCGGTGCGCGAGAGATTGGCGCCGACGCGGAAGTCCTCGAACAGCATGAAGCCGCCGCCGAGCGCTGCCGAAAATGTGTCGAAATCGCGGTCGAGGCCGAGTGGCTCGGATTCCACGCTCGTCATTTCGTAGCGCGCGCCAGCTTCCAGCTCGAAGCTGTCGAAGTCCACCTCCTGCAAGGTAAACAATGCGAAGGTGTTGCTGACATTGGGCGGGATATAGGCTTCCTCGCCGAAGGCATCGAAATCGATGCTCGAATATTGCGCGCCGATGGAACCGCCCCAGCCGCCGCGCCGGGTCTGGACCAGTTCGACCCGTCCCTCAACCCCGGCGACCTCGAAGACGGTGCCCACCTCGTCGCCTTCGAATTCGGTGTGGGTGTAATCAGACCAGCCGACCCGCGTCTGCACGGCATCGAAAAAGCCGCTGCCGAGGTCGAAATTGGCGCGCGCGTCGAAGCGGATACGTTCGAGATCGATCGAGACCGGGACCTCGCCCTCTTCCTCTTCAAATTCGCCACCGCCTTCTTCCTCGCCATGATGGCCTACGCCCGGAGCGCCCGGCACGCCGTAATTGGTGTCGTAATATCCGAAAGATACACCGAAATTGTGCTCGCCGACAAAGGCCGCGACGCCAACGCCGGCGGACCATGTCTCGCTGTAGCTGTTGGGCAGCGTGCCGCTGATGTTGGCGGCTTCACGCAGTTCCTCTGCCTCTTCGAGATGGCCCTCTTCCTCCTCTTCGGCGGCATCGGCGAGCAGGTCTGTGCGCAGACCATCCGAAGCGGCGAAGCCCGGAATCTCGATATCGTCGGTATTGCGGTAGGAGGCGTCGGCGTGGAACGTGACATTCGCGCCCAGTGGCAGGTCGAAGGATAGCCCGCCCTCACGCAAATTGCTGGCGGTGTCGAAGCCTGCGAGCGCATCGATGTGGATCGGCTCGTCCGGAATTCGCGGGGGAATGCGCTTGGTGATGACGTTCACGGCGCCGCCAATCGCCTGGCTGCCGTAGAGCAGCACGGCAGGGCCGCGCAGCACTTCGATTCGCTCGGCAATCAGCGGGTCGGCCGCGACCGCGTGATCGTCCGATGCGCCAGAGGCATCGAGCGTGCCGATCCCGTCATTGAGCACGCGTACACGATCACCGCCAAAGCCGCGCAGGATCGGGCGAGAGGCACCCGGCGCGAACCCGCTGGCTGAGACACCGGGTAGGCTGGCGAGCACTTCGCCCACCTGCCCGCTGCTTTCGCGCTGCAGGGCAATGCCGGTAAGGACCGACGTGCCCGCAATGACATCCAGCCGGTCCACCCCGGCGGCGGTAACGTAGATTACATTGTGAAAATCATCGCCCGAAGGCTCGATCCGTGCGGAGCTCGTGTCGACCGGGGCCTCTGCATCGGCCCTGTCCGCATCGCTTTCCTGCGTGGCATCTGCGTCTTGCGCCAGCAGTGTGAGCGGCATGGCGGCGGTAACAAGCAAGGCGGTTGCAATCAGCTTCATGGTTTCGGGTGATCTCGTGGTAAGGTGATAAAATAACATCACGGCAAATAGGTGCAATGAACGGCGGGTCAAGCGTTAAGCGTGGGCATATCGGCAAATGGCGGTTTACCGGCGATGAAGGGCGCTTGGCGCGAGCATTGATCACGTCAACTCCCCGTCGGTCGCAGAATTGCACAGGTCAGAATTCGCGCAATCGGCAAGTTTGTCCTATGTCAGCATCGATGCTGGCCCGCAAAGTACGGGCCGCACGCGGGTCGGGAGGATAATTCGATGAAAATGTTCGCGACGGTCGTACTGATCCTGTTGGCGTTGCTCAGTGTTGCTGCGGGAGCGGCCAAGCTTTCGCAGGCGCCGCAGGAAGTGGAATTCTTTAGCGCACTGGGTCTTGATCCGGTCTGGCTATATCCGCTCGGCATTCTTCAGGTCGGCGGGGCGCTGGCCTGCACTTTGCGGCGGACCAGGCATGCCGGACTGGCCGCGGTGACCACAGGCTTTGCCATTTCAAGCGCTATGATCTTCCTTAGCGGGAATGTTGCATTCGGTGTGGCCTCGCTGATCCCCGTGATCCTGGCCCTGCTATTGATGCGGCACTATCGCTAGGCCCCTTCGCTCAGGCCGAGGCTAGCCTGGCGCGCGCTTCCTGTTCGCCGATCAGCGGCAGCAGCTCGCCCATGTCGGGGCCGTGGTCCATTCCCGTTAGCGCCTGGCGCAATGGCAGGAACAGCGCCTTGCCCTTGCGGCCGGTGGTTTCCTTCAGCTTGCCCGTCAGCATGTGCCAGGGATCTTCGCCCCATTCGAGCGCTTCGGCGGCCTGCGCCAGATAGGTCCGATCCTCGTCGGAAAAATCGGGCTGCGTGATGGGACCGGTGACGAGCTGCCACCATTGCCCCGCTTCGTTCACATGGGAGAGATTGGGCCTGATGGCGTGCCAGGCGGCTGCATCCATGCCATCCGGCAAGCGGTCCGCGACGGTATCATAATCCATTTGGTGGACGATTGCTGCATTGACCCGCTCCAACTCGGCATCGTCGAATTTTGCAGGTGCGCGGCCAAAGGTCGAGAGATCGAAAGTGTCGAGCAGCGTGGCGCGATCGGCAATGGGCTCGACCGGCAGGCTTGTACCCAGCCGGGCGAGCATGGCGATGATCGCTTCCGGCTCGATACCGCGCTCCCGAAAGGCATCGCAGCCGAGCGATCCGAGCCGCTTGGATAGCTTGCCTTCCTTGCCCACCAGCAGCGCCTCATGCGCGAAGTGGGGGAAGGAATCGTGCAACGGGCAGTCATTATCATCGAGGCCGACATCGTGAAGGGCGTTGAATATCTGGATCTGTACTGCAGTGTTCGACACGTGATCCTCGCCGCGCAGCACATCGGTGACGCCCATGTCGATATCGTCGACCGCACTCGGCAGCATGTAGAGCCACGAGCCATCGGCACGCCGGATCACCGGATCGGACAGCGACGCGGGTTCAAACTTCTGCGGCCCGCGAATGCCGTCTTCCCAGTCGATGATGGCATCATGATCAAGCTTGAAGCGCCAGTGCGGCGCAACCCCCTCCGCCTCCTTGGCGGCGCGTTCTTCATCGGTGAGTGCGAGCGCGGCGCGGTCGTAAATCGGCGGCAGGCCGCGACCCAGCTGTATCTTGCGCTTGAGTTCGAGTTCCTGCTGCGTCTCATAAGCCGGATAGACCCGGCCCGCTGCCTTCAAGCGCTCGAAAGCGTCCTCGTAGAGCGCCATACGCTCCGACTGACGCTCCTCGCCATCGGGCGCGATGCCCAGCCAGCCGAGATCGGCGCGGATCCTATCGACATACCGCTCCTCGCTCCGCTCCGCATCGGTATCGTCGATGCGCAACATGAACGTCCCGCCGGCCTTGCGGGCAAGCATCCAGTTGTGCAGCGCCGTACGGATATTGCCGACGTGCAGGCGGCCAGTCGGCGAAGGGGCGAAACGGGTGATCGTGGTCATGGCCGCAGCGATTAGCGCAGGCGCCGCGCCTTTGCCAGAAGCTGCTTTACCGTAGCAACTTGGCATTCATCCGCATTCTGATATTAGAGACCAGATAACTATACCAATCGAGAGGACCAATCCGTGTCATTCCATCGCGCCAAAATGATTCTGGCCGCCGCCGGGCTGCTCGCGCTGCCGGCTGCGGGCTTTGCCACCGAGGACCATGTGCAGGCTCCGGGCGAGGTGTTCGACCTCAGCTATTGGAAGATTACCCTGCCGATGGACGATGACGGGGATGACCGGCCGGACGAAATCAGCGTGCGCGATATCCAGGATTATTCGCACCCCGATTTCTTCTATCTCGATGACGAGCAGCGGATGGTTTTCACCGCGCCGAACCGCGCCATCACCACGGGCAATTCCAGCAATACCCGCAGCGAATTGCGGCAGATGCTGCGCGGCACCAACACGCGCATCGGAACGCATGATGCGGGCAACAATTTCGCCGTGCGCGCGCGCCGCGATTCGGATCAGTACGGCTCAATTGGCGGACGCATGGAGGCGACCGTCCGGGTCGATCACGTCGCCCGCAATGCCATGCATCCGGACCGCAATCCCGCCTATTCGGTCGTGGTCGGGCAGATCCATGCCGTCGGCTATGACAATACGAGCAGCGGGTTCGGCTATGGCAACGAACCGATCAAAATCTACTACAAGAAATGGCCGGGGCATGAGACAGGCTCGGTCTTCTGGACCTACGAGCGCAATCTTGCGCGTGACAATCCCGACCGCAGCGACATCGCCGTGCCCGTTTTCGGCAATATCTGGGACAACCCCGATGATCCGGGCGAAAACGGCATCGCGCTGGGTGAGGATTTCATCTACGAAATCAACGTCCACAACAACACCATGTATGTGACCTTCACCAATGAACGGCTTGGCACGGTGGGCCACGCCGTGAGCCTGGTGCAGGGCGTGGACGAGCTGGACAATCCGCAAGGTTATGGCGGCGATTCGCTCTATTTCAAGGCAGGTGCCTACAACCAATGCTCGACCCGCACGCAGGAAGGCTTCTGGTATGCCGGATGCGCCGGAACGGGCGACTGGGCGGTCGACCGTGCCAATGGCGACTATGCGCAAGTCAGCTTCTCGCGGCTGGTGCTTGGCCCGTCGGTGCCGTTCGCAGGTGCTGTCGAGTAAAGGCGCCGCATTCTTCGCATTCGACGGCAGGGCGGGCCTACTGCGAATAAAGCAGCACGCTCCGCCCGCCGCCGGAAATGCGTACCCCGTTGCTCGGGGTAAGTTCGATCCGTTCGGCCAGTTGCAGCGCGCTTGATACATCATGAAGGCGCGGCGGCAGGCCGATCGCGCAGACCGGTGCCGGAGTTGAGTTCGATGCGGGTGGCTCGCCCGTGCGCGGCCCGGTGGAGAACGCATTGCCTTCTATCGAATAACTGAGGATCATTCCCGCGCAGCGCGGTTCCCACCAGATCTCTTCCTCGTCGGCCATCAGGGCGAGGCCATAAGGTTCATCCAGCGATTCGCCGTCGATCCCGGCAACGCGCCAGCCACCCGCAAGCGTTTCAGGTGCGGGCACCGCCACTGGTGTCTCTGGCGGTTCGTCCGTTTGCGACGCAGAGGTCGGAGCGGGTTCCGCCGCCTGTTCGGGCTGGCAGGCAACTAGCACAAGGGCAGATGTGACGGTCAGGGCCAGTGTCCGGGTCATGATCCAGAAACGCACGACCCAAGAAAAAGGCCCCGCCGGATCGCTCCGACGGGGCCTTTTTGGTGCCAAATAGTGAGGAGGCTTATTCGTCGCCATCCTCTGGCTTGTCGTCTTCGGCAGGGGGAGCAGCGGCGGCCATTGCGGCAGCCATGGCTTCCTCGCTGGTGGGCGCGTCAGCTGCGACATCATCGACATCAGCAGTTGCTGCATCGACAGGATCGCGTGCCAGTTCCGCCTCGTGCTGTTCGGCAGCGGAATCGGCCGCGACGACTGCCGCTTCCTTTTCAGCCTGTTCAGCCGCTTCAGCCGCTTCGATGGCATCCTGCGCCTTCTTGTACTGCGCCCGCAGCGCCGCATCACGCGACGAGGCCGTCACGCGCATACGGTTCATGCCAGCACCGGTACCAGCCGGAATGAGTCGACCCACGATGACGTTCTCCTTGAGACCGACCAGCGTGTCCTTCTTTCCTTCGACCGCGGCCTGCGTCAGCACGCGCGTTGTTTCCTGGAACGAAGCGGCGGAGATGAACGAGCGCGTCTGCAGCGAGGCCTTGGTGATGCCCAGCAGGATTGGCTTGCCAACGGCAGGCTTCTTGCTGCGCGTCAGCTTGCCATTCACCTCGTTCATTTCTTCCTGATCGACCTGTTCGCCCGGCAACAGGGTAGTGTCCCCGCCATCGGTGATCTCGACCTTCTGCAGCATCTGACGAACGATCGTCTCGATGTGCTTGTCGTTGATCCGCACGCCCTGAAGTCGATAGACTTCCTGGATTTCGGTCACGAGATATTCGGCCAGAGCCTCAATCCCCAGAACTTCCAGGATGTCATGCGGGTTCGGCGAGCCGGAGATGAGCGTATCGCCCTTCTTGACAAAGTCGCCTTCCTGCACGTCGATGACCTTGGTCTTGGGCACCAGATACTCAACTGGTTCACCCTCTTCCGGGACAATCGCGATCTTGCGCTTCGCCTTGTAGTCGCGGATGAATTCCATCCGGCCACTGATCTTGGCGATCACGGCAGCGTCCTTGGGGATACGTGCTTCGAACAGCTCGGCAACACGCGGCAGACCACCGGTGATGTCACGAGTCTTTGCGGCTTCACGCGAAGCACGGGCAAGGATGTCACCTGCCTGCACTTCCTGACCGTCTTCGACCGAAAGCGTGGTGCCCGGTGCCAGCATGTAACGCTGAGCCTCGGTTTCCTCGTCCTTCTTCGACTTGCCCTTGCCCTGCGCATCGTCCTCGCCAAGCAGGGTCATGCGCGGACGCAGGTCTTCCTTCTTGGCGCGGCCCGTGGTGCGCAGTTCGGTGACAACGCGCTGGGCGATGCCGGTGGCTTCGTCGACACGCTCTTCCAGCGTCTTGCCTTCGACAAGATCCTGATAGCGCACGACACCGGCCTGCTCGGTGATGATCGGCAGGGTGAACGGATCCCATTCAGCCAGGCGATCGCCTTCCTTCACCTTCGCACCGTCTTCGAACATCAGCATGGTACCGTAAGGCACGCGGTGGATCGCACGTTCGCGGCCCTCCGCATCGACCACGATCATCTCGCCGTTGCGGGCGAGCGAGAGGCGACGGCCCTTCTTGTCGGTGATGGTCGGCATGTCGCGGTAGACGACCTTACCGTCCGAGATCGACTCGAGGTGCGAAGTTTCGTTGACCTGCGCCGCGCCGCCGATGTGGAACGTCCGCATCGTAAGCTGGGTGCCCGGCTCACCGATCGACTGCGCGGCAATAACGCCGACAGCTTCACCGATGTTGACCGGCGTACCGCGCGCAAGATCACGGCCATAGCAAGTTCCGCAAACGCCCTGTTCGGCTTCGCAGACCAGCGGAGAGCGGATCTTGGCAACCTGCACTTCAGCGTCTTCGATAGCCTGCGCCATTGGCTCGTCCACCATGACGCCAGCCTTGACGATCACTTCGTCAGTCGCGGCATCGATGATGTCTTCGGCAATGGTACGGCCAAGGATACGCTCGCCGAGCGAGGCGATAACACTGCCGCCCTGCACGATGGCACGCATTTCCAGCGCATTGCTGGTCTTGCAATTTTCTTCAACGATCACGCAGTCCTGCGACACGTCGACCAGACGGCGGGTCAGGTAACCCGAGTTCGCCGTCTTGAGCGCGGTGTCGGCCAGACCCTTACGGGCGCCGTGGGTGGAGTTGAAGTATTCAAGAACGGTCAGACCTTCCTTGAAGTTCGAGATGATCGGGGTTTCGATGATCTCGCCCGACGGCTTGGCCATGAGGCCACGCATACCGGCAAGCTGTTTCATCTGCGCGGGGCTACCACGTGCGCCCGAGTGGCTCATCATGTAGATCGAGTTGACCTGTGCCTCGCGCCCGTCCTTGTCCTTGGGCGTGGCCTTGATCTCTTCCATCATGGCGGCCGCAACCTGGTCGCCGCAACGGCTCCAGGCGTCGATCACCTTGTTGTACTTTTCCTGCTGGGTGATGAAACCATCCTGGTACTGCTGCTCGTAATCGGCAACCAGCGCCTTGGTTTCCTCGATCATGCCTTCCTTGGTGTCGGGAATGATCATGTCGTCCTTGCCGAAGCTGATGCCAGCCTTGAACGCGTGGCGGAAGCCCAGCGTCATGATGGCATCGGCAAACAGCACCGTGTCCTTCTGACCGGTATGACGATAGACCTGATCGATCACGTTCTCGATGTCCTTCTTGGTCAACAGCTTGTTGACCACCTCGAAAGGCACCTTGTGATTCTTCGGCAGGCATTCGGCGATCAACATGCGGCCCGGCGTTGTTTCGACGCGCTGCATGTAGGTCTTGCCCGCTTCATCTGTCTGCGGAACGCGGGTGGTGATCTTCGAGTGATAGGTCACGGCACCAACGTGCAATGCCTGGTGCACCTCATCGATATCGCCCAGCACCTTGCCTTCGCCCGGCTCGCCTTCGCGGTCCATCGAAAGGTAGTACAGGCCCAGCACCATGTCCTGCGAAGGCACGATGATCGGCTTGCCATTGGCAGGCGAGAGGATGTTGTTGGTCGACATCATCAGCACGCGCGCTTCGAGCTGGGCTTCCAGCGAAAGCGGTACGTGGACAGCCATCTGGTCACCGTCGAAGTCGGCGTTGAAAGCCGAACACACCAGCGGGTGAAGCTGGATCGCCTTGCCTTCGATCAGCACAGGCTCGAACGCCTGGATGCCGAGACGGTGAAGCGTCGGGGCGCGGTTGAGCATGACGGGGTGTTCACGGATCACCTCGTCGAGGATGTCCCACACTTCCTTGCGCTCTTTCTCGACCCACTTCTTCGCCTGCTTCAAGGTCATCGACAGACCCTTCGCATCGAGGCGCGCGTAGATGAACGGCTTGAACAGTTCGAGCGCCATCTTCTTGGGCAGGCCGCACTGGTGCAGCTTGAGTTCCGGACCCGTCACGATGACCGAACGGCCCGAATAGTCGACGCGCTTGCCCAGAAGGTTCTGGCGGAAGCGACCCTGCTTGCCCTTGAGCATGTCGGACAGCGACTTCAGCGGACGCTTGTTGGCACCCGTGATCACGCGGCCACGGCGGCCGTTGTCGAACAATGCGTCGACCGATTCCTGCAACATGCGCTTTTCGTTACGCACGATGATATCGGGCGCGCGCAGTTCCATCAGGCGCTTGAGGCGGTTGTTACGGTTGATGACGCGGCGATAGAGATCGTTGAGATCGGACGTCGCGAAACGGCCGCCATCCAATGGCACCAGCGGGCGCAATTCGGGCGGGATGACCGGCACGACTTCGAGGATCATCCATTCGGGACGGTTGCCCGAATCGATGAAGCTTTCGACGACCTTGAGGCGCTTGATGATCTTGGCGGGCTTGAGCTTGGACTTTGTGGTCTCCAGCTCTTCCAGCAGGTCGGCCTTTTCCTGTTCCAGGTCGAGGTCCATCAGCATCATCTTGACCGCTTCGGCACCGATGCTGGCGGTGAAGGCGTCTTCGCCATACTCGTCCTGAGCATCGAGCAGCTCGTCCTCGGTCAGCAGCTGGAACTTCTCCAGCGGCGTGAGACCCGGCTCGGTGACGATGTAGCTTTCGAAATAGAGCACGCGCTCAAGCTGCTTGAGCTGCATGTCGAGCAGCAGGCCGATGCGCGAAGGCAGCGACTTCAGGAACCAGATGTGCGCAACCGGCGCGGCCAGTTCGATGTGGCCCATCCGCTCACGGCGCACCTTGGTGACGGTGACTTCGACGCCGCACTTTTCGCAGACGACGCCCTTGTACTTCATGCGCTTGTACTTGCCGCACAGGCATTCGTAATCCTTCACCGGACCGAAAATGCGCGCACAGAACAACCCGTCACGCTCGGGCTTGAACGTGCGGTAGTTGATCGTTTCCGGCTTCTTGATTTCGCCGAAGGACCAGCTGCGGATGCGCTCTGGCGAGGCAAGACCGATCTGGATCTGGTCGAAAGTCTCCGGCTTGGAGAGCTGGTTGGTGAATTTGGTCAGTTCGTTCATTTTTCGAATTCCCTTTGGGGGATAAACAGGGGTTGGAGGGGAGGCGACCCGGCCCTTTCAGGCCCGGGGCCGCCGACCCCTGTTATTCAGCAGCAATCTGGCCGAAGCCGTCTTCGCCTTCTTCGCCATCATTCAGCGAAGTCAGTTCGACGTTGAGGCCCAGCGAGCGCATTTCCTTGACGAGCACGTTGAAGCTCTCCGGAATGCCCGCTTCGAAGGTGTCGTCACCCTTGACGATCGCTTCGTAGACCTTGGTACGGCCGACCACGTCATCGGACTTCACCGTCAGCATTTCCTGCAAGGTGTAGGCCGCGCCGTAGGCCTGCAGCGCCCAGACTTCCATTTCGCCGAAACGCTGTCCGCCGAACTGCGCCTTACCGCCCAGCGGCTGCTGGGTTACGAGCGAGTACGGGCCGATCGAACGCGCGTGGATCTTGTCGTCCACAAGGTGGTGCAGCTTGAGCATGTAGATGATGCCCACTGTCACCTTGCGGTCGAACGCCTCGCCGGTGCGACCGTCATACAGCGTGGACTGGCCCGAAGAATCGTAGCCTGCCTTGATCAGCATGTCAGTGACATCGCCTTCGTTGGCGCCGTCGAACACCGGAGTGCCCATCGGAACGCCGTTGCGCAGGTTCTCGGCCAGCTCGACCACTTCTTCGGTCGTGCGGCTGTTGATGTCATCGTGGTACTGCTCGCCGTAAACGTCCTTCAGCTTCTCGACGACGGCTGCCGGTGGCTTGACCGAGGCGTAGTCGCTGGCGGCATCGGGATTGGCTGCACGCCATTCATCGAGCTGTTCGGCGATCTGCATTCCCAGTCCGCGCGCGGCGAAACCGAGGTGCGTTTCGAAGATCTGCCCGACGTTCATGCGCGAAGGCACGCCCAGCGGGTTGAGCACGATGTCGACCGGCGTTCCGTCTTCGAGGAACGGCATGTCTTCTTCGGGCAGGATGCGCGAAATCACACCCTTGTTACCGTGACGGCCGGCCATCTTGTCGCCCGGCTGCAGCTTGCGCTTCACCGCGACGAAGACCTTGACCATCTTGAGCACGCCCGGAGCCAGCTCATCGCCGCGTTCGAGCTTTTCCTTACGGTCGTCGAACTTGTCCTTGATGGCCTTTACAGCCTCGTCATACTGGCCCTTCACAGCTTCGAGCTGGGCCTGCATGTTGTCGTCGGCAACGGCGAACTTGAACCATTCGTGCTTGTCGACACCGTCCAGCAAATCACCGTCGATCTTGGTGCCCTTCTTGACGCCCTTGGGCGCGGCAGAAGCGGTCTGGCCGTCGAGCATTTCGCGCAGACGGTTGTAGGTCGCACGGTTGAGGATGGCGCGTTCGTCCTCGCTATCCTTCTTGAGGCGTTCGATTTCCTCGTTCTGGATGGCACGCGTACGATCGTCGATCTCGATACCGTGGCGGTTGAAGACGCGGACTTCGACAACCGTTCCGGCAACGCCCGGCGGCAGGCGGAGCGAGGTGTCGCGCACATCGCTGGCCTTTTCACCGAAGATGGCGCGCAGAAGCTTTTCTTCCGGCGTCATCGGGCTTTCGCCCTTGGGCGTGATCTTGCCCGCCAGGATATCGCCCGGATGCACTTCGGCACCGATGTAGACGATGCCCGCTTCGTCGAGGTTGCGCAGAGCTTCCTCGCCGACATTGGGAATGTCGCGGGTGATGTCTTCGGGGCCAAGCTTCGTATCGCGAGCCATGACTTCGAATTCCTCGATATGGATCGAGGTGAAGACGTCGTCCTTCACGATACGCTCGGAGATGAGGATACTATCCTCGTAGTTGTAGCCGTTCCACGGCATGAAGGCGACGAGGCTGTTGCGGCCCAGTGCCAGCTCGCCCAGATCGGTCGAGGGGCCATCGGCAATGATGTCGCCCTGTGCAACCGTGTCACCCACCTTCACCAGCGGACGCTGGTTGACGCAGGTATTCTGGTTGGAACGCTGGAACTTCTGCAGGCTATAGATGTCGACGCCGGGGTTGGTGGTGTCCACCTCGCCCGAAGCGCGGATCACGATGCGGGTAGCGTCGACCTGGTCGACCACGCCGCCGCGCGTCGCGCCGATCGCGGCGCCCGAATCGCGTGCCACGGTCTCTTCCATGCCGGTGCCGACCCAGGGCGCTTCCGCCTTCACGAGCGGCACAGCCTGGCGCTGCATGTTCGATCCCATCAGTGCGCGGTTGGCGTCATCGTTTTCCAGGAACGGAATGAGCGATGCGGCGACCGAGACGAGCTGCTTGGGCGAAACGTCCATCAGCGTGACCTGCTCGTTCGGGCTCATCACGAACTCGCCGCTCTGGCGGGCCGAGACGAGCTCTTCCACGAACTTGCCGTCTTTGTCGGTTTCAGCCGAAGCCTGTGCAACCGTGTGCTTCTGCTCTTCCATGGCGGAGAGGTAGTTCACTTCGGTCGAAACCTTGCCGTCCTTTACGGTACGATAGGGCGTTTCGATGAAGCCGTACTTGTTCACCCGCGCAAAGGTGCTGAGCGAGTTGATCAGGCCGATGTTCGGGCCTTCAGGCGTTTCAATCGGACAGATACGACCATAGTGCGTCGGGTGAACGTCGCGCACTTCGAAACCGGCACGTTCACGCGTCAGGCCACCCGGGCCGAGTGCGGACACGCGGCGCTTGTGGGTGACTTCGGACAGCGGGTTGGTCTGATCCATGAACTGCGACAGCTGCGAAGAGCCGAAGAATTCACGCACTGCAGCCACGGCAGGCTTGGCGTTGATGAGGTCGTTCGGCATCACGGTGGACACGTCCACGCTGCTCATCCGCTCCTTCACCGCACGCTCCATGCGCAGCAGGCCAACGCGGTACTGGTTTTCCAGCAGTTCGCCCACCGAACGCACGCGGCGGTTGCCGAGGTTGTCGATGTCGTCGACTTCGCCCTTGCCGTCCTTCAGGTCGACAAGTTCCTTCACCACCGCGAGGATATCTTCCTTGCGCAGCGTGGTGACGGTGTCTTCGGCGTCGAGGTCGAGACGCATGTTGAGCTTCACGCGGCCAACGGCGGAAAGGTCGTAACGCTCGGAATCGAAGAACAGGCCTTCGAACAGCGCTTCGGCAGTTTCCTTGGTCGGCGGTTCGCCCGGACGCATGACCTTGTAGATCGCCTCGAGGCCTTCCTCGCGGTTTTCGGCCTTGTCCACGTCCATGGTATTGCGGATCCACGGACCGGTGGTGACGTGGTCGATATCGAGCAGATCGAGCTGGTCGATCCCGGCAGCATCGAGCTTCTCGAGATTTTCCGGCGATACTTCTTCACCGGCTTCGATGTAAATACGGCCGGTCTTCTCGTCGATCAGGTCGACGCTGGCGTAGCGGCCGAAGATTTCCTCGGTCGGGATCAGCAGGGTCTTGAGACCATCCTTTTCGGCCTTGTTGGCAGCGCGCGGGCTGACCTTCTGGCCGGACGGGAACACTTCTTCGCCGGTCTTGGCATCGACCAGCGCGAAGGCGGGCTTGGCACCGCGCCACTGTTCGGCAACGAAGGGGATCTGCCAGCCTTCACCGGCCTTGCCCGACGAACGCTTCCAGGTGACCTTGTCATAGAAGTGATCGAGGATGCCTTCGCTATCGAGGCCCAGCGCGTACAGCAACGCGGTGACCGGCAGCTTGCGCTTGCGGTCGATACGCACGTTGACAACGTCCTTGGCGTCGAATTCGAAATCGAGCCACGAACCACGGTAGGGAATGACGCGGGCAGCGAAGAGGAACTTGCCCGAAGAGTGGGTCTTGCCGCGGTCATGGTCGAACAGCACACCGGGCGAACGGTGCATCTGCGAGACGATCACACGCTCGGTGCCGTTGATGATGAAAGTGCCGTTGCCCGTCATCAGGGGCATGTCGCCCATGTACACGTCCTGCTCCTTGATATCGAGCACGGAGCGGGTTTCGGTTTCCTGGTCGACCTCGAACACGATGAGGCGCAGAGTCACCTTCATGGGGGCCGCATAGGTGATGCCGCGCTGGCGGCATTCGGTGGTGTCGTATTTCGGCGGCTCAAGCTCGTAATTCACGAAGTCCAGCTCGGCTGTGCCGGCGAAGTCGCGGATCGGGAAAACGCTGCGGAGCGTCTTTTCAAGCCCGGAAACATAGTCGATCGAAGGATCGGAGCGGAGGAACTGCTCGTAGCTTTCGCGCTGCACCTCGATCAGGTTCGGCATCTGCACGGCTTCGTGGATGTCGCCGAAAATCTTGCGGATGCGCTTGGACTTGCTGCCGGTTTGCTCGGGAGCTTTCGCTTTGGTCGCCATAATGGGGCCGGTGCCTCTTCTTCGCGTGTCGCACCGACGCGAAATCCGCGCCGGCATCAGGAAAATTCATGTCGGGCGGGGAAAGTCGTGAGACGCGCGAAAGGCCGCAAGAGGACGCGCACCATGCGGCACCGCCTTCGCAGCCTTGATCAATAATCGTCTCACGGAAAGCCGAAACTTCCTTCCTGGGTCATGCCCCCGCGTAAGGCACACCTTGCTCGAAGCTCTTCGGCTGGAGAAGGCATATAGGAGGAGGAAGGCGGGTGGTCAATGGGAGTCTATCGCGGTTTGACTGCTGGACAGCGACCCCGATCACAGGCAGTTTTCCACCCATTGGAGAACTTTGCCCATGCGCCTGATTTTTGCCGTCCTTCTCACGCTTGCTGTTGCAGTCCCGGCGCACGCTCAGGAGGATTACGAGGACCTTCTCGTACTTCATGAGGAATTGCGCGAATACATGGTCCCTGGCTTCACCAATGCTGTGGTGCTCGATTCGGGTGCACGGATTGGAGAAGCCTATGCCAATATGCTGATGGTGGAAAAGCTCGCCGGGCTGGAGGATTTCGAGGCACGGCTGGGGGCTATGGAAGTCGAAAGCTGGCCGCGAAGCGAGCAGGTCGATTTCCTCACCGTACGTGCCCTGCTGAACGGGTATCGCTTCAATCTCGAAGTGTTACGCCCCTGGAAGCGCGATCCGGGCTTTTACCTTGATCCGCTGATGCGCGTGGCCTTCAGCGATGTGCCCGCGAGCGGCGATGATCTGGCCGCCCTGCGCAGCCAGCTGGCCGCCGTCCCTCCGATGCTTGCCGGAGCGCGTGCGACCCTGACCGAAGTCGCGGGCGATTATGCCGATCTAGCGATTTACAACCTGGAAAACAGCGACGGGGTCAATCACTACCATCCCTATCGCGAAGTGCCGCCACCCGGCATCATCGGCTGGTATGACGACTTGCTGGCCCGCGCCCGTGCCGATCACCCGGAATTGCTTGCCGAGGTTGAGGAGGCCCGCGCCGCAGTGATCGCATTTCGCGACTGGCTGCAGGAAGAGCGTCCGCTAATGGATGCGCACGCAGGTGTCGGCGCGCAGCGGTATGACTGGTTTATCCGCCATGTCCGCATGATCCCGCTATCATCTGACGACATGCTGGTGCTGTCCGAGCGCGAGCATGAACGCATGACTGCCGCGCTTGCCTTGCTGCGTCACCGCAACCGCGATCAGCCTGAAATCGCGCTGTCGCAAAGCGCAGAGGAACAGCGCGCCAAAATCGCTGCAACCGACGCCATCGTCCGCGACTTCCTGGTTCGCGAAGATTTCATCACCATTCCCGACTTCGTCGGAGAGCTGGGCGCCAACACGCCATATATCGAGCGATCCACCGGCCCCAATTTCTGGGAACAGATCCAGTTCAGGGACCCGATACCCGATCATGTTCACGCGGTCATCCCCGGCCACCGGTTCGATGCGGTGCTGGCAGCGCGGGACGAGCGTCCGATCCGTGGCCGTTATTCCGAAGGCTCCCGCGCGGAAGGCTGGGCGACCTATCTCGAAGAGGCCATCATGCTGGCAGGCGGCACCGTGCATTCTCCGCGAGCTGACGAATATATGCAGTTGTTCGGCATTTTTCGCGCCGCGCGAGTTCCTGCCGACGTAAACATGCAACGCAATGTCTGGAGCGTGCAGGAGGCAGTCGATTTCATGCGGGAGCAGACCCCTTGGCTCGACGATGACGTGGCGCGCGTGGATGCGGAAATCTACCTGCGCCGCCCGCCCGGCTACGGCGTGGCATACACCATCGGCAAATTGCAGATGGACGCGCTGCTCGCCGATCGCGCTCAGCAATTGGGCGATGATTTCTCGCTCCGCGAATTCCATGACGAATTCATGGCGGCGGGCCGACTGCCGATAGCCCTGATACGCTATGAAATGACGGGCGAAGCCGATGAAGTCGCACAATTCTGGGAAACGCCGCCGATCCCGCCTTTCGACTGATGGATCCCGGCACGGCGCACTTTTTTATGTGTGGAGCTTCGTGCCCAGGTGTTTTCCGTATCCTTCAGGCGCAAGACGTTTTCACAGCCCCTACCTCCTCCGTTCGCAGGAGCGCGTTTCGCCGTCACGACGGGTTGCAGGGATGAATCGCGTAAAACGATAAGTCGCATATCGTTTTTCAATATTATTGATTGACAATAAGAATCGAATCGGTCATATCGAATTTCAATAACACCAATCAAGGAGATCGATAAATGACCCGTTTCGCTTCCAACACCCTCGCCGCTTTCGTGGCTGTCATCATTACTGCCACCAGCCTTTCCGCAATCACCACAGTGCCTGCCGAACCGCAGGTCGCAATCGCCGCTACCACCATACTCGCCTGATCGGGCAGAAGGAGAGACTCATCATGGACAATACCAAGGGGGCAGACCCGCTGCTGCTGGCAGGAAAGGTGCTCACCATCATCATGCAAATCGCCATGGGTATTGGCGCGCTCGCATTGTTGATCGGCATTCCGGCGCTTTTCATCTTCCAATCGGATATTGCCGCAGAGCTGGCGTCCGAAGTGGGCGAGCAGGCGGCGGATTTCCCGCTGCTGACCGTCGCCGCCCTGATGGGCATGGCGGTGATCGCCGTGGGCTTGATTTTCATGTTCTTCGATCGGCTCCGCAAGATCATCGGCACGGTGGGCGAAGGTGACCCCTTTGCACCCGCAAACGCACGGCGGCTCAACGCCATGGCGTGGTTGCTGCTTGGTGTGCAGGTGATCGCTATTCCGATGGCCGGGCTTGGACTGACGCTCGCCAAATGGGCTGACGAGACGGGCCATGAAGGCATCACCATCGACGCCGGACTGGACCTGACCGGCATATTGATGGTGGTCGTCCTGTTCATCCTCGCCCGCGTGTTCCGCATAGGCGCTGCGATGCGCGACGACCTTGAAGGGACCGTGTGATGGGATCCCACACAGAAGGAGGCAATATCGTGGTGAAACTCGACGACCTGCTGCACGAACGCCGCATGACCCTGACCGAACTGGCAGAGCGTGTCGGATTGACACTGGCCAACCTGTCGATCCTCAAGACCGGCAAGGCCAAGGCGATCCGCTTTTCCACGCTGGAGGCAATCTGCCGCGAACTGCAATGCCAGCCGGGCGACCTGCTGGGATACGAGAATGATCAGCATCCCGCATGATCGGCAAACGACGGAGTGATGGGGCCTAAGGTCTACCTTTCGAAAGACGGGAAATCTGCCTAGGATCACATTTTACCGTATATCGATTCAACAATGAGGGAAATTTCATGAAGAAGATTTTGCTGTTCGCCGCTCCGTTCGCTTTCGCACTTACCGCCTGTGATGGCCCCGCCGAAGAAGTCGCCGAGGAAATGGACGACGTCACCGAAGCAGAAGCCGAAGTCATGGACGCCCAGGCCGGTGTCGCTGCCGCCGAAGCCGACCTTGCTGAAGAGCGCGCCGATGTTGCCGAAGAACGCGGCGATGCCGTTGGCCAGGCCGAAGCAGAGCGGCGCGCCGACGAAATGGAAAATCGCGCAGACCAGCTTGAAGACACTGCCGACGACATCTGATCGTCCGAACTCAAGGCGCAAGTTAGGCCGACAAGGCTTGACTCGCCCGCCCAAATCCGTAGAGGCCCGCCACTGACCGGCGGGCCTTTGCTTGCCAGTCATCCGTCCGAGACAGTTGGTGACCGGAATTTGCCGGTCTTAATTTCCAGCCTAGACGGGGACAGAGTTTTCGGCGCCGCCCCCGGGCTGCGCCATTCGCGTGATGTATCGCGCACCTCCTTCCCCATCAACGGACCTTGCTGCGGGGCATGAGCCTCGTGGTGATTAGAGCCGGTCGTGCACGCCCCAGCGGACACGGCCATAGTGAAGGAGTACGGCATGGATCGTTCGCAAAAAACCGAAGCGGTCGCTCAGCTGAACAAGGCTTTCAACGAAGTTGGCGTGGTGGTTGTCACCCGCAACCTCGGCCTGACGGTGGACCAGTCCACCGATCTGCGCGGAAAGATGCGTGATGCAGGAGCTACCTACAAGGTTGCGAAGAACCGTCTCGCCAAGCTCGCCCTGAAAGACACCGATTACGCCGGCATCGAGGAATACCTCACCGGTCCCGTCGGCCTCGCCTGGTCGGAAGACCCGGTCGCGGCCGCCAAGGCAGCAGTCGAATTCTCCAAGAGTAACGACAAGCTGGAAATCGTCGGTGGATCGATGGGCACGCAGGTTCTCGACGATGCAGGTATCAAGTCTTTGGCTTCGATGCCCAGCCTCGACGAACTGCGCGGCACAATCGTTGGCCTTGTCAACGCTCCGGCGACGAAAATCGCCCGCGTTGTCAATGAGCCGGCTGCCAAGCTCGCTCGCGTATTCGGTGCCTATGGCGCCAAGGACGCAGCGTAAGAGACGCTTTTTCGCACAAGAAACGAAACATACTCGGGGCCGAACGGGACAATCCCACGCCCCTTATTTTGGAGTGATACATCATGGCTGATATTGCCAAGCTGGTTGAAGACCTTTCGAAGCTGACCGTTATGGAAGCAGCTGAACTCGCCAAGGCACTGGAAGAAGAGTGGGGCGTTAGCGCCGCTGCTGCAGTTGCTGTTGCTGGCCCCGCCGGTGGCGGTGCTGGTGAAGCTGCCGCTGAAGAGAAGGACGAATTCGACGTCATTCTCACCGGCGATGGTGGCAAGAAGATCCAGGTCATCAAGGAAGTCCGTGCCATCACGGGTCTCGGCCTGACCGAAGCCAAGGGCCTCGTCGAAGGCGCGCCCAAGCCCCTCAAGGAAGGCGTGAACAAGGCAGAAGCCGAAGAAATCAAGGGCAAGATCGAAGCTGCCGGCGGCACCGTCGAGCTTAAGTAAGCCTTTAAGCAAATGTCGTGGGTGTCTTGAAGCGCCTGCGGATAGGAGGGCGGTACCGCAAGGTGCCGCCCTTTTTGCTTTTGTACAGCCTGCGAGCGTTGTGAGCGATCCAATTGCGGACATAAAGTTAGTTGCTACTAAGGTACGATGCATGTCCTAACCAAAGATAATTACGGAGAGGCGACGGAAGCCATTCGCGACATTCTGATGATGTATGTGGACATGGCTGACGCTTATGCTGGATTTGGGCACTCGAGCGATGTTTATGTGCGCTTTGACCGAGTAAAATTTCTCGACGCGCAGGACGATGGTAAAGCGGTTTACGTCGATCTGGAATTATTGCGGGCGGGGTCTGCCATCGCAATTTTATGCTTCTTCTATAACTTGTGGTGCGAAGAGCATTCTCTGTCGGGCTCGCACACAGAGCGCTACGAGGCAGCGATAATGCAAGGGCGGCTTAGTTCATTTCCCGACATTGAATCCGTCGTAAGAGAGGCAATCAGCCGGAAGTACATCCCCTTGGATGATAATTGGTTCGAAGAAGCCGTTGCCCCGATTTACCGCAATCATGTGCTAAGATATTTTAAGTCTCTCGCTCAGAGAGACCGAACGGCGACTTAAATGTCCGCTTACCATTTGAATTTGCGACGTTAGCTCGCCAATCAACTCCGCGTAATGCCTCGCAGGCGCCAGACCATGTCGGGATAATAGTCAAGCACCACCTGGGGAGTATCGAGCGCGATGCGCGCATTCGCCAGGGCATTGGTGGGGTTGCTTCCGGTCTCTGAATCGATCAGCGCAATGGCCGCGCAATAGCGGAAGTACGGCTCGACCTGTTTCGCGTTCGGCGGCTCCATACTGTCCAGCTGCGCCAGCGCGGCGGCGTAGTGAGTTTCCGAACGGAAGCGCGCAGCGAGGAATGCAAATTCCAACGGCGAACCGACGAACATGGGCTGGTCGTCATCCTGCCGGCCGAGCATCTTGAGATAGTCGTCGAGCGCCTCGACATAGCCGCCCATGGCAAATTTAGCCGCAGCAACAATGCGCTCGGCGCGGATATCGTGGAAGTCTTCCTTGCGCGTCTCGTTATAAAGATCGATCAGCCGCAACGCCACTTCGGGATGTGTCTGGGAGAGATGGTGAGCCTGCAGGACGATATACTGGTCACGCTGTGACCGGGCGCGGTCGAGCTTGGCGAAAAACGCCGCCTCGATCTCGTCGTCCCAATCGGTGTTGCGGAACCAGTCGGTCATCAGCGGAAGCCTAAGTCACGCCTTCCGCAACCGCAACCAGCACCGCGCTACAGCTTCAGGTTCATCCGCACGCCGATCATGTCGATGCCGGGATTCTGGTCGCCGTCGAAGATCTGGCCCTGGCTGATGTGCATCCAGTGCGCCTCTGCCGAGACGCGCTCGGTGATGCGGTAGCCGACACCGATCTCGGGTTCGAATAGCACGCGGCTGCCCAGGTCTGTGCGAAAGCCATCTTCAGGGTTCACGCGGAATTCCGGCCCATCATGCACCACTAGGCCGATGCCGGGGCGAACGTAGACGGGGCCCTTGCCAATCGTCCAGGCAACGCCCACGCCTGCAAACGACGTGTCGCCCGATGTGTTGAGCGAGCCGACCACATAGGGCTCGGGCTTGCCGAGAAAGCCCAGCGCTTCGATCCCGCTGAAACGCACGCCAGCGGCAATATCGACGCTGCCGGTCTCGGTCGTCTCGAGCGTAAACGGCGTATCCACCGCATGGGCATAAACCCCGCCGAAAACCTCCTGCGCGGAGGCGGTAGCAGGAAGGGCGATAGTGGCGGCGACGAAGCTCGCCAGAGTAATGAACTTGTGCATGGCAGAAACATTGGCAAACCAAGGCTTTCGCCAAGCTGACCGGCGCCCGGCAGGCGCGTTGCCGCAAGGTCGCAGCCTGCGCGTAATCGTTCAAGCGCCCTTCCCCATCTGTTGCACAAAGACTAACCGGACCGGCTGCACCCCATACCGGCTCGCAGCGACATGATCATGCGGCCCATTGCCCACCCTCCCACGCCCGGCTGGAAAGCCGAGACGCGCGAAACTTTCCGCATTGCCGGGCCGCTGGCGCTCGCCAATTTGCTGCAAATGCTCACCTACGCGATCGACGTGATGTTCATCGCGCGGCTGGGAGCAGACGAGCTGGCCGCCTCTGCGCTCGCGGTGGCTCTGTTCGGGCTGGTTGTGTGGAGCCTGCAATCGCTGACCGGAGCGGTTGCGCCGATCATGTCGGCAGAACTGGGTGCACGCGGCCCCGCGCTGCGACCCGTGCGCCGCGCCATGCGCATGGCGCTGTGGCTTTCACTGATCGTCTCGGCTTTCGGCATGGCGTTGTGCGCGCTGGCCGGACCGCTGATGCGCGCTACCGGGCAGGAGCAGCACATAACCGCGCTCGCCGTGTCCTATATGGAAGTGCTGCTGTGGTCGACCTTGCCCATGGTGATCGCGGGCGTGCTGCGCAATTACGTCTCGACGCTTGGGCGGCCGGTGTTTGCCACATTCATTACCGCACTTGGCATCGGGGTGAATGTCGTCGCAAACTACGCCTTCATCTTCGGTAATCTCGGTGCGCCCGAAATGGGCCTGCCCGGCGCAGCGGTGGCGACGGTCATAACCTCGCTGGCGATTGTCGGCATGTATGCAATTGCAATCCGCCTCGACCCGCGTCTGCACCGATATCACATCATGGGATTCTTCTGGCGGCCCGACTGGGCGCGCTTCGCAGACCTTGTGCGCATCGGCACGCCGATTGCGGTGACCGTGGTGGCCGAGGCGGGCGTGTTCGGTGCAGCGGCGTTCCTGATGGGCCGCGTCGGCGGGCTGGAATTGGCCGCGCATACACTCGCCCTCAACCTCGCCGCCTTCGCCTTCCAGGTGCCGTTCGGCGTGGGACAGGCGGCAACGATCAGGGTGGGCTATTTCTTCGGCGCGCGCGATCCTGTCGGCATGGCCCGCGCCGGCTGGACGAGCGTGTGGATGGGCACCGGTTTCATGGTGTTCACTGCGTGCGCCATGCTGGTGATGCCGGGCATACTGCTTTCCGCCTATGTCGATCCGGCCGATCCGGCGAATGCGGAACTGGTATCGGTCGCCGTGGGCTTTCTCGCGATTGCCGCAGCCTTCCAGCTATCGGACGGTGTGCAGGCGGTGGCTGCAGGCGCCTTGCGAGGCCTGCAGGATACCCGCATCCCGATGTGGATCGCGATTTTCAGCTATTGGGTGCCAGGCTTCGGACTGGCCGCCGGATTGGGCCTGTTTACCCCGCTCGCCGGGACCGGCGTGTGGATCGGACTGGCGACCGGCCTGACCTTTGCCGCCATGCTGCTCCTGTCACGCTGGCACCGCCGCGAAAAACTGGGCTTGACCACGCGCATGGCATAACCATTTGGGGCCAGCGGACGACCCGCCGTGCGGCTTGGCCCGTTTTGGCAAATTTTCTCTTTTCTACCCATTGACTCTGCATGAATGCGGCACCATTTCCGCGCCGCTGGCACTCTCAACCGGAGAGTGCCAAAAACCATAGTCACTTTAACAGGAAGAGGTCATAATCATGGCATTCCGTCCCCTGCACGACCGTGTGCTGGTTCGCCGAATCGAAGCCGAAGAAAAGACGGCTGGCGGCATCATCATTCCCGACAGCGCCCAGGAAAAGCCGAGCGAAGGCGAAGTCGTTGCCGTTGGCAATGGCTCCAAGGCCGACGACGGCACCGTTACCCCGCTCGATGTGAAGGCGGGCGACCGCGTTCTGTTCGGCAAGTGGTCCGGCACCGAAGTCAAGATCAACGGCGAAGACCTGCTGATCATGAAGGAAAGCGACATCATGGGCGTGATCGGCTGAGCCGACCGGCCCACTGAACGCTTTCATTACCCAACGAATTTCCAGGAGAAACAATTATGGCTGCCAAGGACGTAAAGTTCGGCCGTGACGCTCGCGAACGCATTCTGAAAGGCGTTGATACGCTGGCGAATGCCGTGAAGGTCACACTCGGCCCCAAGGGCCGCAATGTCGTGCTCGACAAGAGCTTCGGCGCACCGCGCATCACCAAGGACGGCGTTACCGTCGCCAAGGATATCGAACTCAAGGACAAGTTCGAGAACATGGGCGCACAGATGCTGCGCGAAGTCGCCAGCAAGGCAAACGATGCTGCCGGTGACGGCACCACCACTGCCACCGTGCTCGCACAGGCCATCGTTCGCGAAGGCATGACCGCGGTTGCTGCCGGCATGAACCCGATGGACCTCAAGCGCGGTATCGACCTCGCCGTGTCCAAGGTCGTTGCAGACCTCCAGGCGCGTTCGAAGGACGTGTCCGGTTCGGACGAGATTGCCCAGGTCGGCATCATCTCTGCCAATGGCGACCGTGAAGTCGGCGAGAAGATCGCTGAAGCCATGGAAAAGGTCGGCAAGGAAGGCGTGATCACCGTCGACGAGAGCAAGGGTCTCGAATTCGAGCTCGAAACCGTCGAAGGCATGCAGTTCGACCGTGGCTACCTGTCGCCCTACTTCGTGACCAATCCGGAAAAGATGACCGTCGAACTCGACGATCCCTACATCCTGATCCACGAAAAGAAGCTTTCCAACCTGCAGGCCATGCTGCCTGTTCTGGAAGCCGTGGTGCAGGCCGGACGTCCGCTGCTCATCATTGCTGAGGACATCGAAGGCGAAGCGCTGGCCACTCTCGTGGTCAACAAGCTGCGCGGCGGCCTGAAGGTTGCAGCCGTGAAGGCTCCGGGCTTCGGCGATCGTCGCAAGGCGATGCTGCAGGACATCTCGATCCTGACCAATGGCGAGATGATTTCCGAAGACCTCGGCATCAAGCTCGAAAATGTCGGCCTGTCGATGCTGGGTGAAGCCAAGCGCGTCACCATCGACAAGGACAACACGACCATCGTCGATGGTTCGGGTGATGCAGAAGCCATCAAGGCCCGCGTCGAGCAGATCCGTGCACAGATCGAGACGACTTCGTCCGACTACGACAAGGAAAAGCTGCAGGAACGCCTTGCCAAGCTTGCTGGCGGCGTTGCCGTGATCAAGGTCGGCGGTGCTTCCGAAGTCGAAGTGAAGGAACGCAAGGACCGTGTCGACGATGCGCTCCACGCAACCCGCGCCGCTGTCGAAGAAGGCATCGTCCCGGGCGGTGGTACTGCGCTGCTCTACGCCACCAAGGCGCTCGAAGGTGTTGCTGGCGAGAACAATGACCAGACCCGCGGTATCGAAATCGTGCGTCAGGCGATCCTCGCCCCGATCCGTCAGATTGCCACCAACGCCGGCCATGATGGTGCGGTCGTTTCGGGCAACCTCCTGCGTGAAGGCGACGAAACGCAGGGCTTCAACGCGGCTTCCGACACCTACGAGAACCTCGTAGCTGCCGGCGTGATCGACCCGACCAAGGTCGTTCGCATCGCGCTCCAGGATGCGGCTTCTGTCGCCGGCCTGCTGATCACCACCGAAGCGGCGATCAGCGAGATTCCGGAAGAAAAGCCCGCCGGCGGCGGCATGCCCGATATGGGCGGCATGGGCGGTATGGGCGGCGGCATGGGCTTCTAAGCCCGGCGCTTCCAGAAAACGCAAAGAAAGGCCCGGCAGGAGCAATCCTGCCGGGCCTTTTCTTTTGCACGCCGCATCTCCATGGTCCGGCGCGGGACCGGAACAGACTCAGGGAATTGCCGAAATGAAAAAACTCGCCCCGCTGCTGCTTGCAACCGTCGCTCTGACGGGCTGTGTCACGGCGAATGCCCCGACAGCGACCGTCGAATGCGCCGAAACGCAGACCCAGTGCATCAATGCCTGGTTTGACGACAAGTTCGAGGAATTGCTCGCCACCAGCCCGATCCTGCAGACCTCGCTCGGCATCAAGACCGATTATGGAGAGCTCGACGATTTCAGCCGCGAAGCGGCTCAGGAACAGGTCGATTGGTGGGCGCAGGCCGCCGCCGAGATGGAGGCCAGTTTCGATTACGACGCGCTGAGTGGCGAGGCCAAGGTATCCTACGACGTATTCAAGTACCGGGCCGACATGGCGGTGCGCGAAGGCGAATTCTTCGACCAGCAGTATATTCTCCACCAGATGCAGGGGCCGCACGCTTTCTTGCCCAGCTTCCTGCTCGGCCAGCACAGCGTGGAGAGCGAAAGCGACATGGTCGCCTTCATCTCGCGCCTTGGCGGTATCGGCACGGCGATGGACCAATTGCTGGCGCGCGCACAGGCCAATGCTGCCGCGGGCACGCGTCCGCCGCGCTTCGCCTATGATGCGGTCATTGCAGAGTCGCAGGGGTTGATCAGCGGGGCGCCGTTTGATGGCGGCGAGCCTTCCGCGCTCTGGACCGGCACCGAGCAGCGGCTTGCCGCCCTGGTCGAAGCCGGAACCATCAGCGAGGAGCGTGCCGGTGAATTGCGCGAGTCTGCGCGGCTTGCACTCACGCAACAGCTGGCTCCTGCCTACCAGCGCACGGTCGACTGGTTCACCGCAGACCGGCCCAATAGCGATGCGATTGCACGCGGTGCGACCACTTTGCCGGGCGGCGAGGAATTCTACGCCTACAGCCTCAACCAGATGACCACCACCGAGATGACGGCTGACGAGATCCACCAGCTTGGTCTCGATGAAGTCGCGCGCATCCGGGGCGAAATGGAAGCGATCAAGGAGCAGGTTGGCTTCGAGGGGACCTTGCAGGAGTTCTTCGCCTTCACCCGCGAGGACCCGCAATTCTACTTCCCCGATAACGAGGCGGGCGCCCAGATGTATATCGACCGCGCCACCATGCACATCAACGCGCTGACCGAGCGACTGCCGGAGTTCTTCGGTACGCTGCCGCAGGCTCCGCTCGAAGTGCGCCGGGTGGAATCGTTTCGCGAACAGGATGGCGCGGCGCAGCATTACCGGCCCGGCACGCCCGATGGCTCGCGCCCCGGCATCTATTACGCCCATTTGTCGGACATGACCGCCATGCCGATCCCGCAACTCGAAGCGATTGCCTATCACGAAGGCAATCCGGGCCACCATATGCAGATTTCCATCGCGCAGGAGCTGGAAGGCATTCCGCGCTTCCGCACGCAGGGCTATTACCTCTCAGCCTTCGGTGAAGGCTGGGCGCTCTATTCGGAAGCCTTGGCCAAGGAAATGGGTGGCTACCAGGATCCCTATTCCGAATTCGGCCGCCTGCTGAGCGAGATGTGGCGCGCGATCCGGCTGGTGGTCGATACCGGCATCCACGCCAAGGGTTGGACCGAGGACGAAGCGGTTGCTTACGCCCTCGAGAATTCATCCAATCCCGAAACCACGGCGCGTAGCGAAGTGCGGCGCTATTTCGTGCTGCCGGGACAGGCGACGAGCTACAAGATCGGCCAGATCCGCATCCGGCAATTGCGCGCCCGCGCGGCCGCTGAACTGGGTGACGATTTCGACATCCGCGGCTTCCATGACACCGTGCTGGGCGGCGGCATGATGCCGCTGGCCATCCTCGAGGCGCGGGTCGATGACTGGATCGCGAGCCAGAAGGCAAGCTGAGCCGCCGTCATTAACGCAAATAGGAAAGGCCCGGCGGGAGCGATCCTGCCGGGCCTTTTCTGTTGGGGTTGGTCGAAGCCCTACTCTGAAGGCGTTGGCGTGCCGGGATTCACTTCGGCTTCGAACTCGGGGATGGGCCGCGCATCGGCTTCTGCCTGCGTATTGGCCACGCCATTGGCCTCGATATCTTCGAGCAGCCATTTCATCTCGTCGATTTCGCGACGTTGGGCACGGATGATGTCATTGGCCAGGACGCGCACGCGCACATCCTCGATACCGGCGCGTTCACTGGTCAGGATGGCGATCGAGTGATGCGGGATCATCGCCGACATCCAGTCACTGTCGTCGATCGTTGTCTGGCTGCGGACGAGGAAAAGCGAGAGGACGAATGTCACCACGGCCACGCCGATGATGATCCAGTTCTTTGCCGTGTTCTTGTACATGCCCCACATGAAAAGCAGCATGACGACGGCCATGACAGAGCCCATCACGAACATCATCCAGAAGCGCGTTTCGCTCCAGAATACGTGATCGAGCGCGTAGGTGTTGAGATACATCAGTCCGAGCATGATGACGGTCGAGGTTCCGACCATCGCCATGAAACGCTTGTAATTGCCGCCATGTCCGGCCTTACTATGTCCCTGTTCCTGATGTTCCAACGTCAGTCTCCTTCAAGCTCAATCAATGTCCTGCGAACATGTGGCCAGCGCCGTGACCGAGTTCACCGCCCAGGTAACTTTGCGCCAGGATGGCCAGCGCAATTACGAAAAGAAGCATTGTCATGAGGGTCGGGTTCCCGGCGCGACGCCAGGCCGCGACGGCCATGGCTCCGCCCACAAGCGCCAGGCCGCTGCCCAACCAGCGGTGCCAGAGCATCGTAGCATCGCCGCCCAACCAGAAACCTGTGTGGATCCAGCCGAACATCGCGGCGAGCACCGCTCCCGCGCCTCCCGCAATCACCATCACACGCACCGCCGCATCCAGATCACGCGACGGGCGGCGGAGGGCAATCGCCTGCGTCACGGCGGCAACGACAAACAGCGCAATGGCAAAGTGGACCGAGGCCGGATGAAGGTTGCGGAGCACCGTATCCACGCGCAATGGAGCCGATTGTTCAACCACCGTGCCTTGCATCATGTCAGAACCCATTTCACCCGACATGTCGTGCGCCGGCAACGGCGCATCGGGCGTTGCGGCAGGGTCAGACACAGACACAGCGGGGTCTTCTTCATGCAATTCGTCGCCATGTGCCGAGGCAGGCAGCGCCATGGCAGCGAGTGCAAGCGCAGCGAAAGCCAGCGTCAGCGTCAGCGTCAGCGTCAGCGTCAGCGTGGCGACGAAGCCGCTCCCCGGGCGGGAACCTAACGCGCGCGTCAACGCTTTGCCTTTGCGAACAGATCGACAAGTTCGCTGAACTTTTCATGCTGTTCGGCTGCATCGCCGGATGCAATCGCTTCGGATACGCAGCACTGTGCATGGTTTTTCAAAACCGCGTCCTCGGCCCGGCCCAGCGCCGCCTTCACCGCTTGCAACTGTTGCAGGATATCGATGCAATAGCGGTCTTCCTCGACCATCTTGGCAACGCCGCGGACCTGCCCTTCGACGCGTTTCAGCCTGTTCAAGATTGCCGTCCTGTCGCTCATAACCAAAGTCCTGCTTGAATACCCTAGGGGGGTATACTATAGAGATCGGCAAGGAGATACAAGTCCGATGACGATTCCCGATTTTTCACGGCGCAAATTCCTGTTGGGCAGCGGCTCGCTTGCAGCAGCGGGACTTGCTGTTCCGGCGTGGGCCAGCGGGCAATCATTGACCCACGCGCGCAACGGCTTTGGCGAAATGTCTGGCGAGCAAATCGACCTGACCATCGCCAACCACCACTTCACCACCGGTGCGCGCAGCGGCCATGCCATCGCCGTGAACGGGACTGTGCCCGGCCCACTTGTGCGCCTGCGCGAAGGCCAGAATGTCAGGCTCAACGTCACAAACATGCTGGACGAGGACAGCTCGATCCATTGGCACGGCCTGTTGCTGCCATTCCAGTTCGATGGCGTTCCCGGCGTCAGCTTCCCCGGCATCAGGCCGCGAGAGACTTTTTCCTACGAATTCCCGGTGCGACAGTCGGGCACCTATTGGTGGCACAGCCACTCCGGCTTGCAGGAACAGGCGGGCCATTACGGGCCAATCGTGATCGACGCTGCCGAGCCCGATCCGCGATACGACCGCGACATGGTGGTTCTGCTGAGCGAATTTACCGCGCGCCACCCGCATGAAATTGCCCGGATGCTTGCCGTGGGCGAGCATTACTTCAACCGCCAGATGCAGACGGTCGGTGATGGCGCGATGAGCCTGGAAGACCGGCTGATGTGGGGCGCGATGCGGATGAACCCGCGCGACATTTCCGACGTGACCGGTGCGACCTACACCTATCTCATCAATGGACACGGCCCGGCCGACGATCTGCAATTCGCGTTCCAGCCGGGCGAGCGTATCCGGCTGCGCATCATCAATGGTTCGGCCATGACCTTCTTCAACGTGCGCATCCCCGGCGTACCGATGACGGTCATCGCGGCAGACGGTCAGGATGTGGACGAAGTCGAGGTTGACGAATTCCAGATCGGCACTGCTGAAACCTATGACGTGATCGTCACACCGCCCGATGGCAGTCACGCCCTTGTGGCAGAGGCGATGGACCGATCAGGCTTGGGCGTCGCCAGCCTGACCTCGCGCCCTGGCCTGAGCGCCACCCCGCCGCCGCTGCGTGAAATTCCCACGCTCACCATGGCGGACATGGGAATGGGCGCGATGGACCATGGTTCAGGCGACGGTGTCGACCACGCGGCGATGGGTCATGCCATGCCCGCTACCGGCGAAGCTTCGGGCGCGATGGACCACTCGATGCGCGACACCTCGCTCCTGCCGCCTGATGTTGAAGTCGGCCCCGGAATCGACATGGTTAGCGCCATGCCGATGGAACGGTGGGATTTCCCCGGCCTCGGCCTCGACAAGGTATCGCACCGGGTGCTGCGCTACAGCGATTTGAAGTCAAAGCGCGCCAATCCGCACCGGATGCCGACCCGCCAGCTCGAAATCCACCTCACCGGCAATATGGAACGCTACATGTGGTCATTCGACGGCAAGCAGTTCAGCGCCGTCACCGATGCCCCGATCCGCTTTGGCTTTGACGAGCGGGTGCGCGTGAAGCTGGTCAACGACACGATGATGGCGCACCCCATCCATTTGCACGGCCACTTCTTCGAACTGGTCAACGGCGCGGGAATGATGAACCAGCCGTTGAAGCACACAGTGATCGTGCAGCCGGGCAGCAGCGCGACTTTCGATCTCACCGCAGACGAACCGGGCGACTGGGCTTTCCACTGCCACCTGCTCTACCATATGCACGCCGGGATGATGCAGACCGTCACCGTGCGCCCCTTCCCCGAAGGAGAGGGTGCATGATGCGCACGCTACTTCTCGCCAGCACCGCGCTGATTGCCAGCCCTGCCGTGGCGCAGGATCACTCCGCGCACCAGATGCAGGAACCGCCCGCCGGGCAGGCGAACGACCATTCTGCGCACACGATGCACCAAGCACCGGTCGAGCAGGCGCAAGACCATACGGCTCACCCGCCGCAAGAGGATCAGCCTGCCGAAAGCACCCCGCATGACGTTCACTCGTCGCATGAGGCGCAGAGCGAGGCGCAGGCCAATCCGCTCGGGCAGATCCGGGCCACTCCGCGCGCGCCTGCACAGCCCGCGCAGGATACGATGGACCATGCTGCGATGGGTCACGGACCTGCGGCGCAGCAGATCCCATCAGGCCCGCCGCCCGCCCGCGCGTTCGAAGGCCCACAGCACGCTGCCGACCTGTTCTTTGACCAGCAACGCATGGCTCAGGCCCGCTCCTACAACCACGCCACCCACGGCGACATGAAGACCGGCACGATCCTCGCCGAACGGCTGGAAGCGCATTTCGCCGATGGCGAAGAGGAATATGCGTGGGACATCACGGGCTGGTACGGCACCGCGCTAGACAAGTTCGTGATCAAGTCCGAAGGCGAAGGCGCGTTTGGTGGCGAGCTGGAAGAAGCCGAAGTGCAGGCGCTATGGGCACACGCCATCGGTCCGTGGTTTGATCTACAGGCAGGCGTGCGGCTCGATATCGAGCCGGACACCACGGCGCATCTGGCGTTCGGCGCGGCAGGTCTTGCCCCCTACAATATCCATGTCGACGGCACGGCTTTCGTCTCCGATAATGGCGACCTGACCGCCCGTGTCGAGGCCGAGCACGATATGCGCCTGACCCAGAAACTGGTGCTGCAGCCGCGCATCGAGTTCGAGCTGGCAGCGCAAGACATTCCCGAACGCGACATCGGTGCGGGCCTGTACGAGCTTTCGATCGGCGCGCGCTTGCGGTACGAATTCGTCCCCGAATTCGCGCCTTATGTCGGCGTGGAATACGGCGCTGCCACAGGCCGCACAGCCGACATCATCCGCGCGCGCGGTGATGATCCCAGCGGCTTTGCCGTGCTGGTCGGGCTGCGGACCTGGTTCTGACGTCCGTCAGCCGCCCGCGCGGCTGCGCGTTGCGGCTTCGACCTGCTCGGCGCTCCACGTAACTGGCAGCTGGGTTTGCGGATTGAACGTTCCGCTCATCTGCGCGGCTTCGGCAGCGGCGATTTCCTCGGCCGTCAGGAACTCGCTCGGTTCGAGCGCGAACACGTCGATGCCGCGCGCGATCTCGGTCGCGTAGATGCGGCCGTTGTACCAATATGCCGACCAATAGCCGCCGGTCACGAGCTGGTCCTCGTCAATCGGGCCACGATCGAAATAGGCAATCTCGAACGGGTTGTTGGGATCGGTGAAGTCCATCACCGACACGCCGCCCTGATACCATGCCTGCACGAAGATATCGCGACCCGGCACCGGAATGATCGAGCCATTATGCGCGACGCAATTTTCCATTTCGCCCTGTGCGCCGGGAAGCTTGTAGGTCCCGCGCCGTTCCAGCTTGCCATCGACAATCTCGAAGAAAGCGTTGGCACCCCAGCTACGCGGATCGGAGGCCTGGCAGCGCGGACGCCCACCACCGCCCCATTCATCGGTGAAAAGCACGACGCTGCCGTCATTGTTGAACGTGGCCGAGTGCCAATAGGCGAAGCCATCGTCGGTCACCGCGTCTAGCCGGACCGGGTTGTAGGGATCAGAAATGTCCATGATGATGCCGTTGCCCGAACATGCGCCAGCGGCGAGGTTGAGCGTCGGGAACACGGTAATGTCGTGGCACTGGTTGGTCTGGCTGGTGCTCTGCGTACCATCGCCATGATCGCCGCCCAGCCACAGGCCTGCGATATTGCCTTCATCATCGGCGAAGACGCGCGGGCTGGAGGTGATGCGCGAAGCTGCCGGATTGGCGAGCGGGATTTCGATCACATCGATGCTGAACAGCGCCGTGCGTCCGTCACCGGGAATATAACCGATGCAGCCGGCCAGTTCATCCTCATCGCGAACACCCGAAGTGCCCGAATTGTAGACCACGATCCGCTCGTCATCGGCGCTCACGACCGAGTGCGTGTGGCTGCCCCGGCAGGTCTGCACCTGACCGACCTGTCGCGGAGCGCGAATGTCGGAAATGTCGAAAACGCGCAGGCCCCGGAACCGCTCTTCGCTGACATCTTCGGACACGCCGCCAAGGCCGCAATCGACGCGGCCACGCGTCTCCTCGACGCTCATGATGAGGATATCACCAACGATCGAAACGTCGCCCTGGCCGCCGGGACACACGACCGAGCTGACCAGCTGCGGAACGCCCTGCGCGTCGAGACGATAGGCGTTAAAGCCGTGATAATTGCCCGCCACCATCAGATCGCCCGAAAAGGCAATGTCGGTATTGGCAAAACTCAGCAGGCCGCCACGCTGTGCGTAACGCGGTGAAGGTGCTTCGGCTTCCTCGTCCTCGGCGCCATCTTCGGGATCGGCGTCGGCAGCATTTTCAGCATTATCGTCAGCAGCCATCGCCACTTCGTGCCCGGCGTGCTCATCGCTCGCATCTTCGCCGTCATCCTCGTCCTCAGTCTCAACCGGCGGCAGGACCATGCGACCTCCGCTCGGGTTGGCGGGATCGTAGAAACCCGACGGCTTCTTCAGGAAAGCCACGTGGCGCAAATTGCTGATCGCTTCTTCGGCATCGAACAGGCCGCCCGCAAGTGCGGTGCGCGGATCGTCCGACAGCGCGGCGAGCGCTTCCTTCATGCGGTCGATCTCGGCCTGCTGGTCGTTCCTCACCTCGCTGGTGAAATCATACAGAACCGGATCGGTCGCCGTGCCCTGCTGGCGCAGCAAAATCCCGACCATGGTGAGCGCGCCTTCATGGTGGTCGATCATCATTTGCAGGAACATACGGTCGAAGTTCACGCCGCGTGCGGCGGCAAGCTGCGCCATTTGCTCGGCCGAAGCCATGCCCGCCATGCCGGCATGATCCGCATGGCCCATGCCCGCCATCGCTGCGGACTGGCCGATGCCTTCGAGCCATTCGCGCATGAAGCTCATCTCGTCCTGCTGCGATGCCTCGATGCGTCCGGCAGCAGTGGTGATAGTCTCGTTATTGGTCCGCGCCGCGACCAGTTCGGCCATGTCGACAGCCTGCTGATGGTGCACGATCATGCCCTGCATGAAAGCGATGTCGGCAGGCAGGTAATCGATCCGTGCAAGACGCGTCGCATCGTCCTCGCTCAGAACCCGTGGCGCTTGTCCGGGCGCACCGGGCTGCACGATCTGCACGTCCTGCGCGAAGGCGGGCGCGGTCGAAGCCAGCAGAATTGCGGCAAGGGAAAAACTCATCTGGGCAGGGCGGAATGCGGACATCGAGAAGCTCCATGAAAGAATATTGCGCGCACCAAGCCCATCAATGGGTGGCGCGTCAACACGCAATAAACTTGGCCCACGGTCTAACCCCGGCTAATCTACGAAGGGACGACGGGGAGAGACGAACATGCGCACCACACTGATCATCGCGGCACTTGCAACGGCCAGCGTGCTTACCGGCTGCAATTCCGGCGACGACGCAGCGACCGAAGAAGCGGCAAGCGAATACACGCCGCGCAAATACATGCAGGCGATCAACGATATCTCGCGGCTTGATGACGTGGAACAGGATGAATCGCGCAAACCCGGCGAACTGCTTGCCTTCGCGCAGATCGATCGCGGCGATGTGGTGGGCGACTACATCATGGGCGGCGGTTATGTCACACGACTGCTTGCAATGGCGGTAGGACGGGAGGGCAAGGTCTACGCCTTCCAGCCCGAGGAATTCATCGCTTTCAGCCCCGATTACGGTCCGCAACAGGATGAGACCGTGCGGCGCTATTCGGACGATGAAGGCAATCCGGTCAACGTTTTCGCTCTGCGCGCACCGCTGACGCAGCCGGGCTGGCCGGAGCCACTCGATACGATCATCACGGTCATGAATTTCCACGATCTCTACCTCCCCAATTTTCCGGAAGGCACGGCACAGGAAGCGGCAGACATGCTGTACGCTTCGCTCAAGCCGGGCGGCACGCTGGTGGTCGTCGATCACCATGCGACCGAGGGTGCAGGGGCCGAAGCAGCCGACACGCTGCACCGGATGGACAGCGCGCTTGCGATGGAAACGCTGACAAGCGCCGGGTTCGAGTTGGAGGAGGAAAGCGACCTTTATTCACGGCCCGACGATCCGCGCACCGCCAATGTGTTCGACGATCCGATCCGTGGCAGCACCGACCAGTTTGCCTGGCGCCTGCGCAAGCCGGGTTGATGACGTCTTGCGGCACTTTCGCCGGGTTTGGCCGTTGGTCTGGCAAGTATCCAATTCTCAGGAGAGCTAATCCATGAAATGCCCGCACAAAGCCCATATCGCCCTCGTCGACGGGGAGCGTTTCGTGCTGCTGCGCAATGAAGGCCAGATTTTCGAACCCAAGCTGACCAAGCTTGCCGAGCCATCGCTCGAGCTGACCAACTACAGTGCCGGGGTCAAGCATCAGGACAAGGCGGGTCAGATGAAGGGCAACACCCAGCTTGATGAACTCGCCCATGCCGCCGCCGCGGCCGAGTGGCTCAACAGCAAGGCCATTGCGGGAGAAATGGATGATCTGGTGGTGATCGCCGATCCCAAGACACTGGGTGAGATGCGCCGCCATTACCATGTCGAGCTGGAAAATCGCCTTGCCGGTGAAATCGACAAGGCGCTCACCAACGAACCGCTTGATCGCATTGAGAAAGCACTCGTTTCAGCGTAAGGAGACGAGGCAGGAAATCAGACGAAATGGCCGGGTTGGCTCATTACATCGCCAATTCGGCGCATTTCATCGCGTGACTATCGTAAAACCGTTTCTTGTTAAGCATTCGCAAAGCATGTTTCTGGCACGATCATGATATGAAATTTGCATCCTTAAGTCGTTTCGTTTCTCTTCTAGCGCTCGCTATTGCGCCGCTAACCCCTGTTTACGCCCAGGCGCAGACACAATCCGCCAGTCTCGAATCTGCATTCGACAGTGCGTTCGGCACCGAAGTGCGTGCTCCGCGCGACTACGCGCCTCCGCTGGACACCGCTTTCGAACGCCGCATCGCGCAGCTTGCCGAAGGCAGCCAAGGTCGCATCGGCGTGGCCGCAATCGACCTTTCCACCGGACAGCAGATCTCGGTCTATGGCGACCAGCGTTTCCCGCTGGCAAGCACCAGCAAGATCGCAATCGCCGCTGCCTACCTTGAAGGCGTCGACCAGGGCCGTTGGAGCCTGACGAGCGAATATCCGCTGCTTTGGGCCGTGCGGTCCGAACCGCTCAGCAGCCGTGCCGCACCGGTTCGGAGAGGTGAGTACCTGCCTGCCATCGAGCTGATCGATCTGATGATCACGCGCAGTTCCAATCCCGCGACCGATGCCCTGATTGCAGCCATGGGCGGGGTCGAGCCGGTGAACGACTGGATGCGCCGCGCCGGTATCACCGAATTCAGCCTTGATCGCGACATCGCCACACTCGTGCGCGACAACCGCGAGTTTGATGCACGCAGTTATATCGACCCGCGCGACAGCGCCTCGCCCGAAGCGATGGTGCAATTGCTTGCAGGAATTTATCAGGGCCGCTGGCTCAGCCGCGAAAGCCGCGCCATCATCGTCGATGCCATGGAACGCTGCCGTACCGGCAGGAACCGTATCCCCGCTCTCATGCCTTCCGGTGTAACGGTTGCGCACAAGACCGGCACGCTGCACCGCGTTGCCAGCGATATCGGCATCCTCACCGGACCGGACGGGCGCTCAATCGCTGTTGCAATCTATGTGACGGGCCAGAACACGCCGCAGGCACGCGATGCCCGGATCGCGTCGATCGCACGCGCTATCTATGATGGATATGCTGACGAGGCAGCGCGTGATTTCGCGCGTTCCAATTATGGCAACGCTGCGGCGCGCTAGGCTTTCGGCCTTGCCCCAAGCACAGCTTTGAACCAAAGAAAAAGGGCGCGGCCATCGCTGGCCACGCCCTCTTCTTGGTAAAAAAATCGCTGTCGAGAATTACTCGGCGACTTCTTCTTCCATTTCAGCTTCAGCAGCGTCGGTAGCGGCATCGACGTCAGCAGCAGCTTCGTCCATTTCGGCGCCAGCTTCATCAGCAGCACCTTCGATGGCGTCGCCGGTTGCGTCGACATTGCTTTCGGTGTCGGCCAGTGCGCTTTCAGCGGTAGCTTCGGCGTTTTCTTCGGTAGCTTCCGAGCAAGCGGAAAGGCTGAGAGCTGCGCCGGCGACTGCGGCTGCGAGAACGATCTTACGCATAGGTTTGAACCCCTTTATCTGCGATTAGTCGAAACAGGCAACTCGCCTGATCCGAAGTCGACCGCATGGCCGACCTGATTGCCTAAATAATGCCACAATTGGGCAGGCGCAAGCGAATTATGGCACAATTGGGGCAAAATATTGTCACAAACAAGGCGCTGTAGGCGTAAAACTTGGCTACTGACCGCAATGAAATCGCGTGCTAGCAGGCGCGTATGGCCGATAAACAGCATCTCTACCTGGTCGATGGGTCGGCCTATATCTTCCGCGCATATCATCGGCTGCCGCCGCTCACCAATCCCGAGGGTACGCCCGTCGGTGCGGTTTACGGTTATACCACCATGCTGTGGAAGCTGGCGCAGGACCTCGACGATGCCGACGGCCCGACCCATCTGGCTGTGGTTCTCGACAAATCGAGCCAGTCCTTCCGCAACGAGATCTACGACCAGTACAAGGCGAATCGCCCGCCTCCGCCCGAGGATTTGGTCGCGCAATTCCCGCTGATTCGCGATGCAACCCGCGCATTCTCGCTGCCGATGATCGAAGAACCCGATGTCGAGGCGGATGACATGATCGCTTCCTACGCCCTCGCCGCGCAAGCGCAGGGATGGGACGTTACGATCGTCTCGTCGGACAAGGACCTGATGCAGCTCGTCGGAGAGAAAGACGGCGCGCAGATCGACATGCTTGATACGATGAAGGACGCCCGCATCTTCATCCCCGAGGTCGAGGAAAAGTTCGGCGTGCCGCCCGCACTCTTGGGCGATGTGCTCGCGCTGATGGGCGACAGCGTGGACAATATTCCGGGCATTTATGGTATCGGACCCAAGACCGCGTCCAAGCTGATTGCCGAGAATGGCTCGCTCACAGCCGCGCTCGATGCGGCACCGGACATGAAGAAGTCCAAGCTCAAGGAACGACTGCTCGAAGGGCGTGAAATGGCGGAGCTAAGCCGCGTCCTGGTCGAGCTGAAGGCCGATTGCCCGTTGCCGATTGCGCTCGAAGACATGAAGCTGGACGGTATTCCACCCGAACCGCTGGCGGATTTCCTCTCGACCCACGGCTTCAATTCGCTGCTCAAACGGCTGGATGCCGGTGCAGGCAGCCCCGTTCGGGCGACCAACCTCGATCCTGCCAAGGCCGACACGGCGGGTGCCGAAGCCTCGACGCAGGGGAACACGCAGCCTCTGCCCGAAATGCCTGCTGTCGATCGCAGCACCTATGAATGCGTGCAGACAATGGAGCGGCTTGAACACTGGATCGCCCGCGCGCACGCTGCGCGGCTCGTCGCGGTCGATACAGAGACCAGCGCACTTGATGCGATGGCTGCCGAACTGGCTGGCGTAAGTCTCGCGCTCGGCCCCAATGACGCCTGCTACATACCGCTCGCGCACGGTGGCAGCGACATGTTCGCCGAAAAGCCGCAGCAGGTGGACAAGTCCGCCGCCCTCGCTGCGCTCAAGCCGCTGCTGGAAAGCGACGCGGTGCTGAAGGTCGGGCAAAATATCAAATACGATATCAACGTGCTCGCCCGGCACGACATCCGGGTTGCCCCGGTCGATGACACGATGATCATGAGCTTCGATCTCGACGCCGGACGCAGCCAGGACGGGATCGGCGGCGGACACGGCATGGACGAATTGTCCGAACGCCACCTCGGTCACACCACGCTGACGTTCAAGGAAGTCTGCGGCACCGGCAAGAAAGCCATCCCCTTCGGCGAAGTGCCGCTCGACAAGGCGACACCCTATGCCGCCGAGGATGCCGATGTCACCTGGCGGCTGCACGCCCATCTCGCGCGCCGGATGCCGCAGGAAGGCGCGACCCGCGTTTACCAGCGGGTCGATCGCCCGCTGATCCCGGTGGTCGCGGCGATGGAGCGCGAAGGCATCAAGGTCGATCGCGCCGAACTCTCCCGCCTGTCGGAAAGTTTCGCAGTGGAAATAGGGCGGCTCGAAGGCGAGATCCACGAGATCGCGGGGCAGGAATTCACCATCGGCAGCCCCAAGCAATTGGGCGAAGTGCTGTTCGACAAGCTTGGTTACAAGGGCGGCAAGAAGGGCAAGAGCGGACAATATTCGACCGACCAGAGCGTGCTGGAACGGCTCGCTAATGACAATGCGCCGATTGGCAACAAGGTTCTCGAATACCGCCAGCTGTCCAAGCTCAAGAGCACTTATACCGATGCGCTGCAGGAGGCGATCAATGCGCGCACGGGGCGCGTGCACACTAGCTACAGCCTGGTCGGGGCGCAGACCGGGCGGCTTTCCTCGACCGATCCGAACCTGCAGAACATCCCAATCCGCACCGAGATCGGACGGCAGATCCGCAAGGCCTTCGTGCCAGAGGATGGCAATGTCCTGCTGGCCGCCGACTATTCGCAGATCGAACTGCGCCTCGCTGCGCACATGGCCGATGTCGACACGTTGAAGCAGGCCTTCGCCAATGGCGAGGATATCCATGCGCGCACCGCGACCGAGATGTATGGCGAAGTCACCCGCGATACCCGCGCCGCCGCCAAGACGATCAATTTTGCGATCCTTTACGGGATCAGCCGCTGGGGGCTGGCAGGACGCCTCGGCGTCGAGCCCGATGAAGCGCAAGCTATGATCGACACCTATTTCCAGCGCTTTCCCGGCATCCAGAAATACATCGTGCGAACGCTCGAGCAGGTTCGAGAGCGTGGCTATTCGGAAACCTTGTTCGGCCGCAAGACCTGGTTCCCCCGGATCAACTCCAAGAACCAGGCCGAACGGCAGGGAAGCGAGCGTGCCGCAATCAACGCGCCGATCCAGGGAACCAGTGCGGATATCATCAAGCGTGCCATGACACGGATGCTGCCCGCACTCGAAGAGGCAGGCTTGCCCGATGTCCGCATGTTGCTGCAAGTGCATGACGAGCTCGTGTTTGAGCTGCCGACAGGAGATGTGGACGCAGCCAGCCCGGTGATCGAGCGCGTGATGGCAGAAGCCGCCCTGCCTGCCGTGAAGCTCGACGTACCGCTGGGAATCGAGATCGGCACGGGACCGAGCTGGGACGACGCGCACTGACTGTGGTTGTAACTGGCCACGCGGCCCATTAGGTCGCCCGCATGTTTGAACGACTGAATCCGCAAAACTGGACCATCAACTGGACCGCTGCTGGCGAAGCCGCATTCGTGCTGGTGCTGGCAATCGCCATCGCATGGCTGATCTACCGCATCGCCTTCGCCCTTGTCGTGAAGCTGGCAAACAAGTCCGAATCGCCGGTCGACAATATTTTGTTGCGGCGCATTCGCAGGCCGATCAAATGGTCCCTCATCGCCATTGCCATCACGCTGGCTGCGCAGGTTGATCCGACATTGGCGGATGTGTGGGACCCGCTGGGGCACTTCCTGCGCCCGGCCCTGCTCGGCTGGATCGCCTTCTCGCTGGTCAAGGCCTACACCGCCGCGGTGGAATTGAAGCTGGACGGGGCGGCAGACCCGGTGGCCGTGCGCAGTCGCCGCACGCGCATTTCCATCCTCTCACGCACCGCGACCGTGGCGATCATCGTCATCACCGTGGGCTTGATGCTGTTCACTATTCCCGCCGTGCAGACAATCGGGGCAACCTTACTCGCTTCCGCCGGTCTGGCAGCCTTGGCGGTCGGTGCCGCCGCGCAGCCTGCGCTCAAATCGCTGATTGCCGGATTGCAGATCGCGATCACCGAACCGCTGCGACTGGGCGACATGGTGGTAATCGACGGACACACCGGCCGCGTGGAAGAAATCCACATGGCCTTCATTATCGTGCGCACGTGGGACGAACGCGCTGTTGTCGTTCCTACCGCCCAAGTGCTCGACGAAAGCTTCGAAAACTGGTCGCGCAGCAGCGAAGTGCTGACCGGCCCCGTCTTCCTGCACCTCGATCCGGCTACCGAAGTCGGGCCGATCCGGGCCGAGGTGGAACGCTTCGTTGCCGATCACGACCTCTGGGACCAACGGACCCTGGCGGTGCTGATGACCGAAGCCTATCCCGAGAGCATCGAACTGCGCATATCGGTCAGCGCAAGGACCATTGGCGATCTGTGGAACCTGCGCTGCGCAGTGCGCGAACACATGCTCGCCTGGATACGCGAAGAGATGCCCGATGCGCTTATCCGCCACCGGCTCGAAGTGCCGGGTGGGCACCCCAAGGCAGGTGAGCCGGAAGCCCCCTGAACAGGTGAGTCTCCCGGCAAGACCTGCACCTAGTGCTTCTGGTCGCGCGTCGATGTAAGCATATCGTCGGTCAGGAAACCGATCGGATTCACTTCCATCGCGCGCTTCTTCAGCTCGCCCTTCATTTTCTTGTACTCGGCTTCCATCTTCTCGGTCACCGTGGCGCGGCTGTCCTTCATCGCCTCTTCAAAATTGGCCTTGGTCACGTTCTCCGGCATCCCTTCGGAGTGGCGAATCGCGTTGAGTCCGGCGCGGCGCACCACATCTTCCAGATCGGCACCGGTGAACCGCTCTGCCTCGGCCGCAATCGCGGCCAGATCGACATCGTCAGCCAAGGGCATGTTCGCAGTGTGGATCTTGAGGATGTGCTCACGCCCTTCCTTGTTCGGCGCACCGACATAGACCAGCTCGTCGAAACGACCGGGACGCAGCAGTGCCGGATCGACCAGCGTGGGCCTGTTGGTGGCTCCGATTACGACGATGGAAGAAAGTTCCTCCATCCCGTCCATTTCGGCGAGGATGGTGTTGACGACGCGGGCAGTGACCTGCGGTTCGCCACCGCCGGACCCGCGGGCGGGCACCAGTGAATCAATCTCGTCGATGAAGATGACGCAAGGCGCCACGGCGCGGGCGCGGGCGAACATCTTGGCAATCTGCTGTTCGCTTTCGCCATACCACTTGCTCAGCAGGTCGGAGCTTTTCATCGAGATAAAATTAGCCTCGGCCTCCTTGGCAACCGCCTTTGCCAGCAAGGTCTTGCCGGTGCCGGGAGGGCCATAGAGAAGAAAACCCTTGGCCGGGCGGATGCCCAGCTGGTCGAATGCCTGCGGGTTCTTGAGCGGGAGCTCGACACCCTCCTTGAGCTTGTCGATGGCCTCGTCCAGGCCGCCCAGATCGCTCCAGCCGACGGTCGGCGCCTGCACCATGACTTCGCGCATGGCAGAAGGCTGCACGCGCTTCAGCGCTTCGCGGAAATCGCCCTTCTCGACGCAGAGTTCGTCGAGCACTTCGGCGGGAATTTCGCGCGCTTCGAGATCGATCTTGGGCATGATCCGCCGGACCGATTCAATTGCTGCCTCGCGGGCAAGTGCGGCAAGGTCTGCGCCGACAAAGCCGTGGGTGGATCGGGCCAGTTCCATCAGGTCGACACCCTGGCCGAGCGGCATACCACGCGTGTGAATGGCAAGGATCTCGCGGCGACCGTTGTCGTCGGGCACGCCGATCACGATTTCGCGATCGAACCGACCCGGACGGCGCAGCGCCTCGTCGATGGCATCGGGGCGATTGGTGGCGGCGATCACCACCAGATTTGCCCGCGCCTGCAGCCCGTCCATCAAGGTTAGCAGCTGCGCAACCAGCCGTTTTTCGGCCTCGCCCTGTGTTTGCTGGCGCTTTGGCGTGATCGAATCGATTTCGTCGATGAAGACAATGGCAGGCTGGCTGCGTTCGGCTTCCTCGAACACTTCACGCAACCGCTTCTCGCTCTCGCCATAGGCGCTGCCCATGATTTCCGGTCCGTTGATGGTGAAGAATTCTGCGTCGGATTCGTTCGCAACCGCCTGTGCAAGCCGTGTCTTGCCAGTACCGGGAGGGCCATGCAGCAACACGCCCTTGGGCGGATCGACGCCAAGGCGGGTGAACAGTTCGGGATAGCGCAGCGGCAATTCGACCATTTCGCGCAATTGCTTAATGGTTTCGTCCATCCCGCCGACATCGTCGTAATTGATCATGCCGCGCGCATCGCGCGGCTCTTCGAACTCGGCGCGCAGCTCGACTTCGGTGGTCTCGTCGATGTGGACGATACCCTTGGGAGTGGTGGAGACGACCTGCAACCGGATCTGGGTCAAGGCATAGGCGGGCGCGTTGAACATGCGGCGTACTTCGGCGGGCACGTTCTGGACCGGTTGCTGGCCATGCGTGGCGACAAGGTCGCCAGCTGTCAGCGGTTTCTTGAAAAATACCCGCTTGAGCGCCTCGGTCGGTCCCTGCAGGCGCATCTCGCGCTGCGCGGGGGCGAATACGACGCGGGAGGCCGGCTTGGTTTCAGCGCGGCGCACCAGCACATGCTCGCCCGAGGATGCTTCGGCATTGCCGCGCTGGAGGCCATCGAGGCGGATGACATCAAGCGCCTCATCCTCGTCATAGGCTGTCGCCGCAATCGCCACGGTGGCACGCTTGCCTTCGATCTCGACAGCATCGCCTTCGGTAATGCCGAGCGCCTGAAACGCGCTGCGCGGCATACGCACAACGCCGCGGCCTGACTCTTCCTGCCGGGCTGCCGCTACCTGGAGCCGGACCGTGCCTTCTTCGATTGCCGCTGCGTCTTTTTCGGCCATGCGTTGCCTATCCCTCATTGTTGCTGTGCTGCGGACCTAGGAACGGACCCACGCTAATGCAAACCTACGAACCCCGACAATGTGCCGGAACCGTGTCGGAATAGGGGCAAAGAAAAAGGCCCGGTCGAAGCCGACCGGGCCATAAAAGTTTGGGAGAGGATGCCTGAAAGGCAGGGAGACATGTGCTGCAGCGCGGCATTCTTCGCAAGTGCGAAAAGGTCAATGCCGGTTGCAAAGGATGCAACTTACCGAATTTGTCTCGCTTATTCAGAGATCTGAACGAGAGTTGAAACCTGATTCACTTTTTGATTTTATGGCTTTTCTGCCCTAGATGGAGACGTGTTGGTGCGGCGCAGCAATTACGCCCATGGGGTGACAAAACCGGCGCCACCTTTTAACTGCCGAGTCCGACAAAACTATCGCCGAAGGAATCTCCATGCAGAAGCTCTTTTCCGATGCCGCCGCCGCCCTCGACGGGCTCCTTAAAGACGATATGCTGATTGCGGCCGGCGGATTTGGCTTGTGCGGGATACCCGAGCGGTTGCTCGACGCGATCCAGGCGAGCGGCGTCACTGGCCTCACCTTTGCCAGCAACAATGCCGGGATCGACAACGAAGGCATCGGCAAGCTGTTGCGGACAAAGCAGGTCAGGAAGATGATCTCGTCCTACGTTGGCGAGAACAAGGAGTTCGAGCGGCAATTCCTTTCCGGCGAATTGGAAGTTGAATTCTGCCCGCAAGGCACGCTGGCCGAACGCATGCGCGCTGGCGGAGCGGGCATTCCCGGCTTCTACACCAAGACCGGCGTCGGCACGCAGGTCGCAGAGGGCAAGGAAGTAAAGAGCTTCGACAAGGGTGACGGGCCGGAGGACTTTATCCTCGAGCAAGGCATCTTCGCCGACCTTTCGATCGTGAAGGCCTGGAAGGCTGACGAGACCGGCAACCTCGTGTTTCGCAAGACCGCACGCAATTTCAACCAGCCTGCCGCCACCTGCGGCAAGATCTGCGTGGTCGAGGTGGAAGAAATCGTGCCCGCCGGATCGCTCGATCCCGACTGCATCCACCTTCCCGGCGTCTTCGTGCAGCGCATGATCGTCGGTGCGCCCTATGACAAGAAGATCGAATTCACCACCACGCGCGAGCGGAAGGCGGCATAGTGCTTTCGCCTAACCGGTTGCAGGATTTCGGACCCGCCAATTGAAGCTTACCCGTGCCCTCGCCCTTAGCCTCGCCACGCTCGGCCTGCAGGGCTGCGTGCTCGCCGCCGCGGCCGTGCCGCTGCTGGCGACCGGCGCGATGGTCGGGAAGGCCGTGCTGGGCGAACGCACGCGGCAAGCGATTGCAGAGGGTAACGACATTGATCCGGACAGCATCGCGATCGCCTCGCTCGGCGAGTATGCGCTGCTCGAGACGAGCGAGCTGCCCGCACCTGTTGCGCCCGCTCCGCTCGATGGCGCCTATGCCGATTTACGCATCCACACCTCCACCGCGCTCGCCGCCGGGATGGACGGCCAGTTCTCCGCCCTGCTTGCCGATCCGACGACCTTGCAGCCGACCCGAGCCCGGTGCGAGGCGGAGGTGCCCGCCATCCTGATCGACCTCGACCCGGCGGACGAACTCATGGCGCTGGATGGCCGGGCGGAGCGCTATCCCGCGCTTGTGCCCACGCTCGATGCGCTGCGCAGCCAAGGAGTCGCCATCGCCTGGATCACCGACCGCGAACCGCAAGACGCAGGCGCGATCCGCCGCCGCCTGATCGAATCCCGGCTCGATCCCACCGGGCGCGACCCCTTGTTCGTCCAGCGCTTCCCCGGAGAGCGCAAGCAGGCGCGACGGCAGGCCTTGCTTGAAACCCATTGCCTTATCGCGATTGCTGGTGACGACCGCCGCGATTTCGACGACCTCTATATCTACCTTATCGATCCATCTGCAGCTGGCGGCCTCGAGCCGATGATCGGCGACGGATGGTTTCTCATTCCCAATCCCCTCGACTGAAGGAAATCTAATGGCCTGGACCCGTGATGAAATGGCTGCCCGCGCGGCGCAGGAGCTGGAAGACGGCTATTACGTCAACCTCGGCATCGGCATTCCCACGCTGGTCGCCAACCACATTCCCGAAGGTATGCAGGTGACCTTGCAGAGCGAGAACGGAATGCTCGGCATCGGGCCTTTCCCTTACGAGGACGAGGTTGACGCCGATCTTATCAATGCGGGCAAGCAGACTATCAGCGAACTGCCGCACAGCGCCTATTTCGACAGCGCCACCAGTTTCGGCATGATCCGCGGCGGGCATATCGACCTGACCGTCCTGGGCGCGATGGAAGTGGCGCAGAACGGCGATATCGCCAACTGGATGATCCCTGGAAAGATGATCAAGGGAATGGGCGGCGCGATGGACCTGGTCGCGGGCGTGAAGAAGATCATCGTCGTGATGGAGCACACTTCCAAGCACGGCGACCCCAAGTTCATCCCCGAATGCACCCTGCCGCTGACAGGCCAGAACGTGGTCGACATGATCATCACAGATCTCGCCGTATTCCGCCGGTCCGATCACCAGAGCCCGTTCAAGCTGGTCGAGCTCGCGCCGGGCGTGAGCGCCGAGGAAGTCGCAGAAAAGACGACTGCGGAGTATGTCAGCTAACGACATGGGCAATTACACGCTCATCACAGCGAATCGGAATTATTCGAGCTGGTCGCTGCGGCCCTGGGTGTTGATGAAGGCGCTGGGCATCCCATTCGCCGATCGGATCAAACCGTTCACGCAGGCGGTGAATTACGAGGCGTTCCGCGCTTTCTCTCCGACCGGGCAAGTGCCGGTCCTCTTAGATGGCGAGCGTACCGTGTGGGATTCGCTCGGCATCGTGCTTTATCTGGCAGAGCGGCACGATGGCATCTGGCCGCGAGACGAGACGGCGCGCGCTTTTGCCATCTGCGGAGTGACCGAAATGCACGGCGGGTTCTCTGCACTTCGCAACCAGTGCCCGATGAATGTCGGCGTTCGGGTAAGGATGGCTGCGCACGATGCAGCGCTCGAAAAGGACGTCGCGCGGTTGAAAGAGCTGTTCGAGGAAGGGCTCGATCGCTTCGACGGACCCTGGCTCGCCGGACCCGACCTCACCGCGCTCGACGCGTTCTTCGCCCCCGTTGCCTTCCGCGTGCGAACACATGGATTGGACTTCGGGCGCGGGCAGAAGTGGGTCGAGCGTGTACTTGCGCACCCGGCGATGCAGCAGTGGGAGACCGAGGCATTGGCCGAAAGCTGGCGCGAGCCGAGCCACGAGAGCGAGATCGGCGCAAGCGGCAAACTGGTCGAGGACTTTCGGACAGACTGAGGGCTTTTTTGAAAAAAAGCTTTTGCCCGAAAAGCCTATTCCTGTATTTCTGAAATTACAGAAATTGAGAAAGGCGCACCCGAGTCGTGAAAGTTACCGACATCCCCGAGGCCGAAGCTTTTATTCTTCACTGGGGAGAAATGGGCACGCATTGGGGGGTGAACCGCTCGGTCAGCCAGATCCACGCGCTGCTTTACCTGTCGGATCGCCCGCTTAATGCAGAGGAGATCTGCGAGACACTGGGCCTGGCGCGCAGCAATGTCTCGACCGGTCTCAAGGAATTGCAGGGCTACGGCATCGTCAGGCGCGGCCACGTAGTCGGCGACAGGCGCGATCACTTTACCGCCGAAACCGATCTGTGGGACATGCTGATGAAGATCGTGGTCGAGCGCAAGAAGCGCGAGATCGACCCGACCATCCAGGTGCTGGCCGAACTGTCCGAACAGTTGAAGGGCCGCACGGATGTGCCCAAGCATGTTCAGGAGCGGATAGGCCGGATGCACGAATTCCTCGGCACGCTGGGGGCGTGGTATGAAGACGTGCGCCGCCTGCCCAAATCCACTCTAGTCTCGCTGATGAGACTGGGCGGCAAGGTCGCCCGCCTCATCCCCTCTCGCGGCACGAAGCCGACCAAGCACTGAAATCATCCAGACTTAGAAAGAGCAAACCAAACCCCGTATCACGATCATAGATTTCTGAATTTCCTGAAAGGACAGGAATGTGACAAAAAGAGATATCGCCCAATTTTTCCGCGCCGTCGGTGGCGGAACGCTCGGAGGGAGCCTGTTTTTTATCTGGCTCAGCATTCCGACCGGGGCTGCGATGATGCTGCAAGACTATCTGATCGAGGGCCTCTGGCTTGCCCTCGCGCCCGTCGCGATCACCGGCATGGTGACGCTGCTCGCATCGCTTGTTTTCGGGCTCCCGCTGACGGTATACTTGTGCGCGACAGATAGCGAGTGCCGCAGAACCTATGCCGTTGCAGGTTTGCTGCTCGGAGCCTTAATCCCGCTGGTCGTCTTCTTCGAACATATTGCCGTTGGCGCGATCCTTGCCGTTCCGGGAATGGTTGCCGGGGTGCTGACCGGAAGCATCTGGGGCGACTATCGCCACGCGCAGGCCAACCCTGAGACATCCTTCGCTCCTCCCGAAGAGCACGCGGACGAAGCCCGGCCCAATTCCATTCACGAACTGCTTTACTGAAGGAGAAGACCAATGATCGAAGTCAGCTATCTTGCCTATCTCGTCATCGCCATCGCCATGACTGCTTGGGTGGCGCGTACCCTCAGCAAGAACGGCGAGGTGTTCCTGGTGGATTGCTTCGGCCATGACGAAGTGCTCGCACGCAGCACCAATCACTTGCTGGTGGTGGGCTTCTACCTCGTCAACATCGGCTTCATCCTGCTGACCATCAGCCTCGGCGCAGAGCCGACCAGCTATGCCGAGGCGATCCGCTTCGTCGCGACCAAGGTCGGCCTTGCCGTGCTGGTGCTGGGCTTCTGGCACTTCTTCAACATGCACGCGATTGCCAAGTTCGGCCGCAAGGTTGGGCATTGGGTGCGTGAGAACAAGGGCGTTGCGACCGCCTGACAATCGCCACTGCAACACGCTTAATGCCGGCTTCCCCGGTGGAGCCGCCATTTTCGTTTCCGTTTCGTGCGCGGTGCGGTCTATGCGTGATGCGGTGAGAGCTTCTGCATGAAAACCCGGCGCAATTCTCCATGGTTCGCCCTGGCCGTGCTCGCCGCCATCGCCACGGTCGGCTTTATCGACCGGATCGTGGTCAACGTGCTGGTCGAGCCGGTGAAGGCCGAATTCGGCCTGTCGGACGTGCAGGTTTCGCTCATGGGATGGGCCTTTGCCGGGCTCAACGTGCTGGGCGGATTTGTCACCGCGCGTTTTGCCGAGCGGGTTCGCCGCCTCACGCTGATCGCTTCGGGTGTCACCATCTGGTCAGTTGCCACGGCGCTGTGCGGAGCGGCAGGAAGCTGGGTGCAATTGCTTGTCGCGCGCATGGGTGTGGGACTTGGCGAGGCCATCGGCCTGCCTCCCAACCAGTCCGTCATCTCCGACTATTTCCCCGCCAACAAGCGCGGGCTGGCCATTTCGATCCTGCTGCTGTCCCCGCCGATGGGCGCATTCATCGGCTTTGTCGGCGGCGGCTGGGTGGCGCAGGAATTCGGCTGGCAGGCGACCTTCCTGGTTGCCGCGATCCCCGGATTCATTCTCGGGATCGTCGCCTATGTCTTCGTCGCCGAACCCAAGCGCGGCCAGTTCGATGCCGGATCGAGCGACGAGGTCCCGCCGATCTCGGACTTCGTGAAGCGCATGTGGAGCCTGCCGAGCGCGCGCCACCTCGTCGTCGGCTCCTTCATCGCTGCAGGGCTGAGCTATGCGCTCAACTTCTTCTTCGCCTCTCTGCTGGTCCGCAAATTCGACATGGGGCTGGCGGAGGCGGGGCTTTATACCGGGGTGCTGGCAAGCCTGCCCGCCGCGCTTTCCATCGTCGGTGCCGGCTGGTTGGGAGACCGGCTGGGCGAGCGCAATCCTGGCGCCTATGCGCTGATCCCCGGGATAGGTCTCGCGATTGGCGGGCCGCTTGGCGCGTTTGCCATCATGCAGGACAATCTGTCGCTGCTACTCGTCTGCCTCGCAGGCTCGATCTTCCTGACGCTCAGCTATCTCGGCATCACTTTCGCGACGATCCAGAACTTGATGCATCCGCGAATGCGTGCCACCGCTTCGGCCACGCTCAACGGCATCTACACGCTCGCAGGCGGCCTCGGACCGACGCTTGTGGGCCTGATGAGCGACCGCTTTGCCAAGGAATACGGCGCGGGCGAAGGGCTGGCGTTGGCAATGGCGGTGAGCGGTATGGTCTATCTGTGGGCCGCTGCGCATTACTTCATCGCTGCACGGCACCTGGCAAGGGACACAGCGAGCGTGCGGACAGTCAGCGCCTGAGCGCCAGCCGCGATCCGCTGGCGAGGCTGCGCCACAACCATTCCGCCGGCCCCTGCCTGAAGTGGGCGAGCCAGAGCGGTGACCATCCTAGCATGAGCACGACCGGGATGAGCGCGAGCAACAACGCCTGGCCGCGGCTCACTTCACCGAACAGTCCGTACCCCCAACCCAGGAACAACAGCGCGAAGACCAGGCTGGTGGCAAGGTAATTGGTCAGCGCCAGCCGCCCGGTAGCGGCCAGCCGCGCAGTTACTTTGCTATCACGCAGGGCTCCGCCGAATAGCGCCATCGCCAACGCCGCCCAGCCGATGCCAGCCAACATGTCGAATAGAGCGCTCCACACAATGGCGTTTGCCGTGGTGACGATGGGATCGAAACCGGTGGCAATGGTCCATACAGCCAGCGCGGCGAGGATCGGCAGCGCGATCACGGCGCATCGTGCTGCCAAAGCGTATGCGCGCGATGCAGGCCATTGACCGGCCAAGAGGCCGCTTCGCCACAGCGCAACACCTGCCAGCATGGCCGCAATCGTCGATGGCAGCGACGCTACAACGAATGTCGCTTGCTGCGGAAATTCGCCAACGCGCCGCACGATCCGTTCGCCCAGCGCATCGCTCGCCCGCTCGGTAGCTGCGGCGATGGCTTGCGGGTTGTAGCCATAATCACTCTCGGCCTGCATCTGCGCCGCCGGATCAACCAGCGCGCCGCTCGCCCGCTCGTACCAGTAGGCGAGCCAGTCCCACGCAAACCATCCGGACACCAGAAACTGCCCAGCCATGATCGCAGCTGCCGCCCACAGCAAGGTGCGAACCCGCCAGCCAATCGCCACCGGCAGAAGCATTCCGGCAACCGCATAGCTTCGCAGCACGTCATTGTTGGCGAGCATGATCGCGTGGAGCATGGCAATGGCGAGCAAGACCAGCATGCGCGCATAGTGACCGCGCAGCGGATGTGCGCTCGCCTTGCCCAGCAGGATCGCCACGCCCGCGCCGAACATCATGGCGAACAGCGTGCGGAACTTGTCTTCGATCAGCAGAAAGGAAACCGCCCATAGCGCCACCTCGAGCGGTCCGTCCCCGCCATAGCTGCGCGGATTGAAATAGGCGGCCGGTGGCATGGAGAAGGCGATGACGTTCATCGGCACGATGCCGATCACCGCCAGTCCGCGCAAGGCGTCGAGCGCGATGACGCGATCCTTGTGAGGCAAGGGCGCGGTGGTGAGCGGCGTTCCGTCGGCGCTCACCATCCGCCTCCCCGTATCAGGCTACTGCGGCCTTCAGATCGTCCACGAGGTCGGTGCGTTCCCAGGGGAAGTAGTCACCTTCAGCCGTGCGACCGAAATGGCCGTAGGCTGCACTCGGGCGGTAGATCGGCTTATTGAGGCCGAGATGCGTGCGGATGCCGCGCGGGGTCAGACCGCCCAGCTTCTCGATACCGCGAATGGCATCTTCAAGCGCGGCATCATCGACGCTGCCCGTGCCGTGGGTGTCGACATAGAGCGACAGTGGCGCGCTCACACCGATGGCGTAGGCGAGCTGGATTGTGCAGCGCGTTGCCAACCCGGCGGCAACGATGTTTTTGGCGAGATAGCGCGTGATATAGGCGGCGCTGCGATCGACCTTGGTCGGATCCTTGCCGCTGAAGGCGCCGCCGCCGTGGGGCGAAGCGCCGCCATAGGTGTCGACGATGATCTTGCGACCCGTAAGGCCGGCATCGCCATCGGGGCCGCCGATCACGAAGCTGCCGGTCGGGTTGATGTGCCACACGGTATTATCGGTGATCAGCCCGTCGGGCAGGATGTCGCCCACCACGCCCTTCACATAGGCGTGCAGCTCGGCTTCCTTGTCGCCCTCGTCATAGCCTTCGGAATGCTGGGTGGAGACGACAACGGCAGTGCACTCGACCGGCTTGCCGTTTTCGTAACGCAGCGTGACCTGGCTCTTGCTGTCGGGCTCGAGGAATGGCGCTGCACCGCTCTTGCGGTCGGTGGCCATGCGGTGCAGGATCTTGTGGCTGTAATCGAGCGTCGCGGGCATGAGGTCGGGCGTTTCATCACAAGCGAACCCGAACATGATGCCCTGGTCGCCTGCGCCTTCATCCTTGTTGCCGCTGGCATCCACGCCCTGCGCGATATGCGCGCTCTGGCCGTGGAGGTGGTTTTCCAGCGTCAGCGTTTCCCAGTGGAAACCGTCCTGCTCATATCCGATTTCGCGCACCGTCCGGCGGGCGATGGCCTCGATTTCCTCGAGCGCGCCATTTGCCCATTCGCCGTTCTCGTACACGCCCTTGCAACGCACCTCGCCCGCCAGCACGATGCGCTGCGTTGCCGTCAATGTTTCGCAAGCGACCCGCGCTTCAGGGTCCTTGGCCAGCATCATGTCGACAATGGCATCGGAAATCTGGTCGGAAACCTTGTCCGGATGGCCTTCGGAGACGCTTTCGGACGTAAACAGGTAGGATTGGCGCATGTTGGAGATTGCCTTCTCGTGAAATTATAATGAGTTCGGTGGGCGGCTCTAACGGCCTGTGCGGCGCATGGCAACGAAAGCTGCAAGCAGAAAAACAACGGCCCAGATAAGCGGTAGTATATTGCCCGTCCGTGCAAACAACGTGGGCGGCGCAGAGGGCGGCACGACAGCGTCGATGCGGCCCTCGACATACTGGCCAAGATGTTGACGCACGACCCCGCGTGCATCGATCACCGCGCTGATGCCGGTAGTGGTCGCACGCAGCACGGGCAAGCCTTCCTCGATCGCGCGCATCCGCGCTTGGGCTAGGTGCTGCGGCGGACCCGATGCTCCGAACCAGCCATCGTTGGACGGGTTGAAAATGTAGTCGGGGCGCATGGCGGGATCGGTTACTTGCCCTGAAAAGACAATCTCGTAGCAGATTTGCATTCCGGCCTTGCCGTAATCACGCAGGTCGAGTGTTTGCGGACCGGGTCCGGGCCAGAAATCGATAGAGCCTGCAACCAGCCGCGAAAGCCCCAACGGTTCCAGCAACTCGCGCATCGGCAGATATTCGCCATAGGGCACCAGATGCGCCTTGTCGTAACCACCAAGCAGCTCGCCCTCGGACGAGACGGCGGTGACGGCGTTGCGCGCACCCAGCGCACGGAGCACGCCGCTGTCATCCTCGCCGATTTCCAGATCGACCGCACCGGTCAGCAGCAAGCTGCCCTCCCCGACGGTCAGGCCGAGCCTGCGACGCGCAAAGCTCGGACTGCCCATGGCGGTGGTCTGGTCGTAATAGGCCTGCGGATATCCTTCGCGCAGGTAATCGACCATCCCGCTCTCGGGCCAGAGCACGATACGCGGGCGCGTTTCTGAAGTGTCTTGCGGCAACGAGTGCCGCGCCAGCTTCTGGAAATTTGCCTCGAAAGCGCGCGGATCGTTGAGGCTGTCCTGCCTGATGTCGGGCTGCACGATTGTGACAAGCAACTCGCCCTCGCGCGGGGGCGATGCCGGCCAGTACATGCCCGTCACGACAAGGGCCGCCACCAGCGCGAGCACGCGCAAGCGCCGCTCTGCCGCCAGCAGGATCAGCGCGCCGCCAAGCAGCATGGCCACGCCCGAAAGCGCATATGTGCCCATTACCGGCGACAGCGCGGCAAGGCCGGGCCGGTCGAATGGGCCAAGCAGCACCATGGCAAAGGGGTTCCAAGCATAGCCGGTAAAAACCCAGCTTCGCAGCCATTCGGTAACGATCCACGCGCCGGCGAAGCTGATGGCGTAGGCCCACAGCGGGCCTTTCCGGACGATCGCATGTGCTGCGAGCGCGGCCAGTGCGGGATATATCGCGAGATAGACCGCGAGAAGCGGCACCGCGGCCCAACCGAGCACGGCGGGCATTTCCGCCTGGTAAGTAAAGGCCGTGGCGATCCAGCTGTTGCCGAGCGTGAAGTGCGACCAGCCGAACAGCCAGCCCAGCCACGCGGCCTGTTTCCAGCTCTGTGAATGCGCCGCCAGCAAGATAAACAGTCCGGCGGCTACCAGCGCGAGCGGCCATAGCCCAAGCGGCTCGAATCCGGTCGCCGACAGGAGCCCGAGCGCAAGCGCCCAAAGCCAGCTACGCGTCGGTGCGTAATCGATGATCGGAAGCAAGCGACCCGTTGACGTCATGTGCGATACGCCTCTGCCCCGCCTTGCGTTATACCGGCTGGTCAGCCGACGGCTTTGAGCGAATCTTCCCCGTCTTCGTCACGCGGACGGCGGGGCCGCAGGCCCTTCTTCGCCTTGGGCGCTTCATCCTCGTCCGCGCTCGCACGTGCGATGGCGGGCGGGAGCATGGAAGGATCGAGGCTGCCGTCGTTCTCGACAGCTTCTTCGGTCACGGCCTTCTTGCGCGGTGCGCGGGGCTTGCGAGCGGGCTTTGCCTTGGGCGCATCGGCGGTGAACGGGTTTTCACCGTCTGCCTGGTTGCCTTCGTCACCCTCATTGCCTTCTACCGGCTCGTTCGCAACCTTGCGTGAGCGGCTGTTGCGGCGCGGTTTGCGATCATCGTCGCGGTCGTTGTCCCGGTCGCTATCGCGGTCATCATCCCGATCATTGTCACGATCGTTTCCGCGTGCCTTGCGGTTGCTCCGGCGATCATTGTCATCATCGTCATCATCGTCGGAATTGTCCTGCCCGCGGTCGCCTTCGCGCTTGGCACGCTGTTCGTCCTTCTGCGCCTTGATGTCGGCCAGCACGCGGAAATAGTGATCCGCGAATTGCAGGTAATATTCGGTTTGCACCCGGTCATCATTCAGCGAGGCTTCGTGCGCCAGCTTCTTGTACTTGTCGAGCATCTGCGGCGCATTGCCGCGCGACCGACTGTCGATCCGGTTGGCCTGGTTGGGATTTCCACCCCCACGGTTTGACCCGCGACCACGGCGACGATTGTTGTTACGATTGCTGTTCAAAGGAATTCCGCTTCCCTGTCTCGATCGGCGACACCAAGGCCGCTTGCGATCAGATGACCAAATTTACCGAGCGCATCCCACACGGATGCCAGCTCGCCTATCATCTGCACCAATGGAAGCGAGAAACCGCCCCCTGCCAGGCAAATGTAGGAGTTCAGGACCCGGGCAATTCCCTGCAACCGAGGCCTGATTCAAGAGTTAGCTACTCGATTCGCCTTTGCCAAGCCTTAATCGCAGCACAATCGCGCGGTCACGCCCGGCGAGGTCTTCCCGCGCTTCGGTGCCAAACCCTTGTGTTTCAGCTATTTTCGCAACAGCAGCGGCCTGTTTGTGTCCGATTTCCAACACCGCAACGCCCGATTCTGTCAACAATTGCGGCAGTTGCGGGATCAATATGCGGTAGTCGTCCAGCCCCTCCGGCCCGGAGAACAACGCCCGCGATGGCTCATATTCGCGCACATCGGGGGCCAGCTCGGCATCGTCCTCGACATAGGGCGGGTTGGCGATAATCAGGTCGAAGCGGCCAAGATTGTCCGCCCAACCGGGCTGAGTCCAGTCGGCGAGCAGCATTTGCGCCCGGTCCGCCATGTCGAGATTGAGAGCATTGCGCTGCGCCACCTCGAGCGCGGCAGGCGAGCTGTCGACACCCACGCCCTGCGCCGGGGGCCGCTCGGCCAGCAGCGTGAGCAGCAGCGCGCCAGAGCCGGTGCCGCAGTCGAGCACGCGCTTAGGAGTGGGCGCCGCATCGAGCGCGGCCTGCACCACGCTCTCGCTGTCGGGGCGCGGGATCAGGACATCGGGGGTTACGATAAACTCGCGGCCGTAGAATTCCTGCTTACCGATGATGTGTGCCACAGGCTCATTCGCAGCCCGGCGCTTCACCATGCTGAAAAAAGCATCGGGCGCGCTTTCGGCCATATGCCGCAACAGCAGGTCGGAGCGCGAAATGCCCAGCGCATGGGCCATCAGCAATTCGGCATCGAGGCGGGCGGTGTCGCTGGTGGCGGACAATTGCGCGGCGGCCTCGCGCAGCGCATTGGTGATGGTCACGTATCCATCGCCGCCAGCCGCTTGGCCTCGTCCTCGGCGATCAGCGCGTCGGTCAATTCGCGCAGGCCCGGCCCGGCGAGCACTTCGTCGAGCTTGTGCAGCGTCAGCCCGATGCGGTGATCGGTGACGCGGCCTTGTGGGAAATTATACGTCCGAATGCGTTCGGAGCGGTCGCCGCTGCCGACCATCGCCTTGCGCGCCTCGGCCTCGGCACCATGCGCTTCCTCGCGGCGCTGCTCATACAAGCGCGCGCGCAGCACTTTCATCGCCTTGTCGCGGTTTTTGTGCTGGCTGCGCTCGTCCTGCATCGCCACGACAATCCCGGTGGGAACGTGGGTGATGCGCACCGCGCTGTCGGTGGTGTTGACGTGCTGTCCGCCTGCACCGCTCGAGCGGTAGATGTCGATCCGCAAATCGTTCTCGTCGATGCTTACGTCGACCTCGGTCGGCTCGGGCAGCACCGCGACGGTTGCCGCGCTGGTGTGGATACGCCCGCCGCTTTCGGTGACCGGCACGCGCTGCACGCGGTGGACGCCGCTTTCGAACTTGAGCTTGGCGAAAACGCCCGTGCCCTTGATGTTGGCGACAATTTCCTTGAACCCGCCGACATCGGCCGCGGCCATGCTGACCGGCTCGACTTTCCAGCCCTGCTCGGCGGCGAATTTCTCGTACATGCGGAACAAATCGCCCGCGAACAGCGCGGCTTCGTCGCCGCCCGTTCCTGCGCGTATCTCAAGCATGGCAGGCCGCGCATCGGCGCTGTCTTTGGGCAGCATCGCCAGCGCCAGCGCACGTTCGACCTGTGGCAAGTCCTTACGCAGCGAGGCAAGCTCCTCCTCCGCCATGGCCTTCATCTCGGGATCGGAGAGCATCTCCTCCAGCCCGGCGATTTCCTCGCGCATGGCCTGTACTTCGGCCGCCGACTTGGCGACCGGCTCCAGCTCGGCATAGTCGCGGCTCGCCTGGACAAATTCCTCGCCCTCAAGCTGGCCCGACGCCATGCGCGCCTCAAGCTCGGCAAAGCGATTGGCGATCTGTCGCAGGCGTTCGGCGGGGATGGTCATGTAATACGATCGATAATGTCGAGCAGCTTGCGATCTGCATCCCCGCTCACGTTTGAGCTGTCACCACCCGACCTTAACGAAACCAGCACGTTTGGGGATTTTTTTACTGCCTTGTCGTAGCGCTTTCGAGGAGATCCTGACGCAATCAACTCTGTGGTGAAGCCTTCGCTCCTCAATAAGGATAGCAAAAATGAAGCCTTTGCGTGACTTCCCTCGTCATCTTCCTCGACAACCACAATAACGTCAGCGGGAGTCTCGCCTTTGTCCCCCACCAACATAGCAAGCCGCTCGATACCCGCGGCCCAGCCGACCGCAGGTGTCGGCGCGCCGCCGAGTGATTCCATCAGTCCGTCATAGCGCCCGCCGCCCAGAATCGTGCTCTGCGAGCCCAAGGCATCGGCGGCTGCCGAGCCTTCGTCGGGAATGAATTCAAACGCGGTGTGGCGGTAATAGTCCAGCCCGCGCACAAGGCTCTCGGCGCGCTTCCATTTGACGCCTGCTGCATCCAGCCCGCTGGTCACGGCCTCGAAGAAGGCCTTGGCCTCATCGGACAGGAAGGCATCGATCTTGGGCGCATCGGCGACGAATTTCCGGTCGCGGCGGTCCTTGGAATCGAGAATGCGTAGCGGGTTCTTCTCCAGCCGCTCCTGCGAATCTTCGGAAAGCTCGCCCTTCACCGCGCTGAAATACTCGACCAGCGCGGCGCGCCATGCTTCGCGGCTGTCGCCATCGCCCAGCGTGTTGAGGTGCAAGGTCACACCCTCGATACCCAATTCCCTGAGCAATTGGTCGGCCATCGCCAGCAATTCCACGTCCGCCTGCGGTTCGGCCGCGCCGATGATCTCGGCGTCGAGCTGGTGGAACTGGCGGTAGCGACCCTTTTGCGGGCGCTCGTAACGGAACAGCGGGCCGTGCGTCGCCACCTTGAGCGGCGCGTGCTGCTGCCAGCCGTTGGTAAGATAGGCACGCGCGATCCCTGCGGTGAATTCGGGCCGCAGTGTCAGCGAGTCCCCGCCGCGATCCTCGAACGAGTACATTTCCTTCGACACAACATCGGTCGTCTCGCCGATTGCGCGGCTGAAAACCTCGGTCTTTTCGAACACCGGCATTTCCACGCGGCGGAAGCGATAGAGCTTGCGCACCCGTTCGAATGTCTCGGCGACGAAGGCAAACGCCTCCGCATCTGCGCCGAAAATGTCCTGCGTACCGCGTATCGCCTGGGGGGTTTTGCCTTTTGCCATGGACGCAGCCCTTACCGACCTTCGTATGAATCGCAAATCCCCTCTCGCCAATGCATAAGGGTTGCGCTAGGTGCGCGTCGATTTTTCAGCCTAGCGGCTGGGTTCGGCTCCTGCCCAACTCCCCCTCCCAGCCACCCGATTTTCCCGCCGGTATCCTATCGGGTGGCTGGGAGGGGGAGTCGGGCTGGCACCGCAAGACATAGAAAGAGTGCATCCATGCGTATCGACAATATACCGACAGGCGACAATCCGCCCGAAAGCCTGAATGTCATCATCGAAGTCCCCACCGGGGGCGAGCCGGTGAAGTACGAGTTCGACAAGCCGTCGGGCGCCCTGTTTGTCGACCGCATCCTGCACACACCAATGCGCTATCCCGCCAATTACGGCTTCGTGCCGCACACGCTGTCACCCGATGGCGACCCTCTGGACGCGCTGGTGATCGCCCGTTCCCCCTTCATCGCCGGCTGCGTCGTGCGCGCCCGGCCCATTGGCGTGCTCAATCTTGAAGACGAGCATGGCGGCGATGAAAAGCTGATCTGCGTGCCGGTCGATACCACCTTCCCTTATTATTCGGACGTCGCCGAAACGAAGGACCTGCCGAGCATCATTTTCCAGCAGATCGAGCACTTCTTCACCCACTACAAGGATCTCGAAGCCGAGAAATGGGTGCGGATCGGCAAATGGGGCGATGCCGCCGAAGCCAAGCAGGTGGTGATCGAAGCGATTGAACGGGCGAAGGGGTAGCCATCCGCTTCAGCTAACGACCCAATAGCGGTCATTGCGAAAAGTGGTATTTGCGTTCAGCTTCATGGGCATGAAAACAGCGCTCGAGCTCCATGAAACTGAACTTGACCCCACAGATCGAGCCTTCCTCGCACAAATCCGGGAGCATGGGTGGTTCGGAACACGCGTTTTCGATCCAGAGAAGAAGGAACTTGATTTCACCTACTCAACCGGCTTCTTCCATGGCCTAAGCCATCCGGAAATCATTGTGTTCTCATTGCCGAAGCAGGTGTCCCACGACATCTTATGGGACATTTACCGCAACATTCGCGCGGGGAATGTTCCGAAACCGGAGATAAGGCTCTCGGGCATATTCGGGAACCATCAGGCTGTGCTCCTTCCTGTCTCTCGGGACCTCTACGCCGAGCATCTTGGTTGGAGTCAGTGGTTTTACCGCGGTGATGATTTCCCGTGCCTCCAGCTTATTTGGCCAGACCGTGCGGGGTTTTTTCCGTGGCAGCCGGACTTCGATCCAGCGTTCGCAAGCGATCAGCCCGATTTAACAGACGGCAGTTGGGCCGGCCTCATGATCTGACGGCAGGAAACACCCAGCGCAGTCCTATCTCGAACCCTTCATTCCACCGGCCTGCTGCTATCGAGCAAATCATTGTCCTGTTCGCCCGACACCTTGCGTTCTGCCTCGACCATGCGCGCGACCTCGTCCTCGGGCGTCACGTCTTCTTCGACTGCGGGCGTTGCGGCGGGTTTGGGCGGTGATGGCGGAGGCGGTGCGGGTGCCGGAGACGGAGATGCTGATGGCGCCATGTCGCCCACATTCTGGAACGGCAGCGTGGCAGTGCGCTGGTCGAAGCGCAGGCGGTAGATCGGTTCGGGCAGGGCAAAGCCTGCCTCTTCCAGCGCCGCCTTGCATACCGCGATCAGGCGGCTCTTGGCCTTGTGAAAGTCGGCCTCGCGCTGGTCGATCCATGCGAGGAACCGCAGTGTCACATTGGAATCGCCAACTTCGGTAATCCGCACTTCGGGTGCGGGATCGTCGAGCACGAAATCCTGCGCCGCCAATGTTGCCTGCCCCAATTGGCGCGCGGCATTGGCATCGTCATCGGCATCGACACCCAGCACGAACTCGAGCCGCCGCTGCGGATTGCGCGTGTAATTGAGGATCGTGCCGCTGAAGACGGTGGAATTGGGAATGCGCAGGTGATTGCCATCGAGCGTCATCAGCACGGTCGCGCGGCTGGTCAGCCGGATCACGCGGCCTTCATGACTTTCGATCACGACATGGTCGTTGGCGCGGAAAGGCTGGCGCAGGCTCAGCATCAGGCTGGCGACATAGTTCTCGATCGTGTCGCGCATGGCAAAGCCCAGCGCCACTCCGATCACGCCCGCACCGCCCAGCACCGCGCCCATCAGCGCGCCTGCACCGATCATGTCGAGCGCGATCACTATGCCGATGATGACGAACACGAAGCGCAATGCGCTGGCGATAAGCTCGGCGAGGAAGACATTGGGCGCAATGCGTTTCCAGAATCCGCTGAACGACGCGAGCAGATAACCGAATGCAGCGATCAGCACGCCCACCACCACGGCCATCCCCACCAGCGGCAACATGCGCCAGAGATCGCGCAGCCTGTCCTCCAGCCCGCCGACGCCGTCCTCGAGATTGACCGAGACATCGCGCTCTATCGCGTTCTCGACCGTCACCACGCCGTCCACGCCGATGGCGATGCTTTCCGCCCGCGCGACCGCTTCGGCATCGGGCGCGCTGCCCGACAGGGTGACGACGCCTTCGGAAACGCTCACCGTGACGGCAGAAAGGCTTGGGACATTGGCGAAAATATCGGCAAGGCGGGCGGCGATCCGCTCATCCGCGCCTTCGCTCTGTTCGACATCGATGGAGCCTGCTTCGGGCGCGTCTGCCGCCTGCTCCTCGGCAGGAGCTTCGGGCACGAGCGCGGCCTGCGCGGATGCGGCACCGAAGGCGAGCAGGAGCGCAAGACAAAGGCGTGCAAGTATATTCAGAACAGAGCGACCAGGCCCTTGAAACCGAAGGTCAGCGCAATGGGCAAGCCGATCGCGGCGCACCACACGAGGATCATTTCCTTCTTGAAGACCGGCGCCAGCGCAGGATCGCTCGCCTGCGAATCGGATAGCTTTTCCCAGCGCATCTCGACCCAGCGGCATGCCGGGATGATTGCAGCAACCAGCACGATGAGCGCGAAATAGGGCAGGATCGATCCGCTGCCCGTCTTCAGCTCTTTCATGGTCAAAAAGATATGCAGGCCGGTGTAAACCAGCAGCCCGAATGCGACATGGTCGCTTGCCTTGCGGCGCCAATCGACGCCTGTATGCGACTTCGGAGCCGTGTGCTCTTGCACCTTCGGTTCCGGTGAAAGCGTCTTGTTCACGCTTTTCTCCTCTCCAATCCCGACTCGGGGCTATTCCAAACTCACGGCCAAAACACAAGTGCGGCAACCCGGGTGGCGAGCCGTGTGAGGAATAATGGGACACTCTTATACCACGGATTGCACCACTCATGCACGAATCTTGCCAAACACCCTTCAAACCCGCCCGTCTCATGCTAGATGACAAGACATGAGCGCGCTCGACAATGAATTCCTGGATGAGGAAGCCCTGGCACACACGATGGCAGAGGCTCCTTCCAACGCATCGCCCGAACTGCCGCCCGAAGGCGGCCTCGAAGTCGTCTCCATCGCCAAGAGCTACGACAAGCGCAGCGTGCTATCGGATATTTCGCTCAGCGTGGCGAAGGGCGAGGTGCTCGGACTGCTCGGCCCCAATGGCGCGGGCAAGACGACGTGCTTCTATTCGATCATGGGTCTGGTGAAGCCCGACAGTGGTCGCATCCTGATGGACGGCGTCGATGTCACCAACCTGCCAATGTACCGCCGCGCGATCCTTGGCCTCGGCTACCTGCCGCAGGAAACCAGCATCTTCCGCGGCATGACGGTGGAGCAGAACATCAATTGCGTGCTCGAAATGGTCGAGCCTGACAAGGAAACGCGCGCCTGCGAGCTTGAACGCCTGCTCGACGAATTCGGCCTCACGCGCCTGCGCGATAGCGCGGCGATGGCATTGTCCGGCGGTGAGCGGCGGCGCTGCGAGATTGCCCGCGCACTGGCGGCCAACCCCTCGATCATGCTGCTGGACGAGCCCTTCGCCGGGATCGATCCGCTCTCGATCAGTGACATCCGCGACCTTGTGACCGATCTGAAGACACGCGGCATAGGCGTGCTGATCACCGATCACAACGTGCGCGAAACTCTCGACATCGTGGACCGCGCCTGCATCATCTACGGCGGACAGGTCTTGTTCGCCGGCAGTCCGCAGGAACTGGTCGCCGACGAAAACGTGCGCCGCCTGTATCTGGGCGACAATTTCGAGCTGTGACCCAGGGCCGGGGGGAATAGTCCATGGCGCTAGGCCCACGCCTAGACCTCAGGCAATCGCAATCGCTGGTGATGACGCCGCAGTTGCAGCAGGCGATCAAGCTGCTGGCGCTGTCGAACCTCGAGATCGAGAGCTTCATCGGCGATGCGCTGGAAAGCAATCCGCTGCTCGAAGCGGGCGAGATCGGCAGCGAAGACCGCGAGGCACCTGCCGATACCGAACCGCGTGACGCCACCTCTGCCGAGGGCGAGCGCGCACTTGATATCGACGACAGCGCCTTGGACCGCGACCGCGATACAGGCGACTGGTCGGCGCAAATGGCCAGCGGCGGGGGCGAAGACGGGCCGGACCTGGAAAACCGCGAGGGCGAGGCGCTGTCGCTGGCGGACCATCTCGAAGAACAGGTCGGCGCGTCTGCTCCGGACCAGCAAACAGCCTTTATCGCGCGCTACATCATCGGCTTGCTGGACGAGGCGGGCTACCTTGCCGCTTCCCTCCGCGATGTGGCGGGCGCGCTCGGCGTGACGCTGGTCGATGCCGAAGCGGGGTTGGAAGTGGTGCAATCGCTCGACCCCACCGGCGTCGGCGCGCGGACCCTGAGCGAATGCCTCGCGCTGCAGGCGAAAGAGGCTGACCGCTACGATCCGTGCATGAAAGTGATGATCGACAACCTCGATCTCGTCGCCAAGGGCGCCTTCGCGCATATCCGCCGCATCTGCCAGGTGGACGAGGAAGACCTCGCCGAAATGCTCACCGAATTGCGCAGCTACGATCCCAAGCCCGGCCTGCAATTCGGCGGCGGCACGAGCGCGGCGGTGGTGCCCGACATATTGATCAACGCGGCCAAGGATGCCGACGGTAAGGACCGCTGGGACATCCAGCTCAACGAGGCCACATTGCCGCGCCTTGTGGTCAATCGCGGCTATTATATCGAGCTGCGCGATGGCAGCCCCGGCAAGGAAGCGCGAAGCTGGCTGTCCGAAAAGCTCGCCGATGCCAACTGGCTGATCAAGGCCCTGGACCAGCGGCAGAAAACCATCCTGAAAACTGCCGCCGAGATCGTGAAGCAGCAGGACGGCTTCTTCCGCAAGGGCGTGTCCGAACTGCGCCCGCTGACGCTGAAGACCGTGGCCGAGGCGATCGACATGCACGAGTCCACCGTCAGCCGCGTCACCAGCAACAAGTTCCTCCACTGCGAACGCGGCACGTTCGAGCTCAAATACTTCTTCACCAGCGGAGTGGGCGGCGGCGAGGACGGCGAAGGCGCGAGCGCCGAAGCGGTCAAGGCGCGCATCAAGGCGCTGACCGACGCCGAAGACCCGAAGAAAGTGCTGTCGGACGACAAGCTGGTAGAACTGCTGAAAGCCGAAGGCTTCGACCTCGCACGCCGCACCGTGGCGAAATACCGCGAAGCTATCGGGATCGGCTCAAGCGTGCAGCGGCGACGGGCGAAGAAGCTGGCGGGGATTGGGTGAGCGGGAAACAGGGTTGCGCGCACGGGTTGCGCTGGTGCCCAATGCGTCAACTATATTTGCCATTCTGCTCTGAAAGCCGACATTCCGCTCGCGACCCATTTGCGGACATTTGCGTTAGTCCGATCCAATGTCGGCTACGGGCGCAAAAGCGGACAATCTTGCTGTTTAGCGTTCAGCTAACGGCCGTGTTGCAGACAATGGATCGCGTGTTTAACATGCGAGAATGTCTTCACCTCAAAGAACCAAGCTAGCTGCATTATCCTTTCCAAAATCACTCGCCCTGACCGAAAATCGGGCTTTGCGGTATGTCTGCTATTTCCTGCTATATTTCTCGCAAGGTGCTCCGATTGGCCTCTGGACGATTGCTGTACCCAGTTGGCTTGCCGTGAACGGAGCATCCGCTGGCGAGATCGGGGGCTTTATTGGTCTGGCTATGCTCCCTTGGGCAGCGTTCAAGCTGTTCTATGGCGCCTTCATGGATCGCTATACCTTTCCGCCCATGGGCCGCAAACGTGTGTGGCTGATTGCGGCACAGGCCGGTGCAATCCTGTCTCTTATCGTACTCGCGATTTTTGCACCCGGCATTGAGGAAATGGCGTTGCTCACCGCAATTGCGTTCTTCATGAATGTCGCGATTACAATTCAGGATTCGGCCATCGATGGCATTGCCGTCGAAGTGACCCCTGAAGAACAGCGCGTTTCGGCCAATTCGGTGATGTTTGCGGGACAGATTATCGGAACCGGCGTCGCCGCTGCCGTGGCGGGACTTCTTCTAAAATTCTACGGGATCGGTGCTGTCGCGCTTTGTTTTGCGGCGTTTTTGGGCGTAGTGTTGGCCATCGTCATCCTTGTGCGCGAACGCCCGGGCGAAAGAATGCTGCCATGGACCGGGGGCAAAGCATCAGTGGAATGTATGGCCTTGCACCGCACCCAATGGCTTCCGTTGCTCAAGGACATGCGAAAGGCGTTTTTCCAACGCCGAATATTGTTCTTCGTACCGGCATTCATGTCGACCGGAGCAATCTATGCGAGCCTTGATGTCGGGGGCCCGATCTTTGCATCGGAGGTGCTGCAATGGGACGAGACGGGCTACAGTTCGCTCGCCGGTGTCGCCGGAATTGTTGCCGGGCTGGGCTGCATGCTGTTGCTCGGTTCGGTCACAAAACGGATCGGTGCCACATTCACCGGTATTCTGTTGTTCCTGGTCATGGCCCTGGCCTCGCTGATCTTTGCGATACTGGAACCTGTCCAGCAAACAGAATTGAATTTCCGAATTTACGTCTTTGTCCAAACTATTGCTGCGCAGGCCATGTTCATCATGTTCTGTGCGACGGCGATGAACCTTTGCCTCAAGACAATCTCCGCAACCCAGTTTTCGCTTTTGGTTGCAACCTCCTCGGTGGCTCGGGTTATAAGTTCCGCGATGATGGGCGACGTTTATGACCTCGGCGGTATTACCGGATTCTGGAACGTAATAACCTTGGCGAGCCTGTTCGGCCTTGTAACCTTCGTAGTTTTCAGCCGACTTGATGCCCGCGCCACTCGTGAACAGGGAATCTTTCAAGATCGCCGCAGGTCTTTTAGAGCTGCATGATCAGGCCACAGACGGGGACGGGGATATATCAGGAAACTAAGGCTGAACGGGCAGTCGATAGCTATTGGCATTCACTTCGTGGACAAAGCGGACACTAATTCTTTCGAGTCTCAAAGTCCGCTTCCCACCCCATAAGCGGACTATCGACAACCGCTCGCCATCTCCTGAAACCAGACTGGCAGTTATTTGCACCGACAGACAAATGCGGCTGGTCAGCAAATGACCCAATTGCGGCCATTGAGTGTGGCCGATTTTTGGCAACCCACTTTGCCTAGCGTGACATGAAGCAATCCACGGCCCCGCCGCGAATGGGCGATACGCCAAACCCGGAAGCGGACTTGAATATCAGGGCGAAATCACCGTCGGGGTCCGGATCATAAGCGAGGAAGAGATAGTCGTCCTCAGCAACTATGATAACCTGCCTTGGCACCGGCTTGGGTATACCTCCGGGAAAGCGCCCGTCACCATCAATCTCGAAGAGGTAAGGCTCGACCAGTGCCGCTGTCATCTCGTCAAGTTGCTTCGAAAACCATTCAGCGGGGAGTGGCTCTCCAAGCTGATCAGGGCGCTGGGCAGGCACCGCGAAGGATTCGATTTCCGTCTCTACATATTGACCGATATCAGCTAAAGATATGCGCGCATCCATGGTCCGGCATGTTAATCGAAAGCGCTGCGGCAGCAAGGTCCGCTTCCCACCCCAAATTGCGACTCCCGCTGCGTCAACACGGATTGCCAGTAACGGTCAATCCTCCTTACCGGGATTTGACCTCTCGCCCCCGAAGGCTTGGTCGATATGCGAATTGTGTCGAACACAGCACGCGAATTTCGTATCCTTCTGTGATTAGTGCGTGAGGCCAAGTCAGGATTCGACCCAGAAAAGTCCGGCGCACCCCGCTTCCCTACATCCGCACCTTTCCGCCAACTTCGTCGCACCCCTCTTGCCGCCGAAGTCAGGTCCGTTCCATGCCATCTCGTCCAAACCACCCGCACGTCATGCAAATGCCGCGCCCTACGCGCTCGCAAATCGCACTCTCGGCGGCGCTTCAGTTTTCACACCCTGGACTGTGCTCCATGTGCTCCAAATGCCCCGTGGCTGCGGCGAACCGAGTGGCTGGTGTTTGCTTCGCGGCTGCCTTCGCGCGCCGCAAAACTTTCGCGGGCCTTCACACCTTCGCCGCGCGAAAGCGCCGGAAATTAACGGCTTGGGGCTGTTGCAAGGAAGACTCACCAAAAAGTCTTAACGCTGGAAACCGATTGTTAACCTTTTTTGGAGAGAAGTGTCGTGGTTAATTCATGGCAACACCTCCTAACGGGGTCTTACCACGGGGACAAAGGGGTCCGATAATGCGCGTTCTGTTGATTGAAGACGAGCCAACAACGGCCAAGGCTATCGAGCTGATGCTCACCACCGAAGGCTTTAATGTCTACTCGACCGATCTGGGAGAGGAAGGCCTCGATCTGGGCAAGCTGTATGATTACGACATCATCCTGCTCGACCTGAACCTGCCCGACATGCACGGCTATGATGTGCTCAAGAAGCTGCGCGTCGCCAAGGTGCAGACGCCGGTGCTGATCCTTTCAGGCATTGCCGAGATGGACTCCAAGATCCGCTCGTTCGGCTTCGGCGCGGACGACTATGTGACCAAGCCGTTCCACCGTGACGAGTTGGTTGCCCGCATCCATGCTGTCGTGCGTCGTTCGAAGGGCCACAGCCAGTCGATCATCCGCACCGGCAAGCTGGCCGTGAACCTTGATGCCAAGACTGTCGAAGTCGATGGTGCCCGCGTTCACCTGACCGGCAAGGAATATGCGATGCTCGAGCTGCTTTCGCTGCGCAAGGGCACGACGCTGACGAAGGAAATGTTCCTCAATCACCTGTATGGCGGGATGGACGAGCCTGAACTCAAGATCATCGACGTGTTCATCTGCAAGCTGCGCAAGAAACTGTCGAGCGCGTGCGGCGGTGACAATTACATCGAAACCGTATGGGGCCGCGGCTACGTCTTGCGCGATCCCGATGTGGAAGCCGAAGCTGCCTGACACGAGATTTTCGTCCTGACGGACGAGGGTGCCCGAAAATTGCCCCGGATGTGCGAGTTTCTCCCCTCGCACTTCCGGGGCATTCTCGTCCTTCCGGGCGGGAAATTTTTGATTGCAGGCAACAAGTTCTTTCCTTCTCGCCGCGCCGCCTCCAAGCCGCTAACCGGATTACTTCGGATCAACCACAAGGCGTGCACGGGTGGAAATTTTCGGAATAGATATCTGGGTCATACTCCCGTTCGTCCTGATCGGGTTCGCAGCGCAGATGGTCGATGGCGCACTGGGCATGGCTTTTGGCGTCATCACCAACACGTTGATGGTCGGCCTGCTGGGCGTGCCTCCCGGCCTCGCCTCGCAGCGCGTCCATCTGGTCGAGTGTTTTACTACCGCTACTTCCGGCATCAGCCATTTGCTCCACGGCAATATCGACAAGCGCCTGTTCTTCCGCCTGTTGATCCCGGGCGTCATTGGCGGTGCGGCAGGTGCCTATCTGCTGGCTTCGATACCCGGTGATCTGATCAAGCCTTTCGTGCTGATCTATCTCGCAGGAATCGGCGTGTGGCTGCTGGTGCGCGGCTTGCTCTATCCGCCCAAGCTGCGCGAGGCGAAACATGTCGCGCCGCTCGGCCTTGTCGGCGGATTCCTCGATGCTGCGGGCGGCGGCGGCTGGGGCCCGGTCGTCACGTCGAACCTGCTGATCCAGGGGGCAGAGCCGCGCAAGGTCATCGGCACGGTCAATTCGGTCGAGTTCTTCCTGACCGTGAGCATCTCGGCCTCTTTCATCTACCACTTCGGCATCTCGCATATTGCCGGCCCCACGCTCGGCCTGATCATCGGAGGCATTGCCGCTGCGCCATTCGGCGCGATGGCCGCGCGCCATTTCAGTCCCAAGCTGATGCTGGTCCTGGTCGGCATCGTGCTGACGGCGACAAGCGGATATGGCATCTGGACGGCATGGGGATGAGGGCGCTAACGCGCGCGCATGTCAGGAATTGAACGATGAGCGCCCACAAGGAAGGCGATCCCACCACGCTCAAGCGGTTGTACGGCCGCAGCCAGGGCAAGCCCCTGCGCGCCGGTCAGCAGGAATTGGTCGACACGCTCTTGCCGCGTATTGCCGTCCCCGATGATGGCGAAGTCACCGCGCAGCGCCTGTTCGGCGAGGATTGCCCGCTGCATTTCGAGATCGGTTTCGGCGGCGGCGAGCATATGGCCTACCGCGCCGACCTGCTCCCCAATCACGGATTTATCGGCGCAGAGCCCTTCCTCAACGGCGTAGCGCAGGCGCTGGGACATGTGCGCGACGGCACGCTCGCCAATGTGCGCATCCATCACGGAGACGCGCTGGAAGTTCTGGCGCGCATTCCCGATGGCGCGCTGACGATGGCGTATCTGCTCCATCCAGACCCGTGGCCCAAGAACAAGCACGCCAAGCGACGCATGATGAATGACGGGCCGGTGCGCATGATCGCCGACAAATTGAAGCCGGGCGGCGAGTTCCGCTTTGGCACCGATCACCCGATCTACGTGCGCCACGCGCTGATGGTCATGCGGCGTTTCCGCGACGAATTCGAGTGGGTGACGGAAGGGCCGGACAGCTTTCGCAATCGTCCCTCGGGCTGGCCCGAAACGCGCTACGAGCACAAGGCGCGCAACACGTTCAAGCACGAAGTCTGGTATTTCAGGTACCGGCGGAAGTAGGGCTCAACCTCGCAAAGCCGCCAGCGCGCGGTCGCGGTTGATACCGAAATGGTCTGCAACAGCGCCGGTTGCCAATGCCAGCAGATCGCCGGTCGGGCGCAGGTCGCGGTTCTGGTGGAGTTGAGCCGCACCCAAGCCGGGCCAATCGGCGATCACCTTGTCACCCGGGGGCAGTCCACCGCCAAGCAGCAGCGCAGCCGATGCAGTGCCATGATCGGTGCCGAGCGAACCGTTGATCGCGGCGGTTCGCCCGAACTCCGTCGCAACCAGCACCAGCGTATCGCGCCAGGCATCGCCCAGCCCCGTGCGCAGCGCACCGAGCAGTCCATCGAGCCCGCGCAATTGCGTGGCCAGCCGCGCAGGTTGTGCCTGGTGCGTGTCCCAGCCGCCGGTTTCCACCATCATCACACGCGGGCCGCGATCGGCCATCATCAGCGAGGATGCCAATTCTCCAACCTGCTGGCCGTTGCGTCCGGCATTCTCGCCGATATCGCTCGCCACCATGCGGGTCCGCATCGCTTCTTCCCACAATGGGCCGAGCTGTGCGTCTTCACCATAGAGCATAGCTACGCGGGCGAGCAGGTCTTCGCTGGGATCGGGCAAGCGGCTGGGCGCATAGGTCCCGACAGGCAAACTACCGCGCAAGGTCAGCGGGACAGCGGCAGACAGCGCCAGCGCACCGGGCGTTCCGGGGAGGAGCGGCAGCAAGCGGCCCAACCACCCGGTGTCGGAAGCATAAGGCTCGGCGTGGCCGCTTTCGAGAACGTTCTGAGCATCGAAATGCGAGCGGGCGCGGTAGCCGGTGGCCACGGCGTGCCAGGCTCGCGCCTCGCCACTGGCGAACATTGCGGCGGTCTGCTCCAGCGCGGGGTGAAGCGCGAAAAACCCGTCGAGCGGGCGTGCATCCTCGTCCACCAGCCGTTCCCGCAAGGCGCGCAAGGCAGGGTCGCCGTGCGGCTGTACCAGAGATAGTCCGTCCGCTGCGCCGCGTTGCAGTACGAAGACAAAGCGTTTTTGCTGGCCGGCAGCAAAGGCGACACGTGGAAAGCTGATCCCGGCTCCGGCGATGGCCGAAGCGAGCAGTATCTGGCGGCGGGTAAGGTTCACATCCATGGCCTATCTCCGCATGAATTCGGGGCTGGAAAGCAGCAGGGCGACACCCATGCCCGGTGCCTCGGCGCGTGCGATTGCCTCCGCCGTAGCCGGCTGCAAAGCCTCGCCGAGCACGGATTGCGCGAGCGAGCGCGGATCGAAATGGCCCCTCGCATTGCGCGGCGCGCTCATGGTCAGGCGATTCGCAATTTCCACGCGGCTCAACAGGGCGCCGGGAGAAGCCCAGTCGCTCGCAACATCGCCCCATCCCGAAGGATTGCCCGGCTGCCAGACGGGTTGGCCCAGCATTTCGAACAGCCGGTGCAGCGCTTGCGGATTGCGCGGGATCGCATTGGGGCCCAGCGTGCGCACTGTTGCCACGATCCAGTCCCACGGGGTGCGAAACTTGTCGCGCGGCGCCGACCAGACTTCGGGCGCATCGATGAGAGCATCATAAACCGCTCCCAATTCCCCACCGCTGTCGAGATAGGCGCGCTCCAATCGCACGATTGCACTTTGGGGTGGAACGTCTGCAATGAAATGGCGGGCAAGCTTGGTCGCAAGGTGGCGCGCTGTGGCGGGGTGCAGGGCAAGGTCGCCGAGGATGGCCAGCGCTTGGGCTTCGCCAACTTCGGGATAGCGCTTGCCAAGCACGGTGCGGGCGCCCGGCTCATGAAGTTCAGGGATAAACACGGTCTCACCTGGTTCGCCGTCGACAAAGCGGCGCATTCCCCCGCGCGCGAATCCCGCCACGGTCCAGCCGGTAAGCGCACGGGCAAGTTCCTCGACATCATCCTGTGTATATCCGCTGCGCACCCCGAGCGTGTGCAGTTCGAGAACCTCGCGGGCCAGGTTCTCGTTCAGGCCCAGTTGCGTATTGTTGCGGCGAGCATTGATCCTGCTGATCAACGCGCTGTTGGGCCCGGCAGACCGAGTCTGGTCGAGGAATGTCAGCATTGCCGGATGGCCGATGGCAGCGCGCAGCATGTCGGCAAAATTGCCGGTTAGATTGCCGCGGATTGCCCTGAATTCGTAGTCGGCTGCCAGCGAACGGACCGGAAGGCGCTCTGCCGAAACTGCGAAATGGTTGGACCAGAAATGGACCAACCGCTCGGCAAGGGGTGTCTCGCTCTGCGCCGCGATACGCAACCGGGCGGCACCTGCCGCAAAGGCATTACGGCGATCACGCCTTGTAACTTCAAGGCGCGCTTGGCGTACTTCATCCTGTGATTGCGAACTGCCAGACCGACGCGCAGCCTGCATCATCCCTCGCGATTCAGCGAGATCGGTGATGAGATCTGCGGTGGATGCCAAGTCGGATATGTCAGTGGGATTCGGCTCGAACGCGCGTAATTGTTCCGCCAACCAGCCACGCACATCGCCAGGAACGCGCGTTTCAGGCCGCGCTCCCAGACCAAACCGGTCATTCGCAATGCTTGCCGTGTCCGTCATGAGGCACAGTCATAGCAAGCCATCCTGAACACAGGCGTACCAAATTGTCGCGAATGGTCGCGCTAGCCGACGATACCCGCGCTTGCGAGAACCGCCAGCGTCAGCACTTCGGGCGCAATCGCGGTCATCGGGGCAATCTGGACCGGCTTTTCCATGCCAATCTGCATCGGCCCGATCGTCGCATCACCGCCCAGTTCGCGCAGCAATTTGGCCGACAGATTGGCGCTTTGCAGTCCGGGCATGATCAGCACATTGGCCGGGCCCGACAGGCGGCTGAAGGGATACATCTCCATCACTGTCGAATTGAGCGCAGCATCGGGGGCCATTTCACCCTCATATTCGAAGCCGGGGTCCTCTGCATCAAGGATTGCCACTGCATCGCGCACATTTCCGAGCCATTGGCCGGCGGGATTGCCGAATGTCGAATAGGAGAGGAATGCAACGCGCGGTTCGTGCCCCATGCGCCGCGCCACGGCAGCGGTCTCCTTGGCAATATGCGCCAGTTGCTCGGCGCTCGGGCGTTCATTGATGGTCGTGTCGGCAAGGAAGGTCGTGTGGTTCTTGCCCACGATCATGTGGATGCCGAACGGTGTCGCGCCGGGCTTGGGATCAAGCACGCGGGCCACTTCGCGCGCGGTCTGGCTGAAGGTACGGGTCAGGCCCGAGATCATGGCGTCGCCATGTCCTAGCGCCACCAGCAAGGCGGCAAAGACGTTACGTTCCTGGTTCACCATGCGGCGAACATCTCGCTCGGTATACCCGCGGCGCTGGAGCCGTTTGTAGAGATATTCGACCATCGGTTCGATATCCGCGAAATTGGCCGAATTGGCGATTTCGTAGCTTTCGGGATCGTCCACCGCCAGCTCGCGCAGCTTCTCCAGCACCTTGTCTGTGCGGCCCACGAGGATGGGCGTGCCGTAACCGAAATCGCGGAACTGGATCGCCGCTCGCAGCGATACGTCCTCTTCCGCCTCGGCAAACACCATGCGCTTGGGATTGGCCTTGGCATCTTCGTAAACGCGGGTGAGCGCGGAAGTCGTCGGATTGAGACGGCTGCGCAGCCGCAGGGTGTATTCTTCAAAATCCGCGATCGGTTGCTGCGCGACACCCGAATCCATCGCCGCCTTGGCAACAGCGCAGGAGACGCGCTCCATAAGGCGCGGGTCGAACGGAGCGGGAATGATGTATTCGCGTCCGAACTTGTGATTGATGCCGTAGGCAGCCGCCACTTCCTCGGGCACCCGTTCGCGCGCGAGTTCGGCAATTGCGCGGGCTGCGGCGACTTTCATCTCCTCGTTGATCGCGGTGGCTTGTACATCGAGCGCGCCGCGGAAAATGAACGGGAAACCAAGCACGTTGTTGACCTGGTTGGGGAAATCGCTGCGTCCGGTCGCGATGATTGCATCAGGGCGCACGGCCTTGGCCTCGTCCGGCATGATTTCCGGCGTCGGATTGGCCATGGCGAAAATGATTGGCTGGTCGGCCATTTTCGTTACCCATTCGGGCTTCAGGGCACCGGCGGCTGACAGGCCGAGAAAGATGTCTGCGCCGTCCAGCGCCTCTTCGAGACTGCGGTGCGGCGTATCGACGGCATGGGCGCTCTTCCACTGATCGACATTCTCGCGGCCGTGATAGATCGGACCGGAACGGTCGCACACGATCACGTTTTCATGCGGAATGCCCATGGCCTTGATCAGCGCGGTGCAGGCGAGCGCCGATGCACCCGCGCCGTTCACGACCATCTTGCAGTCTTTCAGCTCGCGTCCGGTCAGATGCGCAGCGTTGAGCAGGCCGGCGGCCGCGATGATGGCGGTGCCGTGCTGGTCATCGTGCATGACCGGAATCTTCATCCGTTCACGCAGCGCCTGCTCGATGATGAAGCATTCAGGCGCGGCGATGTCTTCGAGGTTAATGCCGCCAAAGCTCGGCTCCATCAGCGCGACCGCATTGATGAATGCCTCGGGATCTTCGGTATCGAGCTCGATATCGATGGAGTCGACATCGGCGAAACGTTTGAACAGGACGGCCTTGCCTTCCATCACCGGCTTCGAAGCGAGTGCGCCGAGATTGCCAAGGCCGAGGATGGCGGTGCCGTTCGAAATCACCGCAACAAGGTTTGAACGCGCCGTATAGCGCGCGGCGAGCGAGGGATCGGCGGCGATGGCCTCAACCGGCGCGGCGACACCTGGCGAATAGGCAAGGCTCAAATCGCGCTGCGTTGTCATCGGCTTGGAAGCGATGATCTCGATCTTACCTGGGCGGATAGTCTCGTGGTAGAACAAAGCCTCGCGGGTGGTGAAGCTGGTGTTTTCTTTCTCGTCCAAGACGCTCTCTCCTGTTTGGAATCTCGCATAGAGCCTGTTTCGCGGTGGCGATAGGGGAAAGGTTCGGTCACCGCCCTTTCCGAATCGACTCAATCGCCGCTACCGCATTCAGCTTCATGGCCGGCACCGCAACTCCGATGATGCAGCAATATTTCGACCTCAAGGCAGAGGCCGGGGATTGCTTGCTGTTCTACCGGATGGGGGATTTTTTCGAGCTGTTTTTCGACGATGCGAAGACGGCCGCCGGTGTGCTCGATATCGCACTGACCACGCGCGGCGCGAATGATGGCGAGCCAGTACCCATGTGCGGCGTTCCAGTTCACGCAGCCGAAGGCTATCTCGCGCGGCTGATAAAGGCCGGATGCCGCGTCGCGATTGCCGAACAGGTTGAAACGCCTGACGAGGCCAAGGCCCGCGCCAAACGCGAAGGCACGCCAACGTCCAAGGCGTTGGTGAAGCGCGACATCGTGCGCTTCGTCACAGCCGGAACCTTGACCGAGGAAGCGCTACTCGAACCGCGCCGAGCGAACATGCTCGCGGCGATCTGCGACGTGCGCGGCACATGCGGCGTTGCTGCGTGCGATATCTCGACCGGCGCAATGGTGCTGGAGGAATGCGTTCCCGAAAGGCTGGGAGCGGTATTGGCGCGGATCGGAGCCAGCGAGATCATCGCGCCCGAAGGCTGGGAGCCAGCGCCCGACGGTGCCGTTCTGCGCCCTTCGGCAACGTTTGCCAGCAATAATGGTGATGCGTCGTTGAAGAAAATTCACGGTGTCGCGACACTGGACGGGTTCGGCCAATTCAGCCGCGCCATGCTTGCAGCGGCAGGGGGATTGCTCGCCTATCTCGACCATGCCGGACGCGGCAACCTGCCGCTCTTGCTGCCTCCGCAAGCGCGGGCATCGGGCGGCCATATGGCGATGGACGAGGCGACGCGCACCAGCCTTGAAATCCTTGGCTCGCAGCAAGGCGGGCGCATGCATTCGCTGATCGGGTCGGTGGATCGCTGCGTGACCGGAGCGGGTGCGCGGCTGCTGGCCGAAGACCTGTCGGCCCCGCTGGCAGACCGGCCCGCGATCGAAGCGCGGCTGGCGCTCGTGTCCTATCTGCACGCCGACCCACTGCTGCGTGCCGATTTGCGCGGCTTGCTTCGCGCACTCCCCGATATCGGCCGTGCGCTCGGGCGGCTGGTGGCAGGTCGAGGCTCGCCGCGGGACCTTGGCCAGATCCGCGACGGATTGTGCGAAGCGCGTCGGATCCATGATGTGCTCAAGGAAAAATCCGACCGCCCAGCCCTGCTTGACGCACTCCTGCCCGCGCTGACAGGCCATGCCGAGCTGACCGACTTGCTGGGCCACGCGCTCGTACCCTCCCCGCCGACAGAGCGGCAGAACGGTGGCTACATTGCCGATGGATACGACCACGCGCTCGATGAATTGCGCGAAGTTTCCGGCAATGCGCGCCGCGCCATCGCCGCGATGGAGGCGCGTTACCGCGAGGAAACCGGCACGCCTTCGCTGAAAATCAAGCACAACGGCGTGCTCGGCTATTTCATCGAGGTTCCCAGCAAGCACGCCGACAAGCTGATGGATCCCGACAGCGGCTTCACCCATCGCCAGACCATGGCCAATGCGGTGCGCTTCAACTCGCTCACCCTGCACGAGGAAGCCGGCCGGATTGCGGAGGCGGGTGGCCGTGCATTGGCTGCCGAGGAAGCGCATTTCGATGAGCTTGTGGCCCGCGTGGCCAGCCGCCGTGAGGAAATCGCCGCAACCGCTGCCGCGCTTGCCCGGCTCGACGTCGCGGCAGGCCAGGCCGAGCGTGCGACCGAAGGCGAGTGGTGCAGGCCAGTCATTGCCGACGCGCCGCTTCTCGAGATCGAGGCGGGTCGCCATCCGGTGGTCGAGAGTGCTCTGGCGGCTTCGGGCGAGCGGTTCGTCGCCAATGACTGCGCGCTGTCCGAAAGTGACCGCCTGTGGCTGGTCGGCGGCCCGAACATGGGCGGCAAGTCGACCTTCCTGCGCCAGAACGCGCTGATCATCCTGCTGGCGCAGGCGGGCGGTTTCGTGCCTGCCAGGTCGGCGCGGATCGGTCTGGTCGACCAACTGTTCAGCCGCGTCGGCGCATCGGACAACCTCGCGCGCGGCCGCTCCACCTTCATGGTCGAGATGGTCGAAACCGCGGCCATCCTGTCGCAGGCGAGCGAGCGCAGCTTTGTTATCCTCGACGAGGTCGGACGCGGGACATCGACCTATGACGGGCTGGCACTGGCATGGGCGGTCGCAGAAGCGATCCACGAGACCAACAAGTGCCGCTGCCTGTTCGCGACCCATTACCACGAAATAGCGCGGCTGGCAGAGACCTGCGAGGCGCTCAGCCTGCACCATGTCCGTGCGAAGGAATGGAAAGGCGACCTCGTCCTGCTGCACCAACTGGCGGAAGGCGCGGCAGACCGCAGCTATGGCCTCGCGGTTGCCAAGCTCGCTGGCGTGCCTGCCCCTGTGGTGAAGCGCGCCAGATCGGTGCTCGACAAGCTGGAGAAGGGCCGCGCCGAAACCGGAGGTCTGGCCGCAGGGCTTGGCGAATTGCCGCTGTTCGCTGCTGCAGCCGAAGCCGAGGCGGAAGAATGCGACGCCCTTCGCGACCGGCTCGAAACGCTCGATATCGATGCGCTCAGTCCGCGCGAGGCGCTGGAGTTGCTGTACGAATTGCGCCGTCTTGCGGACGAAACCGGTCATTAACTGCACGCCGCTACCTTCTGGTGCATGAGTGGTTACATGTTTCGCAGCAAGGTCGGGGCGCTCGTCTTCCTGGGCTTCATCATGCTTGCGGTTTTCCGGGTGGTCGGGACCGAGGACAATGGCGGTGAACTCGCGACCGCCTCGGATCGGATTACTGCACAGGCCGAAGCCATGCATTCCAACCATCCCGGCAACACCGAAGCGGATGGCTGGACCGCGGAAACACTAGCCGACGATGGATGGGGCGATGAGGTCGTGCAGCCGCAGGGCTAGCCATTGCCAAGCCCGAGGGAACGTCCGCCCTAACCCGATCGTTGTTTTTCCGATGGCACAGGACGACCCCGCAGACGACACAGTCGATAAGTCGACCAAATGGGCGGAAAACCGCACCGACTGGGCGGAAGATCGCACGATCATGGCGCTCGAACGCACATTTGCGGGCTGGATGCGCACCGCCTTTGCCGCCATCGCCATCGGGATAGGTTTCCGGGCGCTGTTCGGCGAATTCCAACCACCGTGGCTAGCAAAGGCGATTGCGACGGGCTTCATCATGCTGGCAATTGTCTTTGCCATCGGCGCGGAAAGGCGCGCCTGCCGCGCCTTCTCACGCCTGTCTTCGCACGCGATCGATTCACCCAAACTGCCCAATATCAAGCTGATCGCCTATTCGATATCGGCCGGCGCCCTCTTGCTGATCGTGGCGCTCTGGGTACTCAATGACGGATCGATCGGGCCGGAGGGCTAGACCCTTCAGGTGCCATCGCCGCGCAGGCCGTCCGGCTTCTTGTCCTTGCCATACTTGTCGACATTGTCATCGTGGTTTGGCTCACCGTCATAGGCATGCATGTCGATGCGACCCGAACTTTCCATGTCGCGCATGTGATCGACGGTATCCTGCGTTGAATCGCCCATGATGCCTGACGAATTGGGACCCTTGGTGCTCTCGGTCGGGCTGCTCGTATCTTCGGTGAGCGCTTGGGCCTGTTCGGCAACTTCCTGTGCCTGGTCGCGGTGGTCGTCCTGCTCGTCATTATGGGTCTCGGGAGCGAGGTCTGCCTGGCGCGCTTCCTGGCTGGTCGGTTTGCTATCGGTCATGTAATTCTCCTTTGCCCAATCAACGGACGGGCAAGGAGGCTTGTTCCTGACTATCGATTGGCGCCGGGAGTCCACAAGACATCGCCTGCACCGCCATCATTCACTGCCCGGCAGAGTACGAATAGGTAATCTGACAGGCGGTTGACCAGTTGCAGGGCTGCGGCATTAGTAGGCTCCTGCGCTGCCAGTGCAGAAACCGCGCGTTCGGCCCGCCGGGCGGAGGTGCGGGCAAGGTGCAGCCGTGCTGCCGCCTCGCTGCCGCCGGGCAGGATGAAGCTGGTGAGCGGTGCCAGATCGGCGTTCACCGCATCGATCCGTTGTTCGAGCCATTCCACCTGTGCCGGCACGATCCGCAGCACCATTTCGGATGGCGCAAAATCCTCGTCCTCGCCAGCGGGCGTTGCAAGGTCGGCGCCCAGGTCGAACAGATCGTTCTGCAGTCGCACCAGGTCATCGCGATAAGTGCCGGAGATCACCTGCACCGCAAAGCCCAGGGCTGCGTTGGCTTCATCGACAGCGCCCACGGCTTCCATGCGCGGCGCGTGTTTGGGCAGGCGCGATCCATCGACGAGGCCGGTAGTCCCGTCGTCGCCCGTGCGGGTATAAATCTTGTTCAGCTTGACCAATTGCCCCTCGCCGTCGCCCGATGCGACGCTAGCTGTTAACGACCAACAGCACGGCAATCACCACGATGGCAAGCGCCTGGTACTTGATCCGCGCGAACATCGCCTGATTCTGCTTCGCCTGCAAAGCCTGCGAATTCTCGCCCCCGTTCTCGAGGTCGATCTTCGTCGTCTGCAGGAAGGCGATGATGCCGCGCACAAGCGAGACCAGCACCATGATGGAGAAAAAGGCGATCAGGATGATGAAAATTGCGTTCATGTGTCACCATGTGGGGAGCGTGAGAGCGTTATGCCACACGGTATTTGGCCCATACGCAGGCTTTGCGCCAGTGCCTTGCCATCCTCGCCTGCTGCGCGCCGGTCTGCCAGCGAAGGCGAACCGCGCCGCTTGGCCAGTTTCTTGCCGTCGCTGTCGAGCAACAGGGCGTGATGATGCCAGCGCGGCACCGGCAGGCCGAGCAGCGCCTGGAGCAGCCGGTGAATGTGGCTGGCGGCGAATAAATCTGCCCCGCGGGTGACCAGCGTGACCCCGTCCGCCGCATCGTCCATCGTCGCGGCAAGGTGGTAGCTGGCAGGTGCATCCTTGCGCACCAGCACCACATCTCCGAATTCCTGCGGGGTGGCCTGTTGCGGGCCTTGGAGTGCGTCCTCCCATGTCAGCGGCCCGGTGCGGGCGAGCGCTTTTTCCATATCCAGTCTCAAGGCGTGAGGGCGCATAGCGTCGTGATTGCCGTGCTTGCAGGTGCCGGGATAGACCATGCCTTCCGGCCCCATGCGCGGTTCGAGCGCCTCGATCTCGGCGCGGGTGCAGGTGCAGCGGTAAAGCAACCCCTCGTCCAGGAGGCGTTGCGCTGCCGCCTCGTAGCTGGCGAGGCGCGTCGATTGCGCGGGCACTTCCTCCCATTCCAGCCCAAGCCATTCCAGATCGCGGCGGAATTCATCGGCCAGTTCAGGGCGTGAGCGTGCACCGTCGATATCCTCGATCCGCAGCAGGAATCGTCCGCCCGATTGCTCCGCCAGATCATGCGCGACAATCGCTGAATAGGCGTGGCCGAGGTGCAATGGGCCGTTGGGGCTGGGGGCGAAACGGGTGACTGTCATAGGGTCGGGCATAGGGCTTTGCGGCTCATGTCAGAACGCGGCGCGTGTGCACATCCCTGTGGATAGCCTGTCTGTAACAGGGTTGACGCTTTCGCGTGCAAATGCACATTCCTAGAAATCAGGGAGAAGCTGGACGTGTTCAAAGCCGAACTGATTGAACGGACTGCGAGATTCAGGAGCGCTGAGGGAGACCCGGAACGCGCACTGGAAAGCTGCCCCGCGCTGGTGCTCAACGCGGATTACACTCCGTTATCCTATTATCCGCTCAGCCTGTGGCCGTGGCAGACCGCGATCAAGGCGGTGTTTCTCGAACGTGTCGATATCGTCGCGACTTATGACCGTGCGGTGCATTCGCAATCGCTCGACATGGCGGTGCCCAGCGTCATCGCGCTGCGCCAATATGTGAAACCGAGCCAGTTTCCCGCCTTCACGCGGTTCAACCTGTTCCTGCGCGACCGGTTCTCCTGCCAATACTGCGGCGTGCAGAAGGACCTGACCTACGACCACGTCATCCCCCGGCGGCAGGGCGGCCGGACCACGTGGGAAAACATCGCGACGGCCTGCGCGCCGTGCAACATGAAAAAAGGCGGACGCACGCCGAAAGAAGCGGGAATGCACCTCCAATACCGCCCGATCCGCCCGACGAGCTGGCAGCTGCAACAGCAAGGCAAATGCTTCCCGCCGAACTATCTCCACGAGACATGGCGGGATTGGCTCTACTGGGATATTGAGCTGGAGGCTTGAGAAGTCACCACGCAGCGATGCGTGACGAGTGAAGGAAGCCCCTTAGCTGATGCAGATGAACGCCCCAATGCGTCTGATAACCGAAGCGGAATTCCCAGATTGCGGCCTGCGGTGTGGTGTTCTCACAATGCCAAAGCACTTCCTTCAAATCGCGTGCGATATCTGCCAGATCGTCTATCGCATCGCCAACGCTCGCTTCCTGCCTCGTTAATTCGCCACCGGGATCGACCGCAGGGTAATATCCCAAGGACGGAAAAGCGCTTCCCGCTGACTTGTAGAGCTCCTTGTAATCAATTTGCGGAGCGTCGGCTGCATCGCCCGGATCGCAATCCTCTGTCTGGAAATAGGCGTCTGTCAATCGATCGAGCGTGCGTGCAAGTGCGACGCAATCTTCGGGTAATTCGGAGCCATCCAGCAATCCGAGATAATGCTCGATAGCTTCGCGCATCGCCGAATAGCCGCTGTCATTCACGTCACCGCCCCGCGCTCGGCATACTCCGGCTTCTGCCATTCACCGCTGTCGAGGATATCGCGCAGTTCCTCCACCAGCCGCGCGCAGTCGGCGAAGCGGACATAGGCGGGGGCGAAGCCAACGCGCAGGACATCGGGCGCGCGGAAGTCTCCGATCACATTGCGGGCGATCAGTGCCTGGCAAAGCTGATACGAATGTTGATGGCGGAAGGAGAGTTGGCTGCCGCGCTGCGCCGGGTCGGCGGGGCTGATGCAGGGCAGTTCGGGCACATGCTCCGCCATCGCCTTGCGGGTGAATTCCGACAGGGCGCGGGACTTTTCGACCAGCGCCTCCATGCCGATGCCTGCCATCAAATCGACGCCCACTTCCAGCGCGCTCATCGCGATGACCGAAGGCGTGCTGCACAGCAGGCGATCGACGCCCGGCGCGGGCTGGTAGTCGTCGACGAAGGCAAAGGGCGCCTTGTGCCCCATCCACCCGCTGAGCGGTTGCTGGAGGCCCGCCTGATGCCGCTCGGCAACATAGGCGAAGGCAGGCGCGCCGGGGCCGCCGTTCAGATATTTATAACCGCACCCGACCGCAAAATCGGCATTTGCCCCGTTCAGATCGACCGGCACCGCGCCCGCCGAGTGCGACAAATCCCACACCACCAGCGCGCCGACATCATGCGCGGCCTTGGTGAGGCGCGCCATATCGAACATTTCGCCTGTCTTGTAATGCACATGGGTTAGCAGCAGCAGCGCGACGTTCTCGTCCAGCGCCGCCTCGATATTGCCGCGCTCGGCCAGCCGCCGCTCTGCAAGACCTTGTGCTTCAAGCCCCTCGATCATGTAGAGGTCGCTGGGAAAATTGCCCGGTTCGCTCAGCACCTGCTTGCGCCCGGGACGCATCGCGAGCGCCGCAGAGATCAGCTTGAACAGATTGATCGAGGTGGTGTCCGCCGCGATCACTTCATGGCCCTGCGCCCCCACCAGCGACGCGATCTTGCCGCCCACTTTTTGCGGCAGGTCGATCCATCCGGCATCGTTCCAGCTGGCGATCAGCTGTGCGCCCCATTCCTCGCGCACCACCTCTTCGACCCGCGCCGGCACCACCTTGGGCAGCGCGCCGAGCGAATTGCCGTCGAGATAGGCAAGGCCTTCATCGAGCAGGAATTCACCGCGCCATTTCGCCAACGGATCGGCGGCGTCCAGCCGCTCTGCCTGTTGCATCAGATCGCTCACAGCTCGGTCCTCACGGCGAGCAATTCGGGGAAGAAGCCAAGCTTTAGGACGCTTTCGAGATAGGGAATACCCGCCGTCCCGCCGGTCCCTTTCTTGAAGCCGATCACGCGTTCGACCGTCTTGAGGTGGCCGAAGCGCCAACGCTGGAAGTGGTATTCCAGATCGACCAGCTTTTCGGCCAGTTCGTAAAGGTCCCAATGCGTCTTTGGGTCGCGATAGACCTGCGCCCACGCCTCGGTAACTTTCGCAATCGGTTCGTGCGGACCGCCGAACTCGGCCTCGACCACGCCATCAGGAATGGCAAATCCGCGCCGCCGCAGCAGCCGCAATACCTCGCCATACAGGCTTGGCCGGGCAAGCTCGGCGCGCAGCTTCGCGGCCACTTCGGGCACCGCTTCGTGCATCGTCACCATGTCGGGATTGCGGCCGCCGAGGATGAATTCCATCAGACGGTATTGCGCCGACTGGAAGCCGCTCGACTTCCCCAGATGCGGGCGCACCAGCGAATAATCATGCGGCGTCATCGTCGCCAGCACATCCCAACTGGAAATCAGCTGCCGCTGCGCCTGCGCCACGCGCGCCAGCATCTTGAACGCGGGGCTGAGGTCATCGGCGATGATCAACTCGCGCGCAGCCTCCAGCTCGTGCAGGCACAGCTTGAGCCACAGCTCGCTCGCCTGGTGGACGATGATGAAGAGAAACTCGTCATGCGCATCGGACGCGGGATGCTGCGCCGACAGGATGCGGTCGAGATCGAGATAGGATGAGTAGGTGACGTCGTTCTTGGCCATGGAGCCAGCTTTAGGCGAGAGCGGTCACGAATGAAACTATGCCGAAGCTATTGCTCGATGATGCGACTTTCCGGGTGGTGCTTGTCGAGATGCTTCCTCACGATACGCAGGTTGCGGGTGTTGGAGCGGAACATGAAGTCGAACAGATCGCCCACGACGGGAACCGCGCCCACGGCGGTGTCGAAGGCGACATTGCCGGCCATGCGCATCAGCTTCCACTTGGGCATGTTCAGATTGCGCGCTTCCCACACGATATAGGCGCCCATGCCCATGGCGATGATATCGCCCACGATCGGGACGAGGCCGATGATCGAATCGAGGCCAACAGGCCGGTTGATGCCGGGAATCACGAATGCCCGTTCAAGCACGGTTTCCATCGCTTCGATGCGGCGACGGATCGAGTGCACATCATTGCCCAGCGGCAGGTCGAATCCCATGGCTTCGGGCCTTACGGGATCGGATTCGATGACAATTGGCTTGTCGATTTCGGCCATATGCGCTGCTCTCCTTGGCGCTTATCTGGGTATCTGGGCCATCGGCGGCAAGGGATGGAACGCATAGGCATTGGGCTCGAAGCCATCCACGCTGCCGCGCAGTAGCGACCAGCGCAGCGGAGAGCCTATTGGAATATAAATGTTTTCCAGCGTCAATTCGGCCTCGGCCTGGGCCATCATCGTGGCGCGTACGGCAGGGTCGGTTTGCGCCAACGCCTGCGCCACCAGCCTGTCGACTTCCTCGCTGCACAATCCGCGCCTCAGAGAGCAATTGAATTGATTGAGGAACCAGTGAGGCGCAGGAAAGCGAGCGACACGGTCTACCACGACCAGATCGGCCTGCGCGAGCGATTGAGCGCGTTCCAGACGGATGTTGATATTCGCAAGCTGGGCCGCGAGATTTTGCTGAAAAAGATCCCAGCCCGGGCCTTCCTGCATGAAGAGCGATACAGCTACCGGCTGCGCAAGGTCCCCCTGATCGAACTGGCGCCGCCACGCACCGATCCGCGCCGCCGCTTCGGACCGGCGGCTATCGATTGCCTCGCCATTCCACCGTTCAGCCACCAAGCCCGGATCGCCGGGCAAATCGGGCGCGACGGGACGCGTTGTGCGTTCCCATCCGCCGACATTATAGGGGGATAGCAGGGCCGCCCGGTCGATTGCCATGGCAATGCCCTCGCGCACACCGGCGTTGCTCAGCATGCCGACGCCGGTGCGCACCTGCAGCCCGAACAGGCCGATGACGGGATCGACGCGCAAGGTGCCGGTCGCAAGTGGCCCGGTATCGACCAGTGGCAGGCTACCCAGGTCGCCTCCCAGTACCAGTTCGACTTCGCCCGCGTTGAACAGCCTTATCGCCTCGTCTGCATTGACCACGGCCAGTTCGACTTGTCGAACGTCCTCCTCCCAATCTTCGCGCTCGGGCAAGCCGCGTTCGGGCGGTGGCTTGAAGTTCAACCAGGCCATACCGCGATCGGATCCGTCTTCGCTCAGGACGCCACGCGTCAAAACCATCGGGCCGGTGCCGCCGCGAGCCGTACGCAGGGCAAGTTCGGGCTGGGCAAGCAATTGCAGCAAATAGGGTTCGGGCGTGAACAGACGGATTTCGATCACCCGTCCCCCCATCGCCCGCACCTCTTCGATCACGGCGAGATCCTGCCCCAGCGAGGTTCCGTCCAACCGCTCGATCGCTTCCATCAACGCCTCGCTCGCGCTTTCAGCGGTCAGCGTGGTGCCGTCGGGCCATGTGGTGCTGCGCAGGCGGAAGATGAAGCTCAGTCCGTCTTCCGTGGGCAACCATGTCTCGGCGAGTGCGGGAATGACATCGCCGTTCTCGTTCAGCGAAACCAGCCCCGAGTCGGTCGCGGCGCGTACATATTGGGCGCCTGCCGACAAGCGAATACCATCCGAAAACACCACGTCTTCGGAGCCGATCAGCGCCACTTCGAGCGTGCCGTCATTGCCGCTGCCGCATCCTCCAAGAAGCGTGAAGCCCAGTATGAGGGCTAGAACACGGGTGTTCAGGGTGCGAGTGGCGCCTAGCATATTGCGGCGATAGGCCGAGGCAGGGCAGGCTTCAACCGCCCGTGCTGGATCTGGTGCTATGATTTGATCAGGAAAAGATTCGCACGCCCGGATGACCTGTTACAGTTTGCGCAACGATCGCTCTCTTTCGCGCCTGTTGATCCGAGGTCCTCGCTTCTCGAAGTCGCCCATCAGGTGGTCGACCGTGCTGTCAATCGGGGCGCGGGCGATTTTCGGATCGATCTCTTCGGCGAAGGCGATTCCGAATCGATTACCCTGCTTCCACGCCACATTTCCATCGACCCAGCCGATATTGCGCAATTCGACCTCGACATGCGCGCCGCGCATGACGCGTACTTCGCCTTCGGCCATCATCCCGCCGGCAGAAAGATTGCGCACCTTCACGCGGACGGGGGTGTCTTGCCCGTCGACACGAACCTGTGCCAACAGGAAGAGACTGTCACGGCCGACCTGGCGGGTATCGACATTGCTCATCGTGCTAAATTCAACCCTCGCTTCTTCACGCATCCTGCCATCACGCAAGGAAATATCCCTTGCCGATGGGACCGTGCAATTGAAGATCCGGCATGCGCGGGCACAGGCTAACCGCGAGTTAATTGCCGCTGCCAATTGTAAAACTGTCCCAATTCGGGTCAGTCGTCGCGCGAAATCTTCTCGCGCCGTTCATGCGCAGCCTGCGCTTCCACCGTCATCGTGGCGATCGGGCGGGCTATCAGCCGGTTGATCCCGATGGGCTCGCCGGATTTGTCGCACCAGCCGTACTCACCTTCATCGATCCGCCGCAGCGCGGCATCGATCTTCGCGATCAGCTTGCGCTGGCGATCGCGGGTGCGCAATTCGATACCCCAATCGGTTTCGCTCGAAGCCCTGTCGTTGAGGTCGGGTTCGCGGATCGGGCCGTCCTGCAGGCTTTGCAGCGTGCCTTCGGAGGCGAGGACGACAGACTTCTTCCACTCCAGCAGCAGCACACGAAAATAGTTGAGCTGCTTGGCTGACATGTATTCTTCATCATCCGTCGGCGCATAGTCACGCGGCAGGGCCCGCTTCGCCTTCGTAAGGATGTCGATATCGTCAAAGGTGGCAGTGGCCATCTGGTTCTCCGGTATCCCATCCGATTAGCCTTCCCTGCTGCAACGGTGCCCGCCCGGTTTCCGGGTCTGTCGACGCGCGCTGCAAAGGCTGCTCGGTTTGGCGCGCCTATAAGGGCCGCGCGTTTTGCATACAAGCGGCAATCTGGGAGAAGCCTGTCCTTGCGACAAATTCGACCATTCCCTCGCGCTTTGAAGCGCTTCTTCACCCAGTGCGTGTTAACAAATCATGTGCCGCGTTAACCAATTATTGACCACGTTGGACAAACATCGGGATCAGAAGGCCCGGCAATCGATGACCTGGCCACAAACAGGGGACTAACGATCATGGAACTTGCCAAGATCGAAACTTTTGCCAAGGTCGAAGCAGCCGATACCAGCGGTGCCGACATGATGGTCGCGAGCTGCCTGGCCGCAGCCGCCGAGGGGGACATCAACGCCTATTACGATCTCGGCGTAGCATTCTCGACCGGAAGCCACGGTGTGGACTGCGATCTCATCGAAGCGCACAAATGGTTCAACCTCGCCGCTTCCAAGGGTCACGAAGCTGCCAGCTGGTGCCGCGCCGACATTTCCGACGAGATGACCGCCCGCGATATCTGCGAAGCCCAGCGCCGCGCCCGCGAATGGCTGCGCGCAGGAATGGACCGCGCCGCCTGATCAATCCTTGCGGAACGGCATACGCCTCGAAAGGTATTGCCGATCCAGGGCCACGCCGCGGCGCTCGGCTTCAAGGAATTCGCCAACCGCAGAGCGGAAGCCGGGATCGGCGATATAGTGCATCGATGTGGTCGCCACAGGCTCGTAGCCACGTGCCATCTTGTGACCACCCTGCGCACCGGCCTCTACCCGTTTCAGACCCCGCTCGATCGCGGCGTCGATTGCGCGGTAATAGCATAGCTCGAAATGCAGGAAGGGCTTGTCGGCGAGGCAACCCCAATAGCGCCCGTAAAGCGCATCCTCGCCAATCAGATTGAGCGCGCCGGCGATCGGTGCATCGTCTTTATATGCCAGCAGCAACAGGATGCGATCCCCCATCCTCTCGCCCAGCAGATCGAATGCCGTCCGCGTCAGATAGGGAGTGCCCCATTTGCGCGCGCCAGTGTCCTGATAAAACAGCCAGAAGGCATCCCAATGCTCGGGCCGGATATCCGCCCCGCCTAGCGCCTCGACCCTGATCCCCTCGTTCGCGGCGCGACGTTCCTTGCGCAATTCCTTGCGTTTGCGCGATGTGAGCGTGGAGAGGAAATCGTCGAAACTGGCATAACCCCGATTGCTCCAGTGGAACTGGATATCCTCGCGCTCCAGCCACCCCGCTTGTGCGAACAACGGCACCTGTTCTGGCTCGACAAAGGTTGCATGGGCGCTCGACCAGCCGTTGTTGGCGACCAATTGCTCGGCAGCGCGCAACAGGGGCAAGGCATGCGCCGGGTCCCCGACCAGCAAGCGCGGGCCCGTCGCGGGTGTGAAGGGCGCGCTGATCTGCAGCTTGGGATAATAGGAACCGCCCGCGCGCATGAAGGCGTCGGCCCAGGCATGATCGAATACATATTCGCCTTGGCTGTGATGTTTGAGATAGCTGGGCATGGCACCAAGCAAACGGCCCGCGTCATCTTCCAGCACTAGCGGCGCGCTTTGCCAGCCGGTGCCCGGCCCAACGCTGCCCGAATCCTCCATGGTCGCCAAAAAATCATGTGACACGAAGGGGTTGGCAGTGCCCGCCAGCCGATCCCAATCCGCTTGCGCGATGTCACTCACGGACGGATATATACGTGCAGTCAGCGCGGCGTCGGCCATTCGCCTAATCTAGGAAGCCCGTTCCCATGCCGCCACCCCTGCACCTTCCAGAATCGGTACTGCGGCACAATCGAGGGCCATATCGACCTGCGCGGCATTGCGCACCGTCCAGGTCAGGAGGGGGAATCCCGCCTGCGATTGGCGCGTGGCGAAGCGGCTGGGCAGGTCGCGGATGTCGTAGGCGAGGAATTGGGGGCGGGCCTGCCACAGCGACAAATGCCGCTTGACCGCGCCTGAAAGCGTGCGCCCATCTTCCTCGGTGACCACCAGGCCGCGGGGCAAGTCCGGCATACGGCTGCTGAACCATCGGGCGATGCGCGGATCGAAGCTCATCACCGCGACTTCCCCGCCATAGCCTTCGACATCGCGGCGCACAGCGCGGCACAGCTTTTGCACGCTTTCTCGCCGATCGGTCTTGAGTTCAAGGAGGAGCGGCACCCGGCCCGCCACAAGATCCAGCATATCGCGCAAGGTCGGGATTTTCTCGGCGCTCTTGCCGAGTTCGCGCGCAGTCAGCTCACCGACGGTCATCCCGGCCAGGACACCCGCCTGGCCGGTCAGCCGTTCCAGCTCGGCGTCATGGAAGACGATCGCCCGCCCATCCATGCTGACCCGCAGGTCGCACTCGATACCCAGCCCACGTTCGATCGCACCGGTAAAGGCGGCAAGCGAGTTTTCCGGAATCTCGCCATCATGCAGGCCGCGATGGGCATAGGCCTGCCGCGTCAGCCATGCGGGCGCTTCAGCCATCGGCAAGGGCAATTACCGCATCGACTTCCACCGCAGCTCCCAGCGGCAATGCTGGTACGCCGACCGCAGCGCGAGCATGGCGCCCGGCTTCGCCGAACACATCGAACATCAGGTCGGACGCGCCATTGGCGACCTTGGGCTGGTCGGTGTAATCGCCGGTCGAATTGACGAATGCGCCAAGCTTGACGATCCGCTCCACGCGGTCGAGTTCTATTCCCGCGTTCTTGAGCTGCGCAAGGATCATCAGCCCGCATGCCCGTGCGGCTGCTTGCCCGTCCTCAAGCGAAACATCTTCGCCTAACCGTCCGGTGACCAATTCTCCGTCAACGAAAGGAAGCTGTCCCGATACATGCGCGATATTGCCCGCGACTACCACGGGCACATAGGATGCTACGGGCGCTGCAGCCTGCGGCAAGGTAATTCCCAATTCGGTCAAGCGCGCTTCGATACTCATCTCAATCTCCTGAATGCAATGCTTCGCGCACCCATGGCAGAGCCTTGTCCCAACTGTCTATCCGGGCGTGGGCATCGCCGACGCTGTGGGCACAGGGGACATGCGGCGCGATCGCGGGCTCGCCGCACAGATGCAGCCGCCGGACGTGCGGAATCTCGGCTTTGGCAGAGGCGTGATGCTGCGCGATATCGTCGATGAAGACCGCCCGCCGCGCCCCATGCTCTTCGACGATGCGCTTCAACGCAGCGCCCTTGGGGCCTTGATTGGTAAATACCCGCGCCTCCATGCCGAGCTTTCGCAATTGCTGCGTGCGGGCCGCGTTGCGTTCATCGGTAAGATTGGTGAGCACGACGACATCGGCATCGCGTTGCAATTCGGCAATGGCCTCCAGCGCTCCCGCGATAGGCAGCTGCTTGTCCATCTGCGTGTCGAAAAATCCACCGAGCAATCGCCACATCTCACGCTCGTCAATCGGGTCGCCCTCTCCGCGGCGCGTCATCGACTGCGCGAAAGGATTACCCTCGAGCGAAAAGTCGATGTCATGTTCGCTGTCGAGCCAGTCGCGGAAATGGCGCACCATGTGCAGCAGCACTTCGTCGCAATCGGTGACCAGTAACGGGCGGCTCATCTTGACAGCTCCTGTTGCGCTGCGATCAGGACCTGCGGCTCCACATCCAGCGCTTCGGCCGCGCCGACCAGATCAGGTTCGTGCGCGGCGAGAAAATCGAAAATCGCGCGGTGCGTCGATGCGTCACCCACGCCTGCGCGCAATCCGTCCGGCGTCAGGCCTGTCAGATCGAGGAACCGTTCGGCGCGCGCCTGATCGGCGAGGATCCAGCCAAGGGCGGCGAGCGCCATTTCGGAAGCGTGTTTATACATTTGTTTACGATCAGAGTGAATTGTAACATGCCCCGTTTCAGGGTAAGGGCGAGGTGAAGGCTTACGATCAAGGCAGGTCAGACGAAGCCATCGGGGGCGCAATGACGAAGAGAATCCTTGTTGTCGAGGACAACGATCTGAACCGCAAACTTTTCTGCGACGTATTGCAGGCAGGCGGGTTTTCGGTCGAGCCGGTGGCCGATGGCAATCTTGCGCTGGAACGTGCCCGCATCTTCGCTCCCAATCTCGTGGTAATGGATATACAGCTACAGGACGTGTCCGGTCTTGATTTGATCGCCATGCTCAAGAGCGACAACGATCTTTTCGCCGTACCCGTGCTGGCAGTGACCGCCTATGCCGGCAAGGGCGATGAGGAGCGCATTCGCGAGTCTGGCGCGGAAGGCTATCTTTCCAAGCCGGTAAGCATCGGTCCGTTCATGGCCGCTGTGAAAGGGCTGGTTGAAAAGGCCGCCTAAAGCGCCTTGCCGAACTCGATGCCGAAGCTGGCAAGAGTGACCACCAGCCCCACGATAAAGACCCGGTAGGCATAGCCGAGAAAGCGGTATTTGCGCCGCTGCAGCACGATTCCATTCTGGTAGATATCGTGCAGCATTGCGCGAAATACGGTCTCATCCGCCTCCAGGGCGGCCAGCATCTGTTGCTGCCACGCGTCTTCGTCCATCGCAGAGAAATGCCCAAAGAAGAGCGGATTGGCCTTCGACGGCGCTTGCGGCTGGCGGACTGACGGGAGCACGGCCAGTACCGCGAGCAACGAGCTGAGGAAGGCGAAAAGTGCCAGGATCGCCAGCGACCATGGCAGTTCGCCGACCAGCGACCGGCTGACCGCGATAGAGAACACCAGGAACGTCGCCCCCATAAGTATGGACGCTTTCTGATCGGCCATCTGCGAGAGCTGGAGCGTATTGTTCTGCACGGTGCGCAGCATGTGCACTGAATTCTGGCTGTAGGTTACAGGGCCGTGTGTGGCCTTGCCCGATGGCGTATCGTCTGACACCAGTGTCGTGTCGTCCATTGCGTGCCCCCCTCGGCATGATTTGCAGGACAGGGCGGCAACGCTGCCACTACGCCGCACGCTTGACAAGCGGCGGCGGTATAGCTTTGCCGCTGCGATAGCCCCGAAAATTTCGGGAAAGAACACTTTCAAGGATTGGACCGTTCATGGACCGTGCCGCAGTCGATACGAAAATCCGCTCCATCATGGAGCCGTTCAACAAGAAGGGCGTCGAGATAAACGACTCGACGACCTTTGCAGGCGATATGGAATTCGACAGCCTGACCGTAATGGATTTCGTCGCCGCGATCGAGGATGAGTTCGACATCATCATCTCCATGAACCAGCAGGCAGAAATCGAGTCGTACGGCCAGCTGGTCGATGCTGTAACCAAAATGGTGGCGGAGTAATTTCAACATGAGCGAGGGCGTGATGCAGGCTGACCAGCCGCAAGAGCTGGAGGGTGAGGGCCAGGACCTCTTCTCCAAATTCGACGACATCATTGCGATGCGCGCAAACCTGTTGGCGAGCGGCGTTCAGGATCCTTTCTCGCTGGTGATGGAAAAAGTGCTCTCGCCGACCCGGGCAATCTGCAACGGGCGCGACACGATTCTGCTCGGTACCTACAATTACATGGGCATGACTTTCGATCCCGATGTCATCGCGGCAGGCGAACAGGCACTGCGCGATTTCGGCACCGGCACCACCGGCAGCCGCGTCCTTAATGGCACCTATCAGGGCCATCGTGAATGCGAAGAGGCATTGCGCGAATTCTATGACATGGACCATGCCATGGTGTTCTCGACCGGCTACCTCGCCAATCTCGGGATCATCTCGACCATCGCTGGCAAGGGCGATTACATCATCCTCGATATCGATAGCCACGCCAGCATCTGGGATGGCTGCGCGATGGGCAACGCCGAGGTCGTGCCGTTCAAGCACAACGACGTGGAGGCGCTGGAAAAGCGCCTCAAGCGCGTTCCGGAAGGGGCGGGCAAGCTTGTCATTCTCGAAGGCGTCTACTCGATGCTGGGCGATGTCGCGCCGCTCAGGGAAATGGTCACTATCGCCAAGAAGCACGGCGCGATGGTATTGGTCGACGAGGCGCATTCGATGGGCTTTATCGGCGAAAATGGCCGCGGGGTCTGCGAAGAGGCCGGAGTAATCGACGATTGCGACTTCATTATCGGCACCTTCTCAAAGAGCGTTGGCACGGTGGGCGGCTTCTGCGTTTCGAACCATCCCAAGTTCGAGATCATGCGTCTGGTGTGCCGCCCTTACGTGTTCACAGCATCGCTTCCGCCAAGCGTGGTGGCGACCGCTGCGACCAGCATCCGCAAGCTGATGCATGGCTCGAACAAGCGAGCGCATTTGTGGGAAAATTCGAAAAACCTGCACAGCGGGCTTCAAAAACTTGGTTTTACCCTCGGCACCGATGAGCCGCAGAGCGCAATCATCGCCGTCATCATGCCCGACCTGGAAAAGGGCGCGGCGATGTGGGAGGCGCTTTTGCAGGAAGGGCTTTACGTCAACCTCGCGCGCCCGCCCGCCACTCCTGCCAACATGACGCTGCTTCGCTGTTCACTTTGCGCAGAACACAGCGCAGAAGAGGTCGAGACGATCCTCGGTATGTTCGAGCGCGCCGGCAAGGCCGTGGGCATCATTTAGGGAACTGCCGCCGTTCGCCAATCGTCTTTGGGAAGAAGGGAATTCTACCATGAAGATCACGAACTCAGGCAGCGCAACCTACCAGGGCCTCGGCAAAAGCGGCAAAGGCCATGTCTCGACTGGATCGGGAGCGCTTGCGGCGCAGCCCTATGGTTTCAACACGCGTTTCGAGGATGCGCCGGGAACCAACCCTGAAGAATTGATCGCTGCGGCCCATGCGAGCTGCTTCACGATGGCGCTCTCGTTCAAGCTTGCCGACGCTGGGCACAGCGATGGCTCGGTAGTCACGAGCGCGGAAGTCACGCTGGAAAAGGACGGTGACGGTTTCACTGTCACCAAGTCCGCGCTTTCCACCAAAGGCAAGGTGCCGGGCATGGACCAGGCGACATTCGAGAAGCTGGCGGCCGAGGCCAAGGCGGGCTGCCCGATCTCGAAATTGCTCAATGCGGAAATCACGCTGGAAACCCGGTTCGAGGGGTAACGAGCCAGCTACCGGGAAAAGCTACTGCGGGAACGATTCGCCAGCGCCACCAGTGACAGCATGACCGGTACCTCCACGAGCACCCCGACCACCGTGGCAAGCGCCGCGCCGCTCGACAGTCCGAACAGACCAATGGCAACCGCAACTGCCAGTTCGAAGAAGTTGGACGTTCCGATCAACGCGCAAGGCGCGGCGATGTTGTGCGGAACACGCCACGCCCATGCTGCCGCATAGGCAATCGCGAATATACCGTAGGACTGGATGATGATGGGGATGGCGATCAACACGATCAACACCGGCCGTGATACAATCGTTTCGGCCTGAAATGCGAACAGGAAGACCACGGTCGCCAGCAAACCGATGATGGAAAACGGCTTCAAGCGGGCCACGAAGTCGTCAACTGCCTGATCGTCACCTTCCGACCGGCCGATGAGATATTTGCGGGTCAGCCATCCTGCCAGCAGCGGGATCGCGACAAACAGGACTACCGATAGCAGCAGCGTATCCCATGGCACGACGATGTCGGTCACGCCCAGCAGCAGTGCCACAATCGGCGCGAAGGCCACGATCATGATCAGATCGTTCACCGAGACCTGCACCAGCGTATAGGCCGGATCGCCCTTGGTCAGTTGCGACCATACGAACACCATTGCCGTGCATGGTGCAGCGCCCAACAAAATGAGCCCGGCAATATACTGCTGCGCATCCTCGCCGGAAATGATCCCGGAATAGATGTAGTCGAAGAATGCCACGGCCAGCGCCGCCATGGTAAAGGGTTTCACTAGCCAGTTGATCACCAGCGTGATGATCAGGCCCTTGGGCTTGCGTCCAATTTCCGAAATGCTGGAGAAATCTACCGCCACCATCATGGGGTAGATCATCGCCCAGATCAGCACCGCGACCACGAGGTTGACCGAGGCGAACTGGAGCTGCGCCAATGTCGCCGAAAAGCCCGGCGCGGCTAGGCCAAGCGTGACTCCGGCACCGATTGCGAGGGCTACCCACAGCGACAGGTACCGCTCGAAAAGCGCCATCAACCGGCCCCTTCCGATTGTTGGCCGATCCGGCTCAGCGCATCGCGCCATTCGCGGTCGCCGAGCGAGTCTTCATCCAGTGCGAGCATTGCATCAACACGCTGCGCCAGGCGGCGATAGGCGGTTTCGAAGCCGCCAAGGTCGCCGTCGATGTGGCTGCCGTCAGCCGCGATGCCTGCCGGATCGGGGATGCCCCAATGCGCCTGCACAGGGTGGCCGGGCCATATGGGGCAACTCTCGCCCTCGGCATTGTCGCACACGGTAATCACCGCGTGCATCACGGGCGCACCGGGGACTGCGAACTTGTCCCAGTTCTTGGAAGATAGATGCGCGATGTCATGGCCCTTTGCCTCCAGCAACTGCAAAGCCAGCGGATTGGGCTCGCCGCGCGGTTTGCTGCCGGCCGAGAATGCGGTGAAGCGATCATTGCCGCGATCGCGCAGGATCGCTTCGGCCAATATCGAGCGCGCCGAATTGGCGGTACACAGGAACAGGATGTTGCGCATGGTTGGTCAGCCGGGGCAGCAAACATTGCTCGGGCGGGCGGAGGCAGGCAGGCCCTTGTCCTTGGGATGCGCGCCATAAACCGTTTCCTCGCCGCTGGTGTGGAATGTCTCCCACAGCACGCCGTCAGGATCGGCAATCCAGCTTTTTTCCGACTTGGCGTAGCAACAGGTCGTATGCCCTTCTTCGAGGACTTCGGATTCGGTGCGTTCAAGGCGCGAATAGACTTCGGCGAGTTCGTCAGACGAATCCGTCTCGATGCCGAGATGCTCGATCCCGCGGTCGGTATGCCCCTGCGTGATGGCGAAATTCAGTCGCGGGTCGTCGAGCAACCACTTTGCGTAGTCGGGCTTTTGCACCGCAGGCTGCGCTGCAAACAGTTCGCTGTAGAAGGCAATCGAGGCCTCGAGATCCTTGACCCCAACATGGACGTGCATCCGTTTCAATTGCATTGCTCCTTGCTCTGGCGTGCCGTTGGCGCGCATTCGGCGCCTTCGCAGCAATTCTCGGTCAGGAAGCCCAGTAAAGCCTCCATCGCGGCGTAGTCAGCGGAATAGATGAGCGAGCGCCCTTCGCGGCGTTGCGAGACGATGCCTGCCTGCTGCAATTGCGCGAGATGGAACGATAGCGACGAATTGGGCAGGTCGAGCATTCGGGCGATCGTCCCCGCAGCAAGCCCTTCACGCCCCTGTTGCACGAGCAGGCGAAACACCGCGAGCCGGTGGTCATGGGCGAGCGCAGAAAGCGCGGCGATTGCATCATCCGATTTCATTTCGACTATTATCGAAACATAAATCGGATTTGCAAGCGTTATTTCGATAATAGTCGAATTATTAGCGTTCGGAGCTCGCTGCCTGGGTGCAGGGATGGTCCGACGCGTCGCCTTCTCCGCCCCCGCCAAGCTGCGTGAGGGCGATGAACCCGCCTACCACAAGTACGACGAAGATCGTCGTCACGGTGCCCAGATATTCGTCGATGATCCGCTTGATCGGCGCGCCGAAGACCTGGAACAATACGCCAACCACCATGAAGATCAGCGCCCTGCCCGCGATCGCGGCAAGCAAGAAGGTCAGCAGGTTCATCTCGATGAAGCCGGCAGTGATGGTCATCAGCTTGAAGGGTATCGGAGTTCCTGCGGCCAGGAACACGGCTGCCGCGCCCTGTTCGCGGATATAGCAGGCGGCGACCGGGAAGCTTTCGGTCAGGCCAAGTGCGCCGATGAGCCACGCCCCCACGGCTTCGTAAAGGAAGTATCCGATCATATAGCCGAACAGGCCGCCCAGGACCGATGCGACCGTACACACCAGCGCGAAGCGGATCGCTTTCTTCGGTTCGGCCAGACACATGAGGCCGAGCAGCGGGTGCGGAGGGATGGGGAAGAAACTCGACTCGACGAAGGCGAAGAAGGCCAGCCACCACTCCGCCTTGGGGTGGGCAGCCTTGGCCATGGTCCAGTCATATAGACCGCGCAGCATACCCATCATCGCGTGATTATCCCGTTTTGCGCCAGTGTTGCGCGCCACTAGGCCAGCCCAACGCGCGGCGCAAGTCCTACAAACTAACCCATTTGGCACTTTTATATTGACATCGTGACACTGTTTGGTTAGAGAAACGGAACATCGCGATAAACCGAGTCGGCAGCACGATGGCAAAAAGGGCGGTCCCGCAGGGGAGCCGCCCTTTTTCGTGTCCGGCACCTATCGCGCCAGAAGGACGGGATCGCATGGCAAAGAGAGTGAAACCAAGGAAAGACCAGAAGCACCAGAACCTCGCCCAGAACTGGAAATTTGTTTTCTTGGAAGAGCTTGCCGAAACTTCCAACGTGACCAAGGCAGCGACGAAGTGCGGTGCGATGACTTCCTATGTCTACAAGCACCGGCGCGAGGACCCCGAGTTCCGCCGTAAATGGGGCGCGGCACTGCTTGAGGGGTACGAGCACCTCGAGATGGAAACGCTCGAGCGGCTGCGCTTCGGCACCTCGGCAGGAGACACCAAGTTCGACATTCCCAATGCGCTTCGCCTGCTCGCCGCGCACAAGGAGTCGGTGGCGCGCGAGAAGGCGCGCCGCGGCAAGCGTGACCGTGTAACGGTGCTCGCCAGCCTTAATGCCAAGCTGGACAAGATGCGCGAGAGGCGCGCTGCGGCCGAACGGCTTCTGGCCGAGGATGCGCCACGCAGGGAAATCGCGAATGACCGCGATTGAACGCGGAGCGGCCCTCGCCACGCTGAACACGGACAAGCGCCGCGCGTTTCTGGCAGAGCTGACAGATGAAGAGAACGACCTGCTCGAAAATTACTGGCCGCTTTGGGCTCGCGCGGAGCAGATGCCTCCGTCCGCACAATGGCGCCTGTGGCTGATCTGCGCGGGACGCGGCTTTGGCAAGACCCGCGCCGGAGCCGAATGGGTCAGGCATGTTGCCGAAGTGCATGACGAGGCGCGCATCGCGCTGGTCGCCCGTTCCATCGGTGAAGCACGCGCGGTCATGGTGGAAGGCGAAAGCGGCATCCTCGCGTGCTGCGGGGACAGTGACGACCGGCCGATTTTCGAGCCGTCGCTGCGCCGCCTGACATGGCCGGGCGGGGCGCAGGCAACGCTCTTTTCGGCGGGTGAACCAGAGAGCCTACGCGGACCACAACACAGCCATGCTTGTCGCCCAGGCGCAAAAAGAGTTTACGATCAACGAGGCTATGGCGCGTATCGACGGGCTGTTGCATCCTGCAGTCGAGGGAGAGGCCAATGCCCCCCCGCCGCGGCCGATGACGGTGATAGCTGGATCATTGGCCCGGAACCGACCGGCGAATGGTCTGGCCATGCAGGCGAGATCGCATTGCGGCAGGCAGGAAACTGGTTGTTTGCGGTGCCGACGCGAGGAATGCGGGTCTTCGATGCGAGTAGCGGCGCGGTCGCTCACTTCGATGGAGAATGGTTGCGCTCAGCTGCAATCTCGGCTCCTGTGGGAGGCGCGAACGAGGATGTTGAAGCGCGAAATGCGATTTCTCAGCTGATTGCAGCCTTGGTCAATTCAGGCGTGATACCAGGAAGCTGAGGGGACCTTTTCTCAAGCTGTTGTGTTACAGCGCATGACAGGAAAAGGAATGATACGATGCCAAGACTCACCATCATTGCCGCTGCCCCGATTGCATTGCTTGCTCTGACCGGTTGCCAGACAGTCTACGAGAGCGCAGCCACGCAAATCGCGTCTGCCACAATACTGAATCGTCAAGGCACGGAAGTGGGAACGGCGCGGATGTATTCGCTCCGCGGTGAAGTGACACTTAATGCGAGCTTTGCCGGACTCTCAGAGGGCACGCACGCAGTCCACCTGCATGGCGTGGGCAACTGCAGCGCGGGGGATTTCACTTCTGCAGGCGGACATCTCAATCCCGGCAACAACCAACATGGCACGCTCAATCCGCGTGGCGCGCACTTAGGTGACTTGCCAAATGTTTCCATATCAGCCGATGGATCCGGAACAATGAGCACGATCTTGCGTGGCACGGTCAGCGCGGTCACAAACAATCTATTCGACAGCGACGGTACGGCAATTGTCGTACATGAAGGCGCGGACGATTATCGCAGTGATCCGGCCGGAGCAGCGGGCGGCCGGGTAGCCTGCGGCGTCGTTACTCGCGGTTAGGCCTTACTCGTCAGGATCGGCTGCATAGCGCGTCGTGTCCGGAACGCGTGCGTCGGCAAAGCCCTTGCGTCGCAATCGGCAGCTATCGCACAGACCGCATGCCAGCCCTTCTGCCGTAGGATCGTAGCACGACCAGCTCCAGGCCGGATCAAGCGACAAGCGCGCGCATTCACTTGCAATGTCCGCCTTGGTCATATGCTGCAACGGGGCGTGGATTTCGAAGGCATCGCCTTCAATGCCCTGTTTGGTGCCGAGCCGCGCAGTCTCGGCAAAACTCGCAATGAATTCCGGTCGACAATCCGGATAGCCGGAGTAATCGAGCGCGTTCACCCCGATGAAAATATCGCTCGAACCCGAGCTTTCAGCAAATGCAGTCGTCAGCGCGAGAAACAGCAGGTTTCTTGCAGGCACGTATGTGACGGGGATGTCCTCGCCTACGCCGGTCTTCGGTACATCGATGTCCGCTGTCAGTGCACTTCCGCCGAACTCTCGTAAATCAAGAGGCAGGGTGACGTGTCGCTTCACGCCCAGCTTCTCTGCAATGCTGACAGCGGATTGCAATTCTCGGACATGCCGCTGACCATAATCAATGGTCAGCGCGTGCAGCGCAAACCCGCTTTCGCGCGCCATCGCTGCTGTGACCATTGAATCCAGTCCGCCCGAAAGAAGAATGGTGGCAATTTTTCCGGTTTTTGACATCCGGTCTCGCTAATCGTCAAGCACGTGGGCCACAAGCCCGAGTGTGTCTCTTAACAGCTGCCGGTCCGCCGGGCTTCGCCTTCCAACGAGAAGGGCGTGCCACCCTGGATACCCTGACTCCGAACCTGAACGAGAGCACTGCCTTCCTTGCGAATCGTCGTGCGACCATATCCGTTGCCGCGGCAAGTGTACTGCACGGTGACCTGCGTTGGACCATCCTCGACAACGAACTGCTCGCAACCGGGCTGACGATGACGGAGTTGAATAAACTCGCGCCCCGTCCTGACGCAAATGCGCGTATCGCGGTCGCTATTGCGCAGATTGAGTGTCCAGCCGCCGCGATCCAGCGAATTCAGCATGGCAAGACCTGGCGCCTGCGCGGAGGCCGGGAAGACAGCAAACAAGGCCGCAATGGCGCCCACTGCAACCTTCGCTGTAACAGCGTTGGGTATGTTCGGTAATTTGATCATGTGTCGATGCTCTATATCAGACAAAAGCTGAACGACCAATTGCACTTATTGAGCGACGAGTCGTTCTTGTGCTGGAAAGTTCAGTCCTGGATCGCAAACTTCTTTGAACAAAACGCGCAATCGACAACAATTATCCCGTCATCATTTACCATTTCACGACGGTCTTCCTTGGGGAAGCGGGCAAGCACGTCTTCAAAATGGTTGACCGTGCATCGGCAGCCCTTGGATATCTGCGCACCAGGCAGCACGCGGACTTCACTTTCCTCATGATAGAGGCGCCAGATCAAATCCTCCAACGGTAGGCTGTTGTCCGCCAACTCCTCGTGGCGGAGGCTCTCGGCCATGATCGAGACATGCTCCCACTCGGGGTGATCGAGCCGCGCGTGGAGGCGCTCTCGCCCCTCCTCACCTTCCGGCAGGTGTTGAACGAGGAACCCGGCGGCAAAGACCCCTTCGGGCCCAGATTTGACTGCGGTTCTGATCAAAGTGGGCACTTGCTCGCTTTGGGCAAAATAGCTTTCCACCGCGGCCGACAATGATTCACCTTCAAGTGGCACGATTCCCTGATATCGCTTGCCGGAACGCGCGATATCGAAGGTGATAGCAAGATGTCCCTTGCCGAACAGGGTTTCCAGCGATGCGCTGGCCCCGGCCTCGCTATCGCGCGCCCGGTCGTGCTCGAGATAGCCTCGCAACTCCCCGGCGCGATAATCGCACACCAGCAGATTGGCCAAGCCGCCTTCGCTTTGCGCCTGCATGGTGAGCTGGTCGCCATCATCCTTCAGCAACCCTCCCATCAGCACGGTGAGCACCAGTGCCTCTGCCAGACAATGTGTCAGCGCAGTGGGATAATCATGTGCGCCGAGGATATCCTGGAGCACAGGGCCCAGCCGCACCACCCGACCGCGACAATCGCGTTCGGGAATGGTGAAGCTGAGGAGTTGATCGGAGAAGGTCTGACTTGGTGTCTGGCTCATGCCCGCGAATATGGGGAGCATGCGCGCCATTGGAAGATGTGTCAGCCAAGCAGGCCAAAACACCAGAGCAAGACCGATTTTTGCGCATGAATGCGGTTCTCTGCTTCATCGAAGACGACCGACTGGGAGCCTTCGAAAACTTCCTCACTAACCTCGTCGCCGACATGAGCGGGCAGGCAGTGGAGGAAGATCGCATCTGATTTCGCGCGTGCCATCAACGCCGTATCAACACGGTATTGCTGCATCGCCGCGAGTTTTTCCGAGGTGTCGGCCTGTCCCATCGAAACCCACGTATCGGTCACAATGACATCCGCACCTGCTGCGGCTGCCCCGGCATCCTGCGTCAATGTTACCGTGCACCCGGCAGCGCGCGCCATTTCGATGAATTCCTCTTCTGGTTCGTACCCTGCAGGCGTTGCGACGCGCACGTTGAACTTCATCAGAGCGGCAGCTTCCAAGATCGAGTGCAACACGTTGTTGCCATCACCAAACCATGCCACCTCGAGCCCCGGCAGGGCCTTGCGGTGCTCGATCGCAGTCAGCAAGTCGGCGACGATCTGGCACGGGTGCGAACGGTCTGTCAGGCCGTTGATGACCGGAACTGTCGCGTGGCGCGCCATCTCTTCGATTTTGGCGTGATCGTCTGTCCGCACCATTATCGCATCGGCCATCCGGCTGAGGACACGAGCTGTGTCGGCGATGGATTCGCCGCGGCCCAGTTGCGACGTGCCGGCATCGAGAATGAGGGCGCTTCCGCCGAGTTGACGCATCGCCATGTCGAAGCTCACGCGGGTGCGCGTCGAGTTCTTTTCGAACACCATTGCCAGAACTCGGCCTGCGAGCGGCGCATCACTGTCAGCCTTGCCTTTCGGCCAGCTCTTGCGCGCGGTCTTGCGGTCGAGCGCGTCGGACAGCATCGCAGCAATCGTGTCGCCGCCCGCATCGGACAGGTCGAGGAAGTGCCTGGTCGTCATCAGTCGCTCTCGGCCGGCTTGTAGCTTGCCGCACCGGCGGAAAGCTTGTCGAAGAATTCGTCGATCTCGGCATCGCCGATAACCAGTGGCGGAAGCAGCCGCAGTGTCGAGTCGCCTGCAGCCACCGTCAGCAACTGATGATTGTCGCGCAAATGAACCATGAAGGGTCGCGGTTCGCTCTTCATCTTCAGACCAAGCATGAGTCCCATTCCACGGACCTCCTCGAATAGGTCGGGATAATTACCGATAAACTGCTCAAGCCGGCCACGCAGGCGCTCTCCCGTGGCGCGCACTTCGGCGAGGAATTCGTCATTCGCCACCGCATCCATAACGGCCATGCCAGCGGCCATGGCCAGCGGATTGCCGCCATAGGTGGAACCGTGCGTGCCGAAACCCATGCCGCGCGCCGCCTTTTCGGAGGCGAGACAGGCGCCGAGCGGGAAACCGCCACCGATACCCTTGGCGCTGGCCATGATATCCGGCTCGATCCCGTATTGTTCGTAGGCGTAGAGCGTACCTGTGCGAGCGACGCCGCATTGCACTTCGTCCAACGCCAGCATCAAGTCGCGCTCATCGGCAAGATCGCGCAGACCTTTCATGAATTCCTGCGTGGCAGGCCGGATGCCGCCCTCGCCTTGCACCGGCTCGACCAGAAAGCCTGCGGTATTCGGGCCGATCGCCGCCTTTGCGCCTTCGAGATCGTTGAAATCGACATAGCGGAATCCGGGCAGCAATGGGTTGAACCCCTTGTGCATCTTCTCCTGGTTCGAAGCACTGATCGTTGCCATCGTGCGCCCGTGAAATGCATTCTTGAAGGTTATGATCTCGAACTTGTCATCATTGCCCTCATGCTGGTGATAAGCGCGGATCGCCTTGATCGCGCACTCCACCGCTTCGGCGCCGGAATTGGTGAAGAATACGGTGTCCGCGAATGTCTTATCGACCAGTCGCTGGGCCAGTTCCTCGCCCTGCGGGCTGCCATACATGTTGGACACATGCATGAGCGTGGCCGCCTGCCGCTGGATGGCTCCGATCAGGCCTTCATGGCTGTGGCCGAGCAAATTGACTGCGATACCAGAGGCGAAATCCAGATAGCGCGTGCCGTCCTCGTCGATCAGGTGGCAATGATCGCCACGGACGGGCCGAACGCCGCACCGAGGGTAGACGGGCATAAGCGGGGTAATCGACATCGCGGAAGATCCTTAAAAAGCAAACAAAGAGAAAGGGCGGCCGGGCCCGTGGGACCGACCGCCTTATGACTTTCTCTCTATGATGGAGCAGGCGACCGGTCAAACTCGGGCCGCCGCCTGGTCACACGTGGCTCAACCTTGAACCGGGACCAGATTGACAGCCGAGTACTTGCCTCGTCGGTCAACTTCCAGGTCGAATTCAAAGCGATCACCTTCGTCGATGCCCTGCAGGCCCGAACGCTCTACAGCGCTGATGTGGACGAAAGCGTCTTCCTTGCCGTCATCGCGCGTGATGAAGCCGAAGCCCTTCATGGAATTGAAGAACTTGACCGTGCCGACCGCTTTTTCGCCAGTGAGTTCACGCTGGGGAGCACGCGGTGCTGCTTCGATCACATCGCCAACAACTTGCAGGTCTGCTGCAGAAACCTTCCCGCCGCGATCGACGAGGTTGAACTGCAATTCCTGCCCTTCGGCGAGACCTTCCAGCCCGGCGCGTTCGACCTGGCTGATATGCACAAACACATCTTCGCCGCCTTCATCGCGCTGGATGAAGCCGAAGCCCTTTTGTGCATTGAAGAATTTGACCTTGCCCTGTCCGGTGCCAACGACCTGGGCAGGCATGCCGCCACCGCCGCCGCCGCCGCCACGCGGTGCGCCGCCGCGATCGCCGCCGCCGAAACCACCACTGCGCTGGCCACCAAAGCCACCACCACGATTTCCGCCGCGATCATTGTTGAAGCGATCTCCGCCACCGCCGCCGCCGCCGAAGCGATCATTGCCGCCATCGCGCCAACCGCCGCTATCCATCGGCGGAGGAGCTGCGCCGTCCATAAACGGATCGAAACCGTCTTCACCGATATTATCGCGCTTGTCACGCCCCCGACCGCGACGTCCTTTGTCGTAACCCATGAACCTAAAAAACCTTCAATTCCGTCCTTCGAATTCAGCTGGCGGTGCAGACGAAATATCCGCCAACCCAGAAATGATGGACTTTCCCCGCCACTCCTGATGCAGGGTATAGCCGTAAAATCGGGGTGACGCGAATACTTTAAGATTGCAGGCCTGTGTCAATGGTGACTTCTGCCGCACATCTTGCATTGTTGTCACAGGGCTTGGCATGGGACTGCCGCCATACGATTTCGGTAAAGGAGATGATCGGTGAGTGATTTTCGCAAGTTGACGGACAAGGTGTGGGCGAGTCCTCAGATCAGCGAGGAAGACATCGCGGCAGCCCGGGCGCAGGGCTTCGTCATGGTCATCAACAATCGTCCCGATGGCGAAGAAACCGGACAACCGGCTGGTGATGCGATCGCTGCCGCGGTCAATGCGCAGGGCATGGACTATCGCGCCATACCGATCACGCATTCGGGATTTTCGCAGGCGCAAGTCGCAGCGATGACCGACGCGCTCGATTCAGCCGGAGATAACGGCAAGGTGCTTGCCTATTGTCGATCGGGCACGCGGTCCACATTCCTCTGGGCGCTTGCCCGCGCCAGTGCGGGGGACGATCCCAACACGATTACTGCCGCGGCACTTGGTGCCGGATACGACGTGAGCCCGGTTCGAGAAACGCTCGAGATGCTGGCGAGCGAGCGCGACTGAAATTGCCATGGACGCCCAACTACTGCAATTTTTCGGCTCGTTGGCCGCAATTACAGCTCTGGTAGTGGCTGCGCATTATCTGGGGTTTTCGAAAGGCGGACGGCTCGAAAGCGAAGCAGAGGCGCGGTCGCTGTTCCAACTCATGCCCGGAGGATTCGAGGCTGACGAGATCGCGCTCGATGCCAAAGGATGCGGCGCGATCGCCCGCGACCGCGAGCACCGCCTCGCCGTGCTTGTGCCGCATGGGAAACAGTTCATTGCAAGGCCGCTCGGACCGGATGCCAAGAGCAGCGTTGACGGCGGCACTCTCAAAATTGATGACCCGATACTCGGCGCGAAGCCAATCGCGCTCCGGCTCGGAGAAGCCGCGGCGAACTGGGCGAACAGCAGCAGCGCTGCTAAATAGGAGATTATGGACTTCAACCCCGTCACCTATGCGATCCCGGTCTTCGTTGTACTGGTCGTGGCAGAATTGCTTTGGGCACGGAAACGACGTGCCGACGCCTACGAGTCGCGCGATACGGCCACCTCGCTCGCAATCGGACTGGGCAGCACGGTGGCGGGTGCCCTGACCGGCGGAGCGGTTGCGGCCCTGCTGGTGTGGGGACACGGGCTTTCCCCGCTGTCGATAGGCTGGGTCTGGTGGGCCTGGCCGCTCTGCTTCGTGCTGGATGATCTCGCCTATTACGCGTTCCACCGTAGCGCCCACCGGGTCCGCTGGTTCTGGGCGAGCCACGTCAACCACCACTCCAGCCAGCACTACAATCTTTCGACCGCACTGCGGCAGAGCTGGACCGGCTTTTTCGCGCTGTCGTTCATCTTCCGCCTGCCACTGGCTCTTGCCGGATTTGAACCGGGGATGATTCTGATCTGCGGCGGGATCAATCTGATCTACCAGTTCTGGATCCATACCGAGGCCATCAAGCGAATGCCGCGCTGGTTCGAGGCGGTGATGAATACCCCGTCGCACCACCGCGTCCATCACGCCGTCAATGCTCGCTATCTCGATCGCAACTACGCTGGCACTTTCATCATCTGGGACAAGCTTTTCGGCACATTTGCGCCAGAGGACGACGCCGACCGCATTCGTTACGGGATCGTCCACCAGCTTGGCAGCTTCAACGTGCTGAAAGCGGTATTCCACGAATGGCTGGCAATCGGAAAGGACGTCTGGCGAGCGCCGTGGCGGCACAAGCTTTCCTACTTGTGGCGCGAACCCGGCTGGACCCACGATGGCAGCCGCGAAACCTCCGACATGATCCGCGCGCGCTGGGATCGCACTCGCCGCTCACCCGCAGATACGGACTAAGGCTAATAGGCCGCCATCAAACAAAAGGGGCCGGGAGATTGCTCTCCCGGCCCCGTTTTGTTGGTTTGCCGTGAAGGCTGGGCTTACATGCCCG
>NZ_JBBNAX010000007.1:0-392491 GCF_037996805.1 Erythrobacter alti | reverse complement strand
ACCTTCGTATTCGACGAGGAGCACTTCGCCGGGCTGACCGCTAACACGGCAGACCAGATCAAGGACTTCCTCGATTTTCAGGGCGACAAGATCGACCTAAGCCTTGTCGATGCGATCTTCGGCGGGGCGGACGATGCCTTCACATTCATCACCGATGCTGCGTTCTCCGGCACTGCGGGAGAACTGCGCTGGGAGCATGTCGGGAGCAACACGATGGTTTACATGGACGTCGATGGCGACGCTCAGGCCGATTACGCCATCCGGCTCGACGGCACGCTGAACCTCGCAGAGGCTGATTTCCTACTGTAGATTAGAAACTCAGATCAAACCTGGTTTCGCAAATCGTCCAAGAGTTTTTCACCATTGCGCCTTCTGCACTCGCTCGGCCCAATGCACGCCCCAACGATAGGGAGCTCGCAAGGCGTTTGCATCCTTGTGAGCTAGTGCGCAATCAATTGCATCTGGTGACCACCTTCTGCTTAAATTTTGCAGTGCCCTCGCCATCGAATGGAAACCGTGGGCAGTTATTTGCTTGCCGCTATGTTCCAGCCGCCGCTAAGCTCCGTTATCGCTTGTCTTGCCGTGCTAACGATGGAAGTCATACCCCAATGCCGGTGCCTAGCTCCGCGCCCGTCACGATGATCCTTTGGCGATCCACAGTCAGGTCGCTGTCGAGCCGCGCTATGGCGCTCGCGATCAATTTCTCGGTATCGAAATCTGTGAAATACACCGCCTTTTGGTTGATCCTATTCCAGAGCTCTAAGAAGGCTTCCTTTTCGAGATTCTTCCGGCGCACCTCTGGCATAACCGTCTTTCGGCCATTCCCGGTCATCCGGCGAAGCGCAGTTTCGTCAAATACGGTATCGACTAATGCCACGTACTCGGCGGCATGCTCTAGCAGGGTGTAGGGGAAGCTCGCCCAGATGGCCTGGGCTTCGCTCGATGCCTCCCCGATTTTGCCCGAAGCTCCTGCGGAAACGGCTTCAGCAATGGTTTCGCGGTTCTCGTGCCACTTCGTCGTGATGTGCCGCGCGGGATCGATAAAGCGCTCGCCAATCAGCCAGTATTCGAGCTCTGAGGCCTCGGCCTGCGTGACTTCTTGCGACCCCGTTGGCGTAGTGATCGACAGGGTCTGGAAATACGCCGCTGTCGCCTCGCGCTGCCGTCCCTTGAGCGCGTCGGCCATTTCGTCTTGGAGCGCCTTGGCGAAGTCATCATAGCTTTCTGAGGCGATGACGGTGAGAACATTGATCTGGTGCACGACACTCTTGTCGTCAGTGCGGTGGCCGTGTGCGTCGACGCTGATTCGCAGACCGCGACCAACTTCCTGCCGCTTGCCGATTTCATGGTCGGACTGCTTGAGCGTGCAGATCGTAAAGACGTTCGGGTTGTCCCAGCCCTCGCGCAATGCAGAGTGCGAAAAAATGAAACGCTTTGGTTCATCGAGCGACAGCAGGCGGCCCTTGTTCTTCAGGATCAGGTCGTAGGAAGACTCGTCCTTTGCCTCGCCCTTCTCGTCGCCCGTCTTGTTGATCTTCGGATCGGTCATGTGACCTTTCTTGTCGATCGAGAAATAGCCGTCGTGCACCTCATGTGGCTGGTCGCGCTTCACATAAGTCAGCCAGGCTTGGTCGGTCGTGTCGAGCTCTTTCATCTCGTCGAGCGCGCGCTGGTATTCTTCTTCGAACATTTGAGCGTAGAGGCCGTTCTCCTTCTCTCCATCTTCGCCATAGAGACGGTACTTCGCCACCTCGTCGATGAAAAACAGCGAGAGAACTTTGATTCCGCGTGCATGCAGCAGCCGCTCGCGCTCGAAGTGGGCGCGGATCGTCTCGCGGATTTGCACGCGGCGCACGGCGTTCTCGCTGGTGTCGCCAGTAACGCGACCTTCCTCCAACACCTCGCCATTGGTGAATTCGACCGTACGCTGCGTCACGTCGATGTTGGAAACGGTGTAGCCCGCATATTCGGCCAGCCCGCCGGACTTCTCCTCCAGCTTGTCGCCATCGCGCAGCCAGACAGGCTTGCGCTTCACCTGACCGCCCTTAAGGCCATGCTCGATCATCACCCTCGCTTCGGGCTTGCGACCATCGGTGAAGGTCCGAAAGTTCGACAGGTAGAGATAGCCGTCGAGCCCCGGCAGGCCCTTGGTCGTCACCCCCTTTACCTGGATCTTCTTCACCAGCTTGCGGTTGTAGGCGTCGAGCGCATCGAGCCGGTGGACGAGGTTGTAGCGGGTCCTGTGCGTCGCCGAGAAACGCAGCGCCAGCGGCGACTGGAAATGCGTCATCGCAGCCTGCGTCTTCGCGCCTTCCATCCGCTGCGGCTCGTCGAGGATCAGGATCGGGCGGTTGCCCGCGATCACGTCGATCGGGCGGCGGCTCTGGAAGCTGTCGGGCGTATCGAAAATGATCCGCCCTGCGCCGCGCCCGGTATCGCCTGCGCGCACATCGGCGGTGAAGGCCTGCGTGTTGATGATCATGCAGTGCAGCCCGCCATCCTCGCTGAACGAGGTGAGCTTGTTGAGCTGGCCGCTATTGTAAACGAAGTGCCGGATCTTGTGGCCGTAGAGTGAATGGAACCAACCCTCGGTATCCTCCAGCGTCTTCTTCACGCCTTCGCGGATCGCGATGCTCGGCACGATGATGATGAACTTCGACCAGCCATATTCGGCAAAGAGCCGGTACATGGTGTCGATATAGACATAAGTCTTGCCCGTGCCGGTCTCCATCTCGACGTCGAGATTGACCTGCGCAGCCTTGCTGGTCGCAAGCTCGCCAGTGGGCGGAAGGTGCTGCGCCATCTGCACGCTGCGGATATTTGCGAGCAGGTCCGCGTCGGAGAGTTTGAGCGGCGCGTTGCGCAGCCCTTCCTCGAACATGCTCGATTGCGCGGCGGCATCCTTGCCCGGATCGATCTGGTACTGCACGCCCTCGATGCGCGGTTGCCCGGCAAAGCAATCGACCACGGCCTGCGCGGCCTTGGCCTGATAATCGAGCGGCTTGAATATCTGCCTGGTCATGCGCTCAGAGCACCCTGACCTGGGTGTCGGGCGCGCGCTGCTGGAAGCGGCTGTGGACGTTTTCCTTGGTCGCGTCGTCCGCAAAGCCATCATCGCAGAAAAGGACGCGCAAGGGGGCAAGCTCGGCCATAGCGTCGGCCAGTTCGGTATCGACCCCGCCCTTCCCGCTGCTGCCGGGCTTGGCGAAGCAGGCGATCAGCGCAGCGCCTTTACCGCTTGCGTCTTCCGGCGCATCGACTAGCCAGACTTTGCGCCCTGCCAGCTCGCGCTGCTCAATCGGAAGGGTGATATCGACGCCCCAGCGCAGAAGCGCTCCGAAAAGCAAATCCTCCTCGCTACGGTCGTCCTTGATATGGCTGACCATGCCGAGGAGCGCATCCTGCGTTGCTTCCTTTGGCGTAACGCTGGTGTCGACGAAGTTGCCTCTGTCGGATCAGACGCATAGTAGTTCCTCAATGACGGACGTCTTGATTCACCATTAAACCGTACCGGACGTCTAGGGATTAGCAGGGAACCGGTTCCCTCAGCTTGCTCAATCGGTTCCCACGTGTTTCAAGATATGGGCCACCGTCTTGCGCGGATCTTTGACTGGGTGACCTGATTCTTCGAAGAGCAAATCCATCACGCGAACGAGATCATCAGTTGCCCGGGCAGTTATGCCATAGCCCACAATCTCAAGCTGCTTGGAAACCCTGAGTACAAAATCGGCGCGCGGACCTGGTATGTGTCGGCGGTCCCTCTCCAGACCGCCTTTTTGATATCCAGTAGAAAGCCTTACAAAAACCCGTAGGAATTTAGTCAGAAGCTCCGGCAGCCAAAGTTGGCGACCACCGAATGATACTCGACCGAACGAAAAAGCGGTCCATTGGGCGTTCTCAAGCTCGGTCAAGAATGCTTGTGACGTCTTTGTAAGGCGAGCCACCTCATCTTCCCACTTCGCGTCGCCATGTTCTTCTTGGATGCTCATCTGTTGCCGGAAGATATGCGCTGCTGCCTCAGTAACCCTCACATCAAGTTTAGGCCAACGGCGTTCAATTTCTTGCCGACCTCGGTCTGACAGCTGCCACTCATGCAGAGCTTTGGCACTCTCAGCCACGCAAGCGTCGCTCGCGCCTTGCCGCAAGGTTCACTACTTTTTGACCGGTGGGATCAACTGTGTCATCGAAGGAGATCAATGCACCGCCATTGCGAAGCTGATCAAGATAGTCGCTCCACCATTGATGCATATCGACTCGCTCGTTCCAATAGGTTCCGCGGCTGTACGTGCCACGGATTTGGTTACGGTCTGTGTGGGCGAGCGATCGCTCGATGGCGTCCTCGTTCCACTTGCCGCTCTCGTTTAACAGCGTCGAGGCGGTCGCGCGCCAACCATGGGCAGTCATCTCGTCCTTGGTATAACCCATCCGGCGAAGCGCTTGGTTCATGGTGTTCTCGCTCATCGGCCGTTTCCAAGTGTGAAACGCCGGAAACACAAACCCGGTTGGGCCGGTTAGCTGTGCAAGTTCGCGAAGGTAGGCGATCACTTGCCTCGAGAGCGGCACGAGGTGCGGTTTGCGCATCTTCATGCGCTCAGCCGGAATTCGCCACTTGGCATTCTCTAGGTCGAACTCTTGCCAGTCCGCCATGCGCAGTTCGCCTGGCCGGGCCATCACATGGGGCGCGATCTGCATCGCCAGCCGAGTGATCAAACTTCCCGGATACTCATCAATAGACCGGAGCAAGTCGGCAACCTGCTCGGGCTTTTGAAACGCCGCGTGATGTTTTGTCTTTGGGGTCCTGAGCGCACCTCTCAACACGGCTGCTGGATCGTTCTCAGCTCGCAAAGTGGCGACTGCGAACCGAAATACTCTGCTCACAAATGAGCGGCACCGCCGCGCCGTTTCATATTTACCTTGAGCCTCGATGCGCTTGAGCGCGGCTAGGACATCGGCCGGGCGGATCTGACCAACAGGAAGCGGCTGCAATGGTTTGAGTTGCTCCAAAAACCATAGGCTCTTGTCGATGGTGGTCTGGGCGCGCCCATCAGCTGCCATCTTTTCAATGAACTCGCGCGCTACAGAATTGAATGTGGTCTCTGCGGTGAGCGCTGCGACCAGTTTAGCTTGGCGGCGTTCGATCGCCGGATCGCGGCCGGCGCTGATAAGGGCTTTGGCTTCATCACGCAGTTTGCGCGCCTCGGCCAGCGAGACCTCGGGAAACCTACCAAAGGATTGGCGCTTCTCGACGCCATATAAACGGTATTTGAAGCGCCATAGCTTCGAGCCGCTTGGCATGACCTCGATATAAAGCCCACGCTCGTCAGCTCGTTTGTAAGATTTTTCTTTTGGCTTGAGCGCATTCAGCGCGACATTCGTGAAGGCCATGATCCAACTCCCTTGTCGGAGCCCAAGAAGAGTTTGGGATAACAGCCAGACCGGTTTTGGGGGCAGATCCGCTTCGACAGGTGGATTCCAAATTGCCCACTTGCCCCCAAGTTGCCCCCAAAACCGGTCTGGCTGTTATCGCATCTTGCTGGACATTCCGGGACTAACAATGGCTCAAGAATGGCAGAACTCTGCCGTTTTGTCGAGTTCTTATGGTCTATCTTGGAATGTTGTATTGGTGCCCAGAAGAGGACTCGAACCTCCACGCCCTTGCGAGCGCCGCCACCTGAAGACGGTGCGTCTACCAATTCCGCCATCTGGGCACCGGAGCAGGCTGGTCATCGGATGCCGCCTGCGTGGTAGGGGCGCGCAAGTAAGGCAGGCTTGGGCTTGAGTCAACGTGGCTTTTGCTCCTGCACTCTCGATTTATCCGTTGAACACCACTCCGGAAGCGAAGCGAAATGAGGTCCGCACGTAATCGGGGCATTGCCCGCAGCTGTGTGCCTGTGCATAGGACCGGGCGCACAACTCATTTCCATCCGCCAAAGTAGGTAGTCATGGCCAAGACCTCCCCCCTCGAAGGAAAGCTCGTCACCCTGATCGGTGGCAGCGGGTTTATCGGAACGCACGTGGCGCAGGATCTGCTCGAGTGCGGTGCGCGGGTGCGCATTGCTGCGCGCGAACCGGAGAAGGCCTTTTCGCTGAAGCCGCTGGCCAATTTAGGGCAGCTCCAGTTCGCTCGCTGCAACGCGATGGACAAGCGCAGCATCGAAGCCTGTGTCGAGGGGTCCGACGCGGTTGTCTATCTGATCGGCACATTCGAAGGTGACCAGCAAGCGCTGCAAGCCGATAGCGCTGGCCATGCCGCCAAATGCGCGCGCGACACCGGTGCGACGGGTTTCGTATACATCTCCGCCATCGGTGCCGAGCCTGAGGCCGCGACCGGATATTACCGCACAAAGGCCGATGGCGAACGGCAAGTGCTCGAGGCATTTCCAAAGGCAACCATCATCAGGCCGTCTGTGGTATTCGGCGAGGAAGCGGGACTTGTGCCCATGTTTGCCGATATGGTGCAGATGATGCCGCTCATGCCGGTTTTCGGCGCTGAATCGCAATTCCAGGTCGTATGGGTCGATGATGTGGCGGCGGGCATTGTCGCCGCACTCGAAGACCCGGCCAGGCATGGCGGCAAGGCGTACGAGGCAGCCGGGCCGGAGGCATTGTCGATGATGCAGATCAACGAGATGATCGCCGAGGCCCAAGGGCGCCAGCGGACTTTCTTCGCCATGCCCGATCCGCTTGCCAGGATCATCGCAGCCCTGCCGCTGACGCCGATCAATTCAGACCAGCTGGCCATGCTCGAGAGCGGCAGCACGGCCAGCAAGGGCACGCCGCAACTCGACAAGTTGGGAGTCGATCCCAAGCCGCTGTCGCTGTTCCTCGATCGCTGGATGGTGCGCTATCGCCGCCACGGCCGGTTCACGGAAACGCGCGCCTGAGAGATCGGCGCGCCCCGGCGTGACGCAATGGAAGAAAACTTCGCCGCGACGGGTGGCGGAATACGGGCAAGCGCGCCTATAGAGTAGGCAATCTCCGCCAGCCGAAACCAAGGGACCACGCCGCCATGCAATTCTTCGTCGACACCGCCGAAATCGCCGACATCAAGGAACTGGCTGCCACCGGTCTGCTGGACGGGGTGACGACCAATCCCAGCCTGATCGCCAAGTCGGGCAGGGACTTCATGGAAGTCACCAGGGAAATCTGCGAAATCGTGGATGGTCCGGTCAGCGCGGAAGTCGTCGCACTCGATCATGATACGATGATGAAAGAGGCCGAAGTCCTGCGCAAGATCGCGGACAATGTATGCATCAAGGTGCCGCTGACGGTTGACGGGCTGAAGACCTGCAACGCACTGACGGGTGATGGCACGATGGTGAATGTCACGCTGTGCTTTTCCGCAAACCAGGCGCTGCTTGCCGCCAAGGCCGGCGCAACTTTCGTTTCGCCTTTCGTGGGACGCCATGACGACAATGGCACTGACGGGATGGACCTGATCCGCGACATCCGCCTGATCTACGATAATTACGCCTTCGAAACCGAAATCCTCGTCGCCAGCGTGCGCCATGTGGTCCATGTACTCGAGAGTGCTCGCATCGGAGCCGATGTCATGACTGCGCCGCCAAAGGTCATCCATGACCTATTCAAGCACGTGCTGACCGACAAGGGCATCGAAGGTTTCCTCGCGGACTGGCAGAAGACCGGGCAATCGATCCTCTGATGGTCTGCCAGGCTGATGCACCCGCGTGGGCTCCGCGCATCCCCTTGGCGCCTTAGGCGCGGCCCGAGGGTCTTATCCAGACGGTCCTGGAATTCTTTGTCCAAATCCTGATGGCGCTATTCGGCGCCATCGGAACAGCACTGGCAATGTTCGGGCTGGCAGGGCTCCTGTGCGGCGGCGGCCTGCTGGGCGGCAACTGGTGCTGGCGATACTGGCGCGGCAAGCGTGCAAGCCGCAAGCCGCCCAAACGCTGACAGCTTGCGCGCTCAGCCCCCGGTTGCAGCCTCCGGTTGGTGCTCGGCAAGCCACTGGTCGCGCAGTTTGAACTTCTGGATCTTGCCCGAACCGGTAAGCGGCCATTCGCTGACCTGCTCCCAATAGGCCGGGCATTTCTGCGGCGAGATTTGCGATCGGCAATGCGCGCGCAAGGCTTCGGGGTCGAACTCCGCCCCGTCTGCCATGCGAACATAGGCTGCCACGGCCTCACCCAAGGTTTCGTCCGGCACGCCGAACACGGCACATTCGGCAACGTCTTCGTGCTCGAGCAGGATATTCTCGATCTCGGCAGGGAACAGGTTCTCGCCGCCGCGAATGATCATTTCTTTCACCCGGCCGGTGATCCGCACGAAGCCGCGATCGTCCATCGTGCCCAAATCGCCGGTGTGCAGCCAGCCTTCCGCATCTATCGCTTCTGCCGTCGCTTCGGGATTCTCGTGATAGCCGAGCATTGTCGCATAGCTGCGGGAGCGGATTTCGCCCACGGTGTCGCATGCCACGATTTCATCTGTGGCGGGGTCGAAGATTCCGACTTCGCAGCCGAGCGCAGGGCGACCGATCGAGGTGGTTATGTCTGCCATCGCATCCTCTGGCCGCGCGCTGGTGATCACCGGGCTGCTTTCGGTCTGTCCATAGGCGACGAGCGATTTTGCTCCCAATACGGCCTGGGCAGCCTTCGCCAGCTCGGGCGCGACCATTGCGCCGCCCATGCCGATGACTTTCATCGATGAAAGGTCGCGCGGATTGGCCTTCTGCATGGCAATCATCGCCACCGCCATCGTCGGCACGGCCAGCGTCCAGGTGACCTTCTCGCGCTCCATGATGTCGAGGGCGGCGTTGGGATCGAACAATGGTAGCGGAATGTATTTCGCGGCGGTCTGCAACGCGCCAAGCACGCCCATCGAGCAACCCATCGTGTGGAACAATGGCGTCAGGCCAATGGTTGACTGGCGGTCATCCAGATTGCCGGTCTTGGCGAAGATGCGGGCGTTATTGGTGATGTTCCGGTGCGAGAGGACGACGCCCTTGGGAAAGCCCGTGGTGCCGGAAGTGTACTGGATTTGCGCCGGATCGTTGGTTTCGACATCAGGCAGCGTGCCACTCGGGTCCGAGAACAATGCGTCCGGATCCTGCATGTCGATGACTTCGCGCAGTGCGGGGATTTCATCTGCGACTTCAGCCCCGATTGCGGCCATCGGGTTGCCACGCACCTCCTTGATAAGGAACAGGGCAACACTGCCCGATTGGCGCAGAACGTAGTCCAGTTCGCGCTTTTGGTAGGCCGGATTGACGGTGACGAGCGTAAGGCCGGCGAGCGCGCAGGCATATTCGACCAGCACCCACTCGGGAATATTCGGACCCCAAACGGCGATGCGTTCACCCGGCTGGAAGCGCGCGGCAAGTCCCTTGGCAAGCCGCTCGGCATCGGTGAGCAATTCGGCATAGGTCCAGCGACGCCCGGTGGTTCCATCCATCAGGCCTTCGACCAGCGCGTCCGCATCGGGATGGGCTTTAGCTTGTTCGCGCAGCAATCCGCCGATCGTCGTGTCGAGGATTTCCTCGTCAGCATACCAGTCGCAATGGGCCTTATCGAGGCGCCGCTCGGTCATAAGTCTCTCCGTAAGTGGCCAATCTCTGGAATCTTCGCCGGCCTGTTGTGGGGGCACTATACCCGGTTGTTGCGAGTGGCCAAGTGCGGAGGAAGAGAATCCGGCCACGCCGGGATTCCTGTCATCCATGGGATGCAAGAAAAGCCCCGCCAGCGAGTGGTTGGCGGGGCCAGGTGCTTGCGACCCGAGCAGGCTCGGGATGGACAAGTTTGGCCGGGCGGTCGCTCCCGGCGTTACAGGCCTCTTAGTCTTCTGGCTCTTGCATGATTGCCTGCACTGCCAGTTGCACGCGCTGGGCGACTGCCGGATCGTTGGTCGCGGCACTGCCGATGGCGGAATAGGTTTCCGGATCGAGCCCTTCATTGGCTATGATGATCTCGGCTTGCGCACGCTTGGCAAGATCATCCATCGCATCATCTGCCGTGAGCTCGCGCATCTGCAAGGCCGCCCGTGAAAAGGCATCTATCTGGCCATCGCTGAAGCTCGCATCTGCGGTGACGGATGGCTGTGCCGGTTCGGTCACCTGCGATGGCGGCACTTCATGCGTCTCGATCGGTTCGGGCACTGACATCGGCTCGGCACCATCCGCTGCGGGATCGGGCCCATCCTGCGCAAGGACACTTGTCGCAAGCAGGATTGTTCCGCTGCCACAAAGGGCAATCAGGGATTTCATTGTATGAGGCCTTCCAAAGACTGGCTTTACGCCCCCGGAAAGAATGCTGCGCCGCAAATGCCCGTGCGGCAATCGCCAAGCTGCTAAAATGCTTCAGCAAAAGGACGGCTCGAGAGAACCGTGCTGGATCCGCGATGAACCGCATCTAGGCTGCCGACTGGCGGGCGCGGCGCACTGCCAATTGCCACCCGGAGCACACAGTTCAGCGGCGCAAAGCGAATCACAACTCGCCCAGAAGGCCTTTCCAGAATGTCTTGGACGCAACCACGGCATCGGCATCGGACAGCTTTTCGTGGTTGACGCCGATCGCCGATTTCTCCCCGCCGGGCTTGTCTGAAAAATGCACCGTGACCTTGCTGCCATTGTCGAGATCGACGCGCCAGTAACGCCACTTGTCGCTTTTCGTGAGGCGCGGCTCCTCGCCTGTCACGGAACCTGCAAAATCGATCCGGTCGCCCACCAGCGCCTGCCATGCGGCAAGGGCAGCGTCCTTGTCGCCGGGGAAGGTCTTGGAGACATTTGCGGCAAAGCTCCCGGCGCAGGTCTGCCCGACCTCGCGCCGCCCGATCATCCGCTCATATCCGACCGTTACCATCTGCCGCCACCATGGGCTGAGATCCTCGTCCGCAAGCGAACGCACGATGGCTGCATGATCAAGGTCGGAAGCGCCGCGGGCATCGAGGGCGCGTTTCCAATGCGCCCAGTCATGCCCCGTGCCAGCCACGACGGCCTCTTCGCTCATACCTGGATCGGCCATGGCCTACAGCTCCGAATAGAGTGCCAACAAGGCAGTCCATGCCCGCTCGGCCTCCGCCTGGCTGTAAACCGGGCTGTCGAGCACGGTCCAGCCGTGGTCGCCAGAGTAAACTTCGACATCGACATCTGCTGCCGCCTCTGCAGCCGCGGCGCGCAGGGCTGTCTTCGCGTCTGGCGCCTGGGCATCGTCATCGCGGGCAATCGCGATCAGCACGTCTGCATCGTCCGCTAGTTGGTCCAGCAGGTTGACGGGTGCCATATCGCTATCGCCTACCAGACCGCCGCCGTGGAAACTTGCTGCCGCCTTGATCCGCTCTGGAACGGCGGCTGCGCAATAGATGGTCCAGCTACCGGTCATGCAATATCCCTGGTTGCCGATACCGCGCGTGCTGTCGACGGCATCCTGCGCATCGAGCCAGCCGACCGCGCTGCGAGCTGTGGCCATCACCGCTTCAGGCGCATTCACTTCGCGCCATGGGGTAACGCGGGCCCAGCCATCATTGGCGCGCCAATCGCTGAAATCTTCGAACTGCTGCCCTGCGACCGAGCGGTAATACGGATTGGCAACCAGGACAGCGTATCCCGATTCCGCCAGACGGCGCCCCATCTGGAGCTTGGCCGGGCGAAGGCCGGCAATATCGGGCCACAGGATTACACCGGGATGCGATCCGCTTGCAGGATGAATGAAAACCCCGTCCAGCGTGCCACCATCGGCTGCAAAGCTGACACCGGTTTCGACAAGCCCTGTGCTGTTGCCATCGGCGCTGGCCATCGGCGCACAAGCGACGACGGCTCCGGCCGCGCCCACCGCGCCCAGCTTTGCGAACTGTCGCCGGTCCAGCTGGTCCATCGCCGCAAGCTGTTGCTCATCACACATAGTCGAATTCCTTTCGCTGCCCGTCAATTCAGCGTGATAGCAGCCGCACCGACCGGCAGGCAAACCGCAACGCGGGTAAGAGGCGCAACGCTGCAAGCATCGCGCGAAATGTTCACCGGAGTGGACAGATGGTTTTCGTTTTCGACCAGCTTCGTGGTAATCTGCCAAACGGGCAGAGTGAGAAAGAGGAGGCGAAAATGCAACGCAGCGCAATCGTGTCGGCCGTCCTTGTGTTGACGGCTTGTTCAGCAGGGGAGCCAGAGGTGGCCGAGCCAGAGGAAGTAGCGGTAAGCGACTTCGTCACGGCCAACGGCTCGCCCCCCGGCGTGTACGAGTTTACCGGAGGGGACGGTTCTTCCTCGATTATCACGATCAACGCCGACGGAACGTTCTCGCAGATGACTCCCGAAGGGACACACGGGGCGGAAGGCTTTCTGGAAGTGATGGACGGAAGAACTTGCGCCCGCCTCGAGACGAGGGGTGCAGAACCCTTGTGTTACACCGAGACCGCACCTGCCGCGGACGGATCTTTCACGACTACTCCCGACGGTGGAGAGCCGATCGCAGTAAGGCCGCTTACGAATGCGGAAGTGAGTGCGTTGGAAGTCGGGACCCAAGCGGCAGAATAGACCCGAAAGGGGTTGGCCTCGATCGACCGCAAATCGCGAGTCGCGCAATTTCGGGCATTTCCGGCGCTCGATTTCACGTCTCGCACAAATATAAACCACTCTCACGCGAACGGAAATTTTCGAAAACAAAAAGTTTGCGACGTTAGTCGTTTCCAAATGGCATTTCGTAGAGAATGGCTAAAAAATGTCACAATCCGGACGTATTACTTCCCTCGCCTCTGGTGATCCGCAGACATCGGGGACGTGATCGACCTTGAATCGAACACGCCGAATTTTAAACGGGACGCGTTTGGCGCGAACATTCTGTGGCCGATCATCTTTTGACTAGAACGAAGGATGATCCAATGAAAACTCTACGTATCGCAACCATCGCACTTGCATCTGCAGGAATTGCACTATCGGCACCGCTTGCTGCCCAAGACCAAGACAGTTCGATCCTGGTCCAACCTTCATCCGAAACAACGGAATATGTTGCACGGGTCGCCGAGCAGCTCGATCAGAACCTCGCACGGGCACACATACCGTTCAGATCGCACGATAACGGCGTCGTCCGCGTGCGCTTTACCGCCAATGGCGCGGGCGAAGCGGAAGATGTGGAGATTGTCGGCCGGTCGCGCAGCCGTGACCTCGATCGCGCTGCACTCTGGGCGGTTAACCGGTTGAGCGACATCTCGCCGGACTTCGCCGGGCATTCCGAAGGCCAACTTATCCAGGCCAACATCATTTTTGCGAACACCGAACGGCAGGCTGAACGCATTGCCCGCAGGGTCGCCCGCGAAGATGCTGCGCAAATGGCATTGGCTCGGCAACGGGGGGAACCGCCGGTGCTGGCACTGACGATTAGCGGATCGGCACGCGCCCGCTAATCGGGCCTGACGAGCTTTGACGTCGTGCGAGACCTTGCTGCGGAGGGTCTTGCGCGGCGTCAAAGTGTGCCTGTTGTCTGTCGCCGCGAGAGCGGGATTGGTCGAACCGGCGTTCCATATCCCCACGTCCCTTGATATTGCCCGTATTTAGGGCAGTCTTGCTGGGCATATGGGAGTTTAGGAATGCCAAGCCGTTCAGAAGAAATCCGCGCGATGCTCAAGAAAGGGCCGCTGGACGAGAGCAATCCATCACTCAGGGTCAACCCGGAACCATCTTCGCCATTACCGACAAGCAGAACTGCCCCGGCAGGGTCGCGGATCAATTGTCCGATCTGCGACGAGGACATTTCGGCTCGCGCGCGCAAATGCCGTCATTGCGGTGAAACGCTCGACCCGGCGCTGCACCAGCGGGACATGATGCGGCAGGGCGCAGGCGTCCCGTACACCCGTACGAAAAGCAAAGTCGCCGCAGGCATTCTCGCAATCCTGCTCGGCGTTGTGGGGGTCCACAAATACTACCTCGGCCGGATCGGCCAGGGCATTCTTTACACGCTGTTTTTCTGGACCGGCATTCCAACGCTCCTCGGCATCATCGAAGGGATTATTTACTTGACGATGGACGACGAACGCTTCTGGACGAAATACGGCTGATCAGCGCCGTGTAAGCGCGGCTTCGCTTTCGGCCATCAGTTGCTGGATGATATCGGCGACGGGTTCTTCCTGCTTGACCATGCCGACGCTTTGTCCGGCCATCAGCGAACCGTTTTCGATATCGCCATCGATCACTGCACGGCGCAATGCCCCTGCCCAGTAATGTTCGATCTGAAGCTGTGCTTCGCCCATGTCGACTTCGCCTGCATCGAGCACGCCGGCGACTTCGCGCTGCTTGGCGGTGAATTCCTCGGTGCCCTTGTTCTTCAGCGCGCGTACGGGGATGACCGGCAGGCGCGGATCGACCTGAACGCTCGCTTCAGCGTCGCGCGCCTTGGCGCGGAAGAAGGCTTTCTTGAAATCGGGATGGGCGATGCTTTCGGTAGCGCAGGCAAAGCGAGTGCCAAGCTGCACGCCAGACGCGCCCATTTCCAGATAGCCCGCCATTGCCTCGCCGCGGCCAATGCCACCGGCGACGAATACCACGTGATCTTCGCTCAGCTCGGGCAGGAATTCCTGCGCCAGCACGCTGGTGGAAACCGGGCCAATATGTCCGCCAGCTTCCATGCCCTCGATCACCAGCGCATCGGCACCCGATCGCAATAGCTTCTTCGCCAGCGCCAGCGTGGGTGCGAAAACGATGACCTTGGCCCCGAAAGCCTTGATCGCCTCGACACTGCCTTTCGGCGGAATGCCGCCTGCCAGTACGACATGGGTCACTCCGTGCTTGCCGCAGACCGCAATCAGGTCGGTCAGGTCGGGATGCATGGTGATGAGGTTCACGCCGAACGGCTTGTCGGTCATCGCCTGGGTCGCGGCGATTTCTCCGTCGAGCAATTCGGGTGTCATCGCGCCGCAGGCGATCACGCCGAAGCCGCCGCCATTGCTGATTGCCGAAACGAGATTGCGCTCGGAAACCCAGCTCATCGCGCCGCACATTATGGCGTATTGCGTACCGAGAAATTCGCAGCCGCGCGCCATCAGCGCGGCAGTCTTGGGATAGGTGCTCATGCTGCGGCGCTTAGGGCGCAATCCGCCGCTCGGCAAGCATCAGCGCGCATAGGTGATCCGCACCTTGTCAGCCGAGGCCTTCGCCTTGCGCCGCGCCTCGTCGGTATCGCTTGCTGTCGCCAGCGCCACGCCCATCCGGCGGAAGGGGCGACTGGTGGGCTTGCCGAAAATGCGCAGGTCGGTGCCCGGCTCGCCTAGTGCCTCTGCCAATCCATCATAGCCAAGCGCATCGCTGTCGCGGTCCGCAAGCACTACTGCCGACGCCGAGGGGCGCGCGCGCAATTCTGCAGGAACCGGCAGGCCGAGGATGGCGCGGGCGTGAAGATCGAATTCGTTGAGGTTCTGGCTAACCAGCGTAACCATGCCGGTATCATGCGGGCGCGGGCTGAGTTCGGAGAAGATTACCTCGCCCCCCTTCACGAAGAATTCGACGCCGTACAGGCCAAATCCGCGCCCTGCCCCACCGAGGTTTTCTACCACTTTGCGCGCCATGTCCTGCGCCGCAACAAGCGCCGCGTCAGACATGGCCATGGGTTGCCAGCTTTCCTGGTAATCGCCGCGCTCCTGACGGTGGCCGATCGGCGGGCAGAAGGAAATGCCGGCCGCATGGCGGACGGTCAGCAGTGTAATCTCGTAATCGAAGTCGATAAACTGCTCGACAATCACGCGCAGGCGATCACCGCGCATGTTGGCTACGGCCATGTCCCACGCGCCCTCCAGTTCCGCTTCCGATGATACGGTCGACTGGCCCTTTCCGCTCGAAGACATGACCGGCTTGATCACGCAGGGAAAGCCAGTGTACGCCGCGCCTGCCCGCACTTCTTCCAGTGTTTGAGCATAGCGATAGCGCGAGGTCGTGAGGCCAAGCTCTTGCGCCGCAAGATCGCGGATCGCATCGCGGTTCATTGTCAGCTGGGTGGCTCGGGCGGACGGGACAATATTGAAACCTTCCGCTTCCAGCTCGGCCAGCACTTCGGTGCGGATCGCCTCGATTTCGGGCACGATATAGTCGGGCCGGTGCGCTTCGACGGCGCTGCGCAGCCGTTCTCCATCGAGCATCGAGAAAACTTCGCGCGCATCGGCCACCTGCATGGCTGGCGCGTCATCATAGGCATCGCAGGCGATGACATAGGCACCCAGCCGCTTGGCCGAGATCACGAATTCGCGGCCCAGCTCGCCCGAACCGAGGAGGAGGATCTTCGCGATATGGCTCATGGGGTTCTCTCCTCCCGTTTTCGATCGAGCTTGCCTATTCGGCAGCCGCGCCGATTTCGTCGGGAGCGTCGAGCCCGTAGGCCGTGTGCAGCACGCGCACCGCCAGTTCGGTCTCATCCTCGTCGATCAGCACGCTGACCTTGATTTCGGAGGTCGAGATGGCCTGCACGTTAATTCCGCGATCGGCCAGCGCCTTGAACATGGTGGCGGCAACGCCCGTATGGCTCTTCATGCCCATGCCGACCACGCTGATCTTGGCTACCTTGCTGTCAGTGATCACCCGGTTGAAACCGAGCGAACCCTTGCGGTCTTCCAGCAGGGCCTGGGCGCGCGCCAGTTCGGCCTGCGGCACGGTGAAGGTCACGTCGGTCTCACCCTTGTCGCGGCCTACGTTCTGGATGATCATGTCGACATTGATGCCGGCCTCGCCCAGCGGGGTGAAGATATCGGCAACCGCACCCGGCTTGTCGGGCACGCGGGTCAGCACGACGCGGGCCTCGTTCTTGTCATGCGCGATACCTGTAACCGATTGACGTTCCACTTGGCCTTCCTCCAGTAATTTCGCCATCTCCGCTTCGGAGACGATCATTGTGCCCGGCAAACTGTCCGCTGGCGGCGATTCATCATCGATGAAGGACGACAGAACCTGCACCGGCACATTATGTTTCATCGCCAGGCTGACAGAGCGTGTCTGCAGGACTTTCGCGCCCACCGATGCCAGCTCCAGCATTTCCTCGAAAGCGATATGCTTGATCTTACGCGCGCGCGCCACGATGCGCGGATCGGTCGTATAGACCCCGTCGACATCGGTATAGATATCGCAGCGATCCGCGCCGATTGCTGCGGCCACTGCAACTGCCGAAGTGTCCGACCCGCCGCGCCCCATGGTGGTGATGCGGTCCGAATCGCTGATCCCCTGGAAGCCGGGGATGATAGCGATTTCCCCGTCGTCCATGCTTTCAAGCAGGCGCTCTGCGTGGATTTCGCCGACGCGGGCATTGGCGTGGGCAGAGAAGGTCTTGAGCGGCAATTGCCAGCCAAGCCAGCTGCGCGCCTTGCAGCCCATGCTTTGCAGCGTGAGCGCCAGCAGGCCCGCAGTCACCTGTTCGCCGCTGGAAACCACCACGTCATATTCAGCCGGATCGTAGATCGCATTGGCCTCGCGGCAGAAATTCACCAGCCGGTCCGTCTCGCCCGCCATCGCGGAAACGACGACGGCGACCTGGTTGCCCCCGGCGGCCTGCGCTCTCACGATATTGGCCACACGGCGAATCCGCTCGGTGCCAGCCACCGATGTTCCGCCGAATTTCATTACAATGCGCGCCACTGCCGCCTCTTATCGGTATGGTTGAATGCCCCGCGCGCTGTTAGGGGTGCATCATGCCCGACGCAACTGTCACATCTGAAACCAGTTCCGCCACCATCCGTCCTGACGAGGCGGCGCATTTCGGCAGGTTGGCGCGCGACTGGTGGGACCCGAAGGGTTCCTCGGCCATGCTGCACAAGCTCAATCCGGTCCGGCTGGGCTTCCTGCGCGAAGCGATCGACATGCACTGGGGGGGCGATGTCGAGAGCGTGAAGCCGCTTTCCGGCAAGACTGCGCTGGACGTGGGTTGCGGAGCCGGCCTGCTGTGCGAGCCGCTGGCCCGCATGGGTGCGGACGTGACCGGCGTCGATGCCGCCCCTGAAAACACGCAGGTCGCCACGCTCCATGCCGAAGGAGCGGGTCTCGATATCCGCTATGTGCCGGGCGAGCTGGGATCGCTCGGACTTGGCCGGTTCGACCTTGTCACCTGCCTAGAAGTAATCGAACACGTTGCCGACAAGGCAGCATTCCTGCGCGAACTCGCCGGCCATCTCGCACCCGGCGGCCTGCTGGTCATGTCCACGCCCAACCGCACGCTGGCGAGCCGCGCGCTGCTGGTCGAAGGAGCGGAAGCGCTTGGCATGGTGCCCAAGGGCACGCATCACTGGGACGACTTCGTAACGCCGGAGGAACTGGAAGAATTGCTGGGTGCTGCCGGCCTTGCGGTCACGCAGACGAAGGGCATTGCCTTCTCACCATTCTCCGGCCTGCATATCAGCGATGATATGTCGCTGAACTACATCCTCACGGCGAGGTGCAAGTAACCGATTTGCAGACCGGTCCAGGCTAGAATGCTGCACCCCATGCTGCGCAGCAAAACGTTGTATTCACACGTAAACGTCTCAACAGAGTAGGTTTTCCCATTCGCTTTGGGTGAAGCCGACGAGCACCCGAGAACCATCATCGGTTTCGAGTACCGGTCGTTTGATCATGCTGGTATGCTCCTGCATCAGCGCGATCGCCTTGTCGCGGTCGATATCGGCCTTGTCGCTCTCGTCCACCTTGCGGAATGTTGTGCCGCGCCGATTGAGCAAGACCTCCCACCCGCAGCGGTCCGCCCAACGCTCCAGATTGTCCGCAGCAACGCCTTGCTTCTTGTAGTCGTGAAAGCTGTATTCCAGCCCCTGGCCATCCATCCATTTGCGCGCTTTTTTCACCGTGTCGCAATTGGGAATTCCGTACATCGTGATCTTGTTCATCGGGTTTCCAATCTATCCTGACGCCCGCGGCAATCGGGAACAATGCGCAGCCGTTTGCCTTCCCTTAGCAAAGGAGTTTTGCATGACCTACTACCTCGCAACGACGCTCGACATGCCATTCGAAGAGGCGGTGACCAAGACCGAAGAAGCGCTAGGACATGAAGGGTTTGGCGTCATCAGCCGGATCGACATCCAGCAAACCTTGAAAAAGAAGATCAATGTCGATTTTCATCCCTACACCATCCTCGGCGCATGCAATCCCGCTTTGGCGCATGAAGCGCTGCAGATCGAAGACAAGGTCGGCACGATGCTACCTTGCAATGTCGTGGTGCAGAGCCGGAAGGACGGTCAGACCGAAGTGGCGGCGATTGATCCGGTGGTGTCAATGAAGGGCATCGAAAATCCGCGCCTTACGGAAGCGGCAGAAGAGGTGAGAAGTCGGCTGGAACGTGTCATCGCCGCGCTGAAATAATCTGGGCGAAGACCCCGCGGTCAGTCGGGACGGGCAGAAACGAACTTACGGATCTGGGGATCATCACAGGCGTAGAGGGTATATTCGTCATACCAGCTCTCCCGCCCCTTCGCCTGTGCCACCAGGTGTTCCGCTTGCCGTCCCCACCTACGTGCCGATTGCTCATCCTGCCACTCGGACAGGGCAACGGCCTCGCCATCGTCTGACGTGAAGCTCTTGAAAGCAAGAAAGCCGGGCTGCTCGCGTGCCAGTTGTTCCATGCGATCCGCCTGCCGGTCATAGGCGGCAGTATCAATCCCGGCACATTTGCGATTGCGAAAGACCACCAGATACATGCAGCCCCCTATCCCAGATTGGCGTCGGCTATGGCGACAGCCAAGGCATCAGCCGCATCGGCCCCCTCGATCGGCGCGCCGGGCAGCAATACTTTCAGCATGGCTTGCACCTGCGTCTTGTCAGCGCCGCCGGTGCCAACGACAGCCTTCTTCACCAGCCGAGCGGCGTGCTCGCGCACTTCCAGATTGGCTGCACCACAAGCCGCAAGCACCGCACCGCGGGCCTGCGCCAGCTTCAGCGTTGATTGCGGGTTCTTGTTGGCGAACACCTCTTCAGCCGCCGCGCGGTCTGGCGCGTAGGTTGCAATGACCGCCGCAATCGCTGCGTGCAGGTGATCGAGCCGCTGCGCCATCGGTGCCTTGGCGTCGGTTTTGACCTGCCCGTTTGCAATATGGCTGATGCGCGATCCCTCGGTGCGGATGAGGCCCCAGCCGGTGCAACTGAGCGAAGGATCGAGGCCGAGGATCAGCATGGCGCCGCGCTCAAAACCTGATCCCCATTCGCGGGCCGAATTGCACCATTAGCAGGTACAGGCCGACAGTTACCGCGCAACCAATCGCCAGCGCCAGCCAGAATGGCAGGCCGCTGCGCAGCATTATCGGGATGAGCAGGAACATCGGCAGGCTCGGCAAGACGAACCAGAAGGTCGCCTCGCTATGGCGCGCCATATTCTCCGTGTCGGGCCGCGCGTGCCACAGGAAGATCATGCCAAGGATGGACACGAGTGGCAGGCTGGCGACCAACGCTGCCATCGTCGGCAGGCGCTTGCCGATTTCGGCAATGGCCGCGATCATCGCCCCGGCGAGCAGCGCCTTGGCGACGAGGCTCCACATCAGCCTTCCAACTTCTCCATGACGTCGTCGGAAATCTCGTAATTGCCCCAAACGGTCTGCACGTCGTCATCATCGTCGAGCACGTCGATCAGCTTAAGCAGCGTGCTGGCATTCTTTTCGTCCATGTCGACGGTAATGTTGGGCTTCCACGCCAGCTTGACCGTTTCGGCCTCGCCCAGCGCCTTTTCCAGGTCGGCGGCGACCTGGTGGAGATCGTCTGCTGCGGTCCAGATCGTGTGGCCGTCATCGGAACTTTCGATATCTTCCGCGCCGGCTTCCATCGCGGCTTCGAGCACCTTGTCCTCGTCCCCGACAGCTGCCGGATATTCGATCAGGCCGAGCCGTTCGAACCCGTGCTGGACCGAACCTTCGGTGCCGAGGTTGCCGCCATGCTTGCTGAAGGCTGTGCGCACGGCGGTTGCGGTGCGGTTGCGGTTGTCTGTCAGCGTCTCGACGATGATCGCGCTGCCACCGGGGCCGTATCCTTCGTAGCGGACCTCTTCGTAATTCTCGTCATCACCCGCGGTTGCCTTGTCGATCGCGCGCTGGATGTTGTCCTTGGGCATCGACTGCGCCTTGGCGGTGTTGACCGCCAGCCGCAGGCGCGGGTTCATGTCAGGATCGGGCGTTCCCATCTTCGCTGCCACGGTGATTTCGCGGCTGAGCTTTGAAAACAGATTGGACCGCTTTTTATCCTGCGCACCCTTGCGGTGCATGATGTTCTTGAATTTGGAATGGCCTGCCATGGGTGTCGCTGATCTCGAAATTTGCTGTAAAGGTGGCCCTTACCGCAGCATTGCGTGTGGTAGCAACCCGGAGGGAAGTCGATTCTGCACGGACTGGATCACGTCAACATCAGCACTGGCGACATGCGCCAGACGCTGGCGTTTTTCGAAGAGATGCTCGGGCTTCGCGCCGAGGCTGCGCCGCAGCAGGATCCGGCCCTGAACAGCTGGCTCTATGACAGCACGGGAAACGATCTCGTCCACGTCAACTTGCGCGAGCATCCGGCGCAGGATGGCCCGATCAACCACATCGCCTTTTCGTGCTCGGGCTATGACGACATGCGCCAGCGATTGACGCAGGCCGGACTCGCTATCACCGAACTCGATAATCGCAAGACGATGGGTGTCAGGCAGATTTTCCTGCGCGGACCCGAAGGTGCGCGGATCGAACTCCACTTCCGCGGCGACTAGGCCCGCACCAAGGCGAGCCCGCGAACCTTACCCCATGCCGAGCGCGGCCTTGTAGGTGTCGAGGATCATTTCCATTTCGCTGCGGTCGTTGTTGTCCATCTTCCGCAGGCGCACGATCTGGCGCATGATCTTGGTATCATAGCCAACCGCTTTCGCTTCCGAATAGACATCGCGAATATCGTCGGCGATGCCCTTCTTCTCTTCTTCGAGGCGTTCGATGCGCTCGATCAGCAGGCGCAGGCGGTCGTCGGTGGCTTCGGCCATTTCGTCAAAAACTCCGGATGATGTGAGAATCGGTTGGCCGCTCGTTAGCGCAGCCATCATGGTGCGCAAACAGGTAGCGAGAAATATTCCCTAGCGCAGGTCCGCCCGGTTGCGCGTCAGGCTTTCGGCCATGCGGTCGAGCTGCTCCTGCGTCGCTTCGCTCTGGCGCGTCGCTTTCCACTCATCCATCGACATTCCATGGATCAGCTCGCGCGCGGCTGCCTTGTCGCCTTCATATCCGGCATCGCGGATCCAGTCGGCAAGGCAGTTCCGGCAAAATCCGGACAGTCCCATAAGGTCGATATTCTGTGCATCGTGGCGGTGGCGAAGATGCCGCACAAGCCGGCGAAATGCTGCGGCGGCGACCGCGTCGGGCAATTCTTCGAGCGGGTCCTGATCGTCGTGCATACGATTGTGTCCTTGTTTTGTAGCAGGAGATTGCCATAGGCCATGCGCATGGCACAGCGAAACAAAGTGAAGCTCAAACCACGCGACCGCAAGGTCAAGATCCTCGCAACGACAGGCCCCGCCACTGCGGACCCCGATGTGCTGCGCCGCCTGTTCCTGGCGGGGGTAGATGCCTTCCGTGTCAACATGAGCCATGGTGAACACGCCGTCCATGCCGAGACATTCGCCAATATCCGTGCGCTGGAGCAGGAATACGGCCGCCCGATTGCGGTCTTGGCCGATCTGCAGGGGCCAAAGCTGCGCGTTGGCAAGTTCGCCGATGGCCGCGCCACCATTCCGCACGGGTCCAGCTTCACCTTCGACCGGTCAAGCGAGCCAGGCGATGCTACGCGCGTCGAATTGCCGCATCCTGAAATTTTCGAAGTGATCGAGGAAGGCCAGCGCCTGCTGGTCAATGACGGCAAGATGCGCTTCCGCGTGAAATCGGTGAGTAGTGATACGATTATTTGCAAGACCGAAGTCGGCGGCGTGATTTCCGATCGCAAGGGTGTGAACGTCCCCGATGCCGAAATCCCCATACCCGCGCTGACCGAAAAGGACCGCAAGGACCTGGCCTTCGCGCTCGAAAATGGCGCGGACTGGATCGGCCTGTCCTTCGTGCAGCGCCCCGAAGACCTTGCCGAGGCCCGCAAGCTGATGGGCGGAAAGGGTGCCTTGTGCGCCAAGATCGAGAAACCGTCGGCTGTGCGCCGCCTCGCCGAAATCATCGACCAGTCGGACGGCATCATGGTCGCGCGCGGCGATTTGGGTGTTGAGCTGGAGCCGCAGGAAGTTCCGCCGCTTCAGAAAAAGATCGTCAACGCCACGCGCCTGACGGGTAAGCCGGTGATCGTGGCGACGCAAATGCTCGAATCGATGATCGAGAGCCCGGCCCCTACGCGCGCCGAAGTCTCCGACGTTGCCAATGCCGTTTATGATGGGGCGGATGCCGTCATGCTCAGCGCCGAAACGGCTGCAGGCGACTGGCCTGAAGAGGCCGTGCTGATGATGGACAGCATCGCCCGCCAGGTCGAGAAGGATGAAGGCTATACGCAGCGCGTGCGCATGCTCGAAACTCCTCCCGATGCCACGACTGCCGATGCGCTGGCCCATGCCTGCATGACCATTGCCGACACGGTGAAGATCAGCGCGATCGCGGTGTTCACATTCTCCGGCAGCAGTGCGCGGCGCGTGTCACGTGAGCGCCCGGCGGTGCCCGTCATGGCGTTGACGCCCAGCATGGAAGTTGCCCGCCGGGTCGCGCTGCTGTGGGGTACGCACCCGGTCGCAACGCGCGATATTGGCAGCTTCGAAGAAATGGTCGCCAAGGGCAAGCGCATGGCGCTGCGGCACGGTTTCGGCGGATCGGACAGCCAGCTGGCCGTGATGGCGGGTGTTCCCTTCGGCCAGTCCGGCGCGACGAACCTGGTGCATGTGGTGAGCGTGCAAGGCGACGAGCTCGAAGGCTACGACTGAGGAATGATCGGTGGCGGCGCGTCAGCCTCCACTTCCTCCTGCACCACCTCCGCCTGCGCTTCCTCCTCCTGGATTGGCACTTCGTCCGACCAGCATTTTTCGAGCACCGTCAGCGTCCCCTCGACCCAGTTGGCGAGCGGGGTGTCCATGTTGGAGCTGAACGAGATATCGCTGCTGGTGTAGCTGTCGTAATGGGCACCGGCGCGCAATTCGTACCGTATACCGTCCAGTGTCAGGATCGTCGAACCATCCGGGCGAACCGGAATGCCGGGCACGTAAATCCTGGGCGGTGCGATTTGGGTCGCAGCCACCACCGCATCGCGCGCAGCCGGGCAGCGCCTTGTATCGGTCCAAGTGATGATGTTGCCGCCTTCGCTCTCAACCGTCCGGCGAAACCAGAACTGCAGCCGTCCCTGTCCACGCAGCACCCCTATCTCGACACTTTCGGGATCGCCAACCATCGATGGCGCGCGCACGAAAGCGAGGAAGGGTGTGAAATCCTGTGCTGCAAGCAACACGGCGAGTGAAGCAAAAGAGGCAAGCATATCCGGAGGATAGCGCAAGCGCCCTCGCATGGCGAGGGCCACGTTACAGACCGCGATTGTTGAAAATGGAGCGGGCGAGGCGATTCGAACGCCCGACCCCAACCTTGGCAAGGTTGTGCTCTACCCCTGAGCTACGCCCGCTCACTGGCGCTCATCCGGAAGGTGCTTCCGAATGGGGAGCGGCGCGGTTAGCACCGGCTTACACACCCTGCAAGAGGGAATCTTGCCGAATTCGTGCGCCCACCTCGCAATCTCGCTTCATCGCGCCTTCCCCCTTCACAAACCGCACAATAACGCCACATTGGGCACATAGGCGCGAGCAAGACGAACAGGAGCATTATCTTGGCCAGCATGGGACTAAATATCGACGAACAGAAAGCGGTTGAACGCTTCCGCCAGACGGTGGTGGAGCCGAGCCAGACCAAGCTGGTGATTGTCGATTTCTGGGCCGAATGGTGCGGGCCGTGCAAGGCGCTCACTCCGATCCTCGAAAAAGTCGCCGCCGAATATGCCGACAAGGGCGTGGTGCTGGCGAAGATCGATGTCGATTCCGAGAAATTTATTGCCGGCCAGTTTCAGGTCCAGTCGATCCCGACGGTCTATGCGATGTTCCAGGGCCAGCCGGTTGCCGATCTGACCCCGGCGCGCACCGAATCGCAGCTCAAGGCTGCACTCGACCAATTGCTTGAAAAACTGCCGATCCAGGCGGGTGCCGGCGGACCTGATGACCAGCTCGCGCAGATGGAAGCACAGGTGGGTGAAATGATCGCCATGGGCGAGCAATTGCTGGCTGCGGGCGAAAACGACAAGGCCGTCGAACTCTACAGCCAGATTTCCGAAAACGCTCCGCCGCAAATCGCGCACAAGCCCGAGGTGCAGGCGGGACTGATCCGCGCGCTGGCCTCCACCGGGCGCACCAAAGACGCGCAGGCCGCTTTCGATGCCCTGCCGGAGGAGTTGCAGGAAGATGCGCTGGTGAAGCAGGCGCATACCGCGCTCGAGCTTGCCGGATCGCAGGTCGACGCGGGCGAACTCCAGACGCTGCGCGCCGCCGCTGCCGAACGTCCCGCCGATACCGACGCCCAGCTTGCATTTGCCGAAGCCGCCTTCGCCGCCGGTGAGCGCGACGAGGCGGCCGATATCCTGCTGCGCGCCATCGAAGGCGCCAAGAGCGTAGAGGGCGAGGAAGGCGATGAGGCTGCCAAGGCCAAGCTGCTGCAGATGTTTGAAGCGGTGGGAATGGAAGACCCGTGGGTATCCGCCCAGCGCCGCAAGCTCAGCCTGATCCTGTTCGGATGAGCAGCAAGCGCATCTCCATCTTCCCGCTGACCGGGGCGATCCTGTTTCCCGGCCTGCAATTGCCGCTGCACATTTTCGAGCCGCGGTACCGGGCAATGGTGGGCGATGCGCTGGCGCGTGACCGGCTGATCGGGATGATCCAGCCGACCGAACCGGCCGACGATGCTCCGCTTTACCAGGTCGGCTGCATCGGCAAGATCAACGATGTCGAAACGAGCGAGGACGGGCGCTACAATATCGTCCTGCAGGGCGAGGCACGCTTCCGGGTGAAGCGTGAACTCGAAGTCACGACGCCGTTCCGCCAGGTCGAAGCCGAACTGATCCAGGAACCGCGAGAGGAGTATCTCTCGCTCGGCGAACGTGCCAGTTTCGAATATGAAGCGCGCAAATTCGCCGATGCGCAGGGCTATGCGATCGATTGGGATTCAGTTGCCCAGCTCGACGATGTGACGCTCATTAACGGGGTAAGCCAGATCGCGCCATTCGACGCTGCCGCAAAGCAGGGACTGCTGGAATCGCCAAACCTGCGCGAACGGTGCGACCTGCTGGTGAGCCTGCTCGAATTCTTCGGCAAGGGCGACCCGGACGAAGGCCACGTCACGTTGCAGTGATTTTCATAAAGACGCATCCGCGACTTCGAAAACTGGAGCAAGATTCGGTGCCGGGCAAGCACCGACAGAGCGCGACTGCGCGACCGCAGGTGCCCTGTAGCGGAGCGTAGGGAATAGCACCGAGGACGCTCGCTCGGATGGGCGAGCGCAAGACTAGACGTTAAAACTACCGCGCAGTCCGTCGATCACATATTGCGCCGCGAGCGCGGCCAGCAAGACACCGAGCAAACGCGTGATCACCGCCTCCACTCGCGCACCGAGCAGGCGGATCAGCGGTCCGGCTGCGATCAGCGCGAGCATAGTGAGCAGCAACACCGCGCCCAACGCGCCGAGCACCACCAGCGTTTCTTCCAGACCTTCAGCTTCGTTCTGTAGCAGCATGATCGCGGCGATCGCGCCGGGTCCGGCGAGCATCGGCATGGCCATGGGGAAGACAGAGACGTCTTCCACTTCGGGCGTTGCGGCGACCCTTTCGGCACGCTCCTCGCGCCGCTGGGTGCGCTTTTCGAAAACCATTTCCCATGCGATCCAGAACAGCATCAGGCCGCCGGCAATGCGGAAGCTATCGAGTTCGATATGCAGCGCGCCGAGCAAATCCTGCCCGAACAGCGCAAACACCAGCAAAATTATCGCCGCGATAAAGCACGCGCGGATCGCCATGTTGCGCGCCTGCGCCGGTGCGGCGCCTTTGGTCAGCCCGGCATAGATCGGTGCGCATCCGGGCGGGTCGATCACGACAAACAGCGTGATGAAAGCGGAAAGAAACAGTTCGAGCATGGCTTAATCGCTCCTGGGCGGCACGACGAATTCCGCGGCCTGTTGCCACTCGCCCCCGCGCCACCAATCCACTGTGACTGCCCGCGTTCCATCAGCGAGCTGCACCCACTGCCATGTCATCGTTCCATCATCCGATTGAGCTGATCCGCTGCGGGTGCCTTGTGACAGCTCGGGCCTTGTGAATCCATAGAACGCACCGGTGCGCGGACAATCGGCGACGCGCCCTTCGATGGACCCCATTCCGGGCACCAGGATGAATTCCTCCCCTTCGGGCACGTCCGGCCCGGCTTCAGGCTCGGGTTGCGGGTCGTCGAGCGCGCCGATGTCATAGGTCCATTTGTAGTCGCGGTCGGATTGCAGCTCCCATACGGTAACGTACGAGCCCACATCTCCGCTTTGTACCTGCATCCGCCCGAACGTTACCGCCAACGTGCCATCGCAGCTTGTCCAGATGGTGTTGGGCGTCCAGGCGGTCGATGTTTCCGGGTCTTCAAGATTCGCTGTGAATACCTCGATAGGCACCGGACCGTTCCGACCATGAATCACGGCATCGGAAGCGGCGTATGCGCGAAAGGCAGTCCACTGCCCCTCGTCGCGCGCCATGCGGGCAAAGGCGATGTCGGCAGCAGCTACCCGGCCCGGATCACCGATAGTCCCGATCCGGTCGAGCGTACGCTCGGCCGCGCGGCCTTGCTGGGCGTGGCGCTGTTGCTGCGGCGAAGCGCATGCGGAAAGCAGTACAGCGAGCGCAGCCGATGCAATAAGATGTCTACCAGTCATGGCGCGCCCCTGCGCTCAAGCCCGGCTTTTGTCAAAGCGAGGCTGTGGCAACATCGCTGAGGATGAATATCAAGGCGTTCAGAGCAAGGATGAGCACGATCGGCGAGAAATCGATGGCTCCGGTGTCGGGCAGGATCTTGCGGATCGGGCGCAGGACCGGATCGAGCAGGGAATTGATCGAGCGATAGACCTGCATCAGGAACTGGTTGCTCGGGCTGACCACGTTGAAAGCGAACAGCAGCCCGATAACGAATTGAATGATCACGAGAAAGATGATCGCATTCGCAATCATGGCAACAATATTGATGAGGGCGAGCACGCCTGTCTCCTAAGAATTCGTGTAATGATCAGTGTATCACTTGGGTAATACGGGTCAAGCTGCGCCGTCACCATTGCTGACGAGCGTACCTGCACCTCGGCTGGTGAAGAATTCCAGCAGCATCGCATGGGGAACGCGCCCGTCGAGCACCACGGCAGCCTCGCAGCCGGCTTCCACCGCATCGACGCAGGTCTGCAATTTGGGAATCATGCCGCCGCTGACCGTGCCATCTTCTCGCAATGCGGCGATATCGGAAGGCTTGAGGTCCGTCAGCAGCTTGCCCTGCTTGTCGAGCACGCCCGCGACATCGGTCAGTAGGAACAGCCGCGCAGCCCCCAGCGCCGCCGCCAGTGCGCCCGCCATCGTATCGGCGTTGATGTTGTATGTGTGCCCCTCCCCGTCGCTGGCAATAGGGGCGACGATGGGGATCATCCCGGCATCGCTGGCGGTCTTGAGGATCGTGGTGTCGACATGCTTTGGCTCTCCGACAAATCCAAGATCCACCGCCTGTTCGATCTGGCTGTCGGGGTCTTTCACGGTGCGGCTAACCTTTTCGGCGAGTACCATCTTGCCGTCCTTGCCGGACAATCCCATGCCCTTGCCGCCCGCCTGGTTGATCCAGCCGACGAGTTCCTTGTTGATCGCGCCGGACAAGACCATTTCGGCAACCTCGGCGGTGGCCTTGTCAGTAACCCGCAGGCCGTCGACAAAAGTGCTTTCAACGCCCAGCTTCTTCAGCATCGCGCCGATCTGCGGACCGCCGCCATGGACGACCACCGGATTGATGCCAACCGCCTTCAGCAGCACGATATCTTCGGCAAAATCGCGCGCCGCCTCGGGATCGCCCATGGCATGGCCGCCATACTTCACCACGAAACTGCGCCCGGCATATCGTTGGAAATAAGGCAGTGCCTCGATCAGCGTCTCGGCCTTGGACAGCATCCTGTCGTCTGCAGGGGCGGAATAGGTGTGCTCGTTCATGACGCGGGCAATAAGCGGCAAGTGCGCGAAGGGCCAGTTTTTCCTTTATTGCCGAAGCACCAAAACTTAACTGGCTGGTAACCAAGCACCGATTATGCTCCGCTCGACCGGCCCGTAAGGGCCTTATTTGGGGGGAAGGCCATTGCGTGCCCCGACAGACACGAACGATTCCAGTCACGGCGGCCGACGCACGACCAAAAGGCGCAAGGAGCAAGTTCCGTTCAAAGCTCCAGATCGCCGCGAGGATGAGCGTCGCAGCGGCGACGAGCGCCGGCAAAACCCGCGCGTCCCGCTCGACTGACGGACTTAGCCATCCGCCACACGCCGCCGCGATGGCTGGTCTTTGTCGCGCGCTTGCGGCAAGACTGCGGGTATGAAACGCAAGCAATACGAAGACCTGCTCGAACCGCTCGAGCTTGAACTGGTCGCCATGGCGCGCTGGGCGAAAGCTACCGGTGAACGCATCTGCGTGCTCCTCGAAGGGCGCGATACCGCAGGCAAGGGCGGTACGATCAAGGCCATTTCACAGCGGCTCAACCCGCGCCAGTGCCGCGTGGTGGCGCTCCCCAAACCCAGCGATGTCGAACGTTCGCAATGGTATTTCCAGCGCTATGTCCCGCACCTGCCGGCCGCAGGCGAAATCGTGCTGTTCGACCGCAGTTGGTACAACCGCGCGGGCGTGGAAAAAGTCATGGGGTTTGCGTCTGACAAGCAGGTGACCAAATTCCTGCACGAAGTCCCGACTTTCGAGAAACTGCTGGTGGAAGACGGGATCAGGCTGTTCAAATATTGGCTCAGCGCCGATCAGGCGAGCCAGGAAGAGCGATTTTCCGAAAGGCTGGAAGATCCGCTCAAGCGTTGGAAACTTTCCCCAATAGACGTCAAGGCCCGCACCCGCTTTGCCGAATATACCGAAGCGCGCGAGGCCATGTTCGCTGCAACCCACACCGAACACGCGCCTTGGACGGTGGTCGATTACAATGACCAGAAGCATGGACGCCTTACGCTGATCCGCGACCTGCTCGATCGGCTGCCCGACACCCATGTGCCGACCGAAGATCTCGACTGGCCCGACCTTGGGCACCCGCCACTCGGCGAAGAATTCGACCTCATCAAGCCCATTGCGCCTTTCCCGCTGGAGGATTGAGCGCTGGTCGAACACGCCAGATTCGACCGTGGCTGGCAGCGCAAGCGGCGCTGGCGCCGGTGGTGGAAGCGCTGGAGCTGGGCGCTGCTGTTAATCGCGTTTCTCGGCGGCAGCTGGGCAATCAGGCAGGCGGGGCTGGTCGATGGAGAATGGCAGGAGGTAACGCGCCAGTTCCCGATTTGCGGATCGGCCACGCGCGCTTCGGGATGCGTCATCGACGGCGATACCCTCGCGATCGGCGAACGCCGCATCCGCTTTACTGGCTTCGACGCGCCTGAACTCAATGGAGCGTGCGAGGCAGAACGTACCAAGGCAAGCGAGGCACGGGGCGCACTTTCCCGCTGGCTCAGCGCCGCACCTTTCGAAATGGAAGCCGCAGAAGATGGGCCTTTCGACCAATACGGTCGTGAGCTGCGCGCGGCCCGGCGTGGTGATGAATATCTCGCTGATGTCATGATCGAGGGCGGTTTGGCACGCGACAATGGCTGGGGCGCTGGCAAAGCCGACTGGTGCTAGAGGCGAAAAGGCAGGCTGGCGAGGACTTCGGCATCGCGGCCGCGCGGACTTGTCTTCGCAAGAGCCTCGTCCCGGCGCCGCAGCAGGTTCTCGATGTCGTCGCGGCACGCCGCCATTGCGCAGGTAAGCCAGCGACCGACATGTACAATCCCCTTGGCATCGCCTGCCTGCGACATGTCGATGCCATCCAACCGCGCGATGATTGCCTCGGCGGGAAGGAGGTACTCCTCCGTCACCCACTGGTTGGTCGCGATCCAGTGCGTGGGCAGGCCGTCGGTATCGAAGCATAGCGCGGCGACGTGGACCACCCTGGCCGCACCGTCCTTGTTGGGCACAGCGAGCGGTTCCATGCCTGCGAAAGCGGAAAGCGGCAGGAACATGTGAAAATGTCCATGCTCCTTCGGGCCGCGCTCCTCGGGGGGATGTGCGTGGTAGAACCACCGCGCGCGGCTGTCCGGGTCGATCGCATCGCCTTCGGGGTAGTGCGACCACTGGGTAAAGTCTTTTGGCGGCGCGGGCAGGACGCGTTCGACCAGCGACCTGCCTTCGCCCGCCATCGCTTCGCTGATCGCGAGCAACTCTGCAAGCGCGGCGTCACGGTCACTCGGCAGCGGCACAACAGCCCGCGTGATCCTCATCGCCGTAAGCAGCACAACAGCCGGCCTTTTCGGCCGCAGCGGCGCAGCAGCCCCCGTGCTCGGCTCCTTCTGCATAGGCCGCACAACAGGCACCGCAGATCGCATCGCATGCGCTCAGGGCCGGAGCGGCCAGCGCGAGGCCGCCGGCGACTTTCAGGAATTTGGTAAGGTTAGTCTCGGGCATCGTCTCTCTCCTCCGTCACTCTGGTGGTGCTCCTGAATTCGCTTCACCTGGCGGATCAGTTACCCAGTCGGCATGGCGCTGCGGGTTTTGCGTGCTAGGTATGCTGCATGACAGCTTACCGCACCCTCACCCCCCTCACCGCCACGCCGCTGGTTCTTGCCCTTGCAGCCTGTGCCAGCACCCCGTCAGTGCCAGCCCTGCCCGCGCCGCAGGAGGCGTTCTGGGAGGCGCTTTCCAGCCATTGCGGTGAAGCCTACGAGGGCGCGCTGGAGAGCGAGGATGCGCGCGATGCGGACTGGGCGGGCAAGCGCATGATCGCGCATTGGGCCGAGTGTTCGGACACACGCATTGCCATTGCCTTCCATGTCGAGGACGCAGGGCAGCCGGACGGCTGGAACCGCAGCCGCACCTGGCTTGTGACCCGCACCAGCGAGGGCCTGCGCCTCAAGCACGATCACCGGCACGAGGACGGGCACGAGGACGCCGTGACCCAATATGGCGGCGACACGCTTTCGACCGGCAGCCGCCGCGTGCAGGATTTCCCGGTCGATGCCTACTCGATCGCCCTGTTCGAACGCGACGGCCTCGATCTCTCGCTCACCAATGTGTGGCGGCTGGAGGTGGACCCGGCTGACGAGCGGGGCGGGCGTTTCACCTACCAGCTCACCCGCCGCAACGATCCGACGCGCCTGTTCCGCGTGTCATTCGATGCCAGCGACCCGATCGCCCCGCCACCGCCCGCCTGGGGCTGGTGAGGACAAGGAGGACCACGCATGACCGACGCTCCACCCACTCCGCCCGCGCCACCGCCCGCCAGTTCGGGTGTCACAATGCAGCGCACCTTCATTGTCGCCCTGCTCTACCTGCTCAACATCTTCCTGGGCTTCTCGGTCTTTATCGGCGTGATCCTTGCCTATATCTGGCGCGGCGAAGGCAATACGCAGGAGTGGGAGCGCAGCCATTACACCTACCTCATCCGCACCTTCTGGATCGGGCTTGGCGCGATGATCGGCTTCTGCCTGATGCTTGTTGCCACGATCATCATCCTTGCTGCGGCAGAGGCAGAGCGTGGCGGCCACTGGGATACTTCCTTCGCGATTGGGGCGATGTTCATCGGCATGGCGCTGTTCTTCCTCACCGCGATCTGGTTCTGCATCCGCAGCATCCTGTCGATGGTGAAATCGGGCAATCGCGAGCCGATGCCCCGCCCCAACACCTGGCTGTTCTGAGCGCCGAACAGCAGGCCGCGATTCGCCCAAGCGGATCGCCGCCGCCGCGCTATTATGGAGCACATGGAGCACAGTCCTGGTGCGGAAATCGCTAGCTCCCCAAAAGGCGGCAGAAATGGCGCAAATGCGCGGGATGACGAGCGTGTGGAACATCGACCCGACAGGGCCAGATGCGCACCGATGTAGGAAAGGGACAGGTGGCATAGCCCCCGAACGCCAACGGCCGCCCCTGTAACAAGGGCGGCCGCCGATCTGCGCCTGCAAGGGCGCGTCTATGCGAAGAGCCTATCTGCTCTGATCGCTGTGCGAGTCACGATCGAACTTTTCGCCGGGCTGTTGCGACTTCTTGCCGCCCTGCTGCTCCTGCTGCCTGTCACGATCGCTGCGCCCGGCGCCGCCCTGCTGGGGCTTGCCGGATTTCGACTGTTTCTTGTCCATGACAAATTTCCTTCGAAAATGTGGCACGGAACCATACCGGCCACGCAATACAAACGCCGGTCACGCGAAGCCGTGCCAAGCCTTGCGCCAATCGGAGTGAAATTCGCGCCGGAATTAAGGTGGTCAAGGGCGAGCGCTGGCAAGGCAAGGGCGGGTGCTAACGGGCAGCAATTCGTGCTATAAGGCCCGGTGTTGGCAAGGGGGGTGCGACATGAACAAGCAGCAGATGCTCGAGAAAATCGACGCGATTTACGATGCGCGCGTGCGCGGCGACGTGCCGGGAATGTGCGCCTGTATGGCCGAGGGCGCGACCTTCCGCTTTGCCGGGGAAAGCGCGATGGAGGACGGGTTCCGGGCGCAAGACGCGATTGCCTTTACAGAGGCGGTGCGCGCGCTCGACAATGGTATCGCGATGACCCGCGTTGACCGCCAGAACGCGCTGGCCGAAGGCAATCAGCTCGCCGGCCTGTGGAAATGCACCGTGCAATTCCCCGGCCGAGAGGCCTTCACGACCGAGATCTTCAACCTGTGGAGCTTCGACGATGACGGCCAGATCACCGACCTGACCGAATTCGTCGACACCGCGAAACTGAAGAGCGAGATGGCGGCTGTGGCCGATCAGGCCAAAAGCCCCGTCGCATGACTAGCTAGGTCTTGCGAGCCGGACAGATTTGTGAATTCTCCGCAACATGGGGCGACGTAAATCCAACGTACTTCCGTTCCGGAAACCGTTTCGCGCGGTGCCGCTGCGCCGTGTCGTGAACACACCGGGAGGAAGCACGCGACTTGCGGGGTTGTGGCACGCGCTGGTGCGCTGGCGGCTGCGCATTTTGCTCGCGGTATTTCTTGTCCTTGTGGCGGCGGATTCGTTTCGCGGGGGAGCAGTGGCGCATTGGGGATTTGCGCCGTGGACGCCGGAGCCGACCGCGAGCGATCCGGAGGCGGCGTGGTTCCAGCTATGCGTTGGACCGGTGCGCTATACCTGTGTCGTGGATGGCGACACGATCTGGTATCATGGCGAGAAGATCCGCGTGCTCGATATCGACGCGCCCGAAGTCTCGTCGCCGGAATGCAGGCGCGAGGCCGAGCTTGGCGAGCGTGCGACGCTCGCGCTGCGCGATGTGCTGAACGAAGGCCCATTCTCGCTCAGCCGCGACGGCTTCGAACCCAACCGCGACCGCTTCGGCCGCCAACTGCGCCGCGTCACCCGCGAAGGCGAGCCGATTGCCGAACGCCTGATCGGGCTGGGTCTGGCTGTGCGCTACCGCGCTGCGGGGCCGGGGTGGTGTGACGACTAATCTATAAGTAGAGTTTCAGCTAAGCAATTGTTCTGATGCCCAGAGGCTCGTCCGCAGCTCTCTTCAAATCTGGCTTAAGCGACATCTCCGAGATAAAGTCGCCAATTCCTTCGGCGGCCGTCTTCTTCACGTGGACAACTTCAACACGTACGCTAATACTTCCATCCGTTTTATTGGTACTCCAGCGACCGAGGTTCGTTAAAAATGATGCTTGCGCCCCTGGCTCCAGGATGACGATTTTGCCTCGGCGCTTGGTAGAAATCCATGATCTGAGTAGCGCGTTCATATGAGCATCTTGGAAGGAATAGCCGATAATTCCCATCGTAGTCGTCTTTTGAGCTATACGTTGAAACTCATGCCGCAGATTTAAGTACGGCCCGTTCGGATCAAGTTTGTCAGACTGTCCGCCGAATATGAGTGCTCTTTTAAAGTTACTCTTCTGTTCTGGATCAATTTCCACGTCATCACCATGCGAAAACCAATTAATTGATCCATGTATCTTTATGAACTTTATGGTTTCTGGAGAAAATCGTATCGTTTTTCGATCTCTCCATCTCCCTAATCCATAGTCGTATTTATACCCATTTGAGTCACAATTTTTCTCAAAGAGCAAATCGTAGTTTAGCGTTGCAACGACATCTGATTGCTGAGCGCAATATTCGGTGAGTTTCGATAAGTATTCATGATTATATTTGTCTGGGCTCAAACATTCCGCCAATGCGCGAACGTAAACCTCCAAGCTCATTTTTGGAGAATTAGATTCGATGGATTGACGAAATTCATTCAAAATATCGTCAAGTCGCCATCCATCTAGTTTTATGCTTGGTCCACGAGGGGAGCGATGGTCTATCTGTATTAATCCGTTTAGTTTTTGTTTAATCTTGGATGTATCTAAGCTGGGGCGCGCGAGTCCATCATCCCATGACGTAACAAATTCGTTGAGGGGGTCGTCTTCCCTCCGCGAAAATCGTTTCAATGCATCATAGACTTCTTCGACATTGACCTTGGCAAATGGACTCTGCCCGAGTCTCGCATTTCTTGTCAGAATCTTGGCGACAACGAATCCATAAAGCTGAGCTTCTGACGTTCCGCGAAACCTTTGCAGTTTGTCATAAATTTTTTCAGTCAGATTGATAGCTGTCGGGATTCCTGCGTCTACCGAAACACCAGCGCCCAGAAGCAGGCTTGAGCCGGCCAACTTTTATCTCACTCCGCAGCTTGCGTAGTATCGTCCCCGAACATGTCCGGACCCTCGTCCACAGCTTCTTCCTCGTTGGCGGCCTTGGCGTTCTGGCGCTTGTCGAAGCTTGACCACACGTCGTTCCAATTGCCCTTGGTGGCGGCCTTGGAATATTCGGTGGCGCGGGTTTCGAAGAAGTTGGCGTGCTCCACGCCGTTGAGCAGCGGGGCGAGCCAGGGGAGCGGGTGGTCTTCGACCATGTAGATGTTCGGCAGGCCAAGCTGGCTCAGCCGCCAGTCGGCGATGTAGCGGATATACTTCTTGATTTCCTTCGCCGTCATGCCGGGCACGGGGCCCTGCTCGAACGCGAGATCGATGAAGGCATCTTCCAGCCGCACCGTCTTCTGGCACATGTCCATGATGTCTTCCTTCACCGACTTGGTGAGGCAGTCACGCTCGGCACAGAAGGCGTGGAACAGGCGGGTGATGCCTTCGCAGTGCAGGCTTTCATCGCGCACCGACCAGCTGACGATCTGGCCCATGCCCTTCATCTTGTTGAAGCGCGGGAAGTTCATCAGCATGGCGAAGCTGGCGAACAGCTGCAGCCCTTCGGTAAAGCCGCCGAACATCGCCAGCGTGCGGGCAATATCCTCGTCATTGTCGACGCCGAATTCCTGGAGGTAGTCGTGCTTGTCCTTCATTTCCTCATATTCGAGGAACATGCCGTATTCGCTTTCGGGCATGCCGATGGTGTCGAGCAGGTGGGAATAGGCGGCGATGTGCACCGTCTCCATGTTGGAGAAGGCGGCCAGCATCATCTTTACCTCGGTCGGCTTGAACACGCGGCCGTATTTTTCGTGGTAGCAATCCTGCACCTCGACATCGGCCTGCGTGAAGAAGCGGAAGATCTGGGTGAGCAAATTGCGCTCATGATCGGTGAGGTTCTGCGCCCAGTCGCGGCAGTCCTCTCCCAAGGGAACTTCCTCGGGCATCCAGTGGACCTGCTGCTGCCGCTTCCAGAACTCGTAGGCCCACGGATATTCAAAGGGCTTGTAGGTCTTGCGGGCTTCGAGCAACGACATCTGGTATCTCCGGCGGTAAGTGCGAACAACCTATATAGGGAATCATACCACTGATTCGATAGCAAGCATGCACTTTGGGTCGGGGATAAAAGCCGGTAAGTTGTGGGTAGCGCGCGTCGCGGGTCCGCAACGCCGGAAAACGCGGCTTTTGCAGCCTATTTCTGGCCCTTGTCCATCCGCCGGGAGATTTCCAGCGCGATCAGGATCGGGGTCGCCCACAGCCAGGTCAGCAGCGCTGCTTCGCGCCAGCCGCCGCCATCCTGCGGCAGGCGGGCCGAGCAGCTGTAGATCTCGAGCAGATTGTCGGGCTGGCAGGTGGAGGGCCAATAGGCGCCCGAATAGAGGTAAAAGCCGAGCGCAATCCACGCGACCTGCGCGACATACAGCACGAAATAGCGCGAGACTTTCACCTCGCCATGCCCGTGATGCGTCGGAAATCGTTTGTGCAGTCGGCTCGCCATGGGACCTGCCATACGACACGAATGGTTAGGGAAGCCTTACCGTGGGACGCCTTGCAGGGAGAAACGGGCTTGCGTCAGCGGCGTCAACCGCGCCGTTTTTTCGAACCGAAAACGCTTCCGCCGCCCAGAACCGTTACGCCGAGAAAGAAGCCGAAATCGTACCAGCCGCCGGTGTTTGGCACGGCATAGACCGCGATATTCTCGCTGAACAGCGATCCGACCCAGGCGAAGGGGAAGATGAAACCGTGCCACAGCCCCCACCAGAAACCGGGAAATGGATGCCCCTGTTGCACCGCGCCATCCATCTGGCTGGCGCAGCCCGACAAAACCAGCAGCAGAGCGAGTCCCAAGGCGGTGCGTGCCATCATGTCCGAAATCCTCCGACCGGTTTCGGCGCAGGATGGGCAGGAAAGCGCGGCTTGGCAAGGCCGCGAAGTGCCTTCAGCAGAATCGTTGTCGTCCGTCGCCGATTATCGGTGTGAAGGTGCCGGGCGCGCCTTCGTCAGAGAAGTCGAAAACATGACTGTTGCGAAAGCTATTGTAGTCTTCCTCGTCGAGCGGCACGTCAAAGGTCACGCCGCATTCGCCATCGGCGCACCATTTGACATGCGCCTTGTAGGGACCGCGATCGGCGATGATTACCTGCAGGCTCGAGCCGGGTGGCAGCGTTGTCTCGCCAATTGCAAAGCGGCAGCCCCCGACCGACAGGTCGAGCAGGCGTACCGACACCGGCTCGCCTTGGCCGGTGAAATAGCGTCCCGGGACAGTCAGGACCTTACGGGGTTTCTTCCGCGTCTGCATGACCGTGTCGATAACAGCCACTGGTTTAGGAGCGGTAAATCAGCCCGTCGGACGGATGTAGATTGCGAATGCCATCATGAGCAGCATGGTGAGACCCATGATCAGGAACTTGCGGCCGCCGGGCACATCACCGCTGCGCATGAGCGTTGCCCCGCGCCACGCATTCAATATCGCCAGAATGCCGACCACGACGATGGCGGAGATGAAAAGCGTGTCCCGGTCCATATGCAATTTCCCTCGTTGAGCCGCCCCTGTTCACCCGGCGCGTGTGATCGGCAAGCCTTGGCGCCAGATGCAGCAAGGCGACGATCCATCACTCGATGAACCGCCGCCCTGCAATCACTCAGCCAGACCGGATGGTTACTGACAAGCCAGACATTCGTCGTAGTCGGTCGTCGGCAGCTCGTATTTCGCCACTTCGCCGGTGTTGTCCGCTTCCACGCCGCCGGCAAAGCCTGCGCGCTGCACGCTCTTGGAACGCAGGTAATAGAGCGACTTGATGCCCTTTTCCCATGCCTGGAAGTGCAGCATCGCCAGGTCCCACTTGTCGACATCGGCAGGGATGAACAGGTTCAATGACTGCGCCTGATCGATGAAGGGCGCGCGGTCGGCGGCGAATTCGAGCAGCCAGCGCTGGTCGATTTCGAAGCTGGTCTTGAACGCGGCCTTTTCCTCGACCGACAGGAAATCGAGATGCTGGACGCTCCCATCCTTTTCGAGGATCGAGTTCCAGATCGTGTTCGAATTCTTGCTCTTCTTGTCGAGGATCTTCTCGAGATAGGGGTTCTTCACGATGAAGCTGCCCGACAAGGTCTTGTGCGTGTAGATATTCGCCGGGATCGGTTCGATACACGCGCTGGTGCCGCCGCAGATGATGCTGATCGAGGCGGTCGGAGCGATCGCCATCTTGCAGCTGAACCGCTCCATCGCGCCCATTTCCTCGGCATCGGGGCACGGCCCGCGTTCCTTGGCGAGCATCATGCTGGCCTCGTTCGCCTTGGCATTGATGTGCTTGAACATCTTGAGGTTCCATACCTTCGCCATGGGGCTTTCGAAACCGATACCCTTGGACTGGAGGAAGGAGTGGAAACCCATCACGCCCATGCCGACGCTGCGTTCACGCTCGGCGGAATATTTGGCGCGGGCCATCTCGTCGGGCGCGCGGTCGATATAATCCTGCAGCACATTGTCGAGGAAGCGCATGACGTCCTCGATGAACTGCTTGTCGCCTTCCCACTCTTCCCACTTTTCGAGGTTGAGCGAAGACAGGCAGCACACGGCAGTGCGATCATTGCCGAGGTGGTCGATACCGGTCGGCAGGGTGATCTCGCTGCACAGGTTGGAGGTCGAAACCTTCAGCCCCAGGTCGCGATGATGCTTGGGCATCATGCGGTTCACCGTGTCGGCAAAGACGATGTAGGGCTCACCCGTTGCGAGGCGCGTTTCGACCAGTTTCTGGAACAGCGAGCGCGCATTCACTTTGCCGCGAACGCTGCCATCCTTGGGCGATTTGAGCTCGAATTCCTCGCCAGCGCGCACCGCTTCCATGAAGTCGTCGGTCAGCAGCACGCCGTGGTGCAGGTTCAGCGCCTTGCGGTTGAAGTCGCCCGATGGTTTGCGGATTTCGAGGAATTCCTCGATTTCCGGGTGGTGCACGTCGATGTAGCAGGCGGCCGAGCCGCGGCGCAGCGAACCTTGCGAGATTGCCAGCGTCAGGCTGTCCATCACGCGCACGAAGGGAATAATGCCGCTGGTCTTGCCGTTCAGGCCGACCGGCTCGCCAATGCCGCGAACATTGCCCCAATAGGTGCCGATGCCGCCGCCCTTGGAGGCCAGCCAGACATTCTCGTTCCACGTGCCGACAATGCCATCGAGGCTGTCGGACACCGAATTGAGATAGCAGGAGATCGGCAGGCCGCGCGTGGTGCCGCCGTTCGACAGGACGGGCGTTGCGGGCATGAACCACAGGTTCGAGATATAATCATACAGCCGCTGCGCGTGTTCGGCATCATCGGCATAGGCGTCCGCGACGCGGGCGAACAGGTCCTGGTAGCTTTCACCCGGCAGCAGGTAGCGGTCTTCCAGCGTTTCCTTGCCGAAAGCGGTCAAATTGGCATCGCGCTCTGCATCGGTTTTCACGTCGAAGCGGCGCGGCTGGATGGTTTTGGAATCGCTGTCCGCCTTGGACGCAGCGCGCGTGGCCTCGGCCAGCGCCTCTGCCGTCGCTCCGGCTATTTCGGCAGCGATCAGTTCGTCGGTACCGGCGTCTTTCTTGTCCATGCTTACTGCCTCTTTGCGCGCCTTTTTGGGCGGGCTTTTCGTGTTTTCCGGGGCATCTCCCGCGACATTATCTTCCAGACCCATCGCCGCATCATCTCCGTTCCGAAATTCCATTAGCCCCGTTTCCCGTCCGTCTTTGCGGAGGATGTACAGGTTCAATGCCTGCCATCTCTCCAATGTTCCATTTGTGTTCGACTCGGCAGGCCACTGCCTATCTAGTCGTTCACAGCGATTTTCTCACCCGTCTGGAGGCAAAAACTTGTCCCCCGTCTTGTCCACCCGTCGTCCACGCCTATTCCACCGGCCGTCCCCGAAATGCTCCACAATCGCAGCGAATCCGACCCCGTCGCGCGAAATGCACGCTGTAGGCCAAAATCTAGGTCTTGTGGGTGCCCCCGGCATTACGACCACAACCCATAGTGAATCAGCGCGGACTCGCACGCAAGAGGGTTAAAAAGAATTTACCGAGTCAAGAGACGATATCGCAAGGGTGTATGAACCACACAACACGCCGCGACGCGCGGATTTCCCATGACTCGCGCAATGCGCAAGAGGCAAAATCAATCTGCGGAAAAAAATCTGTGCGGTTTCACAAAAGTGGATCAAACGGGGTGAGCATTGAATCAAAAGAATCAGGCCGCGCAATTTGCTTGCGAATTGTCCACCAGAGGGGCCGCTGCGTTGGATCACGGGCGCAATTGCGCTAGAGAATCGGCCCGACGGATTTCACTGGGAACGGGTGCACCATGATCGCTTTCCTCAAGGCCATACCCTTCGGCATATTCCTGACCGTGGTGGTCGCGCTGTTCATGGGCTCGGGCGGCGCGACCGGCGGAATGCTTAACATCTTCAAGGTCGATGTGGACTACGCTCCCCTGATGCTCGATTTCAGCTTCTACTGGAGCTGGATGCTGTTCCTTGGCGGAACCTTCCTCGCCTTCGTCTTCGTGCTGATGATGGGGGATTGAGGGGTCTGGGCGCGCTAGGGCACCAGCACCGTATCCACCGCGACCTGATCGGTTTCCGGATAGTCGAGCGTGTAGTGCAGCCCGCGGCTTTCGTGGCGGTGTAGGGCGCTGCTCACGATAAGGTCGGCGCATTGGTGGAGGTTGCGCAATTCGATCAGGTCGGTGGTGACGCGGAACGCGCCGTAATAGTCCTCGATCTCCTTGCCGAGCAGGTCGATCCTGTTGCCCGCGCGCTCGAGCCGTTTGGTGGTGCGCACGATGCCGACATAGTTCCACATCATGCGCCGGATCTCGGTCCAGTTCTGCTTGATGACGACCTCTTCATCCGAATCGGTCACGCGGCTTTCGTCCCATTCGCGCACCGGCGGCGGCGCTTCGAACCCGTCCCAATGGGCGAGGATATCGCGTGCTGCCGCTTCGCCGAAGACGAAGCATTCGAGCAGCGAGTTCGACGCCAGCCGGTTCGCCCCGTGCAGCCCGCTTTCGGTGACTTCACCCGCCGCATAAAGCCCCGGCAGGTCGGTGCGACCATCGAGGTCGATCACCACGCCGCCGCAGGTGTAATGCTGCGCGGGCACGACCGGGATCGGACCCTTGGTCATGTCGATGCCCAGCCCCATCAGCTTTTCATAGATGGTGGGGAAATGCTGCTTCACGAATTCCGGCTCTTCGTGGCTGATATCGAGATGCACGTAGTCGAGGCCGTAGCGCTTGATCTGGTCGTCGATGGCGCGTGCCACCACGTCGCGCGGGGCCAGCTCCATGCGCTCCCGGTCATATTCTTCCATGAAGCGATGGCCGGTCTCGGGGTGGAACAGCCGCCCGCCCTCGCCGCGCACGGCTTCGGTGATGAGGAAATTCTTGACGTCGAGATTATACAGGCAGGTCGGGTGGAACTGCATCATTTCCATGTTGGAAACGCGCGCGCCTGCCCGCCATGCCATCGCAATCCCGTCGCCCGTCGCGCCGCGCGGTGCGGTGGAGAACTGGTAGACGCGGCCTGCGCCGCCCGCCGCCATGATCGTGGCCTTCGCGGTATAGGCCTCCACCTTGCCGGTCGCGGTATCGAGGGCATAGGCACCCCACACACGGCCTGATCCTGAATATTTGACCTCGTGCCGCCCGGTGATGAGATCGACGCAGGTGCGATCGGGCAGCAGGGTGATGTTGGGGCTTTCCTCCGCCGCCTTGAGCAGCGCGGCCTGCACCGCCCAGCCGGTGGCATCATCGACATGGACGATCCGGCGATGCGAATGGCCGCCCTCTCGGGTGAGGTGGAGGTCGCCGCTCTCGCGGTTGAACGGCACGCCCAGCTCGCACAAACGGTCAATCGCGCGCGGCGCGCCCTCGATAACGAATTCCACCGTCTCGCGGTCGTTCAGCCCGGCGCCCGCCACCATCGTATCGCGAACGTGGTTCTCGAACGTGTCGCCCGCATCGAGCACAGCAGCGATTCCGCCCTGTGCCCATGCGGTCGAGCCGCTTCGCAGCGTACCTTTGGCGAGGACGAGCACCTTGCAAGTCTCCGCCAGCGTCAGCGCAGCCGTCAGCCCCGCCGCGCCGGAGCCGATGATCAGGACGTCATATTTATGGCTGTCAGGCAATTGTCGCTACGCCCCCTCGGCAGGTGCAGTCAGTTGCACGAAGACATCTTCCAGATCGGCTTCCCGCGTGGTTACATCCTCGATGCCATAGCCGTGCTGCTGGATCAGCGCGAGCACCTGCCCAGCACTCGCAGCGTCACGGTTGTAGGTCACTTCGAGCACGCGGTTGTCGATCACTTCGGCCTTGGTGAAGGCTTCTTCCATGATCGGCCCGCCCAGATCCTTGTCGAGCGAGACGCGAACGATCTTCTCGCGCGCCATGTCGACCAGTTCGCGGGTGGTCTTGTTGGCGATCAACTCGCCGTGGTTGATGATAGCGATCCGTTCGCACAACTGCTCGGCTTCCTCGAGGTAGTGCGTGGTCAGAACGACGGTCACGCCCTCGGCATTCATCTCTCCCACCAGGTCCCACAACTGGCGGCGCAATTCGACATCGACGCCGGCGGTCGGTTCATCCAGCACGAGGATCGGCGGCGAATGGACCATGGCCTTGGCGATCAGCAGCCGCCGCTTCATCCCGCCCGAGAGCGTGCGGGCATAGGCATTGCGCTTGTCTTCCAGCCGCACCGCTTTCAGCAGCGCTTCGGATCGCCTGAGCGCCTTGGAAATGCCGTACATGCCGCCCTGGTTCTCGAGCACTTCGAAAGGCGTGAAAAACGGGTCGAACACGATTTCCTGCGGCACGATGCCTATATTCAGCTTCGCATTGCGATGGTCGCTGTCGATATCATGGCCCCAAATATTCACGCTGCCGCCGGTCTTGTTGACCAGCCCCGCCATGATATTGATCAGCGTCGACTTGCCCGCGCCATTGGGGCCGAGCAGGCCGAAAACCTGCCCTTGCGGCACATCGAAGCTGACACCTTTCAACGCCTCCTTTGCAGGGGACTTCTTGTTCCCGGCATAGGTTTTGCGAAGATCGCGTATCTCGATTGCTGATTGCGTCATCGCCGCGCTCTTAGGGGCTTTTCCCGTGCCTCGTAAAGCGATAGGAGCACGCCTTATGGATCAAGCACCCGAAACCACAATCGTCGATACCCCGCGCGTCTGGTGCGATGGCGCCGGAGACATTCGCGGCGGCGAGAACTACAAGCCGGTCAGCCTGGGCCATCCGCGCGTGTGGATGCAGATTGACGAGAAAGGCTATGTCGATTGCGGCTATTGCGACCGCCGTTTTGTTCTGGAAGGCGGCCCGGCGGACGACGGGAACGTGCCCGACGCTGCTGCGTAGGGGCGCTTCACCCCATTTTGTCAGCCTGTGTTCAGTGAAATTGTGCTAGATGCCTTGGTCAGGAGAAACACCATGAAAAAGCTTCTAGCCGCATCTGCCGCCACGATCGTGCTGGCCATGTCGTCCCCCGCGCTCGCGCAGGACCGAGCCGAACGCGCCGAGAATGCCTTTGCCGAACTGGTAGAGGGCCGCGTCGCAGGCGAGCCTACCACCTGCATCAGCACCTTTATCTCCCACCGCCTGCGCGTAGTCGAGAATGTCGGCCTCGCCTATGAACGCGGTGATACGCTGTGGGTCGCACGGGCACGCAACCCGCAGAACCTGACCAATTGGGACATTCCCATTATCGAACGTTATGGCAGCCAGCTTTGCCGCCACGACGTGACGCGCACGATCGACCGCAGCACCGGGATTTTCTCGGGCGTGCTCTTCCTCGATGACTGGGTACCCTACACCGAAGCCGAAGACTTCGAAGGCTGATCCGGCGTGGGCCTGGCGCCAAGGCGCTGGGCCGCCGAGATCCTGTATTTCTGGTTTCACGAACTGTCCCCGCGCGATTGGTGGGGCGGATCTGACAAGCTCGACACCACGTGTGCCAAGCGCTTCCAGCCCGAGCTGGAGGCGCTTCGCACATCTCCTCCCGAAACATTCCTGACCGACCCGCGCGGCGCGCTCGCCGCCGTGCTGCTGTTCGACCAGATGCCGCGCAACATCTATCGCGGCACGCCGCGTGCTTTCGCGCTCGATCCGCTCGCCCGGTCGATTGCGCATGGCGCTCTTGATGCAGGCTTCAATGCGGCTCTCCCGCGCCGCTGGTCGCAATTCCTCGCCATGCCGCTGATGCACAGCGAAGACATTGCAGACCATCGCCGCTCGCTGGAGGTCTTCCGCCGCATCAATGGGGGCCGCAATCTGGGTTTCGCCCGCAGCCACCACCGGATGATCGCACGCTTCGGCCGCTATCCGCATCGTAACCGCATATTGGGCCGCGACATGACGCGCGCCGAGCAGCGCGCGATCGATGCCGGATTTGCGTGGTAATCAGCCTTTGGGCTTCAGCAGCTTTTCAGGCCGCATCCGCTTCGCTTCGTCGAACAGGCCATAGGTCTTGTTGACGTAATTCGACACGTCGATGATCGAATTGAGGTAGCCATCTAGCTCTTCGGTCATTTCCTGTTCGACCAGGCGCACGCGGGCAGAGGGATTTTCGGTCTCGAAAGAGACATAGAACCACGGCTCTCCGCGGGTCAGCTTCAGCGGCTTGGTAATATCATACCACTCGAACGCCCATGCCATCGGTCGCGGCCAGATATGGATCGGAAATCGTCCGCCCATTGCAACGCCCGGGCGCGGTGTGGGGAACCAGTGAAGATAAGGCTCGGTCTGCACGACATAACAGGGCTGATCTGCCACGAAGACATAGGGCGCGGTGAATTGCAGGATCGGCCGTTCAGGGTGGCGCCACTCGTTGGGCGGCTGCAATTGCAGCAGGTTCGCGCGGCCCTGCGGACGCATTCCGGATTGCTCCCCCTTGCCATCGGTCAGCTGCAGCTGGCCCTGCGCATTTTTTGTGAATGCCAGCTCCAGATCGACCGGACACGGCACCACAAAATGCCGCCGGTCGAAGTCGATGGCGGCAGGACATGCCTGGATCGACTTGGCGCTCGCAGCCTTGCTGTCGGATCGGCTGAAGGTCTTGGGCGGCGCCCAGATCGACTTGGCCTTGACGTCCCATTTGACAGTCCAGCCAACCGTGACCGTGCGCGGCTTGCCCCGCGCCTCTGCCTCGGCTCCGCCTGCATCCTCGGCAAAGTAATTGTCCCAGCTCATTCGCGTTCCTCTAGCATGGCGTAATATTCACATAGGTCGCTGACCGGACACACATCGCACTTTGGCGCGCGTGACCGGCAAATCCGCTTGCCGAACTGGATGAGCCAGAAGTGACCATCGTGCAAGGCCCAGTCCGGAGAGCGTTCTTCCAATTGCTGCGCGGTTTTTTCGGCCGTTCTAGCATCGGTCAGCCCGATGCGGTTGCACACGCGGTGGACGTGGGTGTCGACCGCAATCACATCCGCGCCGAAGGTAAAGCTCATCACGATATCGGCACATTTTCGGCCGATGCCGGGCAGGCTGAGCAAGCCTTCGCGTGTGTCGGGCACGACCCCGCCGTGCTGGGCCAGCAACGCCTCGCAAAACTTGCGGATATTGCGCGCCTTGTTGTTGTAGAGCCCGCTTGGCTTGATCGCGGCGGCTACTTGCGCGTCGGTCAGCTCGAGCATGGTTTCGGGCGTTGTGGCGAGCGCGAACAGCGCCTTGCTCGCCTTAGCAGTATTGGCATCGCGCGACTGGGCTGACAACATGCATGAGATACAACTACGGAAGGCATCGGGCTGGCCCTTTGGTCCCTTTGCATCCCGCGTTCGCCCCGGCATCGCTGCAGAGAGCCGCCGATAGACTTCTTCCACTTGATCAAGGGCCAGCATTACTGATCAGCGGTCGGCAGCGCGCACGGTTCCGGTCTTGCATAGTGCCTGCGCCGGGCACTCCTCACACAGGAGCGTCGACGGGCGACAATATTCCTGCCCCACCTTCTTCATCAGCAGGTGATGTTCGTCGAAATCGGCTCCGTTCCATTCGGGCGGCATTGCGGGCATGATCGCGGTAAAAGCGCGGCTGGTGTCTGCCTTGGGCGGGACTAGCCCCATGCGCTGCAGGATGCGCGTGTGGTGACCGTCAAGCACGATGGCGCGCCGGTCGAGCGTGCTGGCATTCATGACCCCTGCCGCAATCTTGCGCCCCACGCCGGGAAGCTGCTCGAGCCAGTCGATCGCGTCGCCCGTAGCCATTGGCTCGAGATGCGAAAGGTCGACCTGCCCGCGTCGCCCGGCCAGATCCTGCAGGCAGGACTTGAGCCGTTTTGCGGCCATGTTGGGATAGGTCTGCGTGACAAGGGCCGCCTGCAATTTGTCAAGCGGCGCCTCGGCAACCTTCTCCCAACTGCCGTAGCTTTGCAGCAATTGATCGGTGGTGGCGTTTGAGATTTCGGACTTCGTGCGCGCACCTATCACGCCCTGCACCAAGACCCATTCGGGCCTGCGTCTGGCTTCCGCGGCCCGCTCTATGCGACCGAAGCGCTGGATCAGCAGCGGCTGGAGGCGGCGCAAGATCTCGGTGCGCGGGTCGGGGCCGAGGGGTAATTGCATGAAAGCCGCTATCGCGCGGAGTTCCCCGTGCGACAACGGCTTTCAAAGTCGGAATAGACGATCGGCGACTTAGTTGTCGTCGTCGCGCAACTGCCCGCGAATTGCGCCGTTCGGGAATTCGGCAGTGTGGACATTCACGTAGAATGCGCCGGGTGCGGCCTCGAGGAATTCCTGCGTCCATTCGCTGGCATCGGTACAGCCGGTGTAATCGCCGGTATTGTCACGGCGCAGCGTGAAGACCACCGGACCATCGACGCCTGCTGCACCGCGATGGATATGGGCTGCAGTAATCGGGCCGATGCCGCGCACATCGTTGATGTCCCAGCAGACCTGACCGAGTTCGTCAGAAATCGATATTTCCGCTGTGCCATACCCGTCGGTGTCTCCGCCGCCGACTTCGGCAGCGCCGGTCAGCGTGGCGTAATAGGTTTCCGCGATTTCTTCTGCGACCGCCTCTTCAAGCGTGGCGCAGCCTGCTAGTGCAAGCGATGCCGCGGCGGTGGCGGCGAGCGATAATCCATGTTTCACAATATTCTCTCCTCAATTTCATCAACTTCCCTGTGGGACCTCAACGAAGCAGACGCGCTGGATGTTCCCGGGGAGGGTTCCAACGCTTATGGTGTGGGGAGAGGATCGAGCACGGCATCGGCCGCTTGGTAGTCGACGTATCCTTGTGCTCCGCCGCCGTAGAATGTCGCCTGGTCAGGATCATTGTACGGGCCGCCCTTGGCGATACGTTCGGGCAGGTCGGGGTTGGCAATGAATTGCCGCCCGAAGGCCACTGCATCGGCACGGTCGTCTTCGATCCAGCGCGCGGCATCTTCGGGCGACAGATTGCCGTTGGCAATGAACGCACCGTCGAAACGGGTGCGCATGTCCTTTAGAATGGCATCGCCATCGCTCTGATTGCCGCTTTCGCCGCCATGATCGGTTGCCCGCACCACGTGGAGATAGGCAAGCCCGCGGCCTGACAGCAGCGCGGCAGCGGCAGGATAGGTTTCTTCGGGCCTGGCATCCGCGCTGCCGCCCGCGCCGCCAATCGGCGTCAGACGAACGCCAACGCGGCCTGCGGGAAGCTCCTGCGTCACGGCATCGATGACCATGCCGAGGAAGCGCAAGCGGTTCTCAAGGCTGCCGCCGAATTCATCGGTGCGCGAGTTGACGCCGGATCGCATAAACTGGTCGATCAGGTAGCCATTGGCTGCATGCACTTCGACCCCGTCGAACCCGGCTTTGGCCGCCTGCCGTGCAGCGTGGCGGTAGTCCTCGATCACGGCGTCGATTTCCTCGCGGGTCAATGCGCGTGCCTCGACATGCGGCACCAAGGGACCATCGGGATGCTTGTCACCGACAAATGCCTCGCCAGCGGGCGTCCACGCGCTCGAAGAAACAGGTGCGCCGCCATCGGGCTGGAACACCGGATGGCTGACCGCGCCGACATGCCATAGCTGGCAGAAAATCCGTCCGCCGGCATTGTGCACGGCATCGGTAACCAGTTTCCAGCTTTCGACCTGCGCATCGCTGTGTATGCCGGGCGTCCAGGCGTACCCTTGCCCTTGTTGGCTGATCTGCGTGGCCTCTGACACGATCAGCCCGGCACCAGCGCGCTGGGCATAATAGAGCGCGTGCAGGGCGGTCTGCGTATTGCCGTCAGCCTCGGATCGGCTGCGCGTCAGCGGTGCCATCCAGATGCGGTTGGGAAATGTGATCGTGCCTGCCGTGAGCGGCTGGAACAATGTTGCGGTGTCGGTCGGATTGTCGCTTCGTGCCATGTCGTATTGTCCTTGTATGCGGCGCAATGCCTTTGCACCGGTCAATGGACAGATGGTGTTGGCGTTCCGCTGCAGCGCACAAGGATTAGTTTACGCAGGTCAAGTTTGCGTGCGGGCCAAGTTGGCGGAAGGCCCGGCGACAACTCCGTACTATTCCCATTCAATCGTTCCGGGCGGCTTGCTCGTGTAGTCATAGACCACGCGGTTGATGCCTTGCACTTCGTTGACAATGCGCGTCGCGCATTGCGTCAGGAAACTGGCATCGAAGGGATAGACATCGGCGGTCATGCCATCGGTGCTGGTCACCGCGCGCAACCCGCAGACGCTGTCGTAGGTGCGGCTGTCGCCCATCACGCCAACGGTCTTGACCGGCAGCAGCACGGCAAAGGCCTGCCAGATAGCATCATACAGGCCCGCGTTGCGGATTTCCTCGAGGTAGATAGCGTCGGCCTTGCGCAAAATGTCGCAGCGTTCCTTGGTCACTTCGCCGGGGATGCGGATGGCAAGACCGGGGCCGGGGAACGGATGGCGGCCGACGAAGATATCGGGCAGGCCCAGCTCGCGTCCCAGGTCGCGCACCTCGTCCTTGAACAATTCGCGCAAGGGTTCGACCAATTGCATGTTCATGCGTTCGGGCAGGCCGCCGACATTGTGATGGCTCTTGATCGTGACGCTCGGCCCGCCGGTGAAGGACACTGATTCGATCACGTCGGGATAGAGCGTTCCCTGCGCGAGGAAATCGGCACCGCCGATCTTCTTCGCCTCGGCTTCGAACAGGTCGATGAAGGCCTTGCCGATGAACTTGCGCTTCTTTTCCGGATCGGTCTCGCCCGCGAGGCCGGACAGGAACATTTCCTCCGCATCCACATGCACCAGAGGGATGTTGTAATGGTCGCGGAACAGGGTGACGACCTGCTCGGCCTCGTTCATGCGCATCAGCCCGTGATCGACGAAAACGCAGGTGAGTTGCTCGCCGATAGCCTCGTGGATCAGCACCGCCGCCACGGCGGAATCGACGCCGCCCGAAAGGCCGCAGATGACCTTGCCATCGCCCACCTGTTCGCGGATTTCGGCGATCTTGGTCTTGCGGAACTCGGCCATCGACCAGTCGCCCGCCAGCCCGCAGACATGGCGCACGAAATTGGCGAGCAGCTTCGCGCCATCGGGCGTGTGATAGACTTCGGGGTGGAACTGCGTGCCGTAATATTTGCGGCTTTCGTCCGCGATCACCGCGAAGGGCGCACCATCGCTGGTGGCGACAATATCGAAGCCATCGGCAAACTGCGTGACCTTGTCACCATGGCTCATCCAGACCTGGTGACGCTCGCCCACTTTCCACAAACCGTCGAACAGCGCGCATTCTTCGGTAACGGTGAGGAAAGCGCGGCCGAACTCGCCGCCATCACCCGTTTCGTGGCCGGGACGCACTTCGCCGCCAAGCTGGTGCGTCATGACCTGCTGACCGTAACAGATGCCAAGGATCGGCAATCCGCTTTCGAACAATATGTCCGGAGCGCGCGGGCTGCCTTCTTCGGGCACGCTGGCAGGCGATCCCGAGAGGATGATGCCCTTGGGGCTCATCCGCTTGAACGCTTCTTCGGCCATGCTGAACGGCGCGATTTCGGAATAGACGCCGGCCTCGCGCACGCGGCGCGCTATCAGCTGCGTTACCTGGCTGCCGAAATCGACGATAAGGATGGAATCGGGGAGATGGTCTGGCTGCATAAGGGGCGCTTAGATGGGCAGGGCCGCGCCTGTCCAGCATCGCATGGTCGCTGGCACTATCTGTTAACCGTTTGCTGCTAGCATCGCACACGACACCCGGTCTGCCCGGATTCAGGAAAGGCCAGTAGATGGCACGGATTATCATTGCTGATGACGACGAGTTCTTTGTCGATCTGGTGCGCGCTGCGCTTGAACCGCTTGGCCATGCTGTGGGAGCCTTGAGTGATGGCGACAATGTCAGTGCCGTGGTCAACAGAAAGCAGCCCGACCTGTTGATCCTCGACTGCTCCATGCCGGGCAAAACCGGGATTGCTGTTCTGCGCGAAGTGCGCGCTTCGAAGACTTACCGCGTCCCGGTCATCATGATTACGGGACGCACCTCTCATGCTGATGAAGACATCGGCTATCAGGCGGGCGCCGACGATTATATGCGCAAGCCGGTAGACCCGGATAACCTTGTTGTTCGCGTGGAAGCCCTGCTGCCTGAACCCCTGCGTCGCGCTGGCTGATATCCACGCATGACAAACGATCCGGGCTTGGCAGTGGCAGCTCGCAGCGAAGCCACGCCAACCTACCCAAAGGGTGCGATCATCCTTGCGCTGATCGCCATCGCGCTGGTCAGCTTTGGCGGTGTCGCGGTCAATTTGCTTGTGGGTGAGCGATTGAAGATCATCACCAATTCGCAAATCGAAGTCCTTCAATCGGTTCAGGAAATTTCCTTCATCAATACCCAGAAAGAGGAAGTGATCGACATTGCGTTGGTCGATGGCGACCTGCGCCGGCTTGAACAGGCGTTAATTCTGCAGGGAAACCTGCGCACCACGCTTTCACGCCTGGAACGTGCCATTCGGCTTCCCGAAAACCGCATTGCTTTCCGCGATGCATTTAATGTTGAGAGCGAACTTCGCGCGGCCGAGGAGCAGCAGGCCTTGTTGATTGCGGCTGGGCGCTTGCAGGATGCGCGCGCGCTGGACCTCGACCCGCAGCGCCGAGCCTTCATGCATCAGATCGAGCAGATCAAACAGCGTTCACAGCATTATGTTGCGGAGAGCGGTGGGCACATCGATTTCTGGCTGCAGCTCAACTTGATGGTCAATCTTTTCGCGAGCCTTCTGGTCGGTGCCACCCTGTTCCTGATGATCAGGCGAACACGAGTCTGGGCGCGGCAGCTAACCCGCATGGAACGCGAGGCCCGCGTTGCAGCGCAAGCCAAGGCAGACTTCCTCGCAACGATGAGCCATGAAATCCGTACGCCGCTGAACGGCGTGATCGGGTTTGCCGACTTGTTGCTCGATGATAGCGAACTGACAGTAGAACAGCGGCGGCAAGTTGGCCAGATTCAGGGTGCAGGCTCCATGCTTCTGGCCGTGGTCAATGACATTCTCGACTTCTCGCGCCTGGACGCAGAGAAACTGGAACTCGATATCGCGCCTCTCGCGTTTGAGGGCCTGTTAGACGACTGCATCTCGATAGTCGGTCAGATGGCGCGGGAGAAAAACCTGCTGATGTCACTCGATGTGGATCCGGCGCTGGCTGACCGCTATCTGGGTGACGCCGACCGATTGCGACAGGTCGTGCTCAACCTGCTGAGCAATGCTATCAAGTTTACCCCTGCAGGGGGCGTCAGCCTATCCGCGAAGGTCGCCGACAGCGTCGGCGAGCGCGACCGGGTGATCATAGAGGTTGCCGATACAGGTATCGGTATTGCAGCTGACAGGATCGAGCAATTGTTCCAGCCCTTCACGCAGGCCGACAGCGGCATTTCGAAAAGATTTGGCGGCAGCGGACTGGGCCTGAGTATTTGCCGCCGGCTGATCGACCTGATGGATGGTACGATCACGTTGAAAAGCGATCCGGGCTGCGGATCGACTTTTACCATCAGCCTCAGCATGGTCCGCTGCGATGATGCGGTCGCGGAGCAACCCGAACATGGCGCGGCGGAACCTGGTGCGCGCATTCTTGTGGTCGAAGACTTGCCCATGAACCGCGAGATCGCGCTGGGAATGCTGGCGCGCAGTGGACACTCGGTCGAAGTCACCGATAGCGGTGAGAATGCGATTGCCATGCTGCGTGATGGTGCTTTTGAACTGGTGCTGATGGATATCCAGATGGCCGGCATGGATGGTGTCGAGACAGCCAAGCGGGTGCGCGCCCTGCCAGGCGCTGCGGGCCGCGTGCCGATCCTTGCAATGACCGCAAATATCCTGCCGCAACAGGTTCGCAGCTATCTCGACGCGGGGATGAATGGCCATGTGGCCAAGCCCTTACGCCAAGGGCATCTCGACAAGGCGATTGCCGATGCCCTCGGTGCCAGTCAGGCCCGGGCAGAAGTGGTCGATCTCACGCAGAGCTCCGATGGGTTTGACGAAGCGGCATTTGACCGGATCGCAGCGATCTTGCCCCTACCCAAGCTTGAAACGCATCTCGCTACATTATCCGCCTTGACGCGGGAAATTGCCAAAGGCCAACTGCCAGAGGCTGAAACACAAGCGGGCGTACATAAGATAGGTTCGCAGGCAGGCGCGCTAGGCCTGTTCCGCCTTGCGACCGCTGCTCGTCAGTTGGAGGACTGCTTGTTTAATTCGCTGCCAAGCGATCTGGCTCGTGCCAGGTTTGCGGAGGCAGCGGGTGATACCGATCTTTTCGCACGACCGCGTCTGGAAGCTCGCCTTGCAGCGTGATAACCCGCAGGCAGTTTTACCAACGCGCGCAATTCGCTTGAAAATTTCAGACCGTCACAGTTCGAAATTTAACAACACCTGACGACTTCTTCGCAATTGCACAATTGATTGCTGCAATGCACAAGAGGCTAGCGGTTGCATGTCGCGCCGCGGAGCGAAAGGCCTTACGCCCATGACCGATGTCGTCACACGGATCAAAGCCGGAATGCTGAGCTTTATCGAAACGATGGGGAGCTACGACAGCTCCACCTACTGAAGCGAACCGGCGCCGTTGCGAAATACGCAACACTTGTCGAATATTTCACAATTGTAGTATTTTGGAATAGTCTCCACATGGGCGGGGAAAGCGCGGTCGGGCAAATCTGCCCCTCGCGCCAGCACCACGAAAAACCAACAGGACACCGACCATGCGCAATCTCGCCGCCAATTTTCTCGCCTCCATTGCAGCAGTTTCGATCAGCTCCACGCTGCTGCTCGGCATTCTCTGAACACTGAGTTGCGCAAGACGCAACACTTGTCGACAATTTCTCATTTGAGTAATGATGTTGCGCCAGCTATTTGACGCTCATCCGGCGTGCCAGGGTAAGTGGCGCGCTCGTCGATTGAACCCCTGACCCGGAATTTCTCTCCCCCCTCCCCATTCCGGGTCAACCCATAAATGGCCGTCACCGCCGCCGAAGAGGCCGCGGGGCGGCCATTTTTGGTTTGCACGGCAATAACTGTGGAACAGTGCCGCGGGGTACAGCGTAGTCCTTCCTATTTGCCCCCGGGAAACCTATATCCCCGGTATGAAAAATACCCCGGAAAACACGACCGAAAATATTGCGGAAACCGCGCCCGAATCCAGCCCGAACGGCGGGAAGCGGATGGGCGAATATGGCGCTGAAAGTATCAAGGTTCTCAAGGGCCTCGACGCGGTGCGCAAGCGTCCCGGCATGTATATCGGTGATACCGACGATGGATCGGGCCTCCACCACATGGTGTTCGAAGTGTCGGACAACGCCATCGACGAAGCGCTGGCAGGCCATTGCGACCTGGTGCTGATCGAGCTTAACGCCGACGGATCGGTCAGCGTCGAAGACAATGGTCGCGGCATTCCGGTCGACATCCACAAGGAAGAAGGCGTTTCCGCCGCAGAGGTCATCATGACCCAGCTGCACGCTGGCGGTAAGTTCGAAAACACCTCGGACGACAATGCCTACAAGGTGTCGGGCGGATTGCACGGCGTGGGTGTGTCGGTGGTCAATGCGCTGTCCGAATGGCTCGAGCTGCGCGTCTGGCGCGACGGCGAGGAGCACTGGATGCGCTTCGAGCATGGCGATGCGGTGGAATCGCTGCGCGTGGTAGACGATGCTCCATCGGTGGCCAGCAATGGTGACGACAACGGCCTGAAAAAGGGCACCCGCGTCACCTTCATGCCCAGCACCGACACGTTCAAGAACGTGACCGAGTTCGATTTCGAGAAGCTGGAGCACCGCTACCGCGAGCTGGCTTTCCTCAATTCGGGCGTGCGCATCATGATTCGCGACAATCGCCACGAAGAACCGCTCGAACATGACCTGTTCTACGAAGGCGGGATCGCTGCATTCGTCAAATATCTTGATCGTAACAAGCAGCCTCTCGTTGCCGAGCCGATTTCGGTGAGCGCGGAGAAGGACGGTATCGGTATCGATGTCGCGCTGGAATGGAACGATTCCTATTACGAAAACGTGCTCTGCTTCACCAACAACATTCCGCAGCGTGATGGCGGCACCCACCTTGCCGCCTTCCGTGCTGCGCTGACCCGCACGCTCAACAATTACGCGCAGAATTCGGGCCTGATGAAGAACGCCAAGGTCTCGCTATCGGGTGAGGACATGCGCGAAGGCCTGACCGCCATCGTTTCGGTCAAGCTGCCCGATCCCAAGTTCGGTTCGCAAACCAAGGACAAGCTTGTCAGCAGCGAAGTGCGCCAGCCGCTCGAAAGTCTGATGGGCGAGAAGATGACCGAATGGCTTGAGGAAAACCCCGCCGACGCCAAGGCGATTGTCGGCAAGATCATCGACGCTGCCGCTGCGCGCGAAGCCGCCCGCAAGGCGCGCGAGATGAGCCGGAAGGGCGCGATGAGCGTCGCCAGCCTGCCGGGCAAACTGTCCGACTGCCGCGAGCGCGATCCGGCGAAATCCGAGATCTTCCTGGTCGAGGGTGATTCCGCCGGCGGCTCTGCCAAGAGCGGGCGTGACAGCAAGTATCAGGCGATCCTGCCGCTGAAGGGCAAGATCCTCAACGTGGAACGCGCACGCTTCGACCGGATCATCAGCTCCAAGGAAGTGGGTACGCTGATCCAGGCGATGGGCACCGGCCTGCGCGATGAATTCAACCTCGAAAAGCTGCGCTATCACAAGATCGTGATCATGACCGACGCCGACGTCGACGGTGCACATATCCGCACGCTGCTGCTCACATTCTTCCACCGCCAGATGCCCGACATCATCAAGGCCGGGCACCTGTTCATTGCGCAGCCGCCGTTGTTCAAGGTCGCCAAGGGCAAGAGCGAGGTCTATTTGAAAGATCAGGGCGCGCTCGATCGCTACCTAGTCGAAAACGGCTTGCAGGACCGCGTGCTGGAAACCGCTGGCGGTGCGCGCTCGGGCGCCGATCTGGCCGATTTGGTCGAGAAGGCGCTGCTGCTCAAGAACCTGATGGCTTTTGCCCCGCGCAAGTATAATCCTGCAGTGATCGAGGCAATGGCGATGGCAGGCGCGCTGGAACCCGGCGTTACCGAAAGCGATCGCAACACGCGCCTTGCCCATGCCGCCAACCAGATGCAGCTCAGCGATCCGGAGGCCGACTGGTCGGCACGGGTTACCGAAACGGGTGATGTCCGCTTTGACCGCGTGTGGCGCGGCGTGACCGATGTCCACCTGATCGAAGCCAAGTTCCTCGACAGCGCCGAGGCACGCAAGCTCCACACCCGCGGTGTCGAGCAGGCCGAAACCTATTCCAGCCCCACACGATTGGTGAAGGCGGGCAGCGGTGAGGCGCAGGCGACCGAAGAGGCCGCTGAGGACAGCGATGGCGATACGCCGCCAATCGATCCCGACAATGCAATCACCCGCCCGTCGCAACTGCTCGAGGCAGTGCTTGCTGCCGGGCGCAAGGGCCTGTCGATCAGCCGCTACAAGGGTCTTGGCGAGATGAATGCCGAGCAGCTCTGGGAAACCACGCTCGATCCGGAAAACCGCGAGCTGTTGCAGGTGAAGGTCGAGGATGCCGACGTGACCGACGAGATCTTCACGCGCCTGATGGGCGACGTGGTCGAACCGCGCCGCGAATTCATCCAGGACAACGCCCTCAACGTCGCCAATCTGGACGTCTGACGCGCATGGCAGGGGGGAAGCGCGTATGAAAACCGCAGAGGGTCGCAAATCGCTCGAGAGCGGCAGCTATCTGGTGTTTCTTGCGCTTGTCACCCTAGCCTTCATCGCGGTTATCTGGCCTTTCGTCATGCCGATCCTGTGGGCGACGCTGGCCGCGATCATGTTCCAGCCTTTGTACCGCTGGTTCTGCGAAAAAATGGGCGGTCGCAACCGGGCGGCTATCGCAACGCTCCTGCTCATCACGATTGCCGTCATCATCCCCGCCATTTTCATCGGCGGTGTCGTGGTGGAACAGGCAACTGCGCTCGTGCTCGCCTTTCGCGAAGGCCGGATCGATGTCGCCGGGTGGTTCACCACGGTCCAGGAGGCGCTGCCACAATTCGTGCGCGACAATCTCGACCTCGAAGGGCTGGGAACCGCCGAACTGGTACAACAACGCGCGCAGGAACTGGCGCGGGAAAGCTCCGGCCTGATCGCACGCGAAGCACTGGCGATCACCGGCAGCGCGCTGGGCTTCGTCCTTGCATTCGGCGTGGGCCTGTATGTCGCCTACTTCCTGCTGCGTGACGGACGCGAAATCGGCACTCGCCTGCTCGCGCATATACCGGTGGCGGGCGATATAGCCGAGCGTCTGGCGGAGCGATTCCTGTCGATCGTGCGCGCCACGGTAAAGGGGTCGATTGTCGTCGGACTGGTGCAGGGAGCATTGGGCGCGGCGACATACTGGATTGCGGGCGTTCCCTCGGTCGTCTTGCTCGGCCTGCTGACCGCGCTGTTTTCCCTGCTGCCCGCAATCGGCCCGGCCATCGTCTGGGCACCGGTCGCGATCTACCTGCTGGCGGTCGGCGATATCTGGCAAGGCGTGCTGGTCATCGTTTCGGGCGTGGCGGTGATCGGGATGGCCGACAATGTGCTGCGCCCCATTCTCGTCGGCCGCGACACCGGCATTCCCGACTGGATGATCCTTATTTCCACCCTCGGCGGGATTGCTGCCATGGGGCTGGCAGGCATCGTAATCGGTCCAATGGTAGCAGGCCTGTTCCTTGCGGGCTGGTCGATCCTGTATCTCGAACGCAATCCGCAACTGGCGCAGGCCAGCAGCGTCGAAACCGCCTGACCGCGCAATGCGGTCATTCGTCGATCTGTTACCGCCGGGGACTTGCACCCGAGCCGGTGCGATACCGATATAGCGCGCATGTCAGCATTTCGCGTGTCTCCCGGAAGCCAGGAAGAGCAGGTCGGTCGCCTGATCATAGCAGCGGTGCTGGTCACCGCTCTGCCCAGCCTGCCGCTCGGCAACTACCTCATCTATCCTTTCACGATCCTCACCACGTGGTTTCACGAGATGGGTCACGGTTTGACCGCGCTGGCGCTGGGACTGGATTTCGATCAGCTCGTTATCCTCTCCGATGGCTCGGGCTATGCCGAAAGCGTGAGCCAAGGCGAGGTGTCGCGTGTTTCGAGCGCCTTGATTGCGGCAGGCGGACCGATTGGCCCGTCGCTTGCCGGAGCGTTGTTGATCCTTGCCAGCAGCCGCCATGATTTTTGGAAACCGGCGCTGTTCGCACTGGCGGGCTTCATTGCCTTGTCGGTGCTGATCTGGGTGCGCAGTGCGACCGGGCTGATCGTCTTGCCGCTGGTAGCCGCAACACTGGGGTGGACCGCATGGCGCGGTGCCAACTGGCTCAGGCTTTTCGTGCTGCAATTCCTCGGCTTGCTCGGCGCGATGAGCATGTTCCGCGACTGGGACTACCTTTTTTCCGAAAGCGCCGTGATCGGCGGACGACCGATGCTGTCCGATACCGGCGCGATCGAGGCAGGTCTGTTCCTGCCGCATTGGGTCTGGGCGATTGTGATCATCGCGCTATCGGCGGCAATGATCGGGGCCAGCCTGAAATACGCGCTTAATCGGCAGGGCTGAGCGCCTCGTGCTCATCGCCGTCGTTGATCGGGGTCAGCCGTTCGGCATCCGGTCCTTCGCCGCCTTCTGCCGCATCGTCCAGTTCCTCGCGCGCGTCATCCATCGCTTCGCCGGTCAGTTCCGGCGCCTCTTGCTGCGGAGCGAAACGAGCCGCCTGCTGGCAGAGCTCGACCTCCAGCGGGAAGTGATCTGAGCCCACCGCAGGACCACGAGCGAAGTTGATCACGCCAAAATCGTCGGTGTGGAACAGGTGGTCGAGCGGCCAGCGCATCAGCGGATTGGTCGCGTCGAAACTCGCGTGATAGCCGCGTCCGATGCGCGGATCGATCACCTGGCCGACGCGCTGGAATGTCTCGGTCACATGCGACCATCCGACATCGTTGAAGTCGCCCACCACGATTGTCGGCCTGCCCGATCCGCGTACGAGATCTGCCAGCAACATCAGTTCCGCATCGCGCTGCCCGCTATCCTGACCCGGATGCGGCGGGCGCGGATGGACTGCGAACAAGGTCGGCATGCTGCCGTCCTCACGCCGGATGCGGGCGCGAATGGAGGGCGTGCCGCCTCCGGCCAGTTCGTTGCGTTCCACATTCACCAGTTCGAGCCGCGACCACAGCGCCATGCCATAGGTGTTGTCCTGCGGTATCTTCACCGAATGGGGGTAGTCGGCATCGAGCGCCGCAGAGAGAGCATCAGTCCACGCCTGGTCGTTTTCCATGGCGAGGATGATGTCCGCATCCTGTTCCAGCAAATACGCAATGGCGCGGTCGAAATCGCGATTGTCCTGCAACACGTTGAGCGAGACGATATGCAGCCGGTCCACCGCCGGGCAATTGACCGCGTCGACCGCCTGCTTGGGCGCAAGGGCCGAATAGGGCAGGATCTGGACGAGCTGGTAGCCAAGCGCCAGCACGCCGACGCCAACCCACAGCACAAGCCTTTTTGACTTGGTGGCGAACAGGAGGACAATTGCCAGCGTCAGCAGGATCGACATTTGCAAGCGCGGAAAGTCGAAAACCCTGACCCACCATTTGTCGACTGCCACCATCCCGACAAGCGTGGCGATGGCGATCAGGATGACGATCAGGCGGGCAATGCGGGCTGTCCAGGTGTTCATCGTGCTGCCCTTGCACGTACGGGCTGGCCTGTCACGTCTGATGGCTCTTTCGCGCGCGCTTCGGCGGCATCGGAATGAATGCGGAAGTGCGGCGCACATAGCTGGCGAATTCTTCGCCGTATTTGTCGCGCATACCGATCTCGGTCATCGCTGCACCTGACCATCTGACGAGCGTGAAGGTCAGGAAAATCGGGCCGGCGACGGTCCAGGCTACTGCGGCAGGATCGACAGTCATCGCCACCAGCCAGATACCCCACCACACGCAGGCGTCGCCAAAGTAATTGGGATGGCGGGTGTAGCGCCATAAACCGCGGTCCATGACCTTGCCCCTGTTCTGCGGATCGGCTTTGAAGCGGGCCAGTTGCCGATCCCCGACCCATTCGAAAATCAGGCCGATTGCGTAGAGCGCAAGGCCGGGAAGCGCCCAGATGGACAGCGATTGCTCCGATGTTGCGGCAAGCACGCCAACCTGCATCGGGCTGCTCACGAGCATGATGAGCACGGCCTGCAGCAGCCAGACTTTCCACAGCGATGTCATGGCGAACTGCCGGAATTCGTCCGGCGGTGGCAGGATGTTCCTGTAGCGCTTATCTTCGCCGCTGTTCATGTACCGGCGTAGCAGGTAAATGCCTAACCGCAGCCCCCAGACAAAGGTCATCAGGAACAGGATAATGGCCACATCCGACGGCTTGGCGGTGCGCAAATGGGCAATGATGCTCGCCAGCGCCAGTCCGGCCATGGCAAAACCCCACACCGCATCGACAAAGCTGACTTCGCGCAGGCCCAGCGACACCAGCCACAGCAGCAACATGGCCACCAGAAGCATCGCGAAATTGGCGAGCAGCCCGTCAATCACTGGGCGCTCGCCCGACATCCTCCACTTCACCGCGCGCCTGCGCTGCCAGTATATCGAATCGCTCGCATTCAGGTCGGTTGGCCTTGTAGAATTCGGCGATTCTGGCGAGGTCGGCGTGGAAGTCACCCGTGGTATGAATGGGCTCACCCAGCCCGCCGCGGCGCGCTTCGTGATTGACCCATGCCGGCACGATAGGGATCCCCGCGCCGTGGGCGATATGGTAGAAACCGCTGCGCCAGCGCCCATCGGAGGAGCGGCTGCCTTCGGGCGCCACGACCAGCGCAATATCTTCTGCCTCGTGGATCGCGCTGATCACGTTCTGCACGTAATTGCCCTTGCGCGTACGATCCACAGGGATACCGCCCATGTCGTACATGAAGCGTGTCATCGGCCATTTGAACAGCGTGTGCTTGCCCACGAAGCTGGGACGAATACCCATTTCCTTCACCGCTCCGGCAAAGAAGATGAAATCCCAATTGGTGGTGTGCGGTGCGCCGACAAGGATATACTTCGGGATATCGGGCGCGCGCCCTTCGAGCCTGAAGCCCTGCAACCTGTAGAGCATGCGCAGGATACGCCAGACAATCCGGGAAAGGATCGTCGCTTTGCGGCTATGTGGTGTGACCAAAAAACATACTCCCCGCCGCTGACCTAGCAGCGACGGGGAGGAAATCCACTCAATAGGAAGGGATCAGTCCTGCGGTGCGACCGGGCTGCCCAGCTCGGGCTCGCGTGAGAAAACCACATCGTCATCCTGCGTGCGCGCATAGCGCTGTCCGGACACTTCGGTGTCGGCCTGGATTTCGACATCCTGCTGCAAGCGGATCAGCTCGCCATTGGTGATGGTGAACATGGCCGGCTCGCCATAGAAGTCGGCAACAGTCATGCGGTAACCGTCATTGGCAATCATGTAGCTGCCGCTGCGCTCGGTCCCGTCGAGATCGACGTAACTATAGGTATTGTCGTTCGCATTGAACGAAATGCGCCGCTCGGTTCCATCTGCATCGGGCGCCGAATAGGTGCCCGAGAAGTCACCGGCGTCGGCCATGGCAGTGGCGGTGCCGCTCGCCATCGTGTCATCGGCTGGCGCGGAATCGTCCATCGCGGTGAGGTCTGCATCGGTATCGGCCGATACATCGGTATCGGAATCGCCACATGCTGCCAGCAAGGCGAGCGGGGCGGCGGCGAGAAGAATGGTAAACTTGCGCATGGTGATGTCTCCTTGTTTTGGAGCATCAACCGTCAAGTCACTGCCTTTGTTCCGATTATGGCGGAAATGGGGCGGGACAAAGCGCTAATTACATGCGGAATACACCAAATTGCGGGCGATCGGGATAGGGCGCTTCAAGACACGCAGCCAAGCTGAGGCCGAGCACATCGCGTGTCTGCACCGGATCGATCACGCCATCGTCCCACATCCGTGCGGTCGCGTAATAGGGGTTGCCCTCGTCCTCGTACTTCTGGCGGATCGGGGCCTTGAATTCCTCGGCCTGTTCCTCGGTCCAGCTATCGGCGTCGCGGTGAACGGTGGCGAGCACGCTGGCCGCCTGTTCGCCGCCCATCACCGAAATGCGCGCATTGGGCCAGGTGTACAGGAACCGCGGTGAATAGGCGCGGCCACACATGCCGTAATTGCCCGCACCGAAGCTGCCGCCGATCACCACTGTCAGTTTGGGTACCTGCGCAGTAGCAACCGCGGTCACCAGCTTGGCGCCGTGCTTGGCTATGCCTTCCGCCTCGTATTTCCCGCCGACCATGAAGCCCGAGATATTCTGCAGGAACAGCAGCGGAATACCGCGCTGGCAGGCAAGTTCGATGAAGTGTGCGCCCTTCTGCGCGCTTTCGGAAAACAGCACGCCGTTGTTGGCGAGGATCGCGACGGGCATCCCCCAGATATGGGCAAAGCCGCACACCAGCGTGGAGCCATACTCGCGCTTGAATTCATGGAATTCGCTGCCGTCGACTATGCGCGCGATCACTTCGTGCACGTCATAGGGAGCGCGTACATCGTCGGGGATGATGGCGTAGAGATCGTCAGCGTCGAATTTGGGTTCGCGCGGCTCCCTCAAGTCAAGTTGAGCTTTTGTGGAAGACCCCAGGTGCGACACGATATCGCGCACGATGGTGAGTGCGTGCTCGTCATTCTCGGCAAGGTGATCGACAACGCCCGATTTCTTCGCATGGAGCGCGCCGCCGCCCAGATCCTCGGCACTTATTTCCTCGCCGGTGGCAGCTTTCACCAATGGCGGACCGGCAAGGAAGATGGTGCCCTGCTCGCGCACGATCACGCTTTCGTCGCTCATGGCAGGAACGTATGCGCCGCCAGCGGTGCAGCTTCCCATGACACAGGCGATTTGCGGGATGCCCTTGGCGCTCATGTTGGCCTGGTTATAGAAAATGCGCCCGAAGTGGTCCCGGTCGGGGAACACCTCGGCCTGGAAGGGCAGGTTCGCGCCGCCGCTGTCGACCAGGTAGATGCACGGCAGGTGGTTGGCCTCGGCGATTTCCTGTGCGCGCAGGTGTTTCTTGACCGTCGTCGGATAATAGGCGCCGCCTTTCACCGTCGGATCGTTGCAGGCGATCATCACCTGCCGACCGGAGACGCGCCCGATTCCCGCAATCATGCTCGCGCCCGAAACATCGCCGCCATACATGTCATAGGCAGCGAGCTGGCCAATCTCGAGGAAGGGCGAACCGGGATCGAGCAGCCGCTCGACGCGTTCTCTCGGCAATAGCTTGCCGCGCGCCACATGGCGTTCGCGATGACGTTCGGAACCGCCCAAAGCGGCCTCGGCAACGCGCTCCCGCAATTCGTCGGCAAGCGCCTTGTTGTGTGCAAAGCGCGCCTTGGCTTCGGGCGCTTCACGGTCGAGCGTGGAGGTGAGGACAGGCGCGGTCATGCGGTTTTCTTCGTAATCATGCGCGAAGCTCTAGCGGCGGCGCGAGGCCAAGCCAAGCTTGCCGATTTCCCAGCCAGTGATAATATCGCCAGCGCGCCGTGCACCGTCCGATTGAGTCGGTGCTGGCTGTTTTCATCCGCTAATCGGGTCGCGGAAAGGGAACTGTCATGGCTTGCCAGACTGCTTTTATGTCCAGTTGCAAAACGCTGCACCTTCGCGGGGTTCTCCCGGTACTGTGCGGGGCCACAATGATGCTTGCCAGTCCGTCGGCTGCTCAAGATGCAGATGCGCCTGAACCGACACTTGAGGAGGTCCGCGCCGCGACCGAGCGTTTCCGCGATATCGAGGTAGCGCTGGCCGAGGGGTACATACCCGATCCGATGAACATGTGCGAAGTGGCGACGGACATGGGCTACCCGGCCGAACTTGGGGGAATGGGGATTCACTACTTCCGTCCCGATATGCTCGGCATCTCCGGTCCGCCCGATCCGCGCGTCGATGGCAACGGGACGCATACCGATTTCCGCCAACCATCCATCCTGATCTACGAACCCATGGCCGACGGCTCGCTCGAGCTGGTGGCGGTGGAGAACCTCGTCTTCCGCGAAGGTTGGCACGCGGCGGGCAATGCAGAGCGGCCAAGCTTCCACGGCGTTCCCTACGACATGATGGAGGACGATCCGGAGACGGAAGTTGATGAAGCCCACGGCTTCGCCCCGCATTACGACCGCCACGTGTGGATTTACCGAGAGAACCCGAACGGTGTTTTCAAGCCGTTCAATCCGGCCGTGACCTGCGAGCACCACCACGCGGGGCATTAGGCGTCAGGGAGATTTTCAGCCTGAGGTGGCAGTCCCGTCAAATCCCTCGACCATGATGATGTCGCCTTCGCTGGCATCGATCCGGTGCTGGGCAATGGCGCGATATTCGGGTGACAGCATCCATGCCCGTGCGCTCCGCTTGTCGGGGAATTCAAGGAGCACGGACCGCGTGTGGTTCCACTCGCCCTGCAACACGTCCGGAGACTCATCGGCGCTCAACAGCTTGCCCTTGAACTTGGCGAACACCGTCATGAAGGCGGCATCGTAGCGGTCGTAGCTGCCGCGATCATGGATGGTGAAGCGCGCGATGATATAGGCTGGCATTAGCTTCCGTTTCCAATCAATTCGCGCCCGATAAGCATCCGCCTGATCTCGTTTGTGCCCGCACCGATGTCGAGCAATTTCGCATCGCGCAGGTAACGCTCTACCGGCCAGTCGGTCGTATAACCCGCGCCGCCCAGCGCCTGCACCGCTTCGCCCGCGACCCGGAAGGCGTTTTCGCTCGAGAGCAGGATGGCGCCTGCCGCGTCGAAACGCGTCGTCTGGCCCGCATCGCAGGCCTTGGCCACGGCATAGGCATAGGCACGTGCCGATTGCAGCGCGACATACATGTCCGCCACCTTGGCCTGCATCAGCTGGAAGGTGCCGATGGGCTTGCCGAACTGGGTGCGCTCGCGGACATAGGGGATGACCGTGTCGAGGCAGGCCTGCATGATCCCGATCTGCACGCCCGAGAGAACGACGCGCTCGTAATCCAGCCCGCTCATCAGCACTTGCACGCCCTTGCCCACTTCGCCGAGCACGTTTTCTTCGGGCACATGGCAATCCTCGAACACCAGTTCCGAGGTGATGGAGCCCTTCATGCCCATCTTCTCGATCTTTTGGCCGCAGGAAAAACCTTCCATGTCCTTCTCGATAAGGAAGGCGGTAATTCCCTTGCTGCCGGCATCGGCATCGGTGCGGGCGTAGACCACTAGCGTTTCCGCCGCATGGCCATTGGTGATCCAGAACTTGGTGCCATTGAGCAGGTAACCGCCCTGCACCGCATCGGCTTTCAGCTTCATGCTCACAACGTCGCTGCCCGCGCCCGGCTCGCTCATCGCCAGCGATCCCACGTGCTCGCCGGAGATCAGGCCGGGAAGATACTTGGCTTTCTGTTCGGCATTGCCCCAGCGCGCTATCTGGTTGACGCAAAGGTTCGAATGCGCGCCGTAGCTGAGGCCGAGCGACGCGCTGGCGCGGCTTACTTCTTCCACCGCGATAAGATGTTCGAGATAGCCAAGGCCCGTGCCGCCGTCAGCCTCGCTCACGGTCATGCCGTGCAGCCCCAGTTCACCCATCTCCGGCCAGAGCTCGATCGGGAACCAGTCCTCGGCATCCATCCTGGCTGCTAGGGGCGCGATCCTCTCGTCGGCAAAGCGCGCCACGCTGTCGCGGATCATCTGCGCCTCTTCACCAAGGCCGAAGTCGAAATCTGGGGTGGCACGCATTACGAGTTTCCTTCAATTGTCAGCCGCCCAGATAGCAATAGCGCGCGTCAAGGCAAACAGGTTACACGTGCAACCAGCGCCCTCGGCCCTTCCAATTGGAGCGCGGGGACGCTAATAGTGTGGCGAAATCGGTTAACCACTTGAATTTGAACGATCCTTCGATGCGGGCCTCTGACCCGCACGCGTCTCCCGATTATAGCGAGGAGGCAGCACGCGTGCGCGTGGTCGAAAGTTTCGAGCCTGATGCGCTTGAAGACGACCCCGAACTGAAGGCAATCGTGAAATTTGCTGCGCGGCTGTGCAATGCGCCGGTAGCGCAGGTCACGCTGGTAGAAGAACTGCGCCAGCGTTTCCTTGCGGGCGAAGGACTGGAAGAGCGTGAGACTCCGCGCGAAGTTTCATTTTGCGCTCATGCCATGCTGAAACCGGAACTGATGGAAATCCACGACGCGGAAGACGATGTCCGCTTCGTCGACAATTCCTTGGTCACCGGTCCGCCGGGTGTTCGCTACTATGCCGGGCAGCCCCTCATTTCCGACGAAGGCGCGCCGCTCGGCGCGCTCTGTGTCATCGATACCTCGCCGCATCCCGATGGGCTGACCGACTTCCAGCGCGAAGGCATGGCTGTGCTGGGGCAGGCAGTGATGCGGCGGCTGAATTCGCGACGCGCCAATATCCGCTCCGCCCGGGAAATCGAGGAACGCGAAGAGCGCCTGCGCCGGATGATCGAAGGCGTCCCGCAGATTGCGTGGTCAGCAGATCAGGCCAGCAATTTCGATTACTTCAACGACCGGTGGCAGGAGCAGATCGGTACCGAACCGCCGCGGGTGGCAGAAGACTGGCGCAAATACATCCATCCCGAAGATGCCGACCACGCATTCGCACAATGGGCTGTGAGCCTCGAAAAGGGCTTAAGCTTCGAGGAAGAATTCCGGATGCTCCATGCCGATGGAGAGTATCGCTGGGTGCTCTCGCTGGCAGTCCCGGTGACCGAGGATGGCGGCGATCAGGTCAGATGGTTCGGCACCATCACCGATATCGACGAAGTGCACAAGGCTCTCGAAGAGCGCGACCTACTCGCCAAGGAACTGTCGCACCGCATCAAGAACATTTTTGCCGTGATCATTGGTCTTGCGACGCTGAAGGTGCGCAAGACTCCAGAGCACGAACCCTTCGTCCGCGAACTGACCGACGTGCTGCGCGCATTGGGCAGGGCGCATGAATTCGTTCAGCCCAGCGGCGGCATCGCGCAGGAAAAACTGCTCGGCCTGCTCGAAGCCCTGTTCGCACCTTACGAAGGCGGAGCCGATAAGACGCGCGTGAAGGTCACCGGCGTCGATGCAGACATTTCTGCGCGCGCCGCAACTCCGCTGGCGCTGGTCTTCCATGAACTGGCCACCAATTCGGCCAAATACGGATCGCTTTCGGTCGATGAAGGTCACGTTACCCTGCATGTCGATGATCTGGGGGACGAGCTGGCACTGACGTGGACCGAGTTTGGCGGTCCGCCGGTCGAGGAAAGCGGCGACGAAGGCTTCGGATCGCGGCTTATCGAAATGAGCGTGCGCAGCCAGCTGGAAGGCAGCTTTGACAGGCATTTCCTCAAGACCGGACTGGTCGCCGCGCTCACGGTTTCCAAGGAAGCGATCGCGCGCTAACCTCGCTCGCGCCCATGGAGCGTTCTGCCCCGCCCTTCCTCTGCTTTGCGCAGGTCAGTAAATACTACGGCTCGACCCGCGCGGTGGCAGGTGTTTCGCTTGATATCGCGCAGGGTGAATTTGTCGCCTTGGTTGGAGCCTCGGGCTCGGGCAAGTCGACCTTGCTCAAGACGGTCAACCGGCTGGTTGAACCCGATGAAGGCCGCGTGTCGCTGGATGGTAGCGATGTCGCCAGCATTCCCGCCCCGCGCCTGCGCCACGGTATCGGATATGTTTTCCAGGGTATCGGCCTGTTCTCTCACATGCGCGTGGGAGAGAATATCGCGTTGGTCCCGCGGTTGGAGGGAGAGCGCCTGAGCAGCGACCGCATCGCCGAACTGCTCGAACTCGTCGAGCTCGATCCGGACATGGCGAAGCGATATCCCGATGAACTTTCGGGCGGGCAGCGCCAGCGGGTCGGCGTGGCGCGCGCACTGGCCGGCAATCCGCGCCTTCTGCTGATGGACGAGCCGTTCGGCGCGCTCGACCCGATCACCCGCGATTCGCTGGGTGCGCGGGTCAAGCGATTGCACGGCGAACTGGGGCTCACCACGGTGATGGTCACGCATGACATGGCCGAGGCGCTGTTGCTTGCAGACCGCGTGCTGGTGATGGACGCGGGGCGCATCGTGGCCGATGCCACGCCCGCACAATTGCTGGCCGGCGGCGGCGGCGATGTGGCGCAGGCGCTGGTTGCCGTGCCGCGCGACCAGGCGCGCGCGTTGGCGGAAATGTCCTGATGGAAGGACTGCTTGACGCCCTCTCCGGCCTCGGCCCGCAATTGGCGGAGCACGTCCTGCTCAGCGCCGCTGCGGTTGCTCTCGGCCTTGCGCTGGCGCTGCCGCTCGCGGTCTGGGCCAGCCGCTCACCGCCGGTCGCGCGGCTGTCGCTCGGCTTTGCTAGCCTTGTGCAAACGATCCCGGCGCTCGCCTTGCTGGCGCTGTTCTTCCCCATCCTGCTCGCAGCGCGCGCCGTTTTCGGTGAGGATTTACCGACGCTCGGTTTCCTGCCGGCATGGCTTGCGCTGGGCCTTTATGCCCTGCTGCCGATCCTGCGCAACGCGGTAACTGCCCTCACCAATATCGATGCCGAAGCGATCGAGGCGGCAGACGGGCTGGGCATGACTGGCTGGCAGAAGCTGCGGCTGGTCGAAGCGCCGCTTGCCGCGCCCTATGTGATGGCGGGAATCCGCACCGCCAGCGTCTGGACCATCGGCGCGGCCACGCTTGCAACCACTATCGGCCAGCGCAGTCTCGGCGATCCGATCTTTGCCGGATTGCAGACGCAGAACTGGGTGCTGGTGCTGGCAGGCTGCATTGCCTCGGCCGCTCTTGCGCTGTTCGCCGACGGTCTGCTCGGTCTGGTCGAGCGCGGCTTTGCCCGCCGCCGTCTGCGCTTGTCGATTGCGGGCGCACTGCTCGCACTGACCGGTATCGCCGCAGCCGCGATCAGCCTTGGCGACTGGAATGGTGCCGAGCGGCGCGACAGCGTGGTGATCGGAGCCAAGGGCTTCTCCGAGCAATATATTCTCGCCCGCGCCATCGGCATCACGCTGGAGGAAGCAGGCTATGCGGTCGAATATCGCGACGGGCTTGGTTCGGCAGTGGCGCATAATGCCGTGGCCAGCGGCCAGATCGATATCCTTGTCGATTACACCGGCACGATCTGGACCAACACGCTTGGCCGCACCGACAATCCAGGGCGCGATGCAATGTACCAGGCGATCGTGCGCTGGGAGGCCGAGAACACCGGCGCACTTGTGCTCGGCCGACTTGGCTTCGAGAATGCTTACGGCTTCGCCATGACCAGCGATTCAGCACAGGCGCGCTCAATCACCAGCATTGCCGACCTTGCCGCTACCGCTCCGCAGCTTACGATGGGCGGCGATCCGGAGTGGTTCGAGCGGCCCGAATGGGCAGCCGTGCGCGATGCCTATGGCCTGCGCTTTGCCGAGCAGCGCACATTCTCGCCCACCTTCATGTACAACGCGCTGCAATCGGGTGAGGCCGATGTGATCAGCGCCTACACTTCGGACGGTCGCATCGCCGCCAATGGCCTCACCATTCTTGAAGACCCGCTCGGCGCGCTACCGAACTATGATGCGATCATGCTGCTATCGTCCGGTTTCGCGAGCGATGATGCGCTGGTCGCGGCGCTGCGGCCGTTGATCGGGTCGATAGATGTCGAACTGATGCGCAAGGCCAATCTTTCGGTCGACCGCGATGACGACAAGCAGACACCCGAACAGGCCGCGCGCTGGCTCTTGGAGCAACTGGACTAGGCCTCGGCAAATCCGGCGCCATCGGGCCAATCCGGCGCGGCCAGTCCCATCACCTTGAACAGCTCGCCCATCTGCTCGGGCGCGGTCAGGCGGTCCTTGGCTCCCATCACGGCCTCTGCCTGCTGCGGCGCCGACTGCGCGAGAGAGTGGGCGCGCTGATCGATTCCCAACGCTGTAAGCCATGGCCCTTGCGTCACCGTGCCGAGAACGCGGCAATCCTGCGCAGCCGCGACGCGCTCCATCTGCGCGAAATCGACATGGGCAGAGAGGTCGGCCTCGCCCGGCGCATCGAACACGCCCAGTTTCTCATGCCCCCGCACCGCCTGCAGGCTGGAACCGGTGCGCCCGTCGGCATGGCCATAATCGATAAACAGCGCCGCGCCGCCTTGCGTTGCCAGCCTTGAAGCGGTTTCGGTGACAATGGCAGCGCAGGCGGGGCTGGTCTCGATCACCGTGCCGGGCTGCGCATCGCGATGTTCGTGCGGCACCACTGCATCCATCGGCTGGCGTCCGGGCACTTCGATGAACTCTTCCGATCCGCCGAGCGCGACCATGACGTCACGCCAGCCTTCATCGGTCCTGACCAATTGCCGGACGGGCAGCGCATCGAGGAATTCGTTCGCCACCAGCAGGATCGCGCCATCGGAAGGGATGGTGGACAGATCGTCGTGATGGATAGCGCCGGGCACCGCGGCCCCTTGCGCTTCGCGCAGCCGCGCTGAGGTTTCGACAAGATGCACCTGCGGGACGAGGCCCTGCCGCGCCATGACCCGCAGCGCATCCTTCGCCAGCGTCCCGCGCCCCGGCCCCAGCTCGACATAATGGACCGGCACCGGACTTCCGGCGCGCTGCCAAATATCCGTCAGCCAGAGCCCCACCAGTTCGCCGAACATCTGGCTCACTTCGGGCGCGGTAATGAAATCGGCCGCCTTCCCGCCAATGGCCTCGCGCTCGGCATAATAATGCGCGTTCGATTCCGCCATGTAATGCGCCAGGCTGATCGGCCCGGTGGACGCGATCAGGCGGCGGAAGGTCGCGGCGAGATCGCTCAAGCCGGATCCGTATCGATTTCGGGTGCCGCTCCCTTCACGGTCGGCGCGGTGGTGGTGCCGGGCTTGCCGCTCGCCATTTCGCGGCGGGTCAGCGCCCACACGGTCAGCCCCACGCCAAGTACGAACAGCGGGATCGTGAGCCATTGGCCCATCGACAGGCCGCTCTGCTCGGCCAGCTCGGTCAGTTGCGCGTCGGGCTGGCGGAAGAATTCAACGGTGAAACGTGCCGCCGCAATCAGCGCGGTGAACACGCCAACGAGCAGGCCGGGGCGGAAACGCGCCCGCGTGAGCCAGAACAGGCTCAGCATCACTACCAGCACCAGCAGGCCTTCGCCCGCAGCCTGGTAAAGCTGGCTGGGATGGCGCGCCAGTTCCTGTGGATCGCTCGGAAAGACCATCGCCCATGACACGGCGGATTCAACCGGACGGCCCCACAGTTCGCCATTGATGAAATTCGCCAGCCGGCCGAGCATCATGCCCATGCCGACATTGACGGCGATGTAATCGCACACGCGCAGGAACGGCAGCCCGCCGCGCCAGCTGACCCAGGCGATCGCGGCGACCACGCCGATCAACCCGCCGTGAAAGCTCATCCCGCCATCCCACAAGCGCAGCACGCGCCAGGAGACGAAGCTGTCGGATTCAAACGTGGTCCACAGGCTGGGATCGTAGAAGGTTGCATAACCCAATCGTCCGCCAAGGATAACGCCAAGCGTGCAGTAGAAGAACAAATCGTCGACATGCAGCTGCGCCATCGGTGCGCCCGGCGCCTTGATCATCTTCGACAGGTGCCAATAGGCGAAAATGATCCCCAGCAGATAGGCGAGCGAATAGTATTTCAGCTCGAAGAAGCCGAGATCGATGCCCGGACGAAGGCCCAGCTCGCTCCATTGGATGGCTTCATTCGCTGATGTCGCCAGCATATCCAGCATTGTGTGCGCCCCTTGCTCTATCGGCTGCTGATTTGGCCACGCGCGGCCCGTCGAGAAGGCGCTTTGGCATAGAGCGCGCCTTCGCGAAAGCCTTGCTTCGCTCCGTGCAAGCAAAGCGAGCTTTGCATCGGGCGGCGCACGCGCCTATTTCGGAAAGCATGAGCCTTCCCCGCATCCGCAAGCAGCGCAAGATCATCGATCGACGCCAGCTGACCGCCTCGATTGCCGAGATCGTGGAGGACAAGGGCGCGCAGGCCGGGCGTCAGGATATTGTCGACTTGCTGCGCGGCGCGCTAGACGATGGCCGCGTGGTCCTCGCAAAACGATTGTCCAAAAGGCCGGGAGCCGGCCACGAACACGCGCACGGGCAGGCCTTCCTGATCGACCAGCTGATCCGCATCGTTCACGACCACGTGGTCGATGATGTCTATCCGGTGGGCAACCGGTCGAGCGGGGAGCGGATCGCGCTGCTGGCGGTGGGCGGATATGGCCGCGGCGAAATGGCGCCCTTCTCCGATGTCGACCTTGCCTTCATCACACCTGACAGGCCGACGAGCTGGTGCGAGCAGGTGATCGAGGCGATCCTCTATTACCTGTGGGACCTCAATTTGCAGGTTGGCCACTCTACCCGCTCGCTGGCCGAAGCGCTGCGGATGGCGAAGTCGGACCTGACGATCCGCACCGCGCTGCTCGAATCGCGCTTCCTCTGGGGCGACCAGGACATTTACGACATGGCGCGCCAGCAGTTCTGGAACGATGTCGCCGCCGGCTCCGAAGCCGTATTCGTGCAGGAAAAGCTGGAAGAGCGGAACGCCCGGCACAAGCGCATGGGCGATTCGCGCTATGTCGTCGAACCCAATGTGAAGGACGGCAAGGGGGGTCTCAGGGACCTGCAGACGCTGTACTGGATGGGCAAATATGTCCACCGCGTGAAAAGCGCGGCCGAACTGGTCGAGAAGGGGCTCTTCACCGACAAGGAATACCGCAGCTTTCGCCGCGCCGAGAGCTTCCTGCTGGCCGTTCGCGCGCACCTTCACACGATTGCCAATCGGGGTGAGGACCGGCTGACCTTCGATCTCCAGCGCGAAGTTGCCGCCCGCATGAATTACGCCGACCGGCCGGGCAAGAGCGCGGTCGAACGCTTCATGCAATTCTACTTCCTGCAGGCCAAGCATGTCGGCCATCTGACCGGGGTGTTCCTTGCGCATCTGGAGGAACAGACCTCGCAGACCAGCCGCGTCGCCAGTTTCTTTTCCAACATGTGGCCGGGCAAGACGCGCAAGGTCGATGGCTATCTGGTGGAAGGCAATGTCATTGCCGCACCGTCGGACGACTGGTTCCAACAGGATCCGGTGCGATTGATCGAGATCTTCGCCGTGGCAGAACGCGAAGGGCTGGAAGTGCATCCCGGCACGATCCGCATCGCCCGCCGCGATTCCGCGCTGATCACGGCGCAGACGCGCAAGGATGCCCGCGCCAATGCGCTGTTCATGGAGGTGCTTGCGGGCCGCAAGGATCCTGAAAGCGTGCTGCGCTGGATGAACGAGGCGGGCGTGTTCGGCCGGTTCGTGCCCGATTTCGGCAAGGTCAACGCGCAGATGCAGTTCGACATGTACCACCACTATACGGTGGACGAGCACACCATCCGCGCGATCGGCCTGCTCAGCGAGATCGAACGTGGCACGCTGGTCGAAGCGCACCCGCTGGCGTCCGAGATCCTGCCCAACCTCGCCAATCGCCGGGTGCTGTTCGTTGCCACGCTGCTGCACGACATTGCCAAGGGACGCGGCGGCGATCACTCGGTGCTCGGCGCAGCAGTGGCGAAAAAGCTGTGCCCAAGGTTAGGACTGGACGAAAAAGAAACCGAACTGGTTGCATGGCTTGTCCGCGTCCATCTCCTGATGAGCGCGACAGCTTTCAAGCGCGATCTTTCAGACTACAAGACGATTTCGGACTTCGTGGGCCATGTGCAGAGCCTCGAGCGCCTGCGGCTGCTGACAGTGCTGACCATCGTCGACATCCGCGCCGTCGGCCCGGGGGTATGGAACAGCTGGAAGCGGCAATTGCTCGCCGATCTCTACGAAGCGGGCCAGGAATTGCTGCGGCTGGGTCACAAGACCCATGGCCGCGCCGAAAGGGTGGCTGCGAAGAAGGAGCGTGTCGCGCAAATTCTGGGCGAGAAGTCGGGCCTGGTGGACGAACTGGCCGAAGGTTTCGGCGACACCTACTGGATCGCCGAACCAGAAGACGTGATCGCCATCAACCTGCCGCATTATGCCGCTGCGCGCGACATGGGGCATTCGCTCTCGATCCATGCCGAATATTACCAGGCACTCGGGGCCACGCTGGTCACGGTCATCGCAGACGATCACCCGGGCCTGTTCTTCCGCATCGCGGGTGCCATCCACCTGGCGGGCGGCAATATCATCGATGCGCGTATCCACACAAACCGCGACGGCAAGGCGGTCGACAATTTCCTGGTGCAGGATCCTCTCGGCCAGCCATTCAGCGAAGCGGCGCAGCTGGCGCGGTTGGAAAAGTCCATCGAGGATGCGCTGGCCAACCGCATCGACATCGTGCCCAGGCTCGAAAAGCGGCCGCTGAAGCAGATGCGCGCGGAAAACTTCCGCATCGCCGCCGATGTCGTATTCGACAACAAGGCCTCGAATTACTTTACCGTGATCGAGGTCAACGCCACCGATCGTCCCGCCCTGCTCAACCGCCTGACACGCGCCATGTTCGAACAAAGCCTGCTGATCAATTCGGCGCACATCACCCAATATGGCGAGCGCGCAGTCGACACATTCTACGTGACCGATTTGCTGGGCACGAAAGTGACTTCACCCGAACGCATGAAGAAAGTCGAACGTGCGCTACTGGATGCTATTACCGCCGGTGAGCGCGAGATGGCCGAAGCAGCGGAATAGCCGCTCGACCCGCGCTTATGCAGCAGTGGCCACGATATGGTCGAAGACATAGGGGCTGAGCGGCGTTTCGAACTTGCAGCCCGCCACGTCCCTGTCCGACCAGCAGACTTCGGCATGGAGCAACTGGATCCCGGCAAAGCGCAGGTAAACCGATGTTCCGCGGGCAGGCATGTCGAGGATCGTCACCTGAAATCCGCCGGGGGTAAGATCCGCAATACGCGTCTTGCGCCATGCGCGCGCTCCGACACGGATTTCGCAATTCAAATCGACCTTGACGCGCCCGTTTTCGCGACGGTTCTCGTCGCTCTTGGGCAGCGCGCCGGCCTGATACGCTCGTGCTTCCTGCATCGACAATTCCTTGACCCTCCAGACCCGGTTATCCGGTGCTCTGGCCTGTCGATACGCGTAAAGGGTTAAGGTCCGGTTTTCCCATCATAAAATGATGGTATCTGGCGGACTTAGCGAATTCGCGCCGCGCGAAAATAGCCCGAGCGGCCTTCGAAGCGAATCTCATAGGCGCCACTCCAATGGCGGGTAATCGTGCCCACCCATCCTTCGCGAACACGGTTGCGCAAGGTCGAACCATCGCTCTCGCGCCAGAGCTGCCCGTTGTCGAGCAAGAGCACCTGCGACCGACGTGCGCCTTGCAGCACCTCGCTGACGGTTGCCGTCACCGCGACATCGTCTGCGTCACCATCATCCAGCGCGACGTCCGCCTCACGGAAACCGAATACTTCCTCGCGTTGCTCTTCCTCGCGCGCTGCCCGTTCGGCGAGGACCACCCGCTGCTCGGCATAGGTCGTATCGAAACAGGCGAGCCGCTCGGCATTGTCCTCCAGCGCGGCGCAATCGGCATAAGGATCGTCGCCGGCATGCTGCGCAAGGGCGGGCGCGCCGATCAGGAGTAATGGGGCGGCAAGGGCAAGGCGGATGGTCATGCGGATATCCCGAAGTGAAACTGTCGAACGGGATGTGCCGCGAGGATCACCCCCGCGTCAACTCAATCATGGCGGCGAAAAGCAGTTGCGCGCTCAACCACGCTCGCCGAAGAGTGCCGTACCCACGCGGATATGCGTCGCGCCGAGCATGATGGCGGTGGGGTAGTCGCCGCTCATCCCCATGCTGCGCCCGTCCAGGCCGTGGTCGTCGGCCAGCTTGGCCATCAGCGCGAAATAGGGCGCAGGCTCGATCCCGAAAGGCGGCACGCACATAAGCCCGGCGAGCGGTATCCCGGCATCGCGCGCTGCTTCCAGCAGAGCGGGCAGGTTGGCAATCGCGCAGCCGCCCTTCTGCTCCTCGTCGCCGATATTGACCTGCACGAAACACGGCACCTGCCGCCCCGCCTTGTCGAACGCCTTGGCGAGCGCTTTCACCAGGCTCGGCCGGTCGAGCGAGTGGATGCAGTCGAACAGCGCAACCGCCTCGTCGGCCTTGTTCGATTGCAACTGCCCGACAAGGTGCAGTTCGATATCGGATGCCTGTTCGCGCAGCGCCGGCCATTTGTCCTGCGCTTCCTGAACGCGGTTTTCCCCGAACACGCGCTGCCCGGCCGCGATCAGCGGCGCAATTTCCTCCGCCGGATGCGTCTTGCTGACTGCGATCAGCGTGACATCCTCGGGCTTGCGCCGCGAAATCTTGCAAGCCTTCGCAATTTCGGAATTCACGTCGGCAAGTCGAGTGGCGGGGTCGTTCGCAATGGCGCTTTGGGTCATGAGCGCGCTATAGCTTCCCCATGAGCGGTGAAAACCCCTTGCCGAACCTCTGGCTCCTGTCCGACGAGCGTAACGATGCCGGACTGGAAGCGGCGCTTGCGCGCCTGCCCACGGGGTCGGGCTTCGTTTATCGGCACTATCATCTAGGAAGAGTGGAGCGACGCGGGCGGTTCGATAAGCTCAAGGCAATTGCGCATGAACACGGGCACCGCGTCATCCTGGCGCGAGGGGATTCGGCGCAGCTTGAAGATTGGGGCGCAGACGGCCTGTATACCGGCACCGCCGAAATCGCGGGCCCGCGCCCCGAGGGATATCTCTGGCTCACCAGCGCGCACAATGGAGACGAATTGCGCGCTGCCAATGAAGCGGGAGCGGACGCCGTATTCCTGTCGCCGGTTTTCCCAACCCGCTCGCATTCGGGCGCAACAACGCTGGGCGTCTTCGGTTTCAGTGTCCTCGCCCAGCAATCGCTGATCCCGGTGATTGCGCTTGGCGGCATGACTGCAGAGCGGGCGCAGGAGCTTGGCTGGCCGCGCTGGGGCGCTATCGACGGACTGAGCTGACGACAGGACCAACCGCGCGGCGCGACCGGCAATGCGCCAGACAAACCATTTGACCCCCGAGTCCCGCTGTGGGAATCTCGGTATCGGGACGTATCGCAAGGGGAATTTGCATGGCCAGCAAGGCCAGTCAGAACGCGGATTGGAAAGCCGCCTTTCGTCGCTCGCTGGCGCGCAGTGCGCAGCTTACGGGCGCGGTCGTGCTGTTCGCCTTCACCGCGTTCCTCGCGATTGCCCTGCTCAGCTACAGCCAGACCGACCCCTCGCTCTCTACCGCTGCGGGCGACGTGGTCGACAACTGGATGGGCAAGCCCGGTGCCTTTGTCGCCGACTTGGCGCTGACTTCCTTCGGCTGGGTGTCGGTGCTGTTCCTGCCGCTGACTTATGTGTTCGCGCGCAAGTTGTGGCGCGATGCCGATGAGGAAGAACATTGGGACGGCAAATGGTGGCGCACCGTCGGCGTGCTGCTGGTGGCGATGGCGCTGCTGGCCACCACGCTCTCGCTCGTTTCCAACCCGCGCGACCATAGCTGGCCGGCCGGCTTTGGCGGGCTTGTCGGGCTGCTTGGCGAAGGCGGAATACAGGCGCTCGCGGGGCTGTTGCCCGAAGCCGCCCGTTTCTGGGCAATCCTTGGGGGCGGTATCGCCGCACTGCTGGCCGGCGCCTTGCTGGCAGGACGGGTTTTCGCGCTCGACTGGGCGAGCTTGTTGACCCTGCCCGAAATGATCAAGAACCCGCCACGCCTTTTCGCGCCTTCCAATCCGTTCAAGGCAGAGACGACGCGCAAGCAGCGCCGCCGCCCAGAACAGCTGGATGATGATGACGATGACGAGGTGGCAGAAGCTGGCTCGCCACTTGCCAAGCGGCGCGCACCCGAAATCAGCGATGCCGCGAGCCCGCCCCGGCGTGCGCGGCCCGTAACCAAGACATCGCAGAAAGACCTGTTCGCCGAATACGACCTGCCCTCGATCGACCTGCTCGAAGATGGTCCCGCCAACCAGAGCCCGGCGCTCGACAAGCTCTCGCTCGAACGCAACGCACGTCTGCTCGAAACCGTGCTCGACGATTTCAACGTCAAGGGCGAGATCACCGCGGTCAAGACCGGCCCGGTCGTGACCATGTACGAGCTGGAGCCTGCGCCCGGCATCAAGGCCAGCCGCGTGGTCGGACTGGCCGAAGATATCGCCCGCAACATGAGCGCGATCAGCGCACGTGTCGCGCCCATACCGGGCAAGACGGTAATGGGTATCGAATTGCCCAATGCCGACCGGCAAATGGTCAATTTCAAGGAGATGGTCGCCTCCGAAGCCTTCGTGAGCTCGAAAGGCGGTCTGCCGATCATCCTTGGCAAGGGAATTTCGGGCGACCCGATCGTGGCCGACCTTGCTGCCATGCCGCACTTGCTGGTGGCGGGTACCACGGGTTCGGGCAAGTCGGTTGGCCTGAACGCGATCTTGCTCAGCCTGCTGTATCGCTTCACGCCTGCAGAATGCCGCCTGATCCTGATCGATCCCAAGGTGCTCGAGCTCAAGAGCTACGACGACATCCCGCACCTGCTCGCCCCGGTGGTGACCGAACCGCACAAATCGGTGCGTTCGCTCAAATGGGCGGTCGAGGAGATGGAGCGGCGCTATCGCATGATGAGCGAGATCGGAGCGCGTAACCTCAGCGGGTTCAACGAGCGCGTCTCTGCTGCGGCAGCCAAGGGCAAACCGCTCAAGCGCACGGTGCAGACCGGCTACGACCCCGAAACGGGCGAGGCGGTGGTCGAGGAAAAGGAACTCGATTACGAAATCCTGCCGCAAATCGTGCTGATCGTGGACGAGCTGGCCGATCTGATGGTCACCGTCGGCAAGGAAATCGAGGTGCTGATCCAGCGCCTGTCGCAAAAGAGCCGCGCGGCTGGCATCCACCTGATCATGGCGACGCAGCGCCCTTCGGTCGATGTCATCACCGGCGTCATCAAGGCAAACCTGCCCACCCGCATCAGCTTCAACGTCACCAGCCGCATCGACAGCCGCACGATCCTGGGCGAACAGGGCGCCGAACAATTGCTCGGCAAGGGCGATATGCTGTTCAAGCCCAATACCGGTGCGCTCAAGCGCGTTCACGGTCCTTTCGTGTCGGATGAAGAGGTAGAGAAGGTTGCCGATCACTGGCGCGGACAGGGTTCGCCCGCCTATGTCGACAGCGTGACCGAGGAGCCGGAAGATGGCGGTGGGTTAAGTTTCGAGGACGAATTAACCGCATCGGATAATCCGGAAGAACGCAAATACCGCCAGGCTTGCCAGATCGTGGTCGAGAACCAGAAGGCGAGCGGCAGCTGGCTGCAACGCCAGATGGGCGTTGGCTACAACACGGCGGCCAAGTGGATCGAGCGCATGGAAAGCGAAGGGCTGGTCGGCCCGGCGAACCATGTCGGCCGCCGCGAGATTTTCCGCGACCGTGATGGCAATCCGCTGTAACCAAAAGATTTTCACACCCCACCCGATTGGGTGGTGTCACGTTTGCCCTTCCCCGCTAATCCGTCGTCAAGGATCGATTGCGACCCGCCGGTTCCACCATGAACCGGATCGATCCTTAAAGCTGCCGCCGGGTGTTCCCGATCGGTCCGGCAGGTGTGGGGGCAACGGGAATGGGGGGCCGGTCCGCACGATGCGGGCCGGTCAATCCCCACGCTCCTTTCCGGTGAAAATCAACCGAGATTGCTGAGATCGTTGGCGCGGGCAGCCTCGACAAGCTTCTGCGCGCCGGGATGCCCGGTCTTGGCGCAAATGTTCTTGACGTGCCAGCGCGCCGTTTCGACCGAAATGCCCAGAATTTGTGCGGCTTGCGGAACCGTGTCGGTCTGCGCGAGCGAATCGAGCACCAGCGCTTCTTTCGGCGTCAGGCCGAAGCTTTCGCCAAATATCGCAAAGTCATGCTGCCCCGCCGAAACTTCGCGCGCAATCGTCAGGAAGACCTGGTCGCTGCCGGCGCAATACCAGGCGATGGCCGGAGGTACAGGATCAAAGCGGAACGATGCCGACCCATGCCGCAGGGTCGTGCTGATACCCTGCCGAGCCCGCTCTGCCGCGTGTCTGATCGCAGCCATGATTTCGCGATTGCCGCACACCAGACGTCCGCCGGCGATCTCGCACTTGCCGAAGCGGTACTGTGAACCCGGCTCGCCACCCGCGAGCAGGTGGAGGTCGAGTGACGGATCGAGCAGGCCGTACAAGATATCGCTTCCGCCGCGATCATCCGCAAGGGCCCGCGTAACGCGAAGGCTATTGCGCATCGCCGCATCGAGTGCGGGCAGCAATTCGCGCAGTTTGGCGGCTTCGTTCCTGCCGAAGAATTCCTGCGAAAAGCCGCGTTGCAGGCTGATTGTGCGGCGCCCCATCTCCAGATCGTTGCTGATGACGCCGAATACCGAATCGGCAATATCGCCCGCTCTGCTTATCGCGTCGAAATACTCGGTTTTCGCAATACTGCTGTTGGGCACCAGCGCCTGCCCCAGCCGCGTCTCGCCCACCGGCACCCGCATGGAGGGCGCAGCGCGCGGGTCAAACCGGTTGTAATGATGATTGTAGGACCGGGCGACATCCTCATCGATATTGAAGGTACAGGAATAGGAGTAGCTTCCGGCATCGTTGCCGCCGAGGAGGATACCGCGGATGCCTCCCATACTCGCGGCGACCTGCTTCAGGACATCGGTCCAGGCGGTATCGCCGAAGGCTGCCGCTTCGCAAGTCCGTTTGACCGCTTCGACTGATGTTTGCGAACCCTTCATTTCCCGGCAGCCTAGCGCGGCTCGCACTTTTGTGAAACCCCGCCGGAATCGGCACTGGAAGCGCGCACAAAGGTGCTCTAATCCTTGCCGAAGATGACAACCAGAGACAAACCGAATGCAAAGCAGCGATTGCGTACCGTCGGCTGGCGCGAGCTGGTCGCGTTGCCCGAATTGGGCTTGCACGGCATTCCTGCCAAGATTGACAGCGGCGCGCGCACTTCCTCGCTCCACGCCGATATTCTCGAAGAATTCGAACGCGACGGTGAAAAGTTCGTGCGCTTTTGCGTCGATTGGGGCGGAGAGCGGCACCATTGCGAAGCAGTGCATGTCGATATCCGCGGCATCACCAGTTCGAACGGACAAACGCAGCGCCGCTATGTCATCAAAACCCCGTTGAAGATTGGCAAGCTTACATTTCGCGCGGAGATCAGCCTGGCAAACCGATCGGAAATGAAATTCCCCATCCTCATCGGTCGTTCGTCGCTTCGGCGGCGTTTCCTCGTCGATTCAGGCCATTCCTGGCTGCAAACTCCCGGCATGGGGCCGGCCAAAGGACAAAAACAATGAAAATCGCAATGCTGGCTCGCAACCCCAACCTCTATTCGCACAAGAGGCTTGTCGAAGCAGCCGAGGAGCGCGGACATACGCTCGACATCCTCAACACCACGCGCTGCACGGTGAATATCGCCAGCCATCGCCCGACAATTACCTATAATGGCGAGACAATTTCGGGGTACGAGGCGGTGATACCGCGTATCGGTGCATCGATCACCAATTACGGCCTCGCGGTGCTGCGCCAGTTTGAAATGGCAGGCGTCTGGCCGCTGAACGAGAGCGTCGCCATCGGCCGCAGCCGGGACAAGCTGCGCTCGATGCAGATCCTGGCAAAGCACGGCCTGGGCCTGCCGCTGACCGCCTATGCCAACGATCCCAAGCAGGCAGAGGAAATCATCAAGGCGGTCAACGGCCCGCCGGTGGTCATCAAGCTGCTCGAAGGCACGCAGGGCATCGGCGTGGTGCTGGCCGAAACGATGAGCAGCGCCAAGTCGGTGATCGAGGCGTTTCGCGGCGCAAACGTCAACATCCTGGTGCAGGAATTCATCAAGGAAGCGGGCGGCACCGATATTCGCGCGCTCGTCGTCGGCGGCAAGGTCGTTGCCGCGATGAAACGCACCGGTGCGGCTGACGATTTCCGCTCCAACCTGCACCGTGGCGGCAGTGCACAAGTCATCAAGATAACGCCCGAGGAACGCTCCACCGCCGTACGCGCCGCCAAGCACATGGGACTGAACGTATGCGGCGTCGACATGTTACGGTCCAACCACGGCCCGGTCTTGATGGAAGTCAACTCCTCGCCCGGCCTCGAAGGTGTCGAGAAGGCGACCGGCATCGATGTGGCCGGAAAGATCATTACTTTCCTGGAAGATAACGCAAAAGCGGGGAAGACAAAGACGCGCGGCAAGGGCTGACGAGCAGCCGCAAATGTAAATTCCTGCGTTTTAGGGTTAGCGTTTCGTAAACCACCACCTGCGTAGAAGCCCTGAGCATGATCGGGGTCAAAACTCTTCGCGCCATCAACGCCATGCGTTGGGCTGCCTGCACCGGCTTTGCTGCCGCGCTTCTGCATGTCCCTTCAGCGGCGCAGGATGATGCATCGGGCTGGTCGCTTGATCCCTATGCCCGCGCCGAGATCGGCGTGGTGCTGTCAGAAAGCGAAGACCGTGATGACGAGCTGATCATCAATGGCAATGGCGGCTATTTGCGCGGACAATTCGGCGTCACCATTGGCGACGATGTCACCGAGGTGCGGCTCGAAGCCGACCGCATCGAAGTCGAACGGTTTGGCTCTGCCACCGGGCGCGACAGCTTCAACCGCGACCGCCTGACCGCATCCATCACGCAAAAACTCGATGATGACTGGGAAATCGAACTGCGCGCTCGCATGTACGATGACCTGGTCTCAGTTGAATTTGTCGATACCGATGAATTCCAGGCTTCCGTGCAACTCGAATACGAACCCGAGCGCGCGCACCGCTTCCAGCTTCGCGCCACCTGGCGGGACCGCGAATATGACGATGGCGACGGCCCCGGCGGCACATCGACGCATGGTGAAGGCGTGCGCGTGGACGCGGGCTACCGCCACCGCATGGGACGCTATCACTATATCAATTTCGACCTGCGCACCGAGGATATTAGTTCCGACAACCCGCAGCGTGGCTATTCGCGCGATTCGGTCAGCGCGTCTTACACCCGCCCGATCACATCCGATCTGCGTGTCCGCCCTGCGCTGGAGCTGCGGCAGACATCTTTCGACGGGCGACTGACGCCCGGCAATGAACTGCGCGAGGACACGCAGATCGTGCCGGAATTCGAATTGCTTTGGTGGCCGGGTAGCTGGCGGATCGAAGCCGAGGCCAAGTATATTTTCGCCGACAGCAACGACCCGGTGCGCGACCGGCGCGGCTATCGCTTCAGCCTGAGTGTCGGCCATGTCTTTTAGAATGCTGCGCATGTGGCGCTTGAGCCGCTGGCGCAAGCTCCGAAAAGTTCTCTCCAAGGCTACTCCGCAGGTCAAGCGCCCGGCGCTGATCGGTGCCGGCGTGATCGGCATTATCCTGCTGCTGGCCTTCCTCGGTGTCGCCAACACCAACGATCCGTTCCAGATGCCGTCCTCGCTCGGAAAGCGTGCGGTATCTTACGCCGTCTGGGGAATGAAGCCGTCCAACCTGCTGATGGCGCTGCCGATCGGGGCGTTCCTCGTGGTGCTGGCGCGCAGCTTCGTCGGCATGAAGGCTTTCGGCCTGTTTACACCCATGCTGATCGCTATCGCCTTCCTCCAGATCGGACCGATTTTCGGACCGGTCGTGCTGATTTCGGCAGTTGGCGTCGGGATGATTGCAGCACCGGCCCTGCTCAAGCTGCGCATGACCCGCGTCGGCTTTCTTGGCGTGCTGATTTCCTTCGTGGTGTTCGTGCTGGCGGGCCTGCAGGTGTTGCTCGACACCGAATTGCAGGTCGATGCCTTCCCCGTCGTGGTGACCGCGCTGGTGGTCGAACGCTGGCACCGCCAGTGGGAGAAAGACGGGGCCAAGGAAGCCGCCAACATCGCGTTCCAGACGCTCATCCTCGCGCTGCTGATCCAGTTTGTCATGGTCAGCCACGTCGCGCTTACGCTGATCGAGATTTCACCGCTGGTGCTGCCCGGCTTTGCCGGTCTCGCGATTGCCCTGCTGGGTCGATATCGCGGCTTGCGCATGTCGGAAATCAAACGTTTCGCCCCTATCTGGCTTGAAGGAAGACGCAATGGCAAGCTTCTCACATCTCTTGACGAGCGTGATGAAATCGCACGCGAAAACGACGAGCATCCGGAAGCCATCATTCCCAAAGTCGATATCCCCGTTCTTCCGCGGCCGGCCTTCGGCAACGGCTGGAACATCAAGACTCAAACCGCCTTCGCAAGGCTCGCCCTCGGTGCCGCAGGCCGGGGATTTGGACGAGATCCTGGGAATCAACCTGCGCAATTCGATCATCGCGAAATACAATCCGCGCTGGGCAATCGAGGAAGCGCGCGACAAGGTGGCGGCGAAAGTGGCGCTGAACGCTGGCGGGGTCGTAACTACCGGAACGATATGCGTCATCTCCAGCTATGGGGATCTGCTTGAATTCGACCCGGTCCGCGACCTGCCGGACAGCTGGGCGATCAAGCCGGCACGCGGTAGCCAAGGCGACGGCATCCTGCTGGCGCTACGGCGCGAAGGGAATGACTGGTTCAAGGGATCGGGCACTAGGCTTACCCCCGGAGACGTGATGCATCACGTACGCCGCATCGTCGATGGCGGCTTCTCCGGTGATTCCGCAGCCGAGGATGCTGCGCTGATCGAGCCGCTCATCCGGGCCGATCCGCGTATCACGAAACTGGTGCCGGAAGGCCTGCCCGACGTGCGCGTCATTTCGCTGCGCGAACATCCGCTGATGGCGATGATGCGCATCCCGACCAACGCTTCGGACGGCAAGGCCAATTTGCACCAGCGCGCCATCGGGGCGGCGGTGGATATCGAGACAGGTATCATCACCAGGGCCATGTGTGTCGGACACGAACTCACCCATCATCCGGATTCCGGCGCACTGCTGATCGGATTCCAGGTGCCCGAATGGGACAAGGTTCTGGAAATGAGCTCCAAATGCAGCGCCGCCATCGGCCTTGGTTATCTCGGCGTCGATATCATTCTCGACGAGAACGATGGTCCGATGATCCTGGAGGTCAATGCCCACCCCGGTATCGAGATCCAGAACATCAACCAGAAGGGCCTGCGCCGCGCGATGGCGCTGGCGGGCGAGAAGTTCGACTGAATCGCGCTATTGCGCGCCGCGTGAGCGTAAGCGCCGCATTAACCCTCTTTGCGCAATCACCCTTAAGTGCGCGCCCTTATGCCGGAGGGTGATGCAATGAGGGAATGACCATGTTCGGATTATTCGGGTCAAAGCCCGCTCCCGAGGGACCGGCGCAATTCGAGGCGGTTGCCGACGTGGATTGCTCCGCCGAAACCATGTTCGGCCTGCTCGACTTGGCCGATGCGCGGTACTGGAAACGCAATGTCGGCTCGGTAGAGAATGTCGCCAAGGGCCGCTTCCGCCTGCATGTCGACATGGTACCCGACCATGCCTTCACCGTGGTCGTGACCGACGCGGAACCCGCCCGGCTCTATGCTTTTGATAGCCAGGCAACGCCCCGCCTCGGACGGCTCGTGCAAACGCACGAACGCTACGAGATCGTGCCGACTGGTGACGATGCTTGCCAGATTCGTCTCCTCGTGAAAGCGCAATTCGAGATCGGCATGACCATGCGCGAGTGGAAACGCGAATGCGAGATGACGGGAATCGGTGTCGCCAACGCGCTCACGAAACTCAAAATCCACGCGGAAATGGGCGTCGAGGCAATCCGCGGGATCGAGGAAATCCAGCGCGCCGCGTGATATCGACGGTCATTTCCAAACACATCGCTGGATAAGCGTCAACGCGAGCTAGGCTGCAGCGCAGGCTTCGCTTATCGCTTGGCAAGTGACCACCCAGATCGAAATCGGCAAGGACGCGCACGGCACGCCGGTGCCTATCGACGTCGAGGAATTGCTCGCCACGCGCCTGCTGGTGCAGGGCAATTCGGGCAGCGGCAAATCGCACCTGCTGCGACGGCTGCTCGAACAGAGCGCGGGCCTCGTGCAGCAAGTGGTGATCGATCCCGAGGGTGACTTCACCTCGCTCGCCGATCATTTCGACCATGTGGTGATCGAGGGGGCGAGCTATTCGCCGCGCGAGATCGAGGCGCTGGCAGGCCGTATCCGGCAGCACCGCGCCTCCGTCGTGCTGGCGCTGGAGGATCTGGAAGTGGAACAGCAAATCCGCTGCACGGCGCAGTTCCTCACCGCGCTGTTCGATGCTCCGCGCGAACACTGGTACCCGGCGCTGGTGGTGGTGGATGAAGCGCAGATGTTCGCGCCCTCTGCGGCAGGTGAAATGGCCGAAGACACGCGCCGCATGACGCTGGCCGCGATGACCAACCTCATGTGCCGTGGGCGCAAGCGCGGGCTGGCCGGGATCGTCGCCACGCAGCGACTTGCCAAGCTTGCCAAAAACGTCGCGGCCGAAGCCAGCAATTTCCTGATGGGGCGCACTTTTCTCGATATCGATATGCAACGCGCGGCAGACCTGCTGGGCATGGATCGCAAACAGGCGGAGCGTATCCGCGACCTGCAGCGCGGGCACTTCCTCGGGCTTGGTCCGGCAGTCAGTCGCCGCCCGGTGGCGGTGCATATCGGTCCGGTCAAATCGGGCGGAAAGAATGGCGCGAGCGCGCTTACCCCGCTGCCGCAGGCCGATGCCGAGGAAATGGGCGCGCTGCTCCATGCCGAACTTGCCGAAGAGGCTGCGGAAACCGTGCACCGTCCGCCACCACCTGCGCCGCCGCCGCCTCCCGATGTCGATGCGCTGGCCGAGACCTTGGCGGCAAGGGCCGAAACCGTGCCGCCCAAGCCTGCTTCTGCCGATGCCGCCACATCGGGCAGTGTCGAGGATGTGCTGCGCGAACTGGCAGCAGAAGAAGGCGCAAGTTTCCGCCCCGCAGCAACGCTGTTTCGCGACTTTGCCACCCGCTGCCGCACGCGCGGCATTGCCTCGGCCCATATCGACATGCCCGCATTCCGCCGCCAATTCGCCTTTGCCAGCGCCGGGATCGACCGGCTGGACGAGGCGCAACGCGCCGCCATCGAACGCATGGCGCAGGGCGTGGCAGACGATGTGCTTGCGCCCTATCTCGCGATCGTCATCGCTGCTGCCGAAGGCAAGCGGGCGCCGGATGAAGACCACCTTGCCCGAGTCTACGGCACCGCCTCACCCGGCCGCATCCGCCGCCTGCTCGAACATCTCGAGAAGACCGGACTGATTTCGGTGCACGAAGATTTCGGCGGCGAACGCACGATCACCGTGCCGGGCATCGAGGACGTGATGGCATAGCGCGCTATTCGCGCGGAACCTCCACACCATCGGCAAAGACATGAGCCACTGCCTCAAGCGCAGCGAGGTCACGCGTCGGATCGCCTTCCACCAGCAGCAGATCGGCTTCGTAACCGGGAGCAATCCGTCCGGTGCGACTTTCGATTCCGAGGGCATGGGCGTTGTTCCAGGTCGCCGCAGCCAGCACGCCGGGAAGCGAGACGCCGCATTCGTGCAGTCGCCGCAACTCCATCATGAACATATCCCCCTCGCCGCTGAAATCGGTGCCCGCGCTGATCGGCACGCCCGCGCGCCATGCTTCACCCGTGGCTCGGCACGCCCAGTCGCGCAGCGCCAGCATGGGCGGCGGCAAATCGCGCCCTTGCGCCAGCGCCATGTCGCCATCGGCCACCAGCGAGGGATCGAGCATGATCCTGTTTGCGCTCATGACGGCGAACAATTGCAGATAAAATGGTCCTGTCGGATCGCGCTCTGTGAAAGGGATAGTCGGAACGTATTCACCAATTCCTTGCGCGAAGTTATCCGGCAGTCCCGTGTCGTCCATGGACGCGAGGCCTTTGGTATGAATTATCTGGTCTGGCCGCGCCGCAACAACATCGGCGGCGTTGGCGGGGAAGATGACCGAATGCATCCACACCTGTATCCCCTGCGCATGCGCCTCGCGTGTGAGAGCGATCAGCAAATCGGGTTCGAGAGACGCATAGACCTTGATACCGCTCGCCCCGGTGGCGCGCGCTTCGGCGATGATCGTAGGCAGGTCGCTGTCGGCAGTCACCGCGCGCATCCAGGGCGCATCGCCCGGCTCATATCCCTGCGAAGAGAACACCGCGCGCGGATCGCCCATCAATTCCGGGCCGGCAATCAGCGCGGAATAGACCAGTTCGGGCAGCACACGCTCACCGGCAATGCGTTGCCGCTCAAGCTCGGCCAGCGGGCGGGCATCGCCTGCAAGGTCGCGCACGCTGGTAATGCCCATCGCCAGCATACCTTCCAGCACGGCCGCCGCATCGGCATTGCCGGTGAGATGGATATGCGAGTTTATAAGCCCCGGAAGCAGCGTGTGGCCGCGCCCGTCGATGATGCGCGCACCCGCTGGCGCACTGTTTTCGCTTGCTGGTTCGATCGAAACGATACGTCCATCGGCTATCGTGACATCTTGCGCTGCAATTACCCTTCCCTCGGGTGCACCGAAGACATCCACCGCTGTGAAGAGGGTCACATCGCTATATTGTGCGGAATGATCTGGCGTGCTGGCACAGGCTGACAATGCAAGAAGCAGCGGTGCAGTTGCAGTCATGTATTTGCGAGACATGAACAAATCCCCCTTCGCCCATCATGCGCGTTCGGCAACCGGTTGCCAAGCGGGCGCTACCGGGGTCCGGCGTTGAAGGCTGCCCTTGCCCGATGTATCTCGTCAAAAGACTCCGGTCGCACGGGATTGCGCCGGAAAAGTTTCAACTGTAACGGCTTTCCCAGCCCTCAGACAGGAGATTCCCATGCGCATCGGTTGCCCTCGCGAAATCAAGAACCGTGAATATCGTGTCGGCCTGACACCCGAAAGTGCGGGTGAGCTGGTCGCCAATGGCCACGAGGTATGGGTCGAGGCCGGGGCAGGCGAAGGCATCGGTGCATTCGACAGCCATTATACCGAACGCGGCGCGAAGGTCGTCGCATCGGTCGAGGACATTTTCGCGCAATGCGAGATGATCGTGAAGGTGAAGGAACCGCAGCCTGAGGAAATCGCCCGGCTGCGCGAAGGCCAGGTGCTCTACACCTATCTCCACCTCGCTCCCGATCCCGAACAGACCGAAGGACTGGTCAAGTCAGGCTGCACTGCCATCGCCTATGAAACCGTCACCGGCCGCCATGGCGGCTTGCCGCTGCTGACGCCGATGAGCCAGGTCGCTGGCCGCATGAGCATCCAGGCGGGCGCCACGGCGCTCGAAAAAGCGCATGGCGGACGCGGCGTGCTGCTGGGCGGCGTACCGGGCGTGATGCCGGGCAAGGTCGTCATCATCGGCGGCGGCGTGGTCGGTTTCAATGCCGCGCAAATGTCTGCCGGACTGGGCGCTGATACGGTCATTATGGACCTTGATCCCATGGTGCTTGAAAAAGTCGGCACCCATTTCGAAGCCCGCGCGAGCACCCGCTTCGCTTCCAAGGCCAATGTCGAGGAAGCCGTTGCCGAAGCCGATATGGTCGTTGGCGCGGTTCTTGTCCCCGGCGCTGCTGCGCCCAAGCTCGTCAGCCGCGAGATGCTCAAGACAATGAAGCCTGGCGCAGTGCTGGTGGATGTCGCGATCGACCAGGGTGGCTGTTTCGAAACGAGCAAGCCCACCACGCATGACGATCCGACCTACGTCATTGACGATATTGTGCACTATTGCGTGGCCAACATGCCCGGCGCGGTCAGCCGCACCAGCACCTATGCACTCAACAACGTGACTCTTCCCCATGCCCTGAGGATCGCCAATCTGGGCTGGAAAGAAGCGATGCGCGCCGACCCGCATCTGGCACAAGGCCTGAACGTCCATGCCGGGCGAGTTACCTATCCGGCGGTGGCAAGCGAGCTGGGTTACGATCTGCTGCCAATTTCAGAGGCAATTGCCTGAATTTGCGGGAATTAACCTGTTCGCAGTAACATTCGCTTAATCCGTCTCTCATGTGGCGGGTATTTGTGGGAATATTAATGCCCCTGATGGGCGCTTTTATGGCGGTATTTCTGCCTGCGCAGGCCTATGCTCAGGACACGCGATGCCATGCGGCGATGCCGACAGGGATGGCCGTAACCGATCTGCCTGCAGCCCAGCTTGATTGGCATTGCGATGAATCCGACCCCGACCTGACGGTAACGTCCACGGTCCTGCGTTTTCAGGCGGAGGACCCGGATGTGCGGTTCTTCCAGGCTCGCATCGGCAAGTTTTCCAACATCACCTTGCTTTCAATAGGCGCAGACGGTGCGCAGGAATCGCGGGCATGGCGTGCGTCCGAGATCGATCCGCTAATCAGCGACCGGCTGTTTGCTCTTCCTTTGCCCATTACGGGGACAGAAGCTTCCACTCATTACGCAGTGTTCGAACGCGTCAACCATCCCTCCACTGTCACGCAGGCAGAGCTGGTCGTAGCAACGGGAGAGAATGCCAGCGGCAATCTCGCAGGGATCCTGCTCGTTGCGATCATCGTCGGCTTCCTCCTCCTGCCGATCCTGATCGACCTCGCCTTCTACCGCGTATTGCGCGCGCGCTTCCTGCTGTGGCACGCGGGGCTGGCATTCAGCATGGCGATCTATGTCATGAGCAGCGGCATCATCGTCGCCTTCGTTCCACTGACCGTGTCGCAACTCAGCTTCCTGTCGGTCGTCGCATTCAGCGCGGTATGCATCACGTGCCTGATGTTTTTCAGCCGCTTCGTCGAGCCGGACCGAATCAGTCCGCAATTGCGGCAATTGCTGGCGCTCGGCGCGGCGCTCATCGCCATGGTGACGATCGTTCGCCTCGTGGGCATGGAAGCGCTGCGGCCCTATGCGGTAAAGCTGTATTTTGCCGCATTCCTGCCGATCCTCATCCTGATGGCGTGGGGCATGATCGAAGGCGCGCGCAATGGCAGCAGGGCTGTGTGGTTTCAGATCGTCGCCTGGACCCCCTTGCTGCTGCTCGGCCTTGTCCGCATCTTCTCCATGGTGGTGACACAAGTGCCCTACATTGAAGGAAGCTGGATCTTCCGCGTCGGCGCGGCTTTCGAGGTCGTGGTGACTGCGCTGGGCGTGGTTGACCGTGTGGTCGCGATCAAGCGGCAGCGCGATACCGCGCAGGCACACGCCGCAATCCTCGAGAGCGAGGCAGAGCGCGATGCCCTTACCGGCCTGTATAACCGCCGCTCGATTGAATCGCGCTTCGCAGCCTTGGCGCAGGACGGCTTTGATACCGTCGCAGTGCTCGATCTCGATCACTTCAAGCAGATCAATGATGATTTCGGCCACGGCGTGGGCGATGATGCCCTGCGAGCGGTTGCCGTGGCGCTAGAGCCCGATGAAGATACTCGCGTCATCCGGCTGGGCGGCGAGGAATTCGCCATCATCCTGCGTGGCAAGAAGCCCGTAGAACGCGCCGAACGACGCAGGCAGGCCATTCCCCGCCAGGTTGCCGCCATCACGCAGGTCAATCGCCCGGTTACAGCCAGCATGGGCGTGGTTCACGCGCCCGACGGCGAGCACTCGTTCGAGACGCTCTACCGGCTGGCCGACAAGCTGCTCTATGAAGCCAAGGTCAACGGACGCAACCGCATGTTGAGCGAGCGGCTGAAGGTTTTCGACCCGCGCCAACGCGATGATCGGCGCGGTTCCGACCGCCGCGCAGCTGCCTAGTCGGGTTTGCTCCAGCCGCTTTCAGGCATGAACGGTGCGGCAACCTCGCCCGGCACACGCATCAGCTTGCCGCTCGCCTTGGCCATCATCGCCCACGTCGTCTTGGCGCGCACCAGTTCCTTGCCGCTGGCATCGGTGAAGCTGAAATGCCGGTTGAAACGCGGGCCGCGCGGCGCTTCGCGGATCACGGTTTCGCCGGTCACCTGCTCGCCTTCGGCAATGTTGCCGCGATAATCGATCTCGTGCCGCAGCACGAGCCAGACGAACTGGTCGATATGCTCGGGCAGCGCCTGCGCTTCCCAATGCGCGCCCGACAGATCCTCCATCCAGCGCAGCCAGACGGTGTTGTTGACGTGCCCGTTCATGTCGATGTGTTCAGGTAGCGCGGTGAATGTCAGGGAGTAACTGTTGCTCAATTCTCGACACCCAACTGCCACAGGATGAAGGCCACTTCTTCGGCCGTTTCGCGCAGCCCCTCGAACCGGCCGGAGCGGCCGCCGTGGCCGGCACCCATATTGGTTTTCAGCAGCAGGATATTGTCGTCGGTCTTGAGTTCGCGCAGCTTGGCGACCCACTTTGCTGGCTCCCAATAGGTGACGCGGGGATCGTTGAGCCCGGCGGTCACCAGCATCGGCGGATACTCCTGCGCCACCACCTGATCGTAGGGCGAATAGCTCAATATATGGGTGAAGGCGGCCTTGCTCTCGATCGGGTTGCCCCATTCGGGCCATTCGCCCGGTGTGAGCGGGAGCGTGTCATCAAGCATGGTGCCCAGCACATCGACAAAGGGCACATGCGCCACGACTGCGCCGAACAGTTCGGGCGCCTGGTTGATCACCGCGCCCATCAGCTCGCCGCCAGCCGATCCGCCGCTGGCCGAGATCCTGCCTTCGCCGGTCAACCCGCGCTCCACCAGCGCCCGCCCGACATCGACAAAGTCATTGAACGTATTGGTGCGCGCATCCAGCTTGCCTTGCAGATACCAGTTGCGCCCCAGATCATCCCCGCCGCGGATATGCGCGATGGCATAGGCAACGCCGCGATCGACGAGCGAGAGGCGCGTCGTCGAAAAGCCCGGCGGAACGGCATAGCCATATGCGCCATAGGCATAGAGGTGCAGCGGGCCACCCGGCTCCCGGTCGCTGCGGTAGAGGATGCTGACCGGCACCATCGCCCCGTCACGCGCCCGCACATTGATCCGCTCGACCGTGTAGAGCGAGGGATCGAAGCCGCTGGGAATCTCCTGCACCTTGAGCGTTTCCAGCTCGCCCGATGCGACGTGGTAATCGAACACCGTGTCGGGTGTGATCGGGCTTTCGTAACCCAGCCGTAGCTTGTCCATCGCCCATTCGGGGTTGTTGCCTAGCCCCGCCGAATAGGCGCTTTCGGGAAAGGCAATCGTCTCGATCCGCGAAGGATCGTCGTAATAGCGGATTTGCACCTGGTCGAGGCCAGCGAGCCGCCCTTCGGTGACGTAGAAATCGCGGAACAGGTCGATATCGGTGAGGTAGAACTCGTCCGACCCGGCGATCAGCGTGGTCCATTCGGCGGGACGGTCCATCGGTGCGGTGGCGAGGCGGAAATTGACGTGGTTGTCATTGGTCAGGATGAACAGCTTATCGCCGCGCACGTCGACATCATATTCAACGCCTGTCTCCCGCGCGCGTACCAGCAGCGGCTCGGCCAGCGGGTCGGATGCGGGCAGCAGGCGCACCTCGCTGGTCTCATTGTCGCCCGTCGAGATGATCAGCCATTCGCGGTTGGAGGAAAGGCCCGGCGAAGCGGTGAAGCCCAACTGCTCCTCGTGATAGATCTGCATATCCTCGCCGCTATCGCCGATACGGTGGGCAAAGATGCGGTCCACCCGCCATTGCTCGTTCGCACGGCCATAGACGATCACCGCATCGTCCGCTGTCCAGATCAGGGAGGAATTGATGTTCTCGATCCGGTCGGGCAGCAGTTCACCGCTTTCCAGGTCCTTGATGAACGCGGTGTAGAATTCGCCGCCCGTCGTATCGGTCGAATAGGCGAGATAGCGCCCGTTCTCGCTCACCGAGAGCGCGCCGAGGCTGAAATATTCAAGCCCATCGGCAAGCGCGGGCCCATCGAGGATCAGTTCGCGATCCTGGCTGCCGACCGGACGGCGGTAATATTTGCGATACTGCCCGCCCGTTTCGAACTCGGACCAGTATTCATAATCGCCATCGCGCTGCGGGACGGTGGCATCGTCTTCCTTGATGCGCGCGCGCATTTCGGTGAACAGCTCTTCCACCAGTTCCTGCTGGCCCGCCATCTGCGTTTCGAAATAGCTGTTCTCGGCACGCAGGTATTGCAGCACGTCCTCGTCATCGATCTTGGGATAGCTCTGGTCGCGCAGCCAGTGATACGGGTCGGAGATCGTGATGCCGTGGCGAGTATAGCTGTGCTCACGCTCTTCGGCGCGCGGCGGCTGGATGCTGGTATCGTAGTTCAAGGGATCGCTTTCGGTTTGCTGGGCGAGCGTCGGTTGCGAGGTAACGGTACAGAGCGTGGCGGCAAGGATCATCGTACTGAAAAAGCGCATCGCGTGTCCTCTGGCAGGCTCGTCTTGCCCCGCCACGGCTGGAAAGCTGTGCGGCAAAGGACTATGTCGGGGCTCTATTACCGAATGAAACCAGTTTAAACCGGAAAAAGTACGCCATGTTGATGCAAACCCACGAAGCCCGCCTGTCAGCCCTGCGCGAGGAACTAGCCCGCCGCGAGCTTGATGGCTTTGTCGTTCCGATCAGTGACGAGCATCTTTCCGAATATGTCGGCGCTTATGCCCAGCGCCTGGCCTGGCTGACCGGCTTTGGCGGCTCTGCCGGCAGCGCGGTAGTGCTGAAGAACCACGCGGCGATGTTCGTCGACGGGCGCTACACCATCCAGGTGCGCGACCAGGTGGATGGCAAGCTGTACGACTATAAATCGGTCCCGCAGGACAATATGGGCGACTGGATCGCGGACAACGCCGCAGAGGGCGCGCGCATCGGTTTCGATCCATGGCTGCACACGCGCGGCTGGGCGAAGGCGATGGCAAAGCGGCTGGAAAAAGCCGGAGCAGAGCTAGTCCCGGTGCAAGGCAATCCGATCGATGCCGTCTGGTCCGACCAGCCCGAACCCTCGCCCGCTCCCGCCTTCGTGCAGGATGAAGCCCACGCAGGCCGCTCAAGCGCCGCCAAGCGCGGCGATATCGCCAGCTGGCTGAACGATGAAGGCCTCGATGCTGTCGTCATCAGCGCGCTCGACTCAGTCGCCTGGACGCTCAATATTCGCGGCGCCGATGTCGACCATACACCCGTTGCCCTGTCCTATCTGCTTGTGCAGTCAGACGGCACGGCGGACTGGTTCATCGCTCCCGAAAAAGTTACCGATGAGGTTCGCGCCGCTCTCGGCAATGCCGTACGCATCCGCCCGCGTGACGAATTCTCCGCCGCCTTTGCGCAACTCGCGGGCAAGCGCGTTGCCGCCGATCCGGAAAGGTCGGTCTACGCAATCTTCGACCGTCTGGACGAGGTCGGCGCCGATGTCGCGCTGGAAACCGATCCCGCAGTTCTGCCCAAGGCCATCAAGACCCCAGCCGAACAACAGGGACATCGCAATGCGCAATCCCGCGACGGGGCGGCGGTAAGCCGGTTCCTCACCTGGCTTGGAAAAGAGGGCCCCAAGGGCACCGTCGACGAGCTTTCCGCTGCTGCAAAGCTGCAATCCTTCCGTGAGCAGAACCCCGAACTGGTCGACCTCAGCTTCGATACGATCTCCGGGGCCGGATCCAACGGTGCGCTGTGCCATTACCGGGTGAGCGAGGAAACTTGCCTGCCGCTCGAACCCAACAGCGTCTACCTCGTCGATTCGGGCGGCCAATACAAGGACGGCACAACCGACATCACCCGCACGGTCTGGATTGGGCCGGATGCACCTTCCGCCGAAGTGAAGGACCGCTTCACCCGCGTCCTGAAGGGACATATCGCGCTCGACCAGGCGATCTTCCCGCCCGGCACCGCAGGCTCCGCGCTCGATGTGCTGGCGCGGCAGTTTCTCTGGCAAGCGGGCGTCGATTATCCGCATGGTACCGGCCACGGCGTTGGCAGTTTCCTCGGCGTGCACGAAGGACCGCAGCGTATCGCCAAGGGTCGCGGCGGGCAGGCCGGGACCGACCAGGAATTGATGGCGGGAATGATCCTCTCCAACGAGCCGGGTTATTACAAGGCCGGTGAATACGGCATCCGCATCGAGAACCTCGTGCTGGTGGAGAACCGCGAGATCGACGGGATGGAAGGCGAATGGTTCGGCTTCGAAACGCTCACCCTTGTCCCGATCGACCGCACGCTGGTGGAACGCGACATGCTGAGCGAGGCTGAAATCGGCTGGTGGAACAACTATCACGCCAAGGTGCGCGACGTTCTGGCTCCGCAGCTCGACAGCGAAGCGCTCGAATGGCTCGAGGCCGCCTGCCAGCCGCTTTAGGCCTCTCCTTGTAGCCGACGTCATGTTCCTATAATGTTCCAGGCGCGACTCGGAACAGGGAAGGAACTGACATGATCGGCTACGTTACACTTGGCACCAACGACCTCGACCGAGCGGCCGAATTCTACGACGCCATCGCAAAGGAAATGGGCACCGGCCGGATGATGGAGGAAGAGGGATACTTCATTGCCTGGGGCGACATGGGCGGCGGCGCAGGGATCGCGGCCACAAAGCCTTTCGATAAGGGCAAGGCCAGCGTCGGCAACGGCACGATGGTCGCCCTGCAAGCCAAGGACCCCTCGCAGGTCGATCGCATCCATGCTCTGGCGCTGGAGCTTGGCGGCACGGACGAAGGCGCTCCCGGCCCGCGCGGCGAAACTTTCTACGCGGGCTATTTCCGTGACCGCGACGGCAACAAGCTCAATGCGTTCTGCATGGTCGGCGGGGAAGGCTGATGGCGGGCAAGAAGCTATCCGAAAACTGGATTCACCTCGGCCTCGGCGCGACCGCCCAGCCGCAGCCGCCGTTCGACGGGATGGAGTGGTATCAGCATTACGGCCAGCGCCATTCCGCCGACGGGGCGGAAGGACGCCTCGTTTCGCAGCACCGGTTCAGCGAAAACTGGGACGTATGGGAAATGCACCCTGAAGGCAGCGAAGTCGTCGTCTGCACCGACGGCGAGATCACGCTGGTTCAGGAACTGGATGGCGAGCACGTGCGCACCACGCTCACCAGCGGCGAATATGCCATCAATCAGCCGGGCGTGTGGCACACGGCCGATGTTACGGGCGAAGCCGAAGCACTTTTCATTACCGCCGGTATCGGCACGCAGCACCGCCCGCGAGACTGAACGCCAGCTAAACGCAAGATAACGCGCGGCTGAACACGCTTCTGCCAGCGCGACAATCTGCGACAATTCTCCTGAAAACGGACAAAGTCCTGCGACAGCGGACCTCTAGAACAGGTTTCAAGAGTGGCGAGGCGCCGGGTCTCCTCCCTCCCCCTTCTAACCGGCGCTTCGTTGCTCTACCTATGAACCGTAATCGGAGAGAATTGATGAAAAAGTCCCTTATTATCGCGCTGGCAGCAACCGGCCTTACCCTTGGCGGCGCAGCCGTGGCGCAGGACCAGATGCGGGGCGGCGGCGACATGACCCGCGCCGATGTTGAAACCCGCACGGCAGAACGGTTTGAGCGCATGGATGTGAACGGTGATGGCCAGCTCAACGCCGCCGACCGCGAAGCCCGCGCGCTTGAACGCTTCAACGAAACCGACACCAACAACGACAACATGCTGAGCTTCGAAGAAACGCAGGCTGCTCGTGAAAACCGTCGTGAGCAACGCGAGGCACGCCGTGCCGAACGTGGCGAACAGGCCGGTGAACGCCAGGGCCGCCGCGGACACCGCATGGGTCGCCGTGGTGGAATGCACGGAATGCATGGCCAGATGATGCAGCAGGCCGACACCAATGGTGACGGCTCCATCAGCCAGGCCGAATTCACCGCCGCAGCTCTCGCACGCTTCGACAGCGCCGATGCCAACAATGATGGCACGCTGACTGCGGAAGAACGCCGCGCCCAGCATGGCGAACGTCGCGGTGGACGTGGCCAGCGCTAATGAATGAAGAGCAGGTGAAACTGCTGCTGGTGGATGATGAAGCCAGCTTGCGTGAACCCCTGGCCGAGTATCTCTCGCGCCAGGGGTTTGCCGTTACGCAGGCCGCCGATGCATCCAAGGCGCGGGCAGTGCTGATCGACGAAGTGCCCGACCTTGTCCTGCTCGACATCATGATGCCGGGCGAGGACGGGTTGTCGCTGTGCCGGCATCTGATCGAAAGCCGCAACCTCCCGGTGATCTTCCTCACCGCCAAGGCGGAATCCACCGACCGGATCGTCGGGCTGGAAATCGGGGCGGACGATTATGTCGTCAAACCTTTTGAGCCGCGCGAACTCGTCGCCCGCATCCGCTCGGTCCTGCGCCGCGCGGGCAAGGGCGCGCCCGCAGCGGAAACGCAGAGCGAGGCACATTACGAATTCGATGGCTGGCAGCTCGATCCGCTCAAGCGGCGACTGACCGATCCCGAAGGCACGATTGTGCCGATATCGTCTGCCGAATTCCGCCTGCTGGTCGCACTGCTCGACCACCCGCAGCAAGTCATGGACCGCGACCGCCTGCTCGATCTGGTGCAGGGGCGCGAGGCGCATCTGTTCGACCGTGCGGTCGACAACCAGGTCAGCCGCCTGCGCCGCAAGATCGAGGAAGACAGCCGCGATCCCAAGCTGATCCAGACCGTGTGGGGCGGCGGCTACCGTCTCGCCTGCGAAGTTCGCCGCGCCGTGCCGGAAAGCGACTGAACCGGGCGATGCGACGCTCCTTGCCAAAAAGCCTGCTGGGCCAGATGTTGCTGGCGGTGGCGCTTGCGCTGCTGGTGGCTCAGGCGCTTTCGGTGATCCTGCTTTATCGCGCGGAACAGAACCGTATCGAAGGCGCGCTGGTCAACGACCTTGCATTCCAGCTCGTCGCGGATCGGCGGGCCAACGGGACTGGATCGGCGCAAACTGCCGATCCCCGGGGCCGGATGATGCGGCCCGAGCGAGGGCGAAGGGACGAGGGCAGGAGAGGACCCCGCCGGATGCGGCTCGAACGCGCACTGGAATCACCACTGGTCCAGGGCGAAATGCGCGATGCCGAACGCGAGACTGCGCTGCAGGCCGTGCTCGAAAGGCAGGATGTCCAGATCGCCGAGCTGGTGGTGCTTTCGCGCCAGATTTCACAGGATCCCTACATCATCCAGCGGCTGGAGCAGAACCCGCGCTTCCTTGCGCGGCGCGGGTGGGATCCCGACGGCGAACTGATCATCGCTGGCCTCAAACGACCGGGCGACGAAAACTGGACGATTGCCCGTGCACCCCGGCCGCCTCGCACGCGCGGAGCTTTGGCCGGAGTCATCATTCAGACGCTGATCCTCTATGTCGTGCTGGTCGGCGGACTCGCCTTCCTCTTGCGAAGACTGACCCAGCCACTCGCGCAGCTCACGAAGCGTGTCGAGGGATTCGGTGGAACGCTGGGCAGCGAACCTCCAATCGAGCCATCAGGGCCCGATGATGCCCGCCGCCTGATCACCGCGCACAACGCCATGGAGGCGCGCATCGCCGCGCTGCTCGATGAAAAGAACGTGATGCTCGGCGCGATCGGGCACGACCTCAAGACCCCGCTTGCCGCCTTGCGCGTGCGGATCGAAAGCGTCGAGGACGAGGACGAGCGTGCGCGCATGGCCGCCACCATCGAAGACATCACCACCTCGCTCGACGATATCCTCTCGCTGGCCCGCGTGGGCCGCCCGACCGATCCGCTCGAACGCACCGACCTGTCCGCGCTGGTCGCTTCGGTGGTCGAGGAATATGAGGACATGGGCGAGAACGTCACGCTGGGCGACACCGCCCGCGTCGCGCTTCCACTGCGCGCCACCTGGCTTCGCAGGGCGCTGCGCAATCTGGTCGGCAATGCGCTGCGTTATGGCGAACAGGCAAGAGTGGCATTGGTGCGTGAGGGTGACGAGGCTGTCATTCGCATCGCAGACAGAGGCCCCGGCATACCCAAAGCGCAGATTGCCGCCATGATGGAGCCGTTCGCGCGCGGCGATACATCGCGCAATCGCGAGACGGGCGGCGCGGGCCTTGGCCTCACACTGGCGCGCGCGATTGCCGAACAGCATGGCGGCACTCTGGTGCTGACCAACCGTATTGGAGAAGATGGCAGCGTCGCCGGTTTGTTGTCCGAACTGCGGTTGCCGATAACCTAACGCATCAATCCGCCGACAATATTGCGCACGAAGCGCCCTACCAGCGGACCGCCCAGATCGCTTGCGATCGACCCTGCGGCTGAGGTCATTGCTGTGCGTGTCGGGTTGGCGCGGCTGCGACGGCCAGTCACCGCAGCAGCGGCGACGGAAGCCATCGAACCGGCGGCGGCGCCCATCGCGCGGTCGCGGGCCTTCTGCCAGATGCTCTTGGACTTGCGCGGCTGCTTGCGCACTTCCTCCTCGCCCTTTTCGGCCACTTCCTCTGCGGTCTTGGCTGCATCTTCGGCCTTTTGTGCGAGCACTTCCTCGGCGCTTTCGCGGTCGACCAGCTCGTCATACTTGCCTTCGTGCGGGCTGATCGACTGGATGATCGCACGTTCCTTTTTGTTCACCGGACCAAGGCGGCTGCGCGGCGGCTTTATCAAGGTGCGCTGGACAATGGTGGGCGCGCCATCGTCGTCCAACGTGGAAACCAGCGCCTCACCCACTTTCAGCTGGGTGATGGCCTCTGCAACGTCGAGATCGGGGTTGATGCGGAAAGTCTCTGCCGCGGCCCGGATCGCGCGCTGGTCCTTGGGCGTGAATGCGCGCAATGCGTGCTGCACACGGTTGCCCAATTGCCCGGCGATTTCCTCGGGGATGTCGATCGGGTTCTGCGTGACGAAGAACACGCCCACACCTTTCGACCGGATCAGTCGCACCACCCGCTCGATTGTGTCCTCCAGCGCCTTGGGCGCATCGTCGAACAGCAAATGCGCCTCGTCGAAGAAGAACACGAGCTTGGGCTTTTCCGGATCGCCCACTTCGGGCAGCGTCTCGAACAATTCGGCAAGCAGCCACAGCAGGAAGGTGGCGTAGAGCTTGGGGCTACGCATCAACTTGTCGGCGGCGAGGATATTGATGATGCCGCGCCCCTCCTCGTCCATCTCGAGGAAATCGTCGATTTCCAGCGCCGGCTCGCCAAAGAACTGATCCGCCCCCTGCGATTCGAAGCTCAATAGTTGCCGCTGGATCGCGCCGACCGATTGCTTCGACACATTGCCATATTCGCCCGAAAGCTCCTTCGCATTGTCGTAGGCCCAGGCGAGCATCGAACGCAGGTCTTCGAAATCGAGCAGCAGCAGGGCGTTGTCGTCGGCGTAGCGGAAGATGATCTGCAACACGCCTTCCTGCGTGTCGTTCAAGTCCAGCAAGCGCGAGAGGAGCAGCGGACCCATTTCGGATACCGTGGTGCGGATGGGGTGGCCCTGTTCGCCGTACAAATCCCAGAACACCACCGGATTGTCCGAATATTCGTAGTCCTCCATGCCCAGCTCCTTCGCCCGGCCTTCCAGCTTGTCGGCATGTTTGAAGCTGGCGGAACCCGGCATGGCGACGCCCGACAAATCGCCTTTCACATCGGCTACGAAGACCGGCACGCCCTGAGCCGAAAAGCTTTCCGCCATGCCCTGCAAGGTCACCGTCTTACCCGTGCCGGTCGCGCCCGCGATCAATCCGTGACGATTGGCGCGGCCCAGGTCGAGCGCCTGCCGGTTGCCATCAAGGTCGTTGCCGAGGAAAATATCGCCCATTTGTGATGCCCATCTCTGTTATTGCCCGATTCCACAACGGACCCTAGAGCGGGGCTGATGGATGGCAAGACCCCCTTCGTCCTGCTCGACGATGCACGCAGCGAGGGCGCGAGCAATGCGCATTACTTCGCGGGCCCTGCGGAAACCTTCGTTGCACGGCGACCCGAGGAGGTCGAAGCGGTGCTGGCGGCGGCCGAAGCAGCACGTGTAAAATCTGGCAAACAGCTTGCGGGCTTCATAGCCTACGAGGCCGGACTCGCGCTGGAGGAACGCCTGGCGCCGCTTTCTGATAGTCGCAACGGTGCCGATGGCCCGCTTGTTTGGCTAGGTCTGTTCGACGATCCGGAGATCATTCCTGCCGGTGACATGCCGACTTGGCTAGCTGCGCATCAGGGAGCCGGCGGCGAAGCGAGCATCGGGCCGCTCGATCCGCAGATCTCGGCAGGAGCCTATTGCGAAGCTTTCGAGCGATTGCAGGAAGCGATCCGCGCAGGAGACATCTACCAGGCCAATTTAACATTCCCGCTCGCCGGACCGGCACGCGGCGACCCGGTGGCGCTGTATTCCGCGATCCGTCCGACGGCGGCGGCAGGCTATGGCGGGCTGGTGTTCGACGGCTCGCATTACCTGCTCAGTTTCAGTCCGGAGCTGTTCTTCTCGCTCAAGGGCCGCGAGGCCAAGGTCAAACCGATGAAAGGCACGCGCCCGCGTGTGGCAGACCCGGCAGACGATGCCGCAATGCGCAAGGAACTGGCGCAGTCGGTCAAGGACAAGGCCGAGAATTTGATGATCGTCGACCTGATGCGCAACGATCTCTCGCGCGTGGCCGAGGCGGGCAGCGTGCGGGTGGACAATGCCTTCGCGGTCGAAACCTATCCCACCGTGCACCAGATGGTCTCCACCGTCTTTGCGCGGTTGCAGGACGGCAAGGGTGCGGTCGACATGCTGCGCGCGCTGTTCCCCTGCGGATCGATCACCGGCGCACCCAAGATCCGCGCGATGGAACTGATCGACCAGGTCGAACGCGATCCACGCGGACCATATTGCGGTGCGATTGGTCGCATCGATGCGAGCGGTGATGCCGCTTTCAACGTCGCAATCCGCACCATCCGCCTCACGCCGGGAGAGAATTTGCGGCACAAGGCGGTGCTGGGCGTGGGCGGCGCAATTGTCGCCGATAGCGACGCCATGGGCGAGTGGCGCGAATGCCTGATCAAGGGCGCTTTCACGCGTGGCCCGGCGGGCGGTCACGATCTGATCGAGACGATGCACTTCGATCCCGAAACCGGCATCGCGCTGCTCGAAATGCATCTCGAACGGATGAAGGCGAGCGCGGCGGAACTAGGCTTCTCGTTCGACCGTCACGAAACGCGCAACCGCATCCAGGCGCTGTGTTTCGAACTGGAGAAAGCCGTAAAGGTCCGCCTCGTGCTGTCGCGCGGTGGCGCGGTGACGCTGGAAAACGGGCCTTTGCCGGACCCCCTGAAAGAGCCAGCAAGCTGCATCGCCCTGCCGCATCCAACCGTCGCGCATGATTGGCGGCTGCGCCACAAGAGCACTGACCGCAGTTTCTACGAAGCCGCGCTCGAAGCGGCGCGCGAGGCGGGCGCGGCAGAGGCGCTGCTGGTGCGCGATGATGGCCTGCTGACCGAGGGTAGCTGGACCAATGTCTTCGTCATGGGGAAGGACGGCGTCCTGCTAACTCCCCCTGCGTCGCTTGGCCTGCTGCCCGGCGTGCTGCGCCGCTCGCTGCTTGAATCGGGTGAAGCGATGGAGGCCGAACTTACGCTCGACGATCTTTCGGGCGGCTTCTTCATAGGTAATGCCTTGCGCGGGCTGGTGCCTGCGGTGCTCGCGTGAGCGTGCCATCGCTCAGCCAGGCGCTCGAACGTATCGAGGCGAGCCCGACAACCGCCATGACCGATCGCGCCAGCGCGCTGCGGGCCGAGGGGCGTGACATCATATCGCTCAGCGTGGGCGAGCCGGATTTTGAAACGCCCGCGCATGTGATCGAAGCCGCCAAGGCTGCGCTCGATGCTGGCGAAACGCGCTACACGCCGGTCGCGGGAACCGCGCGGTTGAAAGAGGCCGCCGCGCTGCATTTCCAGCGCGATCTCGGTATCGCCACCCAAGCTGCAAACATCATCGTGACCGCCGGCGGGAAGCAGGCAATCTTCGAGGCCATGGCGGCAACGATCAGCGCAGGCGACGAGGTGATCGTGCCGTGTCCGTGGTGGGTCAGTTACCCGCAAATGGTGCGCTTTTGTGGCGGGCGCTTAGTGCCGCTTATCACCCATCCCCGCGATGGCTATTGCTTCGATCCGGGTGATTTGGAGGCGTTGATCACGCCCTCGACCAATTGGCTGATGCTCAATTCCCCCGGCAATCCTACCGGCGCGGTCTATCCGCCCGATATGCTGCGCAGCCTCGCCGATGTGCTGCGCCGCCATCCGCATGTGATGGTGTTGAGCGACGATATCTACGCCCCGCTCACTTATACCGGCCAGCCGCACGCTACTCTTGCTGCACTCTGCCCCGATCTCGCTGACCGCATATTGACCGTCTCGGGTGTTTCAAAGAGTCACGCTATGACCGGCTTTCGCATCGGCGTCGCCACCGGGCCGGACTGGCTGGTTGCTGCAATGGCGCGACTGCAAAGCAATTCAAGCGGCAATGCGGCCAGCATCAGCCAGGCCGCTGCGGTCGCGGCTTTCGAAGGACCGCAGGAGTTTCTCACCGACTGGCGCGAGACGTTCCGCCGCCGCCGCGACACGGTGGTGGGGCGGTTGAACGCCATCCCCGGCCTGTCCTGCCCAGTTCCCGACGGCGCCTTCTACTGCCTCGTCGATGCCACGCCGCTGATGGACCGCTTCGGCGGCGATGACGGAAAACTGGCGCTGCACCTGCTCGAAGCGGGCGTCGCGGTTGTTGCCGCGAGCGCGTTTGGCGGACGCAATGGCTTCCGTCTGAGCTTTGCCGCGAGCGAGGAAAAGCTGGACGCGGCGCTCGATCGCATCGAAAGCGCGCTGACATGACTCATATTCCTATTCTTTACGAAGACGGCGAAGCGCTGGTGATCAACAAGCCTGCGCGCCTGCCGATCGAAACGCCGCGCAAGGGCGGACCTGCGCTCAGCGACCATCTCGACACGCTCAAGCTCGGTTTCCAGCGCGCGCCGCAGGCGGTGCACCGGCTCGACACCGATACCTCGGGCTGCCTGCTGCTGGCGCGCAACCCCAAGGCGTTGAAGCGCTTCAATGCCGCGTTCGAGGCCAAGCTGGTGTCGAAGACCTATCTCGGCATCGTTGCCGGACCGGTGGCGGAGGATGAGGGCACGATCGATCTTGCCCTCACCAAGATCAGCAGCGCCGAAAAGGGCTGGCGCATGATCGTGGCAAAGAAGGGCAAGCCCTCGATCACGCACTGGACCAAGCGCGCCGAACTCGAAGGCGGGCTGACGCTGGTCGAATTTCGCCCCGAAACCGGGCGCACCCACCAGATCCGCGTCCACGCCGAACACGCTTTCGGTCACGCGCTGCTGGGCGATCCGGTCTATGGCCAGAAAGACCCGCGCGTGGGGCGCACCATGCTCCACGCCAGCGCGATCACCATGCCGCGCGAGGGCAAGCCCGACATTACCGCCGTTGCGCCGCTGCCGAACGACTTCACTGCGCTGGGCGCCGAAGAATGACCAGCATCCTCGACAAGGCGAGTGCCATTGCCGAGGAGAGTTTCATCGCCGCCTCCGGTCCCGGCGGGCAGAACGTCAACAAGGTGGCAACTGCGGTGCAGTTGCGCGTCAACATCTACCAGTTGGGGCTTACGCCGCGCATCTTTCACCGGTTGAAGGACATTGCCGGCAATCGGCTCAACTCGGCCGGCGAAATCGTGATCGATGCGCGCAATCACCGCACGCAGGACGCCAACCGCCGCGAAGCCCGCGCTCGGCTTGGCGAAATGATCGAAGAGGCCCTCAAGGAGCCGAAGCGGCGCGCCAAGACCCGCGTCAACCGGGTCGGCAAGACAAAACGGCTCGCGGGCAAGAAGGCGCAGGGCCAGAAAAAGGCGCTGCGCGGCAAGGTCGAATTCTAGCTGCGAGCCTTGACTTTTCCCCGACTCTCGCGCAGAGGCGCGCGCTTGGAGGGCGGCGCATGGCGTCGCCTCATATTTTTTCGGACCGCTATGGTCCCTCACGAACATCTGGAAGCAAGACCATGGCGAAGCCCGCAACCATCAAGATCCGTCTGAACTCGACTGCAGACACCGGCCACTTCTACGTGACCAAGAAGAACCCGCGCAATCACACCGAGAAGTTCGTCTTCCGCAAGTATGATCCGATCGCGAAGAAGCACGTCGAGTACAAGGAAGGCAAGATCAAGTAAGTCGCGACCACGCGACCCGGATCAGCCTGCCGCAACTGAAACTCGTCGGAACCTGAATGCCGGGAACCGCCACAGTTCAGTGACAGTTCAACGCTGCACACCTAAGGAGTGGAGCATGAACGCAATGAAACGCTATCTCACAAAGCCCGTCGCCGCCGCCATGATTGGCGCGGCCACTCTGGCTATCCCCGCTTCGATGGCTGTGCCGACTGCTTCGGCAGTGGCCCAGCCACAGGCCAACCAACTCGACCGTGCGGTGCGCGCCCTGAGGGCTATCACCACGATGCGCGCCGACTTTACGCAGACAGACCGTGCCGGCAATTCGGTTTCGGGACAGCTGACCCTGCGTAATCCGGGTCGCATCAGGTTCGAATACACCGATGACGTGAACATGCTCGTCGTATCGGACGGAAGTGCGCTGACGCTGGTCGATTACGATGTAAACCAGGTCGAACGCTGGCCGATTCGCAATTCGCCGCTGGGCGCACTGCTCGATCCGAATCGCGACATGCGCCGTTTCGGCACTCTGCAGCCGTCCTCGACCAACAATGTCATCAGTGTTCAGGTCCGTGACCCCAACCGGCCCGAATTCGGCGTGATGACGCTGGTTTTCGTCGAAAATGCCAGTGCCCCGGGCGGGCTGGAACTGGCAAGCTGGGTGGCACTGGATTCGCAGAATACGCGTACAACCGTACGCCTGCGGAACCATCGTTATGGCATGTCCGTGCCCGATAGCGCCTTCCGTTATCGCGATCCGCGGCGTTCGTCCCGTCGGCCTGGATAACCCGATCAGCGTTGGTTCGTTGTAAATTTGCGACAAACGACCGTGGTTATTCATTGGCGCGACAGCCGAAAACCCCTAGTTTGTATTAACAAGACGCGGTGAGGCCGGGTTTCCCCCCTGTTGCCCTCCCTCGTAAAAAGCCCGTCTTGCGAAGCGTGACGAACGCTTATTAGGAAACCCCCACCGCAATGCCCCCGCGGTGGGGGTTTTTTTATGCCGGAAGCGCGACTAGGTGATTCGTCATGATCTCTATCGCCACCTGGAACATCAACTCCGTCCGCCTGCGTATGCCGATTGTCGCGCGATTCCTGCAGGAGGAAGCGCCCGACGTGCTGTGCCTGCAGGAAATCAAGTGCCAGGAACACCAGTTCCCGTATCAGGCCTTCGCCGATCTGGGCTATACGCACACTGCGGTCCACGGCCAGAAAGGCTATCACGGTGTCGCCACGGTCAGCCGCGTTCCGCTTACCGAATTTTCGCGCCACGACTGGCAGGATAATGGCGAGGCTCGCCATGTCGGAGTGGAAATCGGCGGCGCCGGCAAGGGCATGATCCTCGAGAATGTCTATATCCCGGCAGGGGGCGATGAACCGGACCGGGAAGTGAATCCCAAATTTGGCCAGAAGCTCGACTTCTTCGAACGGATGACCCGCTGGGCCGACGCGATCGATCGTCCCACGCTGATCGTCGGCGATTTCAACGTCGCCCCGCTCGAAAGCGACGTGTGGAACCACAAGCAATTGCTCAAGGTGGTCAGCCACACGCCGATCGAGGTGGAAACGCTGCAACGCTTCAAGGATGCGCACGGCTGGACCGATATCGGGCGCGAACATATCCGCGATCCTGAACGCTATTACAGCTGGTGGAGCTACCGCGCGAAGGACTGGCAGGCCAATGATCGCGGGCGGCGGCTCGATCATATGTGGGCGAGCGCCGATCTGGCGGCACAGAGCACGCGCCACTGGCTGCGCGAGGATGCGCGCGGCTGGGAAAAACCGAGCGATCACGTGCCACTGATCACGGAGTTCGATCTCTGAACGAGCCTGCGCCTTCCCCTGAACGGCGCGTGGCGCAGGCGGTGGACGCATTGCGCCATGGCTGGCCTATCCGAATCGGCGAAGCGCCCGTCCTGCTGCCCGTTGAAACCGCTCCGCTTCGCACACCGACAGCCACACACCTGCTGATCTCGGCCGCGCGTGCCGAAACACTGCGGCTGACCAACCAGCGCGCCGCCGCCGATGGACATTCTCCCGCGCTCATCCGTGCGGCAGAGCCGCTCGACCTCGATGCTGCGTTGCCCGTTGCCGATCCGGCGCTCGACAATGATCACCCGCTCAAGGGGCCGTTCAAGGCAGAGGAACTGGAATGGCGCACCGCCGCAAGTGCAGCGTTGGAACTGGCGCGCATTGCCGGAATCCTGCCCGCCTTCATGGTTGATCCCGAACCTGCGGGAGAGGCGGTGACACTCAAGAGCGTGGACCTGGCAGCATGGGCCGATACGCAGAATCTTTCCATCGCAACACGGGCGCACCTGCCGATAGCGCATGAGGAGGAAGCCGAGATCGTCGCCTTCCGCAGCGTCAATGACATGCGCGAACATGTCGCCATCGTGCTGGGCGAGCAGACATCGGACCGTGCGCCGCTCGTGCGCCTGCATTCCGAATGCCTGACGGGCGACATCTTCGGCAGCCTGAAATGTGACTGCGGCCCGCAGCTCGATGCGGCGCTTACTGCCATGTCAGCGGAAGTTGCCGCGGGCGGCTGGGGCATTGTGCTCTACATGCGGCAGGAGGGTCGCGGGATTGGACTGGTGAACAAGCTGCGCGCCTATCGCTTGCAGGATACCGGTGTCGACACGCTGGAAGCCAACCGCCGCCTCGGCCTGCCCGAAGAAGCACGCGATTTCCCGCTGGCTGCACGAATGCTCCATTTGCTGGCGGTTGGACAGGTACGGCTGATGACCAACAATCTCGAAAAGGTTGCCGCACTTGAAGATGCGGGCGTGAAGGTCGCCGAGCGTGTTCCCCACGAACTGCCCGCCAATCCGCACAATATCCGATATCTCGCGACCAAGCGCGACCGGGCCGGACATTTGCTCAAATGAGCTGGACCATCCGCCAGGAACGCGAGGGCGACGAGGCAGCCATTCGCGCGCTGGTAGGAGATGCGTTCGAGGACCATGCGCATTCGAGCGGCATCGAACCGGAGATCATCGAACGCCTGCGCCAGGATCGCACGCCCATGCTCTCGCTGGTGGCCGTGCTGGATGATGCTGTCGTCGGCCACATCGCCTTCAGCCCGGTTACGATCAGCGACGGGACGCAGGGCTGGTACGGCCTTGGCCCGCTCTCGGTGGCCCCGGCCAGGCAGAGAGGCGGCATTGGTATTGCACTGTGCGAAGCGGGGTTCGACCGGCTGCGCGCCGATGGCGCGGCGGGGTGCGTGGTGCTTGGTGATCCGGGCTATTACGGGCGGTTCGGCTTCGAGCACGATTCGACGCTCGCATATCCCGGCGTGCCGCAGCATCTGTTCCAGCGTCTGATTTTCGCCGGGAATCCACCTGCAGGCGAAGTCACCTACGCGCCCGCTTTCGGCTAGAGCCAGCGCCCGAGCGACTGCCCCATGCGCACGCTGTCACCGGCCTTGAGCTGCGTGTTCCACTCTACGCGGCCCGGCTCGAATAGCAGCACGACTGTCGAGCCGAGGAAGAAGCGGCCCATCTCGTCTCCGGCGGCGAAATCATGCTCTCCGGCAGCGAAGTCATGGTGGACCAGCGTTGGATTGTGCGCTTCGACGCGCCCTGACCAGACGGTTTCGATCCCCGCTACGATCATCGCGCCGACCATCACGCTGGCAAACGCGCCGTGCGGTCCGTCGAACATGCACGCCAGCCGTTCGTTGCGCGCGAACAGTCCGTCGACATGCTCTGCCGTAACCTGGTTCACGCTGAACAGGTCGCCGGGCACATAGGTCGTCGAACGCAGCGCGCCCTCGGCCGGCATGTGGACGCGGTGATAGTCTTTCGGGCTGAGATAGATCGTCGCGAAACTGCCGCCCGCAAACCGCTCTGCTGCTGCCGCGTCGCCGCCTAGCAATTGCAGCGCGGTGAAGTGGCGGCCCTTGGCTTGGAAGATTCGCCCCTCCTCTATCGTCCCGATCTGGCTGACAGCCCCATCGGCAGGAGAGAGAATTTGAGTATCGCTATCGGCCAGCGGACGCGCGCCGGGTTTGAGCTCGCGGGTGAAGAAGTCGTTGAAGCTGGCATAGGCCTCCACCGGCCGCGCCGCTTCGCTCATGTCGACATCATAGGCGGCGATGAAGCGGCGGATCAGGCGATCCTTCAGCCAGTGCTTTTCGCTACCTGCGAACTTGCCGGCAAGGCGGGATATGCCGTGGTGCGGCAGGGCGTGCTGGAGACGTATGAAATTTTTCGACATGCAATGGAGCTGCCTAGCGCAGCTGGCTATCCTTGGATCCGCGGCGGTTGATGGCCGAATGCTTCACATCCGCGTCTCGCCCCGATTGGCATTCGATGCAAGTGCGAACACCCGGCACCGCCTGTCGGCGCTTCTCGGGAATATCCTCTCCGCACAGGTCGCAATACTCGGCGCTCTCGCCGCGCGGCAGGCGCGAGCGCGCTGCGGCGACGGCATCGTTCACGCTATCGTCTATCTGGTCCTGAACCGCGCCATCGCGCGCCCATCCACCGGCCATATGCTTGTCTCCTCGGGAGATTAACGAGCCGCAGGCCGCCAGCGTTCCTGAAAGATCAGCGGACCTCGTATCGCGTGAGACCGCGTCCGAGCGTATTTTCACCGATCCCGCCCATTTCGCCCGACCAGTCCGCCACGAAGACGGTGTTGCGATCCACGCCCGGAGCCAGCCGAGCAACGTTTCCGCTAACGACCAACCCGCGCGAATCATGGCTTCGACCTTCGGCAGCCACCGCGATGAAGGCGGAATGGTTTTCCTTGTCTGCGCCCTGCACGAACCAGTTGTTGGTGATCTGGCCGCTGGCTCCGCCCGGCAGGTCGATCATGTAATTGGTGGCACGCCCCGCGGCATCGTCAAAGCTGCTCGCGGCGATATCGACACGGGCGGCGCGCGATTTGACGTAATGGCCGCCGCGACCCTGTTCGAACCGGCTGTCGGTGATCCGCACATGCGCCAGATCGCCGGTATAAACCGAGTGCGCACAGCCGCCCGCACCCTCGCAAGTGCCGAGACGCGTGAAGGTGGAACGGTCGATGACCATGCGCGCCGACGTGTCACTTGCAGTCAGGATGCCCTGCTGGCTATCGCGGAACCAGCTTTGCGCCACCGTCAGATCCCCGGATTCCAGCCGAATGCCAGCGCCGTTGAAATCGGGCACGCGCATGTTCTCGAAAATCAGCCCTGACACCTCCGCGCCGCGCCCGCGCAGCACGAGTGCGGCCTTGCCCTCGCAGGTCACGCCATCGAAAATCACCGAACCCGGCTCGCTGGCGAGATAGCTGATGTTACCCGATGTCTGGACCGCGCATTGCGTGTGGCGGCCCGGCGCGATGTTTATCGTCCCGCGCGCATTGCCAATCGCGTTGACGGCATCCTGCAGCCTGTCGAACCCTCGCCCGGTTTCAGCGATCGTGTAAGGCGCCCCACGTTCTTGCGCGAGCAAGGCTGCGGTCGGGATCGCAGCGATTGCCAGAGTGGCGACAGTCCATGTCAGCCGGACAGAGAGGCACGTGTGCAACGAACGCGAATGGACTTTTGTCATGTACGCATGCCTAGCCGGAGATTGATTAATGCCAGTTCAACACATTCGCTTTTCAGCTCTCCTTGGGTCGCCCACGCTTGGGCCGCTGGCTAAGCGGGACTTCGATCCCGCGCCGCTTCATCGCCTCGCGTATCAGCACCTCAAGCTCGGCATTGACCGAGCGCAGCTCCTTGGCCGCGAGGCGCTCCACCGCATCGTGGAGCGCCGGATCGAGGCGTAGCGCGAAGGCCTTCTTCGCTGGCGCTGGCTTTCTTGCCTGGGGCATGATCGTTCAGTGTGTAACCTTACTGGTAGAGCGAACCGGCGTTTACGACCGGGTTCACATCCCGCTCCCCGCACAGCACGACCATCAGGTTTGATACCATCGCCGCACGGCGTTCGTTGTCGAGGTCGACAATGCCGTCGGCAGAGAGCTTTTCGAGGGCCATTTCGACCATGCTGACCGCACCGATCACCAGCTTGGTGCGCGCGGCAATCACGGCTTCGGCCTGCTGGCGGCGCAGCATGGCACCGGCAATTTCGGAGGCGTAGGCAAGGTGCGTCAGGCTGGCTTCGTCGACCACCACGCCGGCGGCGGAAAGCCGTTCGTTGAGTTCGGCCTGCAGTTCGGAATTGACCACATCGGGGCTGCCACGCAGCGTCGTCTCGTCTTCCTCGAAATCATCGTAAGGATGGCGCGCGCCAACGGTGCGCAACCCTGCCTCGATCTGGATGTTCACGAATTCCTTGTAGTCGTCGACGTCGAACACGGCTTGCGCAGTATCCTTCACACGCCATACGACGTTACATGCCACATCAATGGGATTGCCGCGCTTGTCGTTGATCTTGATGCGTTCGGAATGGATGTTGTGCGAGCGCACGCTGACCTTGTTCTTGCCCATCCACGGCCACACCCACCGCAGGCCCTCGGTCCTGTCGGTGCCGCGATATTCGCCAAACAACGTGATGACCACGCCCTGGTTGGGCTGGATCATGTAAAAGCCGATCCACAGGATCAACGTGAGGACACCGCCCACGATCGACAACAGCACCGTAGCCGGGGATCCGCCCGCGTCGGCAATTCGCACACCGTTGATTACGCCAAATGCGCACAATCCCAGCAACACCAGCGAAACAAACAGCATAAGAAAGCCGTTGAAACCGCTGGCCGCTTTCTCGTGACTGCGCACCATCGGGATATGTTCTTCACTCATCGAAACCCTCCTGTTGATATAATTATGATATCATCTTTATATCAATTCGGGCCTGCGCGCAATCAAAACCGTAGCGCTCAGTTTTGCTGGATTGCCTTGAGGAAGGCGTCGCCATAGGCGGCGAGCTTCTTCTCGCCGACACCGGGTATGCCGGACATCTTCGAGAGGGAGGCGGGTCGCTGGCTCGCCATGGCGCGCAGGGCGGCATCGTGGAAGATGACATAGGGCGGCACACCGGCCTCGGCGGCAAGGTCGCGGCGAAGCCCGCGCAATGCCTCGAACAGCGGATCGCCAACCGGGTTGGGCGTCGCATCGCGCCCCCCGCGACGGGTGCGACGCTGGCGGGGCGGGGGAAGCACGATCTCGACCGCCTGCTCACCTTTCAGGATGGCTCGCGCATCGCCGGCCAGCTCCAGCCCGCCATGCGCGTTGGAGACAAGCGCGCCGGTAGCCTGCAGGGCGCGTGACAGCGGCCGCAGCATGGCTGCATCCTCGCCATCGACGATCCCGAAGACCGACAGTTCATCGTGCCCGCGCTGGCGCACGCGCTCGTCGGCATCGCCGGTCAGCACCTTGGACAGATGGCCGAAACCGAAGCTCTGCCCCGTGCGATAGGCGGCGCTGAGCAGCTTGCGCGCAAGTTCGGTGGCATCGGTGACTGCGGGCGGATTGCAGCAATTGTCGCAATTGCCGCAAGATTCGGGCGGGTCCTCGCCAAAGTGGCGTAGCAGTACAGCGCGGCGACACCCCGGCGTCTCGACCAGCCCCGCCAAGGCATCAAGCCGCGCATGTTCGCCCTTGCGGCGGTGCTCTTCCACTTCGGACAGGCGTTGGCGTGCGGTGGCAAAATCGCCCGCGCCCCACAGCATCACCGCCTGCGCTGGATCACCATCGCGCCCGGCGCGGCCCGTTTCCTGATAGTAGCCCTCGATCGATTTCGGAGTGGCTGCGTGGGCGACAAAGCGCACATCGGGCTTGTCGATCCCCATGCCAAAGGCGACCGTGGCCACGATCACCATGTCCTCGCTGGCGACAAAGGCGGCTTGGTTGTCGCGGCGAACCTCGGGAGCCAGCCCTGCATGGTAAGGCAAAACGCGCCGTCCCGTACGCTGTGCCAATTGCTCGGCCAGCTTTTCGACCTTGGCGCGGGTGGGTGCATAGACGATGCCCGGCCCCGGCTCCTTGGCCATAAGGTCGGTCAACTGTGTAACGGGATTGTCGCGGTGGGTGATGGTGTAACGGATATTGGGCCGGTCGAAGCCTGCCAGCACCAGTCCGTCATCGGGGATGCCAAGCTGGGCAAGGATATCGCTGCGGGTATGCGCATCAGCGGTTGCAGTCAGCGCCAGTCGTGGCACTTGCGGAAAGGCATCGAGCAGTCCGCGTAGCTGGCGGTAATCGGGCCGGAAATCATGACCCCATTCGGAAACGCAATGCGCCTCGTCCACCGCGAACAGGGCAACCCGTGCCGAATCCAGCAACTCGCGGAAGCCCGGCTGACTTGCACGCTCTGGCGCGACATACAGCAGGTCGAGCTGGCCACTGCGGAAAGCGTCGATCGTCTCGCGCCAATCGTCATCGACACTGGTGAGCGTGGCGGCGGCAATGCCATTGGCGCGGGCGCTGCGAAGCTGGTCGTGCATCAGCGCGATCAGCGGAGAGATCACGACGCACGTCCCCTCCAGCATGGTGGCGGGCAATTGGTAGGTTAGCGACTTGCCCGCGCCCGTGGGCATCACCGCCAGCGTCGATTCGCCTGCCAGTACGCGCGCCAGCACCTGTTCCTGTACGCCGCGAAAGCTGTCGAACCCGAAAATCCGGCGCAATTCGGCACGTGCGGCGGGCAAATCGGGACGGGTGGAGGGAAGCGAAGCCATTGCCGCCCGTCTGGCAGATCGCACCGCGCGCCACCACCCGCGATAAAGCGCATTTCCACGTGCGCCTTACTGCGCTAATATGCGCACTTCCGATATTCTTGAGACAAAGGGTCAATCCCCATGAAGAAACTTGCTTTCGTTGCCGCCACCGCGGCATTCGCTCTCGCTGCCTGCGGTGAAACCACCGATGCTTCCGAGGAAGCGGTGGCGGACACGGTCGAAGTCCCTGCCGATGAAGCGATGGCCGATGTGCCCGCGCCGGTCGTCGACGAAGAGGTCATGACCGAAGAAGAGGCCGAAGAATCGATGAATGTGACCGAAGAAGCGGCCCAGTCCGCTGCCGACCGTGCAGAAGCGACCGCGAACCGCGCACTCGACGCTGCTGCGGCGGCCGAAGCGGCAGCAGCCGAGCTGGAAGCTGCCGAGGCCGAGTAAGGCCGATGACCGGGAAGGTGCGCGCCGGGATGCTCCTGGCAACATGCGGCGCGCTTTCCGCCTGTGGTAGTGGCGGGGGCGAGCCAGAGCCCCCGCCCGTCACATCGAACGAGCAGCAAGCCATTGCCGAAGCTGCCGAGATGCTCGACGAACGCCTTCCGGAAGTTGAAGCGGACAGCGCCGAAACTCCCGCGCCAGATGGTAACGAGTGAAACTGGATTGCCGGCGCGCTCTGTGGTATGAATCCGCCCATGACGCAAACCGCTGAAATTTCGCGCGAGACAGAGGACTTCTCGACGCTTCCCGAAGTGTCCTCCGATGTCTTTACAGCCCCGCTCAAGCGGCCCGCACACGTTGGCACCGACTGGCTGGAGCCTGCGCAGACGCAATACACTTCCGAAGACGATCGAATCTGGGACGATTTGTTCGCCCGGCAGATGGATATCCTGCCCGGCCGCGCCTGTTCGGCCATGCTCGACGGGCTCGAAAAGCTGGATCTGGGCAAGGGCGGCGTGCCCGATTTCGGCGAATTGTCGGAAGAACTGGGCAAGCGCACCGGCTGGAGCGTGGTGCCCGTGCCCATGCTCATCCCCGACCATGTGTTTTTCTGGCACCTCGCCAATCGTCGTTTTCCGGCGGGGAATTTCATCCGCACCCGCGAAACCTTCGACTACATCCAGGAACCCGACGTCTTCCACGACGTGTTCGGCCACGTTCCGCTGCTGACCGATCCGACCTTTGCCGACTACATGCAGGAGTATGGCCGCGCCGGCTGGAAAGCGATGCGCTACAACCGGCTGAAGGCGCTGGGCGCGCTTTACTGGTACACGGTCGAATTCGGCCTGATCATGGAACAGGGCGAACCGCGCATTTTCGGTGCCGGCATCCTGTCCGGCCCGACCGAAGCGGTTTTCGCACTCGAGGGGCAGTCGCCCAACCGCATCATGCTCAATGTCGACCGGGTCATGCGCACCGATTATGTGATCGACGATTTGCAGCCGACCTATTTCGTGATCGAGAGCTTCGAGAATCTCTATCGCCAGACGGTGGAACGCGATTTCGACAAGTTGTATAACAACCTCGGCCCCAGCTTTACCTATGCCAATTCGGCGGTGATCGATGTCGACAATGTCGTGCATCGCGGGACGCAGGAGTATTTCCTGCGCGGTGGCCGCGGATCGAACGCCGCGCCAGTCTAACCACGCACCAGCCGATACCAAGAAAAAGGCCGGCCCTCCCGAAGGAGGACCGGCCCTTTTTCGTTCCGAATGGAAAGCGTCTTAGTTGACGGCTTCTTCCATGTCTTCGGTCATCGCATCGGTGTCGCCTTCGGCGGCATCTTCGATGTTGTCAGCCTGGGCTTCCATGGCGTCGGCTTCTTCGTCCGAGATCATGCCGGCGTCTTCCATGGCGTCAGCCTGGTCTTCCATGGCTTCAGCTTCTTCTTCAGCTGCTTCTTCAGCAGGGCTGTCACAAGCGGCGACACCAAGGCCGAGAACGGCGGCGGATGCAAAAGCGATAATCTTCTTCATTTTGAATTCCCCTTCATGAGATAGGGCGACCACATGGATCGCCCCCGGAAAGAATGACCCTTAAGTGCATTCGCGACTCGCTTAACGCAAAAATCGCCATTGCAACAGGTTTAGTGGAAAAAGCAGCGCTAACGACCCGATCATGCACACCATGATTGCGCCTACGCTGTAGTGAGAACCGAGCAAGGTGCCGGCCCCGACCGCGGGACTGACCGCCAGCCCCCCGATCAACGCACCGATTATTCCGCCTACGAAATTGATTCGCAAACCATATTCCACCTTGTCCGCGCGCACCACGAACGCCACCAGCCATCCAAGGACGGCTCCGACAACGATCATGAATACAATGCCCACGGGCGGGTTTCCTTGCTAACTGTGCGTTACTTCATTGAACCCACAAGGTTCGCCTTGGTTCCGCCACAATTTAACGAATCGCGGTCGACCCCAAGTCAGAACAGGGCGAGCAATGCCACGCCCATCGCCACGCGGTAGATGACGAATACGAGCATCGAGGCGCGCTTCAGGAAATTCATCAGGAAGGCCATGGTCGCGAAAGCCGCGATGAAGGTCAGCACGCCCGCAATAAGCGCTTCCATCGCCAGCCCGCCACCTGCTTCGAAGATCTCGGGCACGATCAGCACGCCGGCACCCGCCACGGCGGGAATCGAAAGGAGGAAAGAGAAGCGCGCGGCTTCGACCCGGCTGTAACCCAAGGCGCGCGCCGCCGTCATTGTGACGCCCGACCGGCTGGTGCCCGGAATGATCGCAAGCGCCTGTGCAATGCCGACCAGCAGGCCGTCACGCCAGGTCATGTCCTCGAAGCTCTTGTGCTCCTTGCCGAAGAAGTCCGCGATGCCCAGCGCAACGCCGTAAACGATAAGATTGACCGCGATGAGGTCCGTAAAGCGGATCGAGGACATCAGGTCATCATCGACCACGGTAATATTGAACCATGTCTCGGCAATCGTGTTGAACGCGCCCAGCTTGATCGCAAGACCGAACGCGACGGCAGGGATCGTGCCCAGCGCGATCCACCAGAACAGCCGCCGTTCAGCCGGGGCCGAACCGATACCGATGGAGGCAAAGCCTCCGCGCGCCAGCACGACCACGTCCTTGAAGAAATACACGATGATCGCCAGCAGCGATCCCACATGAACCGCGACATCGATCAGTGGTCCCTGGTCGGGAAAATCGGTCAGGTGCGGGATCAGGATGAGATGCCCCGACGAGGAAATCGGCAGGAACTCGGTAATCCCCTGGACAATGGCGATCAGCAGCAGCTGGAGGATAGTCATGCGGACATCCCCATGCCGCGTGGCTCTCGCAAGTCAAGCGAATGACGCGGCGCGGGGCATGAAAAAACCCGCCCCCGTCGGTGTGACGGAGGCGGGCAATTTCTCCTCTTGCGCAGATGCTTACCAGATGCGCACGCGCTCTTCCGGCGGCAGGTAGAGGGCATCATCTTCGGTGACGTTGAAGGCATCATACCACGCGTCGAGATGGCGCACGGCGTTGTTCACGCGGAATTCGCCCGGCGGGTGGTTGGCGGTCATCACTCGGTTGCGCAGGCTTTCCTCGCGCTCCATCCCGCGCCAGATCTGGGCGAAACCGAGGAAGAAGCGCTGGTCGCCGGTCAGGCCGTCGATCACCGGAGCTTCCTCGCCGTTGAGCGAAAGGCGATAGGCGCGATACGCCATCTGCAGGCCGACCACGTCGCCCAGTGTCTCGCCCATCGACTGGCCGCCGCGCAGGCAGACCGGGCCCTCGGGGCTGTCGACCGGGCAATAAGCTTCGATGAATTCGGCCATGCGCGCGGAGAACTGTTCGAACCCTTCGCGGTCCGAATCCTGCCACCAGTTGCGCAAAGTGCCCGTGGCATCGAATTGCGAACCCTGATCGTCATAGCCGTGACCGATTTCATGGCCGATGACAGCGCCAATCCCGCCATAATTCACCGCAGGATCGGCTTCGGCATTGAAGAACGGCGGCTGCAGGATCGCGGCCGGGAAGACAATGCGGTTGGTCAGCGGCGAGTAATAGGCGTTCACCGTCTGCGGCAGCATGCCCCACTCGGTCGGATCGACCGGCTCGCCAAGCTTGCCGAGATTATCCGCAATGGCCCAGCGGATCGCGCTGATGCGGTTGCCCAGCGGATCATCGGCAGCGATTTCGAGGCCTTCGTAAGTCTCGAATTCCTCGGGGTAGCCGACCATCGGCACAAAGCCTTCCAGCTTGCCACGCGCCTCGGCAATGGTGTCCGGCGACATCCACTCGTTATTGTCGAGCGCGATGTTCATCGAGCGGGACAGGTTGGCGACCAGCTCTTCCATCTGCGCCTTGCTTTCGGGCGGGAAGTACCGCTCGACATAAAGCGCGCCCAGCTGCTCGCCCAATTGGCCCTGCACGGCTGCTATGGCACGCTTCCAGCGTGCCTGCTGCTCTTCGGCACCGTTGATCGTACGGCCGAAGAAATCGAATTGCGCCTCGTCCAGCTCGCTCGACAGCACAGCTGCGTTCGAGCCAAGGAAGCTGACAGCCATATAGGCCTTGATCGTCGCCAGCGGCGTTTCGGTCAGCAGTTCCATCATCGCCGGCAGTCCGCCACCGATCATGCCGAGCTGCGCCGGGGTCAGGCCGAGCGCGGCGATCTCTTCTTCGGTGGGCGGCAATTGCGATGCGAGAAAACGCGTCTGGTCAGAGAACTGGCCCGCTTCGAGCAATGTGTCGATCGGGAAATCGCCAGAAAGCGCGCGCAAATCGTCCCGCGACAATTCATTGTAGGTCAGCTGCGGCATGCGCAGCATCTGGCGTGCCCATTCCAGCTTGGCGACATCATGTTCGAACGCATAGACCGCGCGCGCGGCACCTTGCGGATCGGTATAGCCAGCCGCGCCCAGCATCGTGGCGAGATATTCCATATAGGCTTCGCGAATCGCGATATTGCTTTCGGAATCGACCAGGTAATAGTCGCGATCGGGCAAGCCCATGCCGTCGAAACCGATGCTGACGACATGCTGCGTGGGGTTGCGTGCATCGATGCCGACGCCAGCGCTCACCAGCCCCGGATAACCGGGTTCTTCGAACAGCTCAACCAGGCGGTTGAGGTCGGGAGCCGAGAAAATCTCGTTCAGGTAAGGCTGTGCGGGAGCGAGGCCCGACGCATCGATAGCCTCGACATCGTAGAAAGCATTATAGGCATCGACAATACGGCGTGCGGTGGTGCCGGGCGCCGGGTTGGAAGCGACAAGGTCGTTGATCAGCGTACGCACGTCATCGCGCGATTTCTCACCGAGGACATCGAACGCGCCGAACCGCTGGCGGTCGGCAGGAATGGTGTTTTCACGCACCCACTTGCCATTGACATAGGCGTTGAAGTCATCGCCGGGATTAACCTGCGTATCGATGCCTTCAAGGCCAACGCCCCATGTGCCGAAGTCCATCGTCGGCGTATCGGACGCCTCATCCTGCGCCATGGCGGGCGCGGCGAGTACCAGCCCGATGGCGGATACAGTTGTAGCAAGCATTGTGCGAATCATGCGATGTCCCCAGAAATTTTGAAATTGCGACGCCTCGTCCAGAACGGACTGACTGTTTCTGTCGTTACCAACTCGATTAAGAGCCGATTCCCCTCGACGCAAGACTTGGCTGCGCCTCCTCGCCGAAGGAAAGGCCTTCAGGCGAGCGCCGCGTCGTCGAATTGCAGCGCTGCCAGCCGCGCATAAAGGCCGCCGGCAGCTGTCAGGCTGGTGTGGTCGCCCTGTTCGACGATACGCCCGCCATCCATCACGATGATCCGGTCCGCCGCGCGCACGGTTGCCAGACGGTGGGCAATAACAAGCGTAGTCCGGTCTTGCATCAGGTGCTCCAGCGCATCCTGCACAAGCCGCTCGCTTTCGGCATCGAGCGCACTGGTCGCCTCGTCGAGCAGGAGGATCGGGGCATTGCGCAGCAGCGCACGGGCAATGGCGACGCGCTGGCGCTGTCCGCCCGAAAGCCGCGCCCCGCCCTCGCCGAGGAAGGTATCGAGGCCGTCAGGCAAATCGCGCAGGAAATCTTCGGCATTGGCGGCGCGGGCCGCATCCCAGATCGCCTCTTCGGACGCTTTCCATGCACCGTAGCGCAGATTGTCGCGCGCGCTTGCGGCGAACAATATGCCTTCCTGCGGCACCAGCGCCATGCGGCGGCGGATGTCCGCCGGATCGGCCTGCGTCAGCGGCACGCCATCGAGCTTGATCGCGCCTTTCTGCGGATCGTAGAACCGCTCCGCCAGCTGGAAGATCGTTGATTTGCCCGCGCCCGACGGGCCGACGATGGCGACTGTTTCGCCTGGTTCGATCGTGAGGCTGAAATCGGCAATCGCCCTTTCGCCGGGCCGTGTGGGATAGCTGAAGCTGACATTGTCGAACGCCAGGCTGCCGCGCGGTGGCTGCGGCAGGGCCTGGGGCCGTGCAGGCGGAGCAATGGCGGGCTGTTCGTTCAGCAATTCGTTGAGGCGTCCCGCTGCACCGGCGCCGCGCAGAAGATCGCCATAGACCTCGGTCAAGGACCCGAACGCGCCTGCCGCGATCATTCCCCCCACAACGAAGGAGGTAATAGTGCCGCCGGTAATTGTCCCTTCGCTGACAAGGATCGCGCCGCGCCACAACAGCAGCGTGATCGACCCGAAAATGAGCGTCATGACCGTGGCGGTCATCACCGCGCGGATCAGGATGCGCTTCTTGGCCATTGCGAAGGTTTCATCCACCGCCACGCGGAAGCGACCCGCTTCGCGCTCTTCCTGGTTGAAGCCCTGCACGATCTTCATGGCGGAAAGGATTTCGGTGGTGATCCCGCCAACTTCGGCAACACGGTCCTGGCTGGAGCGGCTGACATTGCGCAGCCGCTTGCCGAACAGCGCAATCGGCACGATGACGACCGGAATTCCCGCCAGCAGCCAGACGGTCAGCTGCGGGGCGAGCCAGAAGAGGTAGCCGGTGCTCAGGACAGCCATGATCAGATTGCGCAAGGCGACCGATACCGTCGTGCCCACGACCGTTTCGATGATCGCGGTGTCCGATGTCATCCGGCTGCTGATTTCCTTAGGGCTGTTTTCCTCGAAGAAGGAGGGCGAGAGCCGCAGGAGATTGGTGTAGACCGCCTCGCGAATATCGGCGACGACGCGTTCACCGATCCAGCTGACGAAATAGAAGCGCAGCGCGGTCCCGATACCCAGCACGCCGACCAGCAGCAACAGGTAGCGAAACCAGCGGTCGATATCGCCGTCACCGCCGAAGCCGCGGTCGATCACCAGCTTCAGGCCATAGGGTATTGCAACCGACATCACCGCTGCCGTGACCAGCAAGGCAATGGCCGCAAGGGCGATCTGGACGGGGTATTTCATGGCCTGGCGGAAAATCATCCGCAGCGGGCCGAGCGTCTTGGCGGGGTTGGCCTGATCGATGGGATGAAGGTCTGCCATGCGTGGATGTCGCCCTACCCCAATCGCCGTTCTGGTCAAGCCAGCCCGCCACCGCCCTACGTATGCATTGGCAAATGGAACTCATGCCGCGTTGCAACATTGGGTAAAACAGGGCATGTCCAGCCCACACAGCGCCGCAGGCTTGCCGCAGAACACACGATAATGGCAGCAGCAGGCACCATCTGGCCACCGTTGCGACAGGCGGCCACTACTTACGTTGGGACGCAAACACTTGCTCTATTCCGCTTACGAAATGCAAAAGGCCTGGTTCACCTCGGCCAGCAATTGGGCCACGGTGGGCGCCAATTTGCTGGACAATCCGGCCCTGCCTATGGGCTATTTCGGCATGGGTCCGGCCGCTGCCAGCGCGCTGAAGGTCTTTGCCCACGTCTATGAGGATCGCGGCAAGCCCGATTTCGATCTCGATCCGGTCGAAATCGATGGCGAAATGAAGCCGGTGTCCGAAAGCGTGGTGTTCGAAAAGCCGTTCGGCAATCTGCGCCGTTTTGCGCGTGACGATCTTCCCGAAGATGCTCCCAAGCTGCTGATCGTTGCCCCGATGAGCGGGCACTACGCCACATTGCTGCGCGGAACGGTGCAGCGGATGGTCGAAAACCAGCAGGTGTGGATTACCGACTGGGCCGATGCGCGGCAGGTCCCCATGTCAGCCGGTCGCTTCGATCTCGACGATTACATCGATTACCTGATCGAATTCCTGCAATTCATCGGTCCGGGTGCTCATATGCTGGCTGTCTGCCAGCCGTCCGTACCCGCATTCGCGGCGACTGCCGTGATGGCTGCCGAGGATGATCCGTGCCGTCCCAAGTCGCTCACCATGATGGGCGGCCCGATCGACACGCGCGCCAGCCCGACCAGCGTGAACGACCTGGCGATGGACAAGCCGCTGAGCTGGTTCGAGAACAACGTCATCGCCACGGTGCCGTTCAACTATCCGGGTGCCGGACGCGAAGTCTATCCCGGCTTCCTGCAGCTCGCTGGCTTCATAAGCATGAACCTGTCCGATCACATGATGAGCCATTACGAGATGTTCAAGCACATGACGCTTGGCGACCAGGACAGCGCCGACCGCACCAAGCAGTTCTACGACGAATACCTCTCGGTGTGCGACATGACGGCGGAATTCTATCTCCAGACGATCGAGCATGTGTTTCAGGAGCATTCGCTGCCCAAGGGTGAATTCGTGCATCGCGGCAAGGCCATCGACCCCGATGCGATCAAGGATACCGCATTGCTGGCTATCGAAGGCGAGCTGGACGATATCTCCGGCATTGGCCAGACCCGCGCCGCGCTCGACCTTGCAGAGCACCTGCCGCTAGCAAAGAAGAAGTATCACCTCGCCCGCGATGTCGGCCATTACGGCATCTTCAACGGCAGCAAGTGGAGAAACCGCATCGCTCCGGTGGTCGAGGAATGGCTGCGGGCGAATAGTTGATTTCGGCCCGCCCATCCGGGCGTGCCATCCTCGGTGCTGTTCCCTCCGCTCCGCTGCGGAACACCTGCGGGCGGCCAGTCGGCCTTTGTCGTTCGCTCGACGCGCCCGAGGCTAGCGCTAAAAAGCTATTGTTATGCCAGAACCGTCGCTCTTGCGACGGCAAGTGCGACTGCGCGCCCGCAGCGGGGCCAGCTTGCTGGCCATCTAGCGAGGACGAAGTCGCGGATGCGACTTCCTGAAAAGAATCCCTTCCCCCGGGAGCTATCCCTCTGCCTTCTTCTCCCGCCCAAAGACCTTCCGGAACAGCCTGCGGACCGCGAGCATCAGGCCGATGGCGAGCGCCAGCAGCAGAGCCGCCACGCCCGCTGCGGCCCAGGGATATTCGTAGACGAACCACATCAGCCCGACGGTCGCGACATCCTCTGCCGTGGACATGGCGATGTTGCTGACAGGTTCGGGGCTGGTGTTTATCGCCGCGCGCGCTCCGGCCTTGCCGCCGTGCGCCAGCAACGCGCCGCCTCCGCCAAGCAGGAAGGCAATCACCTGCATCGCAGGATCGCCCGGATCGACGATGGCAAGCGCCAGCATGGCTCCGCCCACTGGCCGGACCAGAGTGTGAACCGTGTCCCAAGCGCTATCGAGCCACGGCACCTTGTCGGCGAAAAACTCTGCCAGCGCGCCGAAACCGGCGATGCCCAGCACCCAAGGATTGGCGAGCACCTGCAGCGATTCGAGATGCTCGGGTAGCGGCACAACACCGCTGCGCATGGCCAGGCCAGTTCCCAGGATAACGATGTAAAGCCGCCATCCCGCAAGCAGGCTGGCGCTACCGGCTATGCCGATGATTTCCATGATGCCAAGGCTTGCTGCGGTGTCCATGGTGCGGGACTATCCCGCAGCCGCGCCTGCTTGTCGAGGGCGGCGGCGGTTCAGGTGGCGGCAGGCTGCTGTATGGATGCGATCTTCGTGGCAGCCGGAGAAGGATCGGACCCCTCGCGTGCCAGCTTCCATTGGCTCCACACTGCACATTGCATGGCGATCAGGATGAAAACGAAGGACTGGAACGCGATACCTACGAACAGCGCGCCGACAAGGAATATGATCTGCGCGTGCTGCAGCGCAGTGGCGAGATCATGCATGAATGCGTCACGATCGCTGCGATGCGCCTTCTCCCGCCACCGGATGCGTTCCATCTGCCACAGGCCAAGCCCTTGCAAGGCGAGCCAGAGAAACAGGCCGAGCCAGCCTTGCTCGCCCAGCACTTCGAAATAGGAAGAATGGTAGGCGCGCGCCTCGTCTGTCACCTCGCTATAGGTAATCTGCCGGTTGCTCCCCTCTCCAGTGATGGCGGGCAGGTCATAGGTAAAGCTGTTGCCGCGATAGGCATCGAAGCCGCCACCAGCCGGATTTTCGAGCGCGTAATTGTAGGTCCATTTCCACACTTCGATGCGGGTCGAGGCGCTTTCGTCAGTCCGGAAACCGGTGATCGTCTGCATCCGCTCGACATATTCGCTCGGCAGGAACGGAACGGAAGCGATCATGGCGATGCCCGCCAGCCCGGCGAACAGGAAGCGATGTCGCACCTGCCGCAGCATCAGCACGCCAAGCACCGCGATGCAGACGAGGCCGGTGCGCGCATTGGCACCTATGGGGATCAGCAGGCAGGCGAATATGAGCGCGACGGAAAAAATCCACACGGTCCAGTGCGGCTTGAAGATCGTTCCGCGACGGGCAAGGAACAGCACCAGCGGGATCGTCGCGATGGCGGCGGTCGACATGATGGACCCTTCGTAAAGGCCCGAATCCTGGTCCACGAGCATCGTGAACGAGCCGTATCCGCCACCTCCGAACACGGTTTTCATCCCGCCATTGATTGCATTGGCCCCGATCGACAGCACGAACACCAGCACAGCAGCTTCCAGTCGCAGCCTTGTGCGCAAGGTGAGCGGGAGGAAGGCGGCGAAGAACATGCCCTTCCACACCCAGTCCCATTTTTGCCAAGCGAATTCCTGGAATACCGCGCCCAGCGTCGTGTAACCGCACCACGCCAGCAGCGCGACGATCAAGCCTTGTCGCAAGGTAAAACGGCTGCCTTCCTTGCTGTCGAGCAAGACATATCCGGCAAAGGCGGCGACAAAGACGACCAGCGACAGATGCAGGCTGCGGATCAGCCCCCAGCCGATCAGCTGGGGCGAGACGATATCGACATAGATATAGAGCAAGACCCAGAGAAACGGGCGCTTGAGGCCCATCAGCAGGATGGCGCCGATAAATCCGAGGAGGACAAGATCACGCATCGCCGGTCCCGCTTTCGCGGTTCTTCAGCCACGGCCTGTCCGGTTCCGCTTGCACCGCTTTCTCGTCATCGAGCTCGGCACGGAACAGCAATCGCCAAACGGCGACCATGATCAGGCCGTGTGTCAACACAATGGAGAAATAGTCGATCAATGGATACGTCCGGCAGTTGCTCGATCTTGCCATAGGGACAAGCTCTTGACGGCCCGTTAAGCACAATATGGCAGGGGGAATGTCGATGACCCGGATTCTGCACGTTCTCGACCATTCGCTGCCGCTGCACAGCGGCTACACCTTCCGCACGCGCGCCATACTGACGGCGCAGCAGGCGCTGGGCCTCGAGGTGCGCGGCATTACCGGGCTGCGCCATGGCGCCGATGGCCCACCGGTCGAAAAGGTGGACGGTTTCACCTTCCATCGCACGCCGGGCGAGGCGCACGGACCAGCGGGCCTGAAAGAATGGCGCGAAATCGGTGCCTTGGCCGATGCGATTGTTGCCTTGGCACAGGATTGGCGCCCCGATGTGCTGCACGCACATTCGCCGGCGCTTGACGGGCTGGCCGCCGTTCGCGCTGGCAAGAAACTCGGCATTCCGGTCGTATACGAGATCCGTGCATTCTGGGAGGATGCCGCTGTCGGCAATCTGACCTCGCGCGAAGGCTCGCTCAAATACCGCCTAACCCGCCATTTGGAGAACATGGCTGTAAGGGGCGCGGATGCTGTCATGACGATTTGCCAGGGCTTGAAGGACGATCTCGTGTCGCGCGGCGTTGCTGCAGCCAAGATCGGCATCATGCCCAATGGCGTCGACCTGACGATGTTCGGCGAAACGGCTGCGCGCGACGATGCTCTGGCGGCGGAACTTGGCTTGGGCAATGGTCCGGTGATCGGCTTCATCGGCAGCTTCTACGATTACGAGGGGCTGGACGATCTGATCGCCGCCATGCCCATGCTGGTCGAGCGCCACCCCGACGCACGCTTGCTGCTGGTCGGCGGGGGGCCGATGACCGATATGCTGCAGGCACAGGCCGAAGCCTCGCCCGTCGCCGATGCGATCCGCTTTACCGGACGTGTGCCGCATTCCGAGGTCGAGCGGTATTACGCGCTCACCGATATCATGGCCTATCCGCGCAAGCGCAGCCGCCTGACCGATCTTGTGACCCCGTTGAAGCCGCTTGAGGCCATGGCGCAGATGAAGCTGGTGGCAGCGAGCGATGTCGGCGGACACCGCGAGCTGGTGACGCACGGCGCGACCGGCGCGCTGTTTGCGCCCGACGATTCCGCCGCCTGCGCCGCCGCGCTTGCCGACCTGATTGACCGGCGCGGAGAATGGTATGCCATCCGCACCCGCGCTAGAGCCCACGTGCAGGACGACCATGACTGGCACAAAAATGCCAATCGTTATCTTGGCGTTTACCAAACCCTGCTAGCCAAAGCGCCGAATGGCCTCATTTCCGACGCCGCCTGAGATTTCGGGTGGTTTCGCACAGGGGCGCGGAACAGGATATTATCGTGGCGACACTCCCGATGGACCAAGCTGGGCACAATAGCGGCGGAGGCAAGCCTCCGGTCAGCGCGCACCGGCTGTTTCCGGCAATTGTAGGCCTTTGGTTTGCTGCCCTTCTGGGCCTTGGCAGCCTTATCGCGCCAATGCATGTGATAGAGCGGCTGGTCGGCATGACCGGCCTCGCCAATATGCTCCCCGCGGCCCAAGCTCCGCTCGGCGGAACTGCGGTTGCGATCGTGGCACTAGTTGCCGCGATTTTCGGCGGCCTCGCCGGTTTCGCGATTGCGCGCCGGATACAGGCGCGGATTCTGGAGTCCGCCATGGCAGACGATGATCCCTATGACGACGCCGACACGCTCGACCTCGTCGTGGCCGAAACGGCGGATGATGTGCAGGACGAGCCCGTCGAAACCATCGAAGCGACCGAAGACGACGCTGATGATCGCCCGCGCCGGCGTCGCCCGCTGACCCTCGCTGAGAATGCTCCCGAAAGTGACCTCCTGCTCGTCGTGCCGCTTCCCGGTGACAGCGACCAGGATGCCGCGTTTGACGAGTATGCCGAGGTCGAAGTGCTTGACGCTTCCGAGATCGAAGCTCCGGTCGAGTTCGAGAATGAACAGGAAGACGAAGCCGGTTACGAGCACTCCGGCGAGGACGCCTTCGCTGAAGACGAGATCGACGAGGTCGACCCCTTCCCGGGCGCCCTTGATGACTATTTCGATGGCGAGCCGGATGATGCACCGGAAGACGACGCCGCTGCCGAAATTCTCGCCCCGATCGCAATTACACAGGAGGACATGGTGCCGCCCGTACAGGATGACGAGGCTGCACCGCCGCTGGCATTCTCCCCGCCCTCACTCGCACGTACCGGCGATGAACCGGTGGAAGATGGGCAGGAACCCGTCGAAACCAATGACGAGTGGCCCGAGGCCGAAGCGGCATCAGTGCCTGATTCAAGCGATGTCGAAGACGTGCCCTTAGAGCCGGTCAGCACGTCCACGTCGGACGATCTGGCCGAGATGGGTCTGGTGCAGCTCGTCCAGCGGCTCGAAAAAGTACTCGACGAGCACCGCGCATGGAGCGCTGCGCGTGCTGCCGAGCGGGAAGCGGGCACACCTGCCGAGCAACCCGTTGCACGCGAAGTGGCGCCAAGCTTCACGCCCGCACCGCCAGATGAGGCTGCCTGTGCGATGGCTGAATATTTCGGTCGCGCGCAAGGCACTCCCGCTGCCGTTACTTACAACGAGCAACCGGAAAGCGTAGTCGAACCAGAAAACACCGCCGACGCGGAGATTGCAGAGCCGGCGGACGCCCCCGATCCGGTCGAAGGCACTGCAATTTCGGAACGCGATGCCAGCTATCGCGCCTTGTCATCGATTGACAATCCCTTCAGGCCGCAGGCCGGAACGGTGCAACATGCCCGCGCACAGCAAGTCTCGCATACAAATGCGCAAAAGGCGCCGGCGGTGGCCGACAATGACGTGGCGCTCCGCGATGCGGTGCTGAACCTCCACCGAATGCTGGATTAAGGCACGCTCGCCGCGCCTGCGAAGCTGTCTTGTGCGGCGCACAAGACCTTGCAATATTCCCTTCCTGTCGCCATGAGGTCGTTTCGCGACATTTTCGTGCAGCTTTGGGCTGTTGATTCGCGTTTCGTTACCGATGAAACCGGTTTCGAGGCGCGCTTCACATCCGGCCCGGGACTGGACGAGCAACAGGAAGAGTTGAAGATTGACCGAGTATCCCGCGCCACGTGGCCTGTATGATTCCGTAAACGAGCATGACAATTGCGGCATGGGCTTTGTCGCCCATATCAAGGGCGTCAAATCGCACGGAATTATTACACAGGCGCTGGAAATCCTCGCCAATCTCGACCACCGCGGAGCGGTCGGCGCGGACCCCTTGCTGGGTGATGGCGCAGGCATTCTGGTGCAGATTCCCGACCGGCTCTATCGCAAGTGGGCGGACGGCGAAGGGCTGACCCTGCCGCCAGCGGGCGATTACGCGGTAGCCATGTGCTTCATGCCGCAGGATGATGCGGCACGCGAATTCATCAGCAACCAGTTCGAAAAGTTCATTGCCAAGGAAGGCCAGAAGCTGATCGGCTGGCGCGATGTGCCCACTACGCAGGACGGACTGGGCAAGGCCGTGCTCGATTCCATGCCGGTGATCCGCCAGTGCTTCATCGCGCGCGGCGACAATTGCGCCGACCAGGACGCGTTCGAACGCAAGCTGATCGTAATCCGCAAGCAGACGCAGAACCCGCTCGCCGAGCTGGCCGAAAAGCACGACATGCCGGAGCTGACCAAGCTCTACATGCCCAGCTTCTCCAGCCGCACCGTGGTCTACAAGGGCCTGCTGCTGGCAACGCAGGTCGGCAGTTTTTACGACGATCTGCGCGATCCCGATTGCGAGAGCGCATTGGGCCTCGTCCACCAGCGTTTCAGCACCAACACCTTCCCCAGCTGGCGGCTTGCCCAGCCGTTCCGGCTGATCGCGCATAATGGCGAGATCAACACCGTGCGCGGCAATGTGAACTGGATGAACGCCCGCCGCCGCACGATGGAAAGCGACCTGCTGGGTGCCGATCTCGACAAATTGTGGCCGATCGTGCCGCACGGCCAATCGGACACCGCTTGTCTCGACAACGCGCTCGAATTGCTGCTGCTCGGCGGATACAGCCTCGCCCATGCGATGATGATGCTGATCCCCGAAGCCTGGGCACGCAACGAGCTGATGGAGCCGGGGCGCCGCGCCTTTTACGAATATCATGCCGCGCTGATGGAACCATGGGATGGCCCTGCCGCCGTCGCCTTTACCGATGGCCGCCAGATCGCCGCCACGCTCGACCGCAACGGCCTGCGCCCGGCGCGCTACTGCGTGACCAAGGACGATCTGTGCATCTGCGCTTCGGAAAGCGGCGTATTGCCGGTGGCGGAAGAGGATATCGTGCGCAAATGGCGGCTCCAGCCGGGCCGCATGTTGCTGATCGACCTAGAGGAAGGCCGCATCATCGAGGATGAGGAGCTAAAAGCCCAGCTCGCCGCCGCGGAACCTTACGAGGAATGGCTCGACCAGGCGCAATACAAGCTGCGCGACCTCGAAGCGATCGAGACCGACCGCGAGGCGGTGCAGGAAAATCAGGTAAGCCTGCTCGATCGCCAGCAGGCCTTTGGCTACACGCAGGAAGATATCTCCCGCTTCCTCGAACCCATGGCAGTGACGGGCGATGATCCCATCGGATCGATGGGCACCGATACCCCGATTGCCGTGCTCTCCAAGCGTCCGCGCCTGCTGTACGATTATTTCAAGCAGAATTTTGCGCAGGTCACCAATCCGCCGATCGACCCGATCCGCGAAGAGCTGGTGATGAGCCTGCTGACCATGGTCGGCCCGCGCCCCAACCTGCTCGGCCGCGATGCCGGCACGCACAAGCGGCTCGAAATCAGCCAGCCGATCCTGACCAATCGCGGGATGGAAAAGATCCGCTCGGTCGAAGCGAGTCTCGATGGCGCGTTCCGCACCGAAACGATCGACATCACCTGGGATGCGGAAAGCGGGGCCGAAGGCCTCGACATGGCGATCAAGGAAATGTGCTGGGCGGCAACCGAAGCGGTGCTGCAGGACAAGAACATCCTGATCCTGTCGGACCGCAAGCAGGGCCCGGACCGTGTTCCCATGCCCGCACTGCTGGCCACCGCCGCCGTGCATCACCAGCTTACCCGCCAGGGTTTGCGGATGCAGACCGGCATCGTGGTCGAAACCGGCGAAGCGCGCGAAGTGCATCACTTCTGCGTGCTGGCGGGTTACGGCGCCGAAGCGATCAACCCCTATCTCGCCTTCGAAACGCTGGAGGACATCCGCCAGAAGAAGGCTCCCGAACTCACCGTCGAGGATGTCGAGAAAAATTACATCAAGGCGGTCGGCAAGGGCATCCAGAAGGTCATGTCCAAAATGGGCATTTCGACCTACCAGTCCTATTGCGGCGCGCAGATCTTCGACGCGGTCGGCCTGTCCACCGCGTTTGTCGACAGCTACTTCACCCGCACTGCCACCACGATCGAGGGCGTCGGCCTGGCCGAAGTGGCGCAGGAAACCGTGCGCCGCCACGCAGCGGCCTATGGTGACAATCCGATTTATCGTAACATGCTCGACGTTGGCGGCATCTACCAATACCGCCTGCGCGGCGAGGAACACGCCTGGACGCCTGCCAATATCGCGCAATTGCAACACGCAGTGCGCAGTGAACAGGGTGGCGATGCGAAGGATCAGTACGATGCCTTCGCCAAGAGCGTGAACGACCAGGCCGAACGCCTGCTCACGATCCGCGGGCTGATGGAATTGCACAAGGCGGACGAGCCGATCCCGCTCGATGAGGTCGAACCCGCTGCCGAAATCGTCAAACGCTTCAGCACCGGCGCGATGAGCTTCGGCTCGATCAGCCATGAAGCGCATTCGACGCTGGCCGTGGCGATGAACCGCATCGGCGGGCGCTCGAACACCGGCGAAGGCGGCGAGGAACCGTTCCGTTTCAAGCCCCTCGACAACGGCGATTCCATGCGCAGCCGCATCAAGCAGGTGGCGTCTGGACGCTTTGGCGTCACGACGGAATATCTCGCCAATTCGGACGATATCCAGATCAAGATGGCGCAGGGCGCAAAGCCCGGCGAAGGCGGCCAGTTGCCCGGTCACAAGGTCGACAAGCGTATCGGCAAGGTGCGCCATTCGACACCGGGCGTGGGCCTCATCAGCCCGCCGCCGCATCACGACATCTATTCGATCGAAGACCTCGCGCAGCTGATCCACGATCTCAAGAACGTGAACCCCGGAGCGCGCGTATCGGTCAAGCTGGTGTCCGAAGTGGGCGTGGGCACGGTGGCCGCAGGCGTTTCCAAGGCGCGTGCCGACCATGTGACGATTTCCGGTTATGAAGGCGGCACCGGCGCTTCGCCGCTCACCAGCCTGACCCATGCGGGCAGCCCGTGGGAAATCGGCCTTGCCGAAACGCAGCAGACGCTGCTGCTCAACGATTTGCGCAGCCGCATCGCGGTGCAGGTGGATGGCGGGCTTCGCACGGGCCGCGACGTGGCCATCGGCGCGCTGCTTGGCGCGGACGAATTCGGCTTCGCCACCGCTCCGCTGATTGCCGCGGGCTGTATCATGATGCGCAAGTGCCATCTCAACACCTGCCCCGTCGGCGTCGCCACGCAGAACCCGGAACTGCGCAAGCGGTTCGTCGGCACGCCAGAGCATGTGATCAACTATTTCTTCTTCGTGGCAGAGGAACTGCGCGTCATCATGGCCGAAATGGGCTTCCGCACGGTCGAGGAAATGATCGGGCGCGTGGACCGGATCGACATGAAGCGTGCCATCCGTCACTGGAAGGCCGACGGCATCGATCTGACGAAGCTGCTGCACTCGGTGGAAATCCCCGAAGGCAAGAAGCCCTACCAGACAGAGGTTCAGGACCACGGCCTTGGCGCGGCGCTGGACAACCAGCTGATCGAAGCGTGCCAGCCCGCGATCCAGCAGGGCGAAAGCATCCAGCTCGACCTGCCGATCAAGAACCTCAACCGCACGACAGGAGCCATGCTGTCGGGCGTGATCGCCAAGGCGCATGGCCATGCCGGCCTGCCGGTCGATACCGTCCGCGTGAACTTCACCGGCACCGCCGGGCAGAGCTTTGCCGCATGGCTGGCACACGGCGTGACGCTCGACCTGGTCGGCGATGCCAATGACTACGTCGGCAAGGGCCTGTCAGGTGGCCGCGTGATCGTACGTCCGCCCGAGGGCGTGGACCGCAACCCGCTCGAAAACATCATCGTCGGCAATACCGTGCTCTACGGCGCGATTTCGGGCGAGGCATTCTTCAGCGGCGTTGCCGGTGAACGCTTCGCCGTGCGCAATTCGGGCGCGGTCGCGGTGGTCGAGGGCACAGGCGATCACGGCTGCGAATACATGACCGGCGGCGCGGTCTGCGTGCTCGGCCCCACGGGTCGCAATTTCGCTGCCGGGATGAGCGGCGGTGTCGCCTACGTCTACGATCCGGACGGCACTTTCGCGCAGCACTGCAACATGGCGCAGGTCGATCTCGAGCAGATCAATGCATCTGCCGACGACCCCGAAGGCATGGGCCTGCCGCAGCAGCGCCCCTCCACGGTGGACGATCTGGGCATGGGCGATCCGCTGTATCACGATGCCACGCGCATCAGGATATTGCTGGAACGGCACAAGCTGCATACCGGCTCTGCCCGCGCCGCCGCGCTGCTGGAAGATTTCGACAACACGCTGGGCCACTTCGTGAAAGTGATGCCAAAGGATTACCGCCGTGCGCTGGAGCAGCTCGAAGCAGAGCGCGATCAGGCCGCCTCGGTCGCAGCGGAATAAGGGTCAGGACTGATGGGTAAAGAAACAGGCTTCCTCGAAGTCGACCGCGAAGAGCTGGAATATGCCGATCCCAAGGAACGGGTGAAGCATTACAAGGAGTTCGTTATTCCGCCGAGCGAGGAGCGGCTGAAAAACCAGGCCTCGCGCTGCATGAATTGCGGCATTCCCTACTGCCACAACGGCTGTCCGGTGAACAACATCATCCCGGACTGGAACCACCTCGTTTACGAGGGCGACTGGCGCAATGCACTGGAAGTGCTTCACTCGACCAACAACTTCCCCGAATTCACCGGTCGCATCTGCCCCGCGCCATGCGAGGCGTCGTGCACGCTCAACATCACCGACGAGCCGGTGACGATCAAGAACATCGAATGCGCGATTGTCGATCGCGGGTGGAAGGAAGGCTGGATCAAGCCGCAAGTGCCTGCTCGCCAGACGGGCAAGAGCGTGGCGGTGGTCGGTTCCGGCCCGGCAGGTCTCGCCTGTGCCCAGCAGCTTGCCCGTGCAGGCCATTCGGTCACCGTGTTCGAAAAGGCCGACCGCGTCGGCGGACTGCTGCGTTACGGCATCCCCGACTTCAAGATGGAAAAGAGCCAGATCAATCGCCGTGCGGTGCAGATGGAGGCCGAAGGCGTCACCTTCCGCACCAGCACCGAGGTTGGCGTCGATATCTCGATCAAGTCGCTGAAGGAAAATTTCGACGCGGTCGTGCTCGCCGGCGGTGCCGAACATCCGCGCGTGCTGGAAATTCCCGGCGCAGAATTGCCCGGCGTACGCCTCGCGATGGAATTCCTCACCCAGCAGAACAAGCGCAATGCAGGCGATGACGAAACCCGCGCCGCGCCGCGCGGGACGCTGACCGCGACCGGCAAGCACGTGATCGTGATCGGCGGCGGCGATACCGGCAGCGACTGCGTGGGCACGTCCAACCGGCAAGGTGCTGCCTCGGTCACGCAGATCGAGATCATGCCCCAGCCACCCGAGAAGGAAAACAAGCTGCTGACCTGGCCCGACTGGCCGATGAAGCTGCGCACCTCCTCCAGCCACCAGGAAGGCGTGGACCGTGACTGGGCCGTGCTGACCAAGGAAGTTGTCGGCGAAGATGGCGAGGTCACCGGCCTCAAATGCATGCGCGCCGACTGGTCCGAAGGCCAGCTCAAGGAAGTGCCCGGCAGCGAATTCACGCTGAAGGCCGACCTGATCCTTCTCGCCATGGGCTTCCTTGGGCCCCGCAAGCAGGGCATGATTGACCAGTCAGGCGTCTCGCTCACCGATCGCGGAAATGTCGATGCCAACACGCAAGACTATCGCACGTCGGACGATCACATTTACGCTTGCGGCGACATGCGGCGCGGCCAGTCACTGGTCGTCTGGGCCATCCGCGAAGGCCGCCAGTGCGCGGCCAGCGTGGATGAGGCGTTGATGGGTGTCACAGAGTTGCCGCGCTAGGCGCGGGCGAACGCGGATCAGGAAATCACGCCAGTTTTTGGCAGGCGCCTAAAACGCGATCCGATGGCAAGGACAAGCTTCACCAGAGAAGCTACCAGAAGCCCAATGAGCGGGATGGTGGCGAGGAGCTCTTTCCACCATGGCGTCCAGCTGCCGCAACCATCCAATATGAGAAATTCCGGGTCAGGAAACCGCTCGGGGCACCCCAGATCATTCAGGAAGCTAGATTGGTTGAAGAAAGCAGCTGCATCGTGAAAACAGAGCAGCCCCAATGGCAGTCGGTAACTGGCGGCAAGCTTTAGTGCGTGGTTCCTGCTCTCACCGCGCTGGATGAAATCCCCCAAGTGCCAAAGCCAGAGCAACGCGAAGAGGAGAATATATACTTCGATTGATTGGTTTATCGGCCAAATCCAGATCGAAGAATTTTCAGAGCTCAGCGGAAGATCAGGAAGCGCTCGGGCGAACCACTGAAACCCGGCGAAGGTCAGCACGAACAGGTGCAGTACCAACATGCTCATCAGCCAATGCCGCAGCTTGCACCGATAGGCTGCGCTCATGCTGCACACTTCACGCAGCGCGCAAGGCTCGGGTCGCCGCTCAGACGTCCTTCCGCGATCTCTTCGCCGCAGCCGGCGCAATAGCCCCACTCGCCTTCGTCGAGCCGCTTGAGCGCCGCGCCAATCCGGGCGCGTTCGGCTTGGCGGCGGCGCTCTTCGGCCTGCGCCATCGCCTGCTGCTGCATCGCGTCCATGCGCGACAAGCGCCCGACGCTATCCTGTTGCAGCGTGACAGGCTCGCGCGATTGACCGCTCAGCGCGTCGAGCCGGTCCAGCTCTTCAAGGCGCGCGGTGAGCGCGGTGCGGGCGTCGTCTACGTTCATGCGGGCACATGGCCGTTTTTTCGCATCAGGACTGTGCTCCATGTGCTCCACATTAGCTTTCCAATCGCCAGTCGATGCCGCCCCGGCCATGCTCCTCCAAGAAAGCATTGGTGCGGCTGAAAGGCCGGGAACCGAAGAAACCGCGATAGGCCGACAGCGGGCTGGGGTGCGGGCTTTCGATGAGCAAATGCGGCCCGTCCTTGCGCAGCGACGCAATCCGCTTGCCCTTGGCCTGTGCATGGCTGCCCCAGAGGATGAAGACGCTCGGAACGCTACGCTCGGCCACCGCAGCCACGCAGGCATCGGTAATCGTATCCCAGCCGCGCCCGGCATGGCTTCCCGCCTGCCCCTGCTCGACTGTCAGCGTATTGTTGAGCAGCAGCACGCCCTGCCTCGCCCAGCGTGCCAGATTCCCGTGATCGGGCCGCGCCATTCCAAGGTCGGTTTCAAGCTCCTTGAAGATATTGGCGAGCGATGGCGGCGGTTTGACGCCTTCGGGTACCGAAAAGCACAAGCCGTGTGCCTGGCCCGGCCCGTGATAGGGGTCCTGCCCGAGGATCACGACTTTCACGCTGTCCAGCGGAGTCAGTGCGAGCGCCTTCAAGCGGCAGCCGCGCGGCGGATAGACCTGCTTGCCTGCATCCTCCTCCGCGCGCAGCCAGCTTCCCAGTTGGCGTGCTTGCGCGGTTGCCAGCACAGGCTCCAGCGCGCCGCGCCAGCTATCGGGAATGGTTTCGAACATTTGAGCAGTCATACGCAGCAAATCATTAGTTCACAAAAACGGAATTTCGTTTGGAAATACGGACAATTTCGTTTGGAAAAAGTCTCATCTCATTCGCTTACGTGCAAAAGTTCTTGCAACCGGTTGCAACCAAAGACAGTCGCCGACAGTCGATTAAGCAGTTGGAAAGGATAGTTAAATGATATCAAACGCTGGAGATAACGACGGCAGTCCGAATACACCTCCTACGCCGAGGGTGCGCCAGCGCGTGCGCACGTTAGTCGGGAGACAGCAAAGCGCCAGAAATGCCACCCGTCACGGCGCATTGAGCCAGCAAATCGTTGGAGAGCTCGAGGAGATGGAGGCCTACGACGAGTTGCTCAATGAGCTTGAGAATGAATACGTCCCTGAAACAGCGACGGAATATTCGCTCGTTCAGCGGCTGGCAACTTTGATCTGGCGGGAACGCAGGCTTGCTAAATCAGAGGCGCAAAAGTTGCGGCAGTATGAATGCGAAATAGTTCCGGGCGGCCAACGAACACCATTCCCGATAGAGCAACAATTACTAGTCGGAAGATACCAAACGATGTTATCTAACCAAATAACGAAAACAATTGAGCAGATAATAGTAATGAAGGACGCTCGCAGAAACACCTAGTTAACGCGATTTTTTAAATGAGGGATACCTTCAAGTGATAACATAGATTGAGTTCTAATTTGGAAAACTTCCGCTTTTTGCTCGCGGTTTTAAGGCCATCCTATCTGGGTGATTTGTTTTGGCTTGCTGTTGTAGCGGTCGCGATCTGTCTTGTATCCTCTTTGGTCGCTCTTCCCTCCAACCCCCAATCCGCCTAAGAGCTTTCCCACAATGGCTGTACATTATCACGAAGAAGACCTTCCCGAAGGCGTGCTCGCCGATGGCCCCGTGGCTGTCGATACTGAAACCATGGGCCTGATCACCGCGCGTGATAGGCTGTGCGTGGTGCAGATCAGCGATGGCAATGGCGATGAGCACCTGGTGCGCTTTGCCAATGGCAGCGCCTATGATGCTCCCAACCTTAGAGCCGTGCTGGCCGATACGTCGCGGGTGAAGATCTATCACTATGCGCGCTTCGACCTTGCTGCGATCGAATATTACCTTGGCGTCGAGGCGGGGCCGGTGTTTTGCACCAAGATCGCCAGCAAGATGACCCGTACCTATACCGACCGGCACGGATTGAAGATGATCGTGTCCGAATTGCTGGGCGAGGATATCTCCAAGCAGCAGCAATCATCCGATTGGGGCGCGCCCGAACTGAATGACGCGCAGCGCGAGTATGCCGCTTCCGATGTGCGCTATCTGCACCGTTTGCGCGATGTCTTGCAGGAACGGCTCGAACGCGAAGGGCGCTCTGACATGGCGCAGGCCTGCTTCGATTTCCTGCCGACCCGCGCGCGGCTCGACATTGCGGGCTGGGCCGACAAGGACATTTTCAGCCACGAGTAATGCGCTCGTGCGTTAAGGTAAGGATATGACGCTCGCCGCCGACCAGATGCGCACCAAGCGCCAAGCATTTGCCGCACCGGGCAGCGCGCTCGACCGGATCGTGCGCCTGCTTGCCGTGGGGCTTCCTGCACTGGTCGGCGTGATCGCCGCGCTGATGATCATCACGCCGCTCAGCCCGCGCGGCGAAGTAAGCTTCTTGCTCGATCGCAACAAGGTGGCAATTGCCGATGACCGGTTGCGCGTGGACGATGCCATGTACCGCGGGCAGGATGACAAGGGCCGCCCGTTCTCGCTGATGGCAGGTTCCGCCGTGCAGCGCAGCAATTCGGTCCCGGTCGTGGCAATGGAAGAATTGATCGCCCGGATCGTGCTGCCCGATGGGCCAGCGGTGCTATCCGCCGCTGCCGGATCGTACGAAATGGATGACGACAAGGTTCGCATTCCCGGCATCGTGCAGTTCACCGCTGCCGACGGGTATGAAATTGGCGCAAACAACGTGACCCTCGACCTCGCCAACCGCGTCCTGCTCGGCGAAGGTCGGGTTAGCGGGGTTATCCCGGCAGGCCGGTTCCAGGCGGACATGATGAGCGCGGACCTTTCCGCACGCACATTCTCGCTGGTCGGCAATGCGCGGCTGGTGATGGTGCCGGGGCAACTGCGCTTGCCCAGCGGCATGACTATGAGCGATTTCGAATGAGACGGCACGATATGATGGATAAGACAATGCAGCAGCATAGCAGCACCCGAATGCCACTCCGCAAACTCGCGCTGCGCGGGCTGTGCGCCGGACTGCTGGCTGGTGCCGTTTCGGCAGTCGGGTTCGGATCGGTTGCCGGAGCGCAGAATATCGCCGGTTTCAACTCCAACCAGCCGGTATCCTACGCCGCGGACCGGATCGAACTGCAGGACCGACAGAACCGCGTAATCCTTTCGGGCGATGTGGTGATCCAGCAGGGCGATCTGCGCCTCACGTCGGCACGCACGACCGTTGCTTATACCGACGCTGGGACCCTGCGCATCCAGCGCATCCAGGCGAGCGGCGGTGTGGTCGTTACCCGCGGTAGCGAACGGGCGCGCGGCGATGTGGCGGTCTATGATTTCAACCGCCGCGTGATCATCATGTCGGGCGGCGTCTCGATCAACCGCGCGGGTGATACGCTCGACGGCGGTCGGCTCGTGATCGACCTCAATTCGGGTGTCTCAAGTGTCGATGGCGCAGGATCGCGGCCTGCCAACGGTCAGGATGCGGGCCGAGTGTCGGGGACTTTTGCGATTCCTGAAAGCGGCAACTAGGCCGGGCAGATTTCGCGCAAGCGTGCGGCTGCGGAGTCTTCGTTCTCAAGTACGTAGTTTTGGATTACACGTTCAACAATTCTGCAATCGAGGGTGGCTCCCTGCTTCGCGGCGAGCACCAGTGTGGTGGAATACTTGTCCGGCGGCACAGTCCCGGCAAGCGATCGCAGGGCATTGTCCTGCCAATGGCCGGGCGCGGCAAAACGCCGGGCGAGCGCAACTTGACCGTCGGGCGTAGCGACAAGCTGACCGGCTAGGACTAGCGCAGCTTCGCGCATTTCTCCGATGGAAAGCAGCGCGCTGATGCGTTGCGCTGCAATGTCGTGATTGCCCTGTTCGATGGCGGCCTGCGCAACTGCCTGTTGGATGATGGGCGCACGCCAACCGCGAGTACTGGCCGCTTCGATAGCTGCGATCGATTGCTCATTGCGCTCACTCAAAGCGGCCGCAATTGCCAGCAATTCGAGATTTTCGGCTGGGAGGGGCCGAGCCGTCACCAGTGCCTCAGCCTCGGCGATTGCACGCTCGCCCTGCTGCGCCGCGATGGCCTGACGTGTACGCTGCTCTGCCGCGAAGCCGGAGAAAGCCGGGGGCACAAATCGGGCAAGGTGCGGTGCAAAGCGCGACGACCGGTCGAGCTGAGCGAAGCTGGCGACAACAAAGACTGCGGCCAGTAAGCCCCACCAGAGGAACCGCCCCATCATGGCAACGCCTTTTTCTCGCGCACGAGCATTACGATGAGCAAGGCAGCAAAGCACAGCAGAGTCTGATTGCGCAACGGATAGTCGAACGCAGATTGAAGCGCGATGCAAGCGACTCCTGTGCCCGCAGCGAGCGGCGGCCAAACATTAGCCGACGCTCGGCGCGGGATTGCCGAGACTAGAGACCATATCAGCCAACCGGCAGCCAGCAAGAGCGAGCCGAGGCCACCCTCGATGGCAATCTCCAGCCAGTCGCTGTGCGCTCGTCCTGCCTTTCGCGACGAGACATATTCCAGCGATTCATGCAGTTGGAAGACTTCGTCAAACGTACCCATGCCGCTGCCCACGGGCCAATATTGGCCTACTGTGTATGCGCCATCTTCCCATATCTCGGGTCGATCAGCCGCCCCGGTTGAGAACCGCTTAACGCTGTCAGCAACGCGTCCCCCTGACACGAAGGACGCGCCTAGCGCTCCGCCGAGCAACGCGACGCCCGCCAAGGCGATAACGAGCGTCCTGACCTTTGGCGCGTCGCTGCCATTGCGTCTGGACAAGTGACTATATGCCAGCCGCATGAGCCAGAGGACGGCGACTAACAGCAACAGTGCCATTCCAGTGCGTGACTGCGTCAAGACCACGCTGAGGGCAAACAAGAGTGCTACCGCGCCAACTCCCCAGGACCAGATCACGTTGCGCGGGCGAGGCAGGGCGGCGAGCAGCGCCGTTGCCATCACAAACAGCAGAGCAGTCGAGTTACGATTGGTGAAGGTTGCATAGAATGTGTTTGGCGAGGTGCGCTCAGCATACAGGAGGCCTACGTTATTCGCTGAAGCCAATTGTACGGCCCCCAGCGCAAATGCGGCAAGAGACGCCCACAATGCAGCGCGCACAAGAGACAACTTCTGCTCCTGGGCAAGAAGACTACCAAGAATGATAATCGTTGCGGGTGCTAATGTGCCGCAGAAGGCGACCAGCGTGCGCGCCGGATCGACGCTGGCGGGGAACCAGTCCTGTGCGCCGGTCCCGACAAGGTTTAAAGTGGCAGAGATGGGCTCGCGGCCGGGCAGGTTTTGCCAAATTAACGGCGGAAGCGGAACGAGTTGCACCAGCGGGAGCGCAACGCTTGCAAAAACCAGCGCACGAAGTGCCGTGGGCGCCTCTCGCACGAAGCGAAGCACCTGATCGGGATGCACCGCAAGAATAATCAACGCGCAAAATTGGATCGCGAGATTGCGCAGGCCATAGGCCACGCCCCCGCCGCCGAGGAACAGCGAAAGCACTATCAGAATGTGAAGATGGAGAAGCGGGGAGAAAAATCCTCCCCCGATATTCGCAGGCAGTCGAGCAGGAGCGACTTGCACCCTTGCTGGATCAGCCACCCGTACCCGGCGAAGCATCATTACCTTCGGACGCATCACCAGCAATGATAAAAGCGATCCCCGCCCCGATCAGAAGCAGTGTGAGAAGCAGGTAAATGCCTGTATCGTCATCATCATCGTTGGCAAGCAATTCGCTGCTCGAAACAGCGGTTGGCGCACGATCTATCATCACACCGGCCTCCATGGCGCGAGTGTTGGCTTGCGCCGCAATCGGCGCGAAAACCAAACCAGCAGCGGCAACGGACGCTAGGAATTTCTTCATCATGTAAAACCTCATACGGAGCGCTTGCAGCGTCCCTAGACTATAAATTACACTGGCCGAATATCGGAACGCAGCTTGCATGACAACACCTAATAAGCACGATACGTAAAGAGTTTCTTTTCATGGGCTTGGCTGTTGTACTGCAGTCACACCCTGTGCGCCTAGCCGAGGATGGGTCTGAAAGCATCAACCATTCCACCGGTGACTACATTCGGCCCATAAGTCAGCCACGCATGCGATTCAAAGGGGCGGTCTTCACTGCTTACCACTCCGATGACAATGCGGCTGGCTATGCCACGACCGAGTAGCCAGTCTTGCGCTGCCATTGCTTGGACAAGGCAATCGGACCGGAAAGGCATTCGGTGCGCTACACGCGGGATCACCCAAGCAACATGAAGCACCATGGTTTGGTCATGAGGGCGAGCATCGGCGAGAGCGCGCCCCAGCGCGGCCGCTTCTGAATTGCGCTTATCGACGTCACTTGTTTGAAAACCTTCGTGCTGCAATCGGGCGGAAACGAGGCGTGTGAAGGCATGCCAGGACAGCTTTGCCATGCCAATCGATCCCAATGTCGGCCTTGGTGCCCGCAGGGGTCGCGGCGTCGCTTCGCTCGGAATCTCAGAACGCATACGTCGCCTATGTCATGCGTTGCCACGCGGGCCAAGTATCGACATTCGCGCATCAATGTCTCACGAGTGGCAAGAGCCCGAGCATTTGGCCAATAATCGGCAGGAGAAACCAATGTTGTCGCACGCAATGAGAGAGAGGTTGGCCGATCCCGCCTATCTCGACCTTCATCTTGTTGCCTCGTCAATCCTGCGCGATATTCAAAAAGTCCCATGGTACGATGCCCACTTCTTGCGCCGTTTCGCAGCCGCGCGCCAGTACTTGCAAATTGTCAAGCCTGAAGCGCTGGAACGCTTTTCGGCGGGTTTTGCCAAGCTCCAGCCGCCGCGGGATTTTAGTCCGATAAAATTGGAAAGATTATTTTCAGATGAAGTCCACCAGCGCATCCGCGATACGGCTGCATCCATACCGCGTGACGATCTGAAGGACTATGAAACCAGTGATTTCGGAAGGCTAATCTACCACGATCAGCCCTATTTTCTCGAGTTGCAAAGGGAATTGGTTCCGTTAGTGTCGAAGCTGGTCGGTCAGAAGGTCGAAACGGGCTACAATTTCCTGAGCCTTTATGGCGGCAGCGGCAAATGCGATCCACATATGGATGAGCCTGTATCAATGTACACGCTCGACTTCTGTATCGACCAAGGCGTTAACTGGCCTATCTATTTCAGTCAGATCGTTGACTGGCCAAATGTCGAGAACCTTGCCGACTGGCACCCGCGTCAGTTGTTGCAGGACCCGAAGATAACCTTCTCGTCCTTTGAACTCCATCCGGGCGAAGCACTAATTTTCGCTGGCAGCTCGCAATGGCATTATCGCGATTCCATCCCAGCAGGCGGCTATTCCAACTTGTTGTTCTTTCATTATTATCCGGACGGCACGCACGATCTGGTGAACTTTGAACATTGGCCTCGCCATTTTGAAATTCCCGAGCTTGCCCCTCTTTGCGATCTCATCGCTGAATCAAGCTCAGATATGGCCAAATGATGCAGGGGCTAATGCTGTGAGTGGATTGGCCGGCATTGTCAGGTCGGGCGGCGTGACAACTGTAGAAGCTGTAGCCCGCACCATGAGCGCTGCGTTGCCTGCACCCTCCAACATTGTTTGCGGCTTATGGAAAGGCAATGATGTCGCCATGAGTTACCGCGGCCTTTGCACGACATCACAGTCGTTGGGGGCAGTTCAGCCAATTGTTAGCGAGGATAGCAGGCTGGTTGTAATATTCGACGGGTATTTGGCGAATTATTGCGAACTGCGCACCATGCTTGAGCAAAGTGGCGCGCGTCTGCGCAGTGATGCCGACGCAGAACTTGTGTTGCACGCTTTTTCTTTATGGGGGCGAGCCTGTCCGCGCCAAATTGATGGCGAGTTTGCCTTTGCCATCTGGGATACAAGCCAACGCGAGCTGTTCTGCGCGCGCGATCATCAGGGTTTGCGCCCGTTCTATTACCATTATGACGATACTCAAATCGCATTCGGTTCGAGCACTGGCGCGGTGTTGGCAGCGTTGGCTCGCAAGCCACATCCAAATGCCGGGTTCATGGCGGAGATCATGTCGGATCGCTGGTACACTTTAGATGAGACGGTGTGGCGCGAAGTCAAACGGCTTCCACCTGCCCATAGTCTGCATTATTCAGGCGGACGCCTTACGTTGGAACGATACTGGACGCTATCGACCGAGGTGACCCTGAACTATCGCCGCGACGAGGAATATTTCGAGCACTACCGCGAAATCTTTGCCGGTTGCGTAAAGAGTGCGTCACGCACTAACTCCACGCTGGCCGTGGAAGTGAGCGGTGGCCTCGATTCCTCGGCTGTATTCGCGATGGCTGATGCGCTACACTCGGCTGGCGAATTGGGCGCGCCCGATATCAAGGGGTATTCCATATATGGCCCCCCAGGCTCAGCGTCGGATGAAAGACATTTCGTCGATGCTGTCGCGCGTAAGACAGGCCGTACGATATCTTCCTTCCCGCTGTTCATCCCTCCGCTTGCCTGGTTCAACCGGCAGATTGAGGAACACATCGATGTTCCAACCTATCCTAACGGGGCGATGTCAATTAATCTTGACCGCCAGTTGATAGCGGACGGCTGCCGTGTGAAGCTTACAGGGATAGGCGGGGACCAGTGGCTGGATGGATCGCGCCGCTATTATGACGAGGCCTTGGCGCGCGCCGATCCAGCCGCATTCCTGACCAGCCTGCGCGCCGACCTACTCGAGCTTGGTGTGGTGCAAACCGCACCCCTGCTGTTGCGGGCGCTTGTCAGGTCCTTTGTGCCCAAGACAATACGCGCATTGCTGCGACCGCACTCTATACCCGAGCATGGCGGTAACACGACGGATAGCTTCTGGCTCGACGGCGATTTGCAAGAGGAACTTGATCGCCGTAAGGCAGCTTACCTCGCTACGCTCCCGGGTTCGGATAGAGACCGCTATAAAATTCGGAAATTGGCGTTCCCTAATCTTCCGCACGCTCTTGAGTTATTGAGCCGGCAATTGACAAGTTTTGGCGTTGAAGCCCGCCATCCGTTACTGTCGCGTAGATTCATCGAGTTTTCCGCGACTACCCCGGAACGCATGCGTTTGAGGGGAAGCACTGGAAAATATATGCACAGAATGGCGCTGACCGATCTTTTGCCGAGCGAGGTGTCTCGACGCACAGACAAAGGTGAATTTAGCGTTACTTTTGAAAAGCTTTTGCCGGTTATGTGCAAGCGATTGTCCTGCGAACGGGCCACCGCATTTAACTCCTTGGTGAATGATGACGCCTTGCATAAGCTGATCGACAACTGCCGCAAAGCAGCATTTGACGACGCGCCCTTTTGGGAGCTATGGGGATATTACGTAATTTCAACACTGTTCAACCAGTTAGAGCGATGATCACTCAAGTTAGGAATACGTAGAATGACTAGTGAGCAAAATAGCTGCAGTAAGAAAGCTTCATATAAAGCGCCACGGGTCACGGAATTTGGCTCGGTCCGCAACCTTACAGGTGGTAGCGGGGGCCAGGCTTCCGATGGTGGCGGCCTTATGACCATGATGTTATAGTTAGTCCTGCTCGACATTTTAAGTATTCGCGCAATGAATTACGCTGCGCCTTCTTAAATTGGGTCTTAACTTCCGGGTGGTTACAAGGCCTTTCTGGAAACAATTCGTTGGCTCTCGCTGTTCCGGAATCCTGGCGCAGGCAAGAGACACTTGCTAAGCAAGGCAAAGCATGTCCAGCACCCTTGCAGAACATCTCAGCTATTTAAAACTTCCACGGCGGCACGATGCCTATTCCCAGGCTATCAAGTGTGTGCTGTCTGGCGGCGAGACTGTTGCGGACCTTGGTTGCGGCGTTGGCGTCCTAGGTATTCAGTGCCTCCAACATGGTGCTGCTCATGTTTGGGGAATTGACCATTCCGACGCGATAGAAATTGCTCGAGAAACCGTGGACCGCGAAGGCTTTTCTGATCAATATACTTGCCTACGCGATGCCACTTTTCGCGCTAAGCTCCCTGATAGGGTCGATCTGATAATCTGCGATCACGTGGGATTTTTTGGGATTGACTACGGCATCATCGACATGCTGGAAGATGCCAAAGCGCGCATGTTAAAACCCGGCGGTACGGTGATGCCCCGGTGCATCGCGCTAAAGATTGCTGCCGTGTCGTCAGAGGAATGTCATCAGCTCGCGCACAGCTGGACAAAAGAACCGATTCCGCAAGAATTTGCTTGGTTGGATCAGTACAGCGTCAACTCTATCCACCCAGTCAAACTGAAACTCGAAGATCTGTGCGCGACCGAAACCGCATTGGGCGAAGTGCGTCTTGATCAAAGAGTGGATGATACCCTCTTGCTTTCAGCCAAAATCATAGCGACACGAGACGTAACGATTAATGGCCTTGCCGGGTGGTTCAATTGCGAGCTAGCCGAGGGTGTGTGGATGACCAATTCACCAATAGCCGCGGAAAGCATCGAGCGACCGCAGGCATTCTTCCCATTCAGCAATCCGATCGAGGCCGCGAAAGGTGACAGCTTCGATGTGTCTTTTCGCATCCGCCACGACAAGTCGATCTTCGCTTGGACTGTGACCCCCTGCAACGGATCTCCTGCGCAACGTATGACGAATTGGAAAAGCCTAATTCTAACTGGGAAAGACCTCGAAACGCGGCTTGATGTGCCGTTGGCGCTAAATGCACAGGGCGATGCACGCCTCAAGATACTTTCTTTGGTAGACGGCAAACGCACCGCTCGGGAAATTGAAGCGCTTGTGCTTGAACAGTATCCTGATCTTTTTGCATCTGGAGCTGCAATCACGCGTTTTCTGCGTTCCGAACTCGGCGATGGAGCCGACTGTTGACGCCTTTTTCCATGTTGAATCAACAGCCGCAGGATGAAATTCCTGCATCACCTTATGATTGTTGGGTCACGCCCGATGGGGACGAGACTGCGCAATTCTATCGTACCGCCACCGGATATTGCGTGCGTTTTCCTGACCAGGCTGATTTCCTGATTGATGTCGACAGTCTGAGCGTGCAATGCATCCCGGCTGATGGCATGGCGCAGGACGATGCGCTCATCCTGTATTACAATTCGATCCAGCCGATGCTCGGCAACTATCGCGGGCAATTACACATGCATGCCAGCGCAGTTCGGTGCGGCACAGGCGCCATCGGATTTCTTGGCTTATCTCGCCGTGGCAAGACAACCCTTGCAGGTGCATTTGCAAGTGCAGGACACCCCTTCCTCACCGAAGATGTGCTTTCGATAACAATTAGCGAAGATGGCTATTTGGTCCAGCCGAGCCGCCCGGTTTTGCGGCTATTCAGCGACAGCGCTGCTCTGCTAGCCCCTCACGAACCGGAAGCAGAAAGCGGCAAGAAGATCTCATTCTCGGCGCAAACCAGTCTGCCGCACTGGTCCCGACCATGCCCGCTGACGGCGCTGTTTTTGCTAGGCCCCGGCGAAAGCGAGATCACGAGCATCGAGAGATTGCAGCCAGCTGATGCGCTTACGCAGCTCATGCGGCACTCATTCATACTCGATGTCGAGGACCGCCCGCGCCTGAAGGCGCATTTCGACCGCATTGCCGCGCTTGCAAGAGCAACAAGTTGCTTCGCGCTTGACTATCCGCGTCGTTATGGCGAACTGCACAAGGTGATTGAGACGGTTTCAACCATGGTGACAGGTGAGCAAATTGACTAAGGTTTTTGATTTGCAAGACCGATTTGCGCCGGGGGCAGATGTTGTTGCTCGGGAAGTTGGTGGCGAAACTATCCTGCTCGATCTCGGCACTGGTACCTATTTCGGCTTAAACGAAGTTGGAGGGAAGTTGTGGCAATCACTCGAAGCCGGGCAACGCTCGATCTCCGAACTGTGCGACACAGTTGAGCAGACCTTCGATGCAAAACGCGATATCATCGAGCGTGATGTTGTTGCTTTGGTTCAGGATCTCGCCAACCGAAATCTCATAATACTAGAATCAACCTAGAGGGTAGGAATTTCCTCAAAGCGCCCATCAACCATTCTCACAATGCGATCGGCCAAAGCCAGCAAAGCTTTACGGTGGGTTATGATGATGATGGTATGTCCCGATAGAGAACCCTTGATTGTCTCCACTAGAAGCGCCTCATTCTCGAGATCGAACATGGATGTGGCCTCGTCAAATATGACGACCGGTGGATGCATAATCAGTGCGCGGGCGAGAGCCAGTCTTTGACACTGGCCGCCCGATAAGCGCACCCCGTGATCGCCAATCTGCGTCTCTAGACCTTTTGGCAAAGCCGCGACAAAATTCTTCGCCTGGGATAATCGAAGCGCGCTGGCAATTTGCTCATCGGTGGCCTCAGAGTTGCCGAACACAATGTTATCTCGCACACTGCCACTGAACAATAGGCTACGCTGAGGAACATAACCAATCAGGCGGCGAAGCGATTGAACCTGAAGTTCTTCAATGGGTGTTTCGTCAAGCGTGATCTCGCCCGCATCAGCTTCGTAAAAGCGCAGAAGCAGATTGACGAGCGTCGACTTACCAACGCCGTTTTCGCCTGTCACTCCGATAACCTCGCCTGGTCCTATTTCCAAGCTTGCGCCCTGCAACGTTGGCGCGCGACCAGAATAAGAGAAATGGATATCCTTGAAGGCTATGGCACCGCGTACTATTTTTGGCTCCGCGCCTTGAAAATAGCCCGGTTCAGGCTCCTCCGAAATCACCGCGTGTAAGCGCGCAAGTGCTCCCCGCGCCATTTGTAGTCGGCCATACATTTCTGCCATCGCGCCAACAGGTCTGGTGAGGAGTACTGCATAAAGGAGAACGGTGAAAAGCTCGCTCGCCGACCGATCGCCCTCACCGATCTGCAGACCTGCTACAAGAATGACAGCCAATGCTGCCAAGGCGGCTATCAGCCCCACTACCGGTCCTATTGCCGAATGTATTTGCTCATTCAGCACACTTAATCGCCGTGAATTATCGACTGCCGCCGAATAGCGATCAAATTGCGCGTCCTCGACCGCGAAAGCCTTGGTTGCGGGCAGCATCTCTAGATGGGCTTCCGCCTCATTGATCACTTTTGACTCAGCGTCTCGCATGCTTGCAGCGCCCACGCGGAGCCTCCGACCAGCCAACCGCAAGACAATAAAAAAGATAGGTACGAGGATTGGAAGAATGACAGCAAGCATGGGGTCGATCACAAATAGCATGATCACCGAACCAACCACTGTAAGCATCATTGCTGGGACAGTAGCAATGGTATTGGTCAAAAAGTCGCTGAGACGCCCAATCTCGAATGTCATAAGCGAAAGCAATTCGCCCTGATCGCTGCGATTGTGAAACTTCATCGGCAATCGCTGGACGCTGCGGTAAGTATCGAGCCGCAGCTGACTGAAGATGCGCCCAGATGTCTTGACAGACACCATAGCGCCCGAAATTTTGAAAGCCGTAGCCAACACAAGAAGGGCTACCAGCGCCAAGACAATCGTGGAGGTGTTGGCGATGTCTGCCTCCGCTACGCCGCCTAGTAATTGCCCCGCCAGCCAGGGAAGTGCCAATGTGGTGAGTGCACCCAAAGCCTGCAGGATGCTGATGCGGATGAGTCCTCCGCGATATTGCAGGGCTCGTTCCGTAAGAAAACTGCGCTGCGTCATGAAGAATAAGGCTTCACATGACGGCTAATTGTGCGCGCGAGCCAGCGTAAGCGCAACGCAAAAGTAGGCCATTTTTTCGCTTCAGGGAATGTAGCGCGCAGATGGTCATCATCCGGCAGTGCCAGACGGGCGATGAAGGAAACTTTTTCGCCAGCCCCCTTGCACGCAGCGAGGTCACTCGCAAAGCGGCGGCGGCGGCTGGTTTTGGAAAGATAAGCCATGACATTGCCGCTCCGCCGACTGTCCAATTGCGCGAGTGCCACCAGTGGTACACAATCCGCACAAAGCGCCTGCGCTGTCTTCAGAACCGAGCTAATCAGCTCGGCAATTTTATGTTGATCCGCGAGCTGAACGAGCCGCTGCCAATGGTGCTCATCCATGGCCCTGCACAGATACCAATAGTCCATGGCCCAGATCAGCCGATCGCCTTCCGGTTTTGCTTTGCCTTCCACGCCGTAGCCGAACAGACTGTGTTCGCGCTGGTTGAAAGCGCCTTGCACAAGAGCGCGCACCGGATCGACTGCACGCGCCACCGGATGCAAACGGGTAAGAGGTATACTGTGGTGAAGCACGTCATCGACTTGAAGAACAGTCTGAAGTCTGGGTGAGTCCAGCACCCGCCAATGAAGATCTACGACATGTTCAAACCCGATCCCCGTGTCAAAATACCAGCTTTCCTGAAAAAGGAGGCCGTGTGGAGGCTTCAACAATCTAAATCCAAGGGCCTGCAACACGGATCGTGCGTCGTCCAACCGGTCTTCGGAAACTAGCAAGTCGGTGTCTCCACGCCGCCGCCATGCGGGATTGGCGTAAATACTATAGGCGAGGGCAGTGCCCTTCATAGCGGCAGTGCGAATATCGTTCTCGGCCAACCGATCAAACATCGACACAAGCGTACGGCGGTGCGTTTCCTCCCAAAGAGCCTGCATCTGCGCTTCGTCCACAGTTGTTTCGCGAAGAGCCGCAGGCCAACCGTCGAGCCCAACCCGGGTTTCAACCAATGCTAGGGCAATTCCATGAAATCTAATCCGGCTGCTGGCCAGCTCCGCGAAGTCAGAGCGATCGGCCTGCATTGGCAGAGCAGCTCCTCTCCCGACAAGCTCTCTGGCAAGCCAATTGTCGATTTCCAGCACGACGCTCGTTTTCATCTGACATCCGCTAACCCGGCAGACCGTCCCGCCCTGCGCATCTTCACTGCAATGCACGAAATGTATTTGCAAGCGGCTTACGTGAGGCACCAGATTTCGTTATGCGCCTAATTAGCGGTTGACGCAGAGGTAAGCCATTGCGATGCCGCCTGCGGATTCCACCCCACAATCAAAACACTATTATTCTTCTTAATTTTCAAAGGGCGATAAGGTTTGCAACGCAAGGGCATCATTTTGGCCGGAGGGTCTGGAACGCGGCTCTATCCGCTGACGCGCGGTGTCTCCAAGCAGCTTATGCCTGTCTACGACAAGCCCATGATCTACTTCCCGCTGTCCACGCTCATGTTGGCGGGCATTCGCGACATTCTGATCATCACCACGCCCGAAGATCAAGCGCAGTTCCAGCGCCTGCTCGGCGATGGTTCGGATTTAGGTATCTCAATTAGCTATGCAGTTCAGCCCAATCCGGAAGGCTTAGCGCAAGCTTTTCATATTGGTGCTGACTTTGTTGGCAGCAATCCTAGCGCGCTTGTATTGGGCGATAATCTTTTCTACGGACATGGCCTACCTGAACTTCTCTCCAGCGCAGCTGGCCGCGAGAGCGGGGCGAGTGTTTTTGCTTACAGGGTGAACAATCCGAAAGAGTATGGTGTTGTTGCCTTCGGCGAGGATGGCCGCGCCTCCTCTATCGAAGAAAAACCTGCCATGCCCAAATCGCATTTTGCGGTCACCGGCCTGTATTTTTACGACGAAACCGTAGTCGACCGCGCGCGCGACCTGAAACCCTCGCCGCGTGGAGAATTGGAAATCACCGACCTTAATCGTCTCTATATGAACGAGGGGCAATTGTCGGTTGAGATCATGGGCCGCGGTTTTGCATGGCTCGATACAGGCACCCATGCTTCGCTGCTCGATGCCGCCACATATGTGCGCATCACCGAGGAACGGCAGGGGCTCAAGATCTGCTGCCCCGAAGAAATCGCATGGCGCAAAGGCTTCATTGACGGAGCGCGGCTCGAAGCGATTGCAGCGCCGCTGCGGAAATCCGGATATGGAGATTACCTGATGGCCTTGCTGCGCGAAGGCCAAAGCTGATGGATATCATCGAATGTGACATTGAAGGCCCTCTGATCATAGAGTCCAAAGTGTTTGGCGATGAACGCGGCTTTTTCATGGAAAGCTGGAATGCGGCCGCTTTCGCTGCTGCCGGGCTGGATATTTCTTTTGTCCAGGACAATCACTCCCGTTCGCAGAAGGGCGTGCTGCGGGGCATGCATTTTCAGCAGCCCGGACCACAGGGCAAGCTGGTGCGCGTGGTCGCTGGCGCCGTGTATGATGTGGCCGTTGACATGCGCCGGTCGTCCAGCACCTTTGGCAAATGGGTGGGCGTTGAACTGTCCGCCAAAAACAAGCGCATGTTTTGGGTGCCACAGGGTTTTGCGCACGGCTTTTTGACATTGGAAGACGACACCGATTTTCTTTACAAGTGCGATGCGCCCTATGCGCCCGATACCGAACATTCGCTGGCTTATGACGATCCCGACGTGGGCATTGAATGGCCGCTGGCAGGACTGGAGGTAAAGCTTTCGGCAAAGGATCGGGAAGGCAAGCGCCTAGCGAATCTGGAGCCATTCTCGTGAAAGTCTTGATTACCGGCGCGAATGGACAATTGGGCGGTGCCCTCACGGCGTCCGCGCCGGAGGGCGCCTCTTTGCACACGGTCGATATCGACGATTGTGATTTGACCGATGCCGGCGCAATCAAGGAACTGGTGGAACAAGCTGCACCCGATCTTATCGTCAATGCCGCAGCCTATACCTCTGTCGACAAGGCCGAAGGCGATGAGGCTGCAGCACGCGCGATTAACTCGGGCGCGGTCGCGGCGCTGCGGCAGGCCCATGCGGGCAAGCTAGTGCATATCTCAACCGATTTTGTATTTGATGGCACGTCCAGCCGCGCCTATCGTCCCGAAGACGAGCGCAGGCCGATTTCCGCCTATGGTCGCACCAAAGCCGAGGGTGAGGATCATTTGGCCCACGGTGACATCTTGGTGCGGACGGCATGGGTGTACACGGCCGGAGGTGTCAATTTTGTTCGTGCCATGTTGCGTCTGATGCAGGAAAAGCCTGCGCTTGGCGTTGTAGCTGACCAGATTGGCGCACCGACCTGGGCATCCGATCTCGCGCGCACGATCTGGGCCTTGGTCGCCGCAGAAGCCACCGGGACATTCCATCACAGCGACGCCGGCGTTGCTAGCTGGTATGATTTCGCGGTCGCAATCCAGGAAGAGGCGCTCGCGCTCGGTTTGTTGAAGAAGACCATTCCCATTACGCCGATACCGACAAACGCCTATCCCACGCCCGCTGCCCGCCCTGCTTTTTCCCTGCTCGACTGCAGCAAAACGCGAGAGCTGTTGGGCGATGGCCATACACACTGGCGCGTAAACTTGCGCCGGATGCTCGAAGAGGAAAAAAATCTTGTCTAATTTGCTCGTCACAGGCGGGGCCGGCTTCATCGGCGGAAACTTTGTACATTATTGGGCCGATAACTATCTTGATGACGCGGTGATCGTGCTGGATTGCCTGACTTATGCCGGCAATGAATCCACTATTGCAGGGATCGAGCAGGCCGAGCTGGTGAAAGGCGATATCCGCGACACTGATCACGTCGAAAAATTGCTGCGAGAGCGCGACATTGAAACAATTGTCCACTTCGCCGCCGAAAGCCATGTGGACCGCTCGATCAGTGGGCCTGACGCCTTTATCGACACCAATATACTTGGCACCAACAGTCTTCTCAAAGCTGCACGCGCAGTATGGCTGGACGAGGGCAGTGGCCGCCCTCACAGGTTCCATCACATCTCGACCGACGAGGTTTACGGTTCGCTTGGTCCGAACGATCCGGCATTCAGCGAAACAACGCCTTATCAGCCCAATTCGCCATATTCGGCGTCCAAAGCTTCGTCTGACCATCTGGTGCGTGCGTATCACCACACCTTTGGGCTGGAGGTAACGACCAGTAATTGCTCGAACAATTACGGCCCCTATCAATATCCTGAAAAGCTCATTCCGCTTTTCCTTCTCAACGCACTACATGGCCGCGCCCTGCCGATCTATGGCGATGGGATGAACGTGCGGGACTGGCTGCATGTAGAAGATCACTGCCGCGGCATCGAGGCATGTCTTTCCTACGGCAGAAATGGGGAAACCTACAATATCGGCGGCGGTGCTGAACTGCCGAATATGGCTGTAATCGACCGCATCTGTGCCGAAGTTGACCGAGCATTTGTCGAGATCGACGGATTAGCCGATCGCTATCCCGATGCGCCTGCGGCAAAGGGCAGGCCGACCAGCGAGCTGAAGGAATTCGTTATCGATCGCAAGGGCCATGATCGCCGCTATGCCATTGATGAAACCAAGGCGCGCGGTGAGCTTGGCTATGCGCCTTCACACGATTTCGAAAGCGGGCTTGCCGGAACGCTGCGCTGGTATCTCGATAATGAGGGCTGGTGGCGGGCATTGCAGCCCTAGGGCGCTTGGAGATGTCGAATAAGATTATGCCAATAGCGTCATCAGCATTTGCGGTGGGCCAAGATGCAATATAGCCCGGGTGACTTCTGCGTAATCGCTGCAGTCGACGATGATGCGGTCCTCGAACAATGTCTGGCTCGATCGCCTGACATTGCCGATGGAACCTTGCGCCTAATCACCCTGCGCAATGCCAAATCCATGGCTCAAGCCTATAATGACGGGCTAGGACAGACCTCGGCAACCATTTGCATTTTCGCTCATCAGGACGTTTATCTACCTCTTGGATGGCTTGATCGCACCGTAAAAGTGCTTTCGGACCTTTCAAACTCCCATCCCGACTGGTTGGTGTGTGGACCGTATGGTGTGCGCAAGAATGGTAATCATGTTGGGCGGGTCTGGGATGTGAACATGGGTCGCGAACTGGGGGAAGCTGGATTCGCGCCAACTGCCGTGGAGTCGCTGGATGAGCTCCTGCTCATCCTTCGCCGAGAGCCGCAGTTCCGCTTCGATTCCAAGCTCCCGCATTTTCATCTTTACGGCACAGATCTGGTGCAGACGGCCTGGACAACCGGACATAGCGCACTCGCGGTCGAACTGCCGGTGGTTCATAACAACCGGCCGTGGGCCTCCTTGGGAGGCGGATATGTCGATGCATATCGTTACGCTGTGAGGAAATGGCGCAAGCGGCTGCCAGTCTTTACCACTGTCTGCGAGCTTTCACGCAACCCCCTCCCTTTGCTACGCGTGCGTTGGCGGCGCAGACACATTAATTCGCGTGGCGAGGGACTTTTGGGTGATGCTAAAAGCGTAGCGTGTGAAGCGGGATATGAGCGTGAGAAATAGACTTTAATCACAAGTAACTAGAAAGGGGTAAGGCTCTTGACATCTACCTACCATTCCAACGTCAGAACGGATATTATACCGCTGGTCTTGCCAAGCAAGCGACTTCTGGATGTTGGCGGTGGCATTGGTACTACTGCTTTACACCTCAAGGAGATTGGTCGCGCAGAGCAGGTCGGGGTTATCGATGCGGTGATCAAGCCGGGTACTGCTGGTGTGGACTTTCAGTCCAACGCCAATTTGGATAAGCGCTCCGAGGTCGAACCATTTCTCACGGAAAATGGGCCGTTCGATACAATCCTCTTGCTCGACGTTCTGGAACATCTTGTCGATCCTTGGGACCGCGTTGATCAATTCGCAAAACATCTTTCCACTGGCGGAGCACTGATCGCCAGCATTCCGAATGTGCGGCACATTTCGCTTTTGCGTGACCTCATTTTTCGTAACCGCTGGAATTATGCGGATGCTGGTTTGCTCGACCGGACGCACTTGCGGTTTTTCACTAAAGAATCTGCGCTAGAACTGTTGCAGCGCGCCGGACTTACAATAGAGACGGTACGATCCTCTGCAATTGGCGCCCCCAAACAGCGTCTGTTCAACAAGCTAACCTTTGGTCGCTTTAGATCATTCTTTACCACGCAATACCTGATCGTCGCCCGGCGCGAGCAATCCTGACGTGATGGCTGGGGGTTTTGACGATGAAACTCGTCGGTAATGTCCTTTATTCCCTTACTGGCACTGCGGCGCCAGCAATTCTCTCAATAGTCACAGTCCCTTTTTACATAGCCCAGATCGGGGCTGATCGCTATGGAACGCTGGCAATCGCGTGGGTGCTTCTCGGTTATTTCGGAGCGGCAGATTTCGGTATTGGCCGTGCGATCACTCAGCGTATTTCGACGCTTCGACAAGCCGATACTCAGGAACGAGTAAACGCGGTATGGTCAGCTCTGACAGTCATGGTCGGTTTTGGTGTGATCATTACGGCGGTCGTTTACTTTTTTGCCAAATGGTATTTCGCTGGTCCGTTTGACGTAGATAGCGAAATCAGACGCGAAGCTGGCTCTGCCGTCCTTACGCTTGCACTGTGCACTCCTGTCGTGGCAATCGGCGGAGTGCTGTCCGGGTCGCTCATGGGATTGGAACGGTTCCGCGCAGTTTCCTTCGCGACGCTGATTGGCAACCTCGGAGTGTTGCTCCTACCGCTTGCCGCCTCCTATTTAATATCGGTTGAGATATCTGTTTTAGTGCTCGCTTCGCTGCTGGCACGGCTTGTTGGCGTGATAGTGCTGGCGATAAATGTATGGGCGACTTTTTTCCGAACCTCGCTGCCATCTTTTTCGCGCGCTGATGTTAAAGCACTCTTCAATTTTGGTGGCTGGGTAATGGTCAGCGCGCTCATGGGACCATTAATGCTGATCGCGGATCGATTTGCCATCGGCATCATGCGCGACGCAGCAGCAGTCGCCGCATTTACAATCCCGTTTCAGGTTGCCAATCGGACCCTATTATTTCCGATAGCCGTCGGACAGGCGCTTTTTCCCCGGTTCGCCTCACAGGGGGATGTCGAGTCACGAAGCGACTGCCTGCAGTATGCCTGTTTTTTAGGGCAGATTTTCGCTCCGGTTATCGTTGCGCTTATCTGCCTCGCAAAGCCTCTACTAGAGCTTTGGCTGGGCAACCAGCTTGACCCTCGCTCTATTTCAGTCGCCCATATCGTGCTCGCAGGATGTTGGGTGAACGCCATTGCTGTGGTTCCGTTCGCTTTCGTCCAAGCGCGCGGCAACCCACGCTTCACGGCATTGCTTCATACTGCCGAGTTGCCGATATTCATCGTCGCCATGGTGATTCTTGGTTGGAACTTTGGTCTGTCGGGCTTCGCTGCTGCATTTGCCCTCCGTTGCCTGATCGATTGTTTGATTCTCCTTCGCAAAGCGGGCTTTAGTCACCGCGCGGCGTTTACTGGATTAGCAGTGCCGGCCTTATTGGTGATACTGGCATTAAGTGTCGGAACGCTGGTTACGGATCTTCGTGTATTGCTTGCGTTCGCCGCGGCTCTATTTCTTCTGACGAGTACGACGGCGTGGCTCCAGTTACCTGATCAGGTATGGCAACGGGTGCAGTCACATCCGTTGACAGCTAAGATCTGCGCGCTTTCGTCGCGACAGTAAGCAGTTGTCGCGTCACTAATTGACAGGCATGGCGAGTTCGCAGGGTCGTGACCAAAAAAACGAGCCCGCCGATAGCCTTACTTGCTAAGGGTCGGCGAAAGGGGCAGAGGGGACGAATGGTAAAAGTCGGTGAGATCAGGGAGCTTACGTTCCTTCGCGCAATTGCCGCATGGTGGGTTGTAACATACCATTTTAAAGCGTTTCTACCGACCTTGGACAGTACCCGAATCTGGGTGATTGATTCAGGCTCGCTTGGCGTTGATATCTTTTTCGTCCTTAGCGGTTTTGTCCTCGCCTATGTTTATGCGACAAAGGTGCTCGATCGCACCTTCAATTATCGCGAGTTTCTGATTAACCGGATAGCAAGGGTGTATCCCCTGCACCTTGCAACAATGTTCGCCCTTTTGCTGCCACTGACATTGTTTCATGCATTAGGGCTACAAATTTCCGGGACCCAGCAGTTGGATGGACGCGGTAGTTATGATCCTGTGCTGACCATTTTCACGCATCTTTTTGCAGTTCATGCGTGGGGTTTTGACCCGATTACTTATTTTAATGGTCCTTCTTGGTCGATTAGTGCTGAATGGTTTGCCTATCTGCTCTTTCCCGTGTTTGGTGTTGCATTTTTGCGGACAGGTTTGATGGCGAGCACAGTGATGGCGAGTGCCTTGTTGATCGCAGTATCAAGTGTAGCGTTCGGGTGGCTAGGGGTCAGTCCCGCAGCTTTGCCATCAGGATATGGGATATGGCGGATTTTGCCTGAATTCGCTATTGGGTTAGTTGCCTATCGGTACTGGCGCGAAGCGAAATCCTCCTGGGGATGGGTTTTGATAGGATTAGGATTTGCTACGCTCATTCTCGATCCCACTAAATTCACGGTGCCGCTCGGTGCTGCTGGCGTTGTGGTGGGTTTCGCCATGGTCAGGTTTGATTCAAGGGTTCTGCATTTCCTAGGCAAGATTTCTTATTCTACCTACATGATCCATGCGCTGGTTATATTCGCGCTTCTCCCGGTGATAAGTCGGTTCCCGACATACCAGATTGGCGTGCTAGCCTCAGCGATAGTCGTCACGCTGATCGGCTCCATCGCTTCATATTATTGGGTGGAGGTGCCGGCTCGAAATTTACTACGCAATATAGTCCGGGCGCGAGCAATTTCCTCACCAGCTTGATCAAGGCATTTTCATAGTGTTCCACTATCTTGTTGCGAGAGTTAAGTGCGGCAAATCCATCTATCGCCTGCGAAGGACCGTCCAGCTTTCCCAAAAAGGCTATCAAGCGAAAGCTCTTCAATCTGTTGAGCAAATCGAGTGCCTTCGTTTCTGGGTGCTATGTGCAGGACAAAAGAAAAATTTAGGTATTGGTCTATCCAAGCTACGGCGCGTAATCTAATGCCTCGCACACGCAATAATTTCCGGATAATCTGATGATTTCTATGCCGCAACAGCTGCCGGCCGCGAATATTCCTTTAGCGGTCAGCGCGGCCAGTACATCAGGTGGGAAAGCAATCTTTTTGGCGGTTGCACTCATTTACAGCTTGTTGCTCCCCCCACAGACACATCTCAACTTGGGCGGGTTTGTACTGCCGCCTTACCGATTGCTGCTTATACCTGCGACCATCTTCATCATCAGGGAACTTCTGACGGGCCGAACAAGGTTCAGATCGCCCGACATGCTCGTAGTCATCGCGGTATTATGGATTGGTATTGCCCTCATCAACACGATGGGCATGAACAGGATGGCTCCAGGTGCTGGGGCGCAGTTTATCGACATTGCGCTGGCATATTTTCTCGCTCGAACAACCATCAAGTCGCCCCGGGATATGAGGTTGTTGCTGATCTATTCTGTGCCCGGACTGTTTTTAGCGGCTATGTCAATCATCGCCGAGTCGGTGTCTCATCGCATCATAGTACAGTCCTTTGCGGGATCACTTCTCGGTGGCGGCTTTCTTGGTGAAAATACTGTGCGCCTGGGATTACTAAGGGCCCCTGGACCCTTTCCTCATGCCATCCTCGCTGGCCTGTTTCTTTCCAGCTTCCTTCCACTCTTCTTTCTTTCGCGCCTGAGAGGAATGCCAAGATTCCTAGGGATCCTCGCCGCCCTTGCAAGCTTCTTCACCGTCAGTTCTGCAGCTATCCTTGCCCTTGTTGTTGGCCTTGTATTGCTAGGATATGACTGGATCACGCGGGTCGTGGATTTTCTGACATGGCGTATTTTCCTGATATTCGCTGGCATCACATTTTTTGTATTGGAATTTGCGACACAGGGCGGAGCGATCAGTATTATTTCACGAGTTGCAGCGCTCAATTCATGGAATGCTTTCTATAGAACTCTCATCTGGCGCTATGGCTCAGAATCGGTCCAAAATTATCCAATCTTCGGCATCGGATATAATGAATGGGTCCGGCCGATGTGGATGACCTCGTCGGTCGACAATTTCTGGCTAATGCTGGCTATGCAATATGGATTGATCACTCCCATCGCGCTTTTGGTAGCTGTTCTAATTGCCACGGTCACAGTCGCACGGAGTTCCCCCCACTTGAATGAGGCCGATTTAATGATGAAACGGGGTGTCGCTATGGCCTTAGTGATTTTCACTTTCGGGATTTACTCGGTTTCCGTATGGCTTTCTGCGCAGGTCTGGTATTTCATGCTGTTGGGCATTGCAGTCACTCTGGGGATAGACGGGCTCCAATCGGCCTCGCCTCAACGTCTTCAAAAATCCCGCAAACGATGAGAATTCCTCATTAAGGTTTTTGTAGGCATGTCTCTATCCCTGAAAGTTAATGCGCCACGTGCTGAACATCGGCAAACGCAATTCTCCGCTAGCTGCGCAAACTGTCGCCCCTAATTAGCACCCGGACAGGTTTCAGCGTGGTGATGATCAGTTCGCGCAAGCTGCGCAAGGGATAGAAGACGAGCCTATCGAGCAAAATTGCTCCCCTGTCTGATCTAACCAGAGGGGTGGATGGCCGCATGTTAAAGCTGGCAAGAACTTTTGCGCTTCCAAGCCGTTTGCCTTTGATCCGATTGGTAACATTGTCGCCATGCACGACCTGAAGCCAAAGCGGCTTGGTGTTGACCTGCTTTACCGAGAAGGTTTTGGACAGGAGATGGTGCGGGACGGACCAGATCGTGCGCAAATCATCAACCTTTTCGACGAGAGAGGCAAATGGGTTGCTATCGTCTGCTGCCCCGTAAACGCGTCCTGCACGAAGCGCGACGCCGTGCCGAAAATTAATGACAGTCCCATCTCCAGCATCGTCAGCCGCAATTCGTACTTGAGCGAGATAATCTTGTGAAATAGCATCGTCATTGTCGAGACGGGTCGTGACAACGCGCCGCGTGCCTGGCTGGAGAAGTGCTGCGATATCTCCCGCAACTTGCGACATTTCCCGCACTCTGACGAAATGTGGAACGAAAGGCGTCACGATTTGCGCTGCCTTGATGCGGCGGCGGAACTCGTCAGGCGTCGCTTCGTCGAAATAGATCAGCCATGTAAATCCCTCAGCGTTTTGTGCCGCCATGCTTGGTAGGCAATATCTTTCAAAGAGGTCAAACCTGCGGGCTAGCCAACCCGGAGAATTTCGGATGGCCATTTCGCGTCCGGGCGTTGCAATGTTGAACCGGGTGAGGACGAAATGTTCAAGCACGCAGACACGCTCCTTGCAAATTTTGTCGCCACGTCATGTAGACACGGACCTTCCAGTTTCCAGCGCCCCTTCAGAAAGTCTGGCGGTCAGGCCGCGCTGCGGATCATAGCCTGCCAACCAGAGCTCGGGGCGTGTAGCCATCAATCGATACGCTTCGCCCAAGCGCGCCAGATCCGGCCTTAAGCGTCCCAACAGTTTTCCAGCAAAGTACCGTTCAAACGCCGCCAGCCAGAGCAAGCCTGCCCCCAAAAAACGGGCCGGGGGCGACCAGTGTTTGCGCAGAAATTGCATCGTACCCGCAGAGCGATAGAGCAAGCGCCGAGCGGAAAGATGATCCCCATGAGCCATCTCATGCATGGCTCTAGCATGGCTGATATGCCAGAGATCATACCCTTGGCGTTCAAGGCGGTAGAACAGATCGACCTCTTCGCAATAAAGAAAAAACTTCCCGTCGAGACCCCCCGCTTCGTCCCATGCCTCCCGACTCAACATGACAAAGCCGCCTGAAAGCACCCTCACCTTGCGGTCTTGGTCATAGTCATGGCTCGCGCGGTGTCCCGCCAAGGAGTGTCCGAGGGCTGCTGAGGCGAATTCGAGTAAGGACGGTATGGCTATTGCATTGCCAACGTCGGGTTGCCCGGCGTCATCCATCGTCACCCCGCCCCACGCAGCAGCTTCGGAGTGCCGTCGTGCCGCATCGACGAGGATATCTATCGCTTCTTCGCAAAGAAACATGTCTGGGTTGAGCAACAGCAGATATGGCGCGCAAGCATGCTCGGCGAGTAAATTATTGCCTCGTGCAAATCCAATGTTCCCCTGGCTTGTTATGATGCGAACATAGGGAAAGCGTTCTTCTACAAGCGCCTGTGATCCGCCATCGCCATTATCGACAAACAAGATTTCAACACGCGTCCGCTGCGATGCATGCGCAACAGCTTCGATACAGCGCTCGATAAGCTTCTGCGAATTGTAGGCTACTACCAGAATTGATACTTCCGGCACGTCAAGCGGTTGATCGTGAGAATCAGACACTGCCTTCCCCCACAGCTTCCATCAGTGCGCGGGTGTAGTTCTGCTTTATGGATGTACGGGCGAAAATCTGCGGCCCGCCCGCATCCTGCCACCTTCGCAGCGCGGACTTTGTCTCAGCTTCGTGATCAATCATGCGCTCAATCGCTGCTGCAATCTGATCCGCTTTCATCGGGTCGACAAAAAGGGCGAATGCACTGTCTTTGAAATATCCGTCAACGGCCCTGCCTTCGGGATATATGATCGGACATCCGGCGAACAGCGCCTCGGTGAAGACGAGACCGAAGGATTCCCTTCTTGAAGGCAAGACAAAGGCCGAAGCAGAGTTGAGCCTTTCGCCAATCGCATCGCGAGACAATGCGCCTTCGAAAGTCACGTTTTCGAGATCGCCCACCAGCGCTTTAGCAGCGGCACGATCGGCATCGTTTCCGTCTCCCACAATAGCGAGAGATATTTTTCGTCCCCGTCGCTCAAGAATGTGCAACGCAGCTACCAGCCCAGAGAGGTTCTTGTTCTTCAACCCGTGCAGATGGAAGATCGTGAGAAGGCCATTACCGCCTGTCTTTGGAGGCAGAATTGCATCGAGTTCGGTCGGAGGGGGAACGATTGTGCTCGAACCGGCTCGCGAACCAAGTCGCGCCTCAATCGCCTCAAGCGACCATGGCGCGAAACTCATGACCTGCGCCGCACCATGAAATATCCGTCGGAACAGGGGGCGCAAGTCCGGCCGTGCGCGCAGGATCTTCACATCCGTATTGCCCTGGATTGTCAGGGCGTAAGGCCGATCAACTATGGCGGCGGCGTGCGCAACCGCAATACCCTCCACCGTCAGCTTGTGTCCGATCAGCAGGTCCGGCAATTGCTTTTCCCGAAGCATGTCTTGGGCGATCACATTTCCAAGCTGGCGCAGCATTGTAGCGTGCATGATCCCGCGCGGAGGAGCACGATAAGACAGCGCGACACCATCGGCAAAAGCACGGCGCTCATATTCGAGTTCCGGCGTACCCGCTCCTTTTATCGCTGCGAGCGCAGTTCGGAAGGGCGCAACGGCCCCGCGGTTGATCGACACGACGCGGTGGGTGAAACTATCCTTCGTCAGTTCGAGCAAGGCGCGAATTACCGGCGTCTTACGCTCGATGAAAGGATCCGGAAAATCCGCTGAAAGGTGCGCGATGATCGGCTGTCGGGTCATGTACATCAGTCGTCCGATAGCGGCCCGAAAGGACCGACGCTTCAGCTACGTCAAGATTTGGAATCGTAGGCGTAGTAGCTGTATTGATAGCTGTAGCTTTGGCCGGCATCGAGCGCGCGGAACTTTGTCACGACAGCACCAACCAGATTTGCATCCACGTCGTTAAGGCGACGCACGGCCGTCCGCACTCCGCGCGATTTTGCCTGATTTGCCTCGACGATGAAAACAACACCCTCGACGAACCGTGTCAAAAGGGGCGCATCGGCAATCCCCAACACGGGCGAACCATCGATGATGATGAGATCGTAATGCGGTCTGACCTTCTTGAGAAATTCAGGGATCAGCCCCGACGAGAGGATGCCGATGGGATCCCCAGGAACTTCGCCGACGGGCACAAAATGGAGATTGTCCACGCCTACATCGATTAGCACTTCGCTTAATTCGACTCGGCCGAACAGGACTTCAACGATACCCTTTTCCTGACGCGATTTCCCAAATAGCGAATGAAGAGCCGGACGGCGGAGATCCATATCAATCAGCAAGACCTTGCGGCCAATTTCGGCATATTTCGTTGCGATGGCAGCGCTTGACGTAGATTTGCCTTCCGCAGCTTGGCTGCTGGTGAACTGGATGATCTTCTTCCCGCTCGAGGAAAAGACATAGTCCAGCGTAGCGCGGATGGACGCGTAGGCTTCGCTGATGGGACTGAAGCTGTTGGTTATCTCGCCCTCGACACCTCTATGGACATAAGGGGTTTGGCCAAGGGCTGTAAGTCCCATGCGCCGCTCAACATCATCGACAGATCGCAACCTATCGTCCAGCAATTCGCGAAGCACAGCCAAGGCCACCGCGAGCGCACTGCCCAACACGAGCGCGATAAACAGGTTCTTGAACAAATTGGGAGATGCCGGGGCATCCGACGGCCTTGCCCTGTCGAGCAAGGTGTAGTCGTTACTGCGCAAATTGGCAGCGGAGGAAATCTGGTTGTTACGCTCCATCAGGTTCTCGAGCTGAGAACGCAGCGCCTGCACTTCACGATCGATAATATTGTATTGAACCCGGCGATCCTGCTCGTCGAGTGACGCATCGGACACCTGAGCAAGTTCGCTACGCAGGGCGTTCTCCTGGCGGGCGGCAATCTGGAACTCATCCCGGATGCTGTTCTTGATCTGCGCACTTGTAGACGCGATCTCTTCCTGGATTGCTTCGATCTCAGACGATACTTCCTGCACCTCAGGGTAATCATCCTGATAGCGCTCGCGCAGATCTGCCAGACGTCCGCGGCGTTCCGACAAACGCGCACGTAACGACTGGATTTCGCCATTGTCGCGCACTGCGGCAATTTGTACCGCGGGAGTGCCGGCAATTGCACGCCAGCGCTGTTCGGCCTGGATGCGCCGCGCCCGCGCGTCCGTATACGCCTCGTTCACCTGCATCAAATTGGAGGCCGTCAGAGTCGGCGAGGTGCCCGATGCGGATGAAGAATCTTCCGCCGGGGAAGCAATCGGCTGCGCGATGATCTGGTTGGCGCGAGCATAGGCGATAGCCCTCATTTCCGCATCGCGCAATTCGGCCCTTATATCGGCAATCTCTCCTTCGAGGAACTCGCGCGCGTAGGAATTGGCTTCGAGTGACTGGTTGATGTCATCGATCAGAAAATTTTCGGCGTAGCCGTTGGCGATTTTAGCTGCGAGCATGGGATCGGGCGAATAATAACCGATTTCAATGATCTGCGTAATATCGAGAACCTGCGTTTCCAGTCCTTCAAGCAAAATGCCCGCTGCCGCCTGACGTCGCTGCTCCTCAAACATTTCTTCACTAACGCCATCAGGACGAGGGGTCGTGGCCAATTCACTCAGAAACGCCTCGTTCTCGTCGAGATTTAACGAGTCTACGACGCGCAAGGCCATATCGCGGCTCTCGATGACCCGAGTAAGTGTGGCCAAAAAAGTGGGGACCTGGGACGGGTTTATGTAGGGGTCGGAAAGGTCCTGCCCTTCAACGATCGTGCTGGTGCTTGTATCGATCCGCACCGTTGCGGATGCGCGATACGTCGGCGTCGTCAACATGGTCAGCACGAGGCCTGCGACAAGTGCAAGCCCGATCACGCCCATCAGCACATAGCGTTGCCGCCACAAGATCGCGCGAACATTTTCCATTTCAAACATGCCGACGGGGCGTGTTTGCTCATTCCCCGTTCGATCACTTTCGGGAAGATAGCGGTCAGCTAGTCCTTCGGCAGGACGCTCTGCGGAGCCTGACTGTGACATCTATTTTCTCGCCATCAAATCTGAGTAAACAATGCGAAGACCGGCAGAGAGCGAAGCACATCCTGCCAGAATTGTGAAAGGCTGTCGGTGCCAACGATTACGCGATCTCCCGGCTGCAGCAATGGGTCGATCGTCCTGCCGGCTTGCACCGCCCGATAATCGAATTTGGCAATCGCAAGGCCTTCTTCATTGTGACGGAATATCGCGATATTTGCTGCGTCGGCTACGCGTGTTGGCCCGCTGGCGAGCGCGATCGCGCCAGACAAACGTGTGCCGGGCTGAAAACTGTAAATTCCCGGGGTCTCGACTTGCCCCTCGACCGTTACGACATGCGATGCAGTTTCCAGCACATTCACGGCGACATTCGGTTCACGAAGATACCTCGCGCCGAGCAGTACTTCGAGGTGCTGTTCCATCTCTCGAGGGCTTTTGCCGGATGCCTGGTACGGCCCCAGAAGGGGCAGCGAAATGAAACCGTCGGAACCTACAGTCACGCGCGGCAGGGAGAGTCCCTCTTCGCGAAACACCGCCACGGACAGGACATCCATGGGGCGAATGACGAAGTCCGATGTTCGCGATTGCTCCAATACATCCTGGCCAAGCGCTGCATTTGCCTGAGGCGATACTGGACCCGACTTAATCTCCGGACCACTGGCACAACCGGCAAGTGCGAGACCCACTGCACAGATCAACGCAAACGATGGCCAGCAGCGCCGTTCTGAAAAGTCGTTGATACTTATTGCCACCCAGGCCACTCCATTTCGGCATTGATTAGAGAAGGCCATTAGCCATAGGTCTGCAACGCGACAACCCGTATCTATAAAGGCGTTGCAACCATTCCGCACTGCAACGAAGCCACGGGGCTGAAATTGCATTCAGTGTGCGAGTCTATTATCTGGCCCAAGCTAGCCATAGGATAAATTGGGATGACACTAACATCGCTCTTCTCGGTGGCGGTCTACCTTGCGGTCATGCTGGTATGTATCGTTGCAGCACTGCTTGCACATCGCGATGGCGCGCCGCATCGACATATCCTGAGCTGGGCGCTAATCGGAAGTTGCTTTGTTATCCTGATGGCGAACAGGATCGGCAATATTGAACATCAATTGCGCGAAACTCTTAGAGCAGCTCTCCGTGACAACAGCCACTTGTCATACAATGACAGATGGGATCTCCAAGCACCGCTCTTCGTGCTTGTCGTCGTGATTGCATTGCTGCTGGTCTATTTCGCATGGCGATCCTGGTCGCGAACGCGGAATTCGAAGAGGATCAGATATCTGCTGGCAGCCCAAATCGCAATTCTCGCCTTTTTACCGCTATTGGCGCTGCGACTGATTTCGCTACACGCAACTGACGAGCTTCTTTATTCAGGGCCTATCAGGTTAAATTGGATTCTGGATGGACTGTTGACCGGAATTGTTGGGCTGTCGGCTTTACTTTACATTCGCAGATTGAGACAAAAACCGCAGGCTCTTCATACTCCTAATCACAAACAGCGTGATAGGCACGCAACAAAGGCTCGATCTGACGAGTCCAATTGAGATCATCTTCGACTCGCTTGCGGCCAAATTCACCCATTCTTGAGCGGCGAACTGGATCATCTAACAATTCCACAATCATCTCCGCCATGTCGATCGGATCGTTAGCCTTGGCATACAATGAGGCTTCCTGCGCCGAGAACCGCCCCTCGGTCACGTCAAACTGGACCATCGCCTTGCCGAGCGACATGTATTCCATAATCTTGTTCATGGTCGACTTGTCGTTCATCGAATTCACTCGGTCTGGATTCACTCCAATGTCCATAGTGGAAAGTACTTCGAACAATTCCTGATCAGGTGCGCGGCCGGTGAAATGAATCCATTCATTCAGACCACAATCCGCGACCATCCGCTTAAGACCGGATAGCGCTGGTCCGCCGCCAACAAGCACAAACCGGATGTCGTGCCGATCCATCTGGTGCACCAGATGGTCCACCGCTTCGATGAGCAGATCAATCCCCTCCTGCTCGCCCATAACGCCGACATAGCCGACCATGAAGCGCTTGCCGTCCTTCAATGCCTGGTTGGGTTCAACGCGCTTCAAACGAGACAAATCAGGGCCGGAGCGCACGACAAACACCTTGTCGGGCTCCATGCCTCCACGCTCGATGGCAATCCGTTTGTAGCTTTCATTGGTAGCGATCGAGGCATCGGCTGCTTTGAAGGTCAGCTTTTCGAAAAGCACCATCAGCTCCCAGAAGAACCCGCGCTTGTCGAACTTGGCTTCATACAATTCGGGATTGATGTCGTGGTGATCAAAGATGTATTTCACACCGAACAGCTTGAACGGCAGTGCGACCAGAAAAATCAGGTCGGGCGGGTTGCAACCTTGAATGACATCCAAACCACGTTTGAAGAAAATCCGCCACGCAAGCACTGTTTCCCAAAACAGCGCAGCGCCATATTCCACCAAGAAGCCCAACGGGCCATTGGCTTCCAGCGGAAGCGGGTGACGATAGATGTGGACGCCTTCAATTTCCTCGTAGCGCTTTTCATATCCCTTACCGATGGGACATATGACGGATACTGTGGCCCCGGCAGCTTTCAACGTCCGCGCTTCCTGCCAGACACGCCGATCGAAGGGCAGGGGCAGGTTCTCCACCACGATAAGCAGGGATTTACCTGCAAGCGGCTGACCTTCAATATGGGACGGGAAAGCGAATTTTTCTTCAGCTTGCGCGGTCAATTGATACTGCTCACATCCATTATCGGCGTGTCGCCCAGTTCCAGCGTATCGGCCAGTCGATTGGTCGCAATAATGCGTGAATAGCCGCCAGCCTCCGCAGTGGTTTGATCGACCAGCAGGGTTTCGATCGCGGGCAGGAAAGCAAAGGTATAGCCAAGGTTCTGCCCGACGAGCTGCTCAGGCTTCAGCGCAGGATCGAAAATATCGACTTCGAAGCCAGCATCGAGAAACTTGCGCGCCAGATCCACCGCCGGGCTTTCACGCAAATCGTCAGTGTCCTTTTTGAAGGCCAGCCCGACCAGCAAGATCCGCGCGCCGGGTTCTAGGCCCTCGGATGCCTGAACAAATTGATGATGTTTATGCGCTTCATTCGTGCGGATCAGCGAATCCACCAAATGGGTGTTGGCACCAATATCGGCCGCGATATGCTGCAATGCGCGCACATCCTTAGGCAGGCATGATCCGCCAAACGGCCCGCCTGGTCGGGTATAATAGGGCGATATATTGAGCTTGGTATCTGCCACGAAAATTTCGTGCACCTGCCGCGCGGAAATATCGAGGTTCTGGCACACTCGGCCAATCTCGTTCGCGAAGGCAACCTTTGTCGCATGCCAAGTGTTGTCGACGAACTTGGTGATTTCAGCCTCGCGCATTCCGACGTGAAACACTGGTGCGTCAATCGCTTCATGCAATCGCTCCATATTCGCGTTCGGCGTGCCATCCAGCGTTCCGAGGACGATCTTGGGCGGATTAAAATAGTCTTGGATAGCGCTTGCTTCACGCAGAAATTCGGGGTTGTAGACAAGCTCTACCAGCGCGTCAGTCCGCTCGCCCAATTTCGCGCGAAAAATTGGACGGATGATCTGATCGGTCGAGCCAGGGCGCATCGTCGAGCGGTAAGCAACCGTGAGCGGACGGGTACGATCGGTTTTGACAGCATTGGCAATATCGCGGGTAACTTGCACAATGTAGCTCATATCGTGCGCCCCATCGATGCCGCTGGGTGTACCCACGCACACAATGGCAATATCGCAGTCGTCGAGTGCGTCTCCAATTTGGCACGCAGCGCTTAGCCTGCCTTCGCTTTGAGCCTTTGCAATCAATTCATCGAGGCCCGGTTCGCGCACCGGCGAACGGCCAGTGTTGACCTGAGCCACCTTGGCTTCGCTCACGTCGAAACCGACGACCGTGTGCCCCTGATGGGTTATGCAGCCGGCTGCCGTGCAACCGACGTAGCCGAGCCCGAATATGGCTATCTTCAAGTGAGTGATCCCTTCATCGGTAATTTTTCCACGCACTAGTGATAGTTACGCGGTGAGCGCAACCGCAATTCTTCCCTTTCGAAGCCCGCCGCCCTTGCGCTTTGCCATTCGATGCGCTTGAGGCTGGCGCAAAGCATCTGAGGAAAACGAATGACCCCTTCGCATTCAGGCAAAACAGCCCTCATTACAGGCGTCACCGGGCAAGATGGGGCTTATTTGGCACCGCTGCTTCTCGAGAAGGGATATGAAGTTCATGGCGTCAAACGCCGCTCTTCATCCTTCAACACCGGCCGTATCGAAGATATTTATCAAGATCCGCATGTCGATAACCAGCGCTTCCACCTGCATTACGGCGATCTGACCGATAGCACCAACCTAATCCGCATAATGCAGGAAGTGCAGCCGGACGAGGTTTATAACCTCGCTGCGCAAAGCCACGTCGCGGTCAGCTTTGAAACGCCCGAGTATACTGCCAATGCAGACGCTGTTGGTACGCTGCGCCTGCTCGAAGCGATCCGAATCCTCAAGTTGGAGGACAAGACGCGCTTTTATCAGGCTTCCACGTCGGAGCTTTATGGGCTTGTACAGGAGGTACCGCAGCGCGAAACCACGCCTTTCTATCCGCGAAGCCCCTATGCCGCGGCCAAGCTTTATGCCTATTGGATTACGGTGAACTACCGCGAGGCCTATGGCATTCACGCGTCGAACGGAATCTTGTTCAATCACGAAAGTCCGATGCGCGGCGAAACTTTCGTGACCCGTAAGATCACACGTGCAGCTGCAGCGATTGCGTTTGGACGGCAGGATAAGCTTTACCTCGGCAATCTCGATGCCAAACGCGACTGGGGTCATGCGCGTGAATATGTGCGCGGCATGTGGATGATGGTCCAGCAGGACGAGTCGGACGATTACGTCCTGGCCACCGGCGTGACCACCGAGGTGCGCGAATTCGTGCGCTGGGCCTTCGAAGATGCCGGCATTCCGGTCGAATTCCGCGGCGAAGGGGTCGAGGAAAAGGGTTATGCGGTCGAAGACGGTCGTCTGCTGATCGAAGTCGATCCGCGCTATTTCCGACCGACCGAAGTGGAATTGCTGCTCGGCGATCCGGGTAAGGCGCACCAAAAGCTCGGCTGGAAGCATGACACTTCGCCGCGTGAACTGGCGCGCGAAATGGTATTGGCCGATCTTGAGCTGATGAAGGCTAAACCCATCGCGGGCGCGGACTGATGGGATATGAGCTTGCCGGCAAGCGCGTTTATGTCGCCGGACACAAGGGCATGGTCGGCTCAGCCATTGTCCGGCGGCTGGCGAGCGAAGGCTGCGACATCCTGACAAGCAACCGCAGCACCGATCTGCGCGAGCAAAGCGCCGTGCGCGACTGGTTTGCAGAGAACCGTCCCGATGCGGTGATTGTCGCCGCAGCCAAAGTGGGCGGCATCCTCGCCAATGACAGCTATCCGGCAGAATTTCTCTACGACAACCTTATGATCGAGGCGAATTTGGTCGAGGCGGCCTACCGTAATGAGGCGGAAAAGCTGCTCTTCCTTGGCTCCTCCTGCATTTATCCGAAAATGGCGCCGCAGCCAATTTCGGAGGATGCGCTGCTTACCGGACCGCTCGAGCCAACCAATCAATGGTATGCGATTGCCAAGATCACCGGGGTCAAGCTGTGCCAGGCCTACCGGAGGCAATATGGCTGCGATTTCATCAGCGCCATGCCAACCAATCTCTATGGCCCCGGTGACAATTTCGACCTCGCCAACAGCCACGTGCTGCCCGCGCTGATCCGCAAGGCGCATGAGGCAAAGGAAGCAGGCGTAGGCAGCATCGAGATCTGGGGCACCGGCTTACCCCGGCGCGAATTCCTGCATGTAGACGACCTCGCCGATGGAGCGGTGTTCCTGCTGAAAGAATATTCGGGAGAGAGCCACGTTAATCTGGGATCGGGTGAAGACCTGCCAATTATTGAGCTCGCCCGGATCGTATGCGACGTTGTCGGCTTTGACGGCAAGATCACGAAGGACATCAGCAAGCCCGACGGCACGCCGCGCAAGCTGATGAGCGGCGATAAGCTCGCCAAAATGGGGTGGGCGCCAAAAATCGGCCTGCGCATTGGGATTGCCGATGCTTACCGCGCTTTTCTTGCCGGAGTGCGCAAAAACTAACTGCGCCTAAAACGCGCGGTCGTGCTTGAGCACGCGGGCGGTCCAAATCAGGATGTGAAGATCGCGCCATAGACTCCAACCTTCGACATATTCCAGATCCGACAACAACCGCTCGGTCAGGTGCGACTCTGTCTCAGTCGCTCCACGATGTCCGCGCACCTGCGCCAGGCCAGTGATGCCAGGGCGCAAACCATGACGCTGCCAATATTTGCGATCGACCTGCCAGAAAAGTTTGCTCCCGACTTTCGACCCCAGCGCATGAGGCCGCGGACCAACCATGCTCATTTCGCCTTTCAGCACATTGATGAGTTGCGGCATTTCATCAATGCTGGTGCGGCGGATGAAGCGGCCGACGCGCGTAATCCGGTCATCATCTTTCGCAGCAGAGCGGGTTCCGTCAATATCGCCTTCGCGCATGGAGCGAAATTTAAGGATATCGAAAAATTGGTTGCCACGACCCACTCGCCGCTGAATGAAAAGGACGGGTCCGCCATCCTCCAGCTTGATCAGCAACGCAGTCAGCATCAGCAACGGTGACAAGATCAGCAATGCCGCGCCAGCGACTACCAGATCGAACAGCCGTTTGATTGCGCGCGCGCGCAAACCTAGCTGCCGCGCAGAAACTTTCAGCGCGGACACTCCGACATTATCATGGTGAACAACCCCCATCGCGCCGATTTCGCGAGAAAGCTGGTGCGTTACTTCTCCGTGTATTCCGGTACCCTTGAGGACTTCTGACCACGCCGCTCGATCCGCTTCGCCGCAGCTGACAATGACCTCATCCATGTTACGAAGATATTGGCCAAGCCGGTTAAGCGACACTGGATCTTCGATGTCCGGCCTCAAGCCATGACGTTCTGCGTGGACGTGGAAAGCAAAGGGCAGGGTAAAGTCCGGCCCGCCGGCCAGAATTACCAACTTGTTAATCGGACTAGGCCCCCAACTGCGGATGATGAGACGCGACGCTAAAATGCGTATGGCGACAATTAGCGAGGAAGAGACAACCAACCCCGTCGCAAAGACAACACGCGAAAACTCTGCATTGCTCTTCAGGAAGAAGGCGAGAAAAATGAGAAGCGCAGCCGAGACAAACAATGCCGCCAATGCCCTGAGCGCAGAGTTTTGCCAGTTTGTTAGGGCACGCCGCGAATAGGTACCATTGTACATTGCGAGGATAACGTAAAGCGGTAAGATACCGTATGCGGTTAACATTCCGCTCCTGAGCCGACCCAAGTCGTCAAAGCTCCCCAAGTAGATGGCTGAGACTGCATAAAAAGCTGTCACGAGGATGGCGAAATCGAGGAGCACCATACCGCAATAGAGCTGGATACGGCGCAGTTCGAGAGACGGAGCAAGTCCATTTTTAGGGGGGGGAGGCAGCCGATCGCTCCTGTCCGAAGCAGGAGCGCCTCGACCAGCGAAAAAGGATGGCGCGGACATCTCTTCACATTCAGATGAACGGTCGATTATGTTCAGATTTTTCAATTTGTGCCTTTAGGAGCAAGTCTTAAGTGCCTGTATCTCATAAATGATTTTTACCAAAGCAAATTGTATAAGAGCGACAAAATTATCATTCCGGTGTCTCAAATCGGCATCAAAGCAATCGAGTTTATCGCAACTGCCATTCGATCGAAAAATCTCGTCGTTGACTTTGAGACTCTGCACGTTTGGCACCAACAGATTGACGAGTGCAGTCAGTCTAATCGCAACTCGTCTCTGATCAGCGCAAGAGCCCTTTGCCCGCTCGGCTCTCAAGCCATCAGGTTTTGCCACTCAACCAGGGCGGCTGAGCGAGAGGTCTTGTAGGTTTGTCGATCGGTGAGGTGGCGTTCTGCGTTGAAACGATTGTGGACGCTTGCATGTACTGAGGCGAACTTTTGCAGTGATCTCAACTGCCTGAAATTGAGCATGGCCCTCTCTCGTCGTCGAAAGGGTAGGTGCGAGTTTTCTACTCGATTGTTCTGCCAGATCCCCATCTCCTGACATTCTAGATTGCCAAGGTCGCGCATCGCTGCCGGATAGGATTTGAGACCGTCGGTTACGATAGTCTTGGCCTTGCTGTGATGCTTGAGCGACTTCTTGAGGAAGTGCAATGCCGCAGACTTGTCTCGTTTCTTGGTGACGTAGCTTTCAAGGATTTCACCTTCATGGTCGACGGCTCGCCACAGGTCATGCGTCTCGCCGTTGATCTTCACAAACACCTTATCGACGTGCCAACGCCAGTTTCTGAAGCTTCGCATCCGGCTGATCCGCTGGCATCGGATATCGGCTGCAAACAGCGGACCAAACCGGTTCCACCACATACGAACCGTCTCATGACAGATGTCGATGCCGCGATCTGCCAGCAGATTCTCGACATCATAACCAGACGGATAATCTCCGGCGATGAGTTGAAATAACGGAACGGACGGGCTGGCTTCTTGGGTCTGGGCATGGCTCTGCCCTCGCCTATCGGCAATATTTCGCTAGCCGGGGCATTTGCTCTGACAGCGCCCGCAATCCCCCGCAATATGTATTGAAATTAATGGAAACTTGGTCATGATGTTACGATAATGCCGAGATTACCTGAAGGAGGGTATTCTGAGCAATACCGATACTCGAAAAGCACCGGATGCAAAAATCGATTCGCTCTCGCTTGCGGAAGAATTGCTGGCCGATCTCGACTTGGCGGGCGAAGCCATGGCAGCAGCGCACATGTCGCGAGTGGTCGACACCCTGAAAGCCCGTTAGTAGCTAGTGCCGGAAAAGCTTGAAATTTTGGAGCGGAATAGCTTATTTTGACTATATGGCTGGCTTTAACTGTTCCAAAATCAGACTCTCTGATCTTCCCGCGAAGCAGCTGGAAACCGCAATCCTTCTTGCCGAAGGATTGACTGGTAAGGAAATCGCTGCGCGCTTGGCGATTTCACATTCTGCTGTAGCACAGCGAATCGAGACGCTTCGCCGCAAGTTTGGCGGCATTACGAAAAGCGAGTTGGCTCGCCTGGCACGCGAAGAACTTTCGAGCACGGAAATAACGCGACCATTCCCCACGGCTGTCGGCGGAAGTGAGACAACGCTCGATGAGAGAGCCTGTATAAAATATACAGGGCAAAAAAATCATCTCCCAAACGCCTCCGATCACGGCGAAGACACCGCTCGGAACCGGCCCGATACCGAGTTGCTATTTTCCGATGCGTTTGCAGTTGATGCAACGCCTCCGTGGATAGGGCGACAGGATGAACGGTTGGTCCCGGAGGTGCTCGACGGGGAAAATGCCACGGTCGCGCGCTGGGCTTACGTCGTTGGCGCGGCGATTGGATTGGCGATTTTGTTGCTTGTCCTTCTCGCCGTGGCCGACACGCTCAGCGACTTGGCCTGAACCTTCTCCGCCTCTGGTCATGATGATCACACCGCCTAATTCGAAGCGGCAGGTGAAGGAGTTGAAATATGAAAATGTCCGTAGAATGCGCCGGACGTCGCGTAGCCGAGAATCTCGCCTTCGCCGAAGATCTCGCCAACCAGAGTTTGCATGCACACGCCAAACTGATGCAGAGCATGATGGAGGTGCGTACGCGGACAGAAGTTGCCCCATATGAAGGCATGACTGCCGTGATGCGCGTTCAGGCAGCCATGTCCAAGCTCGTCGAAGCGCAAGGTGAAATCGCCAAGGCGCACAAATCCCTGCGCAGCGACTTCACAAGGATCACGGCGATCCCTGATGATGGAACCCGGTGCCCGACAGAGCCCTTCATCGAAGCAGTAAAAACAGCGGCGTAACGCGGTCTTGACCAGCAGGCGACTTTATGATCGGGCGGACCATACATGGTAATCCTGCTCATCGAAAACCGCCACTATCTACAATACGGATTGTTCGCCGCGCTGGCGATCTGGGCTTGGTTTCGCGGCGAGGCTCCCGAAAGGCAGATAGGCTTGATCTTTGTCGCAGCGATCGCCCTGCAGATCATCTACCGTCAGTTCGTTCCACAGACACTCTCACGAGAGATAGAAGTCCCGTATCTGATGCTCGACATTTTGATGTTTGTAGCGTTCTCGTCAGTCGCCTTGCGAGCTAACAGGATATACCCTTTATGGATTCTTGCAGCACAATTGATTGCAGTGCTCATGCATTTTCAACGCGGCGTTCTCGAAGAAATGGCACCGCTGGCTTACTGGGTGCTGATCCGGCTTCCATCCTATTTGCAGATGTTGGCTTTCGCAATCGGTGTTTGGAAACAAAGTCGCAGAAAGGCGCGTGGCCTGCAGAGCAGACCTTGGCGGCTTACCTCACGCCCCTGATCGGAGATCAGGCAGGCGTGGTCGCGCGGCAATTGCTGGCACATTTTGGCACGATCGCACGTTCTGTCGATGCATCGCCCGAAGCGCTGGTCGCTGCCTTGCCGCAGCATAACGCTGCAGCCGCGGCCATTTGTGCCGCGCGCGAGCTGATGCGCTTTGCGGCAAACGAGCAATTGGTTGGCCAAAAAGTGCGTTCGGATGACAAACTGCTGCATGGCTACCTGCGGGCTAGACTGCACAACCCGGTAGAAGAACGAATGCACGCGATTTTTCTTAATCAAGACCATATCTTTTTGGCCGGAGAGGACGTGGCCGTCGGTACTCTTGGGGCCATGCTGATGCGTATCAGACATTTAGTCCATCGCGCCCTCGACTTGGGCGCCAATGGCCTGCTGATCGCGCACAACCATCCCTCCGGATCGTGCCGGCCAAGCGATAGTGATTGCAAATCTACCGAAGACTTAATTTCGATCGCCCACGCGCTCGAAATTCAGGTCATTGATCACCTTATAATTAGTACGGACGGAATATTCAGCATGCAAAAAGGGCAGCAAATATGAAACAGGATGAGTCTCATGCGCGCGCAGCCAGGCTACGGGCAGTGGCGCACGACATGCTTGCCCTCGCCAACGAACTGGAGAACAAATACACTGTTCGAAAGGGAGCAATCTTCGCCTACGAACTCGCGTCTTTGCAGGCGTTGGGCGCATGTGCATCCAAGGAATTCGTCGATCGCCAACGACGGCATAAGTCGTTCGACGCCGACGTGTTCGGCGAACCGTGCTGGGACATGCTGCTATACCTCTTCGTGAAGAGTGTCGAGAAGCAGCGTGCGCGGAAGTCGCAGGTCCTGATCGCATCGGGTGTACCGGCATCTACTGCAACGCGCTATTTTTCGGTGCTTCAGGAGATGGGGTACTTGGAATCGGAGTTATCGTTGACCGACAACCGTGTGCAGTTCGTCACACTGACGAATGATGGCATGGCGCGTATGTCGTCCTGCCTTGCAAGGCAAATGCGGGCCGATCAAACAGGCTTTGAAAGCCTTAACGACATGATCGAGGGCAACCGACAACGAACGCCATCCCATGTGATTGCCGACAACTGAGGTCGTTCAGCCATTCGCTAGTTTCGGAACTGCGCCTTAAAGAGGGAGGCCGGTGCGGTGTTGCCGCCTGCCAATTTGATCATGGCTTGCGCAGCCGCACCGATCCGCGCCATAGGCTCACTATGACTTTTAAACGAAATCTCGTCGGCCATGCCAGGGACGACGATCGTACAGATTGTCCGCCCGTCAAGTGAGCGAGACATCATGAACCCGTGCGGTGTATCCCGAAGCAATTCGGCAACAGCGGAATCCGAAGCGCCTAATTCAAGCAATTGTTCGATTCTCGATGTATTTTCCTCGACGTCGACGAAACTCCGAACCTTGCCGGTAGCAAGTTCAAGATGAGCGAGGAGGAAGCCCAAACAGTCAAGCTCATCCTCACGGGTGCGTGCTTCCGCACAAAGGGGGAGCCACGCTTCGAGCTTCTCGTGCCAAGTGTCAGACTGTTTTTGCTGGCGATTGGACCGGCTCCAAAATCGAGTTCTCTCCATTTCCGATGTATCATCAAACTTACGAAAAATGTCAAACGACGAGATTGGATTGGGAGCGACCATCAACCAAATTTCCCCACCGCTTTCTGCTATGCATGAGCTTGAATTTCTAATCCCCTTTTACCCCTACACCCCCCTTGCGCGATATCGCCAGTTGACGCTCAAGGCACCAGAGCAACAGCGCGACTAGAAGCACTCCTTAGACGAGCGGCCAGCACCTTCCAATGAACTGCACCTCCTACGCAGCGATTAGGTCTCCGAGCTCCCCTAGTTATATGACTCATCGAACAGGCTAGTGCTACGCCGATGCCAACATCACGCCTGCCGAGGACTCACCGTCGCGCCGCTGCATACCGCGCAATCTGCGTCAATTCGCGCGCCAACAGCAGCTCGGCAGTCTGGCTGTTGGCCAACAAAGAGCGGTGCAGATCGGCAAGGCGCGGGACGAGGCGTTCCAGCTTGCCTCCGCTCCATCGCATGAGCTGGTCGCCAACTTCGCGGTGCTCCTTGAAAAACACTCCGTTGGCGCGCAGGAATTGCTTCATGTCATCGCCGCGACGCAGCTTTGGCGCGAGAGTAGCCAATTGCGCGGCGCGCCGCTCCATCGCCAGCGCTACGCCCACCGGATTGAGGGAAACCTCGCGCATCCGCGCCAGTTCACGCGGCAATTTGCCAAGTTCACCGCCGAGTGCCGCGTTGACCAGCGGCATGAAGCCATCTTCCTCGGTACTCGCACCCACCGCGTCCCATGCGGCCTGGTCGGCTGTCTTGGGCGCACGCGGCGAAGCATCGAGATAGAGCGCAAGCTTGTCGACTTCGGACTGCGCCAGCCGCACGTCCATGCCCGCCGCACGGGCTATCGTCTCGGCGATCGATCCGTCCAGACGCATCCCCGCCGCATCGGCCATGGCGCGCACATCGCTCGTGACCGACCTGAGGTCCGGCGGATAGAATATCGCCACAAGCGCATCGTCGCGCTTGATCAACAGCTTGGCGCTGCGCGACTTGTCGGTGGCAGAGGTGGCGACGATGAATATCGGCCAGCCGTAAGTGACCTCGCCGCGATCAACCAGCTCGCACCAGCTGGCGATGGCGTCATGCGCCTCCTCACCCGAAACGCGCGCAAGGATATGGCGGACATCGCCGAACAAGGAGGTGGAGCGCGCTTCATCGACCAGACGCGAAGGATCGGATTTCAGTTCACCGCCCGACAGATCGACCCGCTCGCCCGCCTCGGGCAAATGCCCGATCAATTTCGCGACGGCGGCGGAGGCTCCGGCCTCGTCCTGTCCGCAAAAAAAGAACAGGCGGCAATTCGCACCCGCGCGCTTCGCGGCCTGTGCGTAGTCGCGCTGGTTGGCCTTCATTCGCCCTGGTCGCGCAAAACGCGCGAAAGCCGCACCACGATCTGGTCGGCCACATCCTGCGTCAGGTTTTCGAGCGCCGTCTGTTCGGCGGCGATCGTCGCGTACTCGCTGCCGACAACATCGATACCGGCATCGGAACCTGCGGTCGCGTCGACGATGATGGTATCGGTTGAAAGGTCGACGAGTTGATAGCGTGCCCGCAAGGTGCGACGCTCGCGCCCGATCGTATCGTCGGTGAGGAGGCCCAGCCCTTCCAGCTGGTCATCCAGCACAACATCAAGCCGGTATTGAGTCCCACCGCCGCTTGCGCCGCGCCCGAGGCGATCCGAAAGCGCGTTGCGCATCAACCAGCCTTCGTCTCCGGGAATGGGCGCCACATCGATCTGCGCAAGGCTTCTTGCGACCGTGCCGTTCGATCCGCCTGCGTAAATCGGCTGGAGGCCGCATCCACCCAGCAATGCAAGTGCGGCAAGAGGAGCGAAGAAACGTATCATGCGACGATATTCACCAACCTGTCGGGCACCACGATCACCTTGCGAATTTCCGCTCCATCGATTGAACGCTGGACCTTCTCACTAGCGAGCGCAAGCGCTTCGAGTGTCTCTTTCGACGCCCCCTTGGGCGCGGTGAGCGTATCGCGCAGCTTGCCCATGTGTTGCACCGCGATGGTCACTTCGTCTTCGACCAGCAGCGACGGATCGACGTCCGGCCAGGCAGCCTCCGACACCAGTCCGCTTTCGCCCATTGCTTGCCAGCCTTCTTCGGCCAGATGCGGCATCATGGGAGAGGCCATGAGAAGGAGCGAGCGGATCGCGTGGTTGCGATCCTCGGAAGGAGCGGCCTTCTCTGTCGCACTGGTGAGCTCGTAAAGCCGCGCTACTGCCTTGTTGAAGGCGAGCGCTTCAATATCGTCGGCAACCGCCGCGATAGTCTGATGGGTCTTGCGAGCGAGGCCCTTGTCCTCACCACTTGCTGTTGGATCGTAGTGGCCGAACAGGCGCCAGAGCCGCTGGACAAAGCGCCCGCAGCCCTCGATCCCGGCTTCGGACCACGGAAGGTCGCGCTCGGGCGGACTGTCGGACAGCATGAACCAGCGCACCGCGTCGGCGCCGTAATCACGGATGATGTCTTCCGGGTCGACCACGTTCTTCTTCGACTTGGACATCTTGATGACCTTGCCGATCTGCACAGGCTTCCCGTCCGCCTTCAGCGTCGCGCCGTCCCCCGTGCGGTCTACATCGGCGGGCATGAAGTATTCTTCACGCGCGCCGTCTTTCCGGCTGTATGTTTCATGCGTGACCATGCCTTGCGTGAACAGGCTGGCGAAAGGCTCCTTCACATCCAGCTTCCCGCAGCGCGCCAGCGCGCGGGTCCAGAAGCGGGCATAGAGCAGATGAAGGATCGCATGCTCGATTCCACCGATATACTGGTCGACCGGCATCCATTTGGCGACTTCTGCCGCGTCGAAGGGCTTGTCTGCCGGCTGGCTGGCAAAGCGAAGGAAATACCAGGAAGAATTGACGAATGTGTCGAGCGTATCGGTCTCGCGCTGCGCGTCGCTGCCGCATTTGGGGCAGGCGACATCTTTCCATGTCGGATGGCGCAGCAATGGATTGCCCGGCTTCGAGAAATCAACGTCCTCGGGCAATTTCACAGGAAGCTGATCTTGCGGAACCGGCACCACGCCGCAGTCATCGCAATGGATGAAGGGAATGGGGGTGCCCCAGTAACGCTGGCGCGAAACTCCCCAATCGCGCAGACGCCAGACCGTGGTGCCCTTGCCCCAGCCGCCAGCCTCGGCACGTGTGATGACCTCGCGCTTGGCAGCTTCGACTTCCATGCCGCTGAGGAAATCGGAATTGACGATTACACCGTCACCCGCCTCGGCCTCGCCATCGAAAGGCTCGCCGGCATCCTCCACGCTCGCCGCGACAACGCGCGGGATCGGCAGGGCGTATTTGGTGGCGAATTCGAAGTCGCGCTGGTCATGGCCGGGAACCGCCATGATCGCGCCGGTGCCGTAATCCATGAGAACGAAATTGGCGATGAACAGGGGCAGATGCTCGCCGGTGAACGGGTGCTTCGCGCCGATGCCGGTATCAAAGCCCAGCTTCTCCGCCGTCTCCAGCTCGGCAGCGGTCGTCCCGCCGCGCTTGCACTCCGCGATGAACTTTGCCGCCTCGCAATTGTTCGCCGCGACCGCCTGTGCAACCGGATGATCTGCTGCCACGGCGACAAAGCTCGCGCCGAAGATCGTGTCAGGCCGCGTCGTGTAGACGGGCAAGGTCTCGCCGTTCGAAAGCTCGAATGCGAATTCCAAACCCTGCGATTTGCCGATCCAGTTTTCCTGCATCAACCGCACTTTCTGCGGCCAACTTTCAAGTGCCTGCACGCCGGCAAGGAGTTCGTCGGCAAAGTCGGTGATCTTCAGGAACCACTGGTTCAGCTTGCGCTTCTCCACCTCGGCGCCGCTGCGCCAGCCCTTGCCGTCGATCACCTGTTCATTGGCAAGCACGGTCATGTCGACCGGATCCCAATTCACTTCGCTTTCCTTGCGGTAGACGAGCCCGTTCTCGAACAGCTCGATGAAAAGCGCCTGCTCGTGGCCGTAGTATTCCGGATCGCAGGTGGCGAACTCGCGTGACCAGTCGAGCGCAAAGCCCAATTGCTTGAGCTGGCCCTTCATCGTCTCGATGTTCTGATAGGTCCAGCCTGCGGGGTGGACGCCCTTTTCCATCGCCGCGTTTTCGGCAGGCATCCCGAATGCATCCCACCCCATCGGGTGGAGCACTTCGTCACCGCGCATCTTGCGATAGCGCGCCAGCACATCGCCCATGGTGTAATTGCGCACGTGGCCGATATGGATGCGCCCGCTGGGATAGGGGAACATCTCCAGCACATAGCTCTTCGGCTTGTTGCTATCGCTGTCCGCCTCGAAACAGCGCGCCTCGTCCCACGCAGCCTGCCAGCGCCTGTCGGCGACAGACGGATCGAATCTTTCGTTGGTCATGACGGTCCCCTAGCGGGACTTAGTTGACGGTGGAACGTCTAAGGTCGCGCGCCTTGGTCAAAATGATGTCTTCGAGCCGCTGGATCGTGGCAGCCTGCACTTCGGCCTCGACCCATGTGCCGTTCTGGTTGACCTGGCGGCTGGCAGCAACGCGCAAGGCATCAGCGCGCAAATCCTGGTCGAGGATGGAAACCGAGACCTTTACCCGTTCGCCCGGGCTGTTGGGATTCACATACCAATCGGTGATCAGCACGCCGCCCGCACTGTCTGCCGTGGCAAACGGCATGAAAGACAATGTCTCCAGGCTCGCACGCCACAAGTAGGAGTTTACGCCGATCGAGGTGACTTGCGACGCTGCGAGATCTGCCCGCAACCGTTCGTCATTGCCTCCGCCACATGCAGCAAGTGCGAAGCTGGCAAGGCCGACGAGGCCAGCGCCGGCAAGGCGACGGAAACGGGAAACCGGGGCGGAGGTGGATTGGGCCATTGTCAGTCCTATTGATCGCGATTGCGGACGCCATCGCCTGCATTCGCCACTTCGAAGTTCGCCGCTTCTATACAAGCCGCATGGCGCGCGGCAAGGCGAAGCGGCAAGATTGCGCACAAATGCGCCGCAAAGGCGTGAACGCGCGCTTAATGCGGCGCGAAAGCAGATTCGACTTGCTGAACGAATTTGTGCCGCAAGAGCAACAGTATCGCAAAAGACAGCTAAGAGACTCGCATTTAGTGGAAAATTTCATCTGGATAGCCTAGCTATCGAGTCGCAGATGATGCGCCGTAGTGATTCTTTCGTTAATTGGCGGTGCATCGGGCGGGGAGTAGATGGTGTCATTATGGGCAAGGCTCGTAACAGCATGGTAAGCAAGGTGGCGCTCGCAGCGTCCGCCACGCTGCTGGCTGTCGCATTGCCAAGCTCGGTTTTCGCCATCGGCTTTTTCAGTGATGATGGCGACGCGCAGAGCGCCAGCCAGTTCGCCTTCACGCCTGCATCCGCTGATCCCGATATCGCCGAACTGGTCGCGCAGGCGTCTGGTGGACAGGCGCGAATGATGCGCTTTACGCCTGCCAGTGCCGCTACTTCTCGCGTCGAGCGGTCGGTTACGGTCGCAGTTCGCGTTGACCAGCAGACGGCCCAGGCGCTCTCCAGTGCGGTTGTCGGCACATCGCGGGACGGCATGGTCGGCGGACTTCGCGTTGCACCCACACGCTACAATCTTGGTCTGGCACGCGGGTATGGCAGTTTTGCGATGGGCTCTTCGCAGCCTGCCGCTCGTTCTGCTATCGAAACGGGCGCACGTTCGCCGGTTGTCTCGCGTTCGCTGTCTGACGCCAATATTCCGGACCTTTCCTCGTTTGTCCCGCGCACAAGCAAGCGTGACGAGCAAAGCCGCTTTGCTGCGCGCGTTGAGATGGACGACAATGCGCCCATCGGCACCAGCGATTCGCGCGCGACGGTCAGCGATCAGTTGCTCGATGTCGGCGGCAGCTACCGCCTGACCGACAATCTCAACATCACCGCCGGTGTGCGTTACGAGCAGGACCGCGATATCGTTCCGCTGCCTGAAATCGACCAGAAGGACAGCCAGGCTGTCTATATCGGAACGCAGTTCCGCTTCTAGATCCCGGAAATTCGTATTCGAAGCCCCGCCTTGGCGGGGTTTTTCTTTGCGCTTTGCCCCGGCGCTGCCGTAAGAATGCGGCACGACCCGAATCCAAAAAACAGAAACAGTGGAGAGAAGATATGGCCCGTGTTGCAGTCGTCACCGGAGGAACTCGCGGTATTGGCCGTGCAGTCTGTGAAATGCTCAAGGAAGACGGCTTTACTGTCGTCGCAAGCTACGCCGGCAATGACGATGCCGCCCGCGCCTTCACCGATGAGACGGGCATTGCAACCTACAAGTTCGATGTGGGAGACTTCGATGCCACGCAGGAAGCTTGCGCCAAGATCGCGGAAGAAGTCGGCCCGATCGACGTGGTGGTCAACAATGCCGGGATCACGCGCGACGGAACGCTCCTGCGCATGAGCTATGAAGAATGGGACGACGTGATGCGCACCAATCTGGGTGGCTGCTTCAACATGGCGAAGGCCGCATTTGCCGGTATGAAAGAGCGCAAGTGGGGCCGCATCATCAACATCGGTTCGATCAACGGCCAGGCCGGCCAGTATGGTCAGGTCAACTACGCCGCTGCGAAGAGCGGCATTCACGGCTTTACCAAGGCATTGGCTCAGGAAGGTGCGCGTTACGGCATCACCGTGAATGCGATTGCGCCGGGCTATATCGACACTGACATGGTCGCCGCAGTGCCGGAAAACGTGCTCGAAAAGATCGTTGCCAAGATCCCCGTCGGCCGTCTCGGCCAGGCGAGTGAAATCGCACGCGGCGTATGTTTCCTCGCTGCCGAAGAAGGCGCCTTCGTCACCGGGTCGACGCTGTCGATCAACGGCGGCCAGCACATGTATTGATCCAGGCGGGGTGGTGAGTATCCAATGACAGATATTTACCACCCACCCGTCAAACGTTCGGTAGAGATCGCCGGGCACAAGACCTCGATCAGCCTCGAACCCATGTTCTGGGAATTGCTCCAGGGCGTCGCTGCGCGTGATGGTGTGCCGCTCAACGCAGTTGTTGCACGTATCGATGCCGAACGGCTCGAGGCCGAGCATCCGCCCGGCCTCGCAACTTCTGTCAGATTGTGGCTCGCTGCCGATTTACAGCGGGCTGACGGTCAATAGATCGCTGGCCTAGTAGTTGGCGGGCGGATCGCTTGCGGGAAAACTTTCGTCGCTTTCCTCGTCAACCTTGTCCCAGGTGTCTTTCTGGGGCGGGTCCTTCATCGCCTTCGGACCGGAATTGCGAACCTGCGCGAAGTTCGACCCGCCGGCTTCGCCTTCTGCAAAGGCTTCGTTCTGCCGCGACTTGCGATCTTCGTAAAATCGGTACCCGGCGTAACCCAGGGCACCCAGTGCTGCGAGCTTGATAATCATTGAAACCTCCTATGCTTTGCCCGAACAACGCATGACGAGCGCGAAAGTTCTGTGGAATCGCATTGCCAAGAGAATGGCGGTTGACCGCGTGGCTGAGGCCTTCCACTAAGCTGCGCATGAGTATCCGGAAACCAATCCGCAAAGCCGTGTTCCCCGTCGCCGGACTGGGCACGCGCTTCCTCCCTGCTACCAAGGCAATTCCCAAGGAGTTGCTCCCGATCGTCGACCGGCCGCTGATCCAATATGCAGTGGATGAGGCGCGCGAGGCGGGTATCGAACAGATGATCTTCGTCACCGGACGCGGCAAGACCGCCATCGTCGAACATTTCGACGTGGCCTATGAACTCGAAACCACCATGGGGGAGCGCGGCAAGGACCTGGGGGTCCTCGATTCCAGCCGCTTTACACCTGGCGACATGATTACCGTGCGCCAGCAGGTTCCGATGGGCCTGGGTCATGCAATCTGGTGCGCCCGCGCTATCGTGGGGGACGAACCCTTTGCGATCCTGCTGCCCGACGAGATGATGGTCGGCAAGCCGGGCTGCATGGCGCAGATGGTCAATGCATATAACGAAGTGGGCGGAAACCTGATCTCCGTTCTCGAAGTGCCGCACGAAGCGGTATCGAGCTACGGCGTGATCGATCCGGGCGAGAGCCGCGGCGCACTGACCGAGGTGAAAGGCCTCGTCGAGAAACCTCCTGTGGACGAAGCGCCGTCGAACAAGATCATTTCCGGCCGCTACATCCTCCAGCCAGAGGTGATGCGCACGCTCGAAACACAAGGCAAGGGCGCAGGCGGCGAAATCCAGCTGACCGATGCCATGGCGCAGATGATCGGTACGCAACCGTTCCACGCTGTCACCTTCGAGGGCCGTCGTTATGACTGCGGCAACAAGTTGGGCTTCGTCGAAGCGACGCTTGCGCTCGCCTTGGAGCGAGAGGATATGGGCGATGATGTGCGCGCCATGGCGCACCGGCTGCTCGCCGAATAGGCTGCGAGCTCTACACAAATTCCACACGAAAAAGGCGGGCATCGCGGCCCGCCTTTTTCATGTCAGAATTGCTATTTGATACTGCCTTATTCGGGGCCGCCGCGGGCAGCGCCTTCGGCCTCGTCAGCTTCGAGCTGCGCGACCATGTAAGGAATCGGATTGACCGGATCGTTTGCTACGCGGACTTCATAGTGCAGGTGCGGGCCGGTTGAACGGCCGGTCGAACCGACATAGCCGATCAGGTCGCCAATGCGAACCTGCTCACCAGCGCTGACGGTATAGCTCGACAGGTGGGCATAGCGCGTTTCGATATCGCTGCCGTGGCCGATCTGCACATAGTTGCCGTAGGAGCTGTAATATTGTGCCATTTCGACGATGCCATCTGCCGTGGCGTACACCGGAGTGCCGCGCGGAGCGGCGAGGTCGACGCCGTTGTGACGGGCGCGGCGACGCAGGATCGGGTGATCGCGCATACCGAAGCCACTGGTCAGGCGAACACCGTCAACCGGCATGCGCGAGGGAACCGAAACCGCGATGCGAGGCGCAGCGCGAACCGCGCCGGTCGCCGTGACACTGCCGCCGTTCTCAAGCGTTTCCCAGCTGGCAAACAATTCGGTGAATTCTGAATCGACATCGGCGGATGCGACTGCAGATGTATCGATTGCACCTGTCGTTGCGGCATCATCTGCCAAAGCCGGAGTGGCGACGAGCATGGTGGCTGCAGCCATGAAACTGGTGATCTTGACGAGCATGCGATCCCTTTTTCTCGTTGAGGTCAAAGGCATTGTGCCAATAACCGACCCGCGTCTGGTGTTCGAAAACACCGGCGGGAAAAATTTTTTGAGGATTTTCGGAACTCCCGTCCGCCTCATGTATTGTGGGGTATGCGGTCAAAACTTAACTAAGCAATAGCGCTGTAGAATTCGCGCGACAAACCGGCTGCAAGACGCGCCGAGTCGTTGAATGGTGGCCTCAGGCGACCGCGGAAGTGACTTTTTACCAGCATTTTCCAGTGATCTGGCGGATTTCTGCCCTTTTTGGCGCAATATGCGGCAAAATGGGTTGATCCTGCACGGACGTGGCGAATTTCATCGTCAAGGATTCGTTGGAGAATCATCGCGCCGCGCGAATCACCCAGATTGCGCACCCGTTCGAGCGTGGCGGGCGTCACATCCAGTCCACGCGCCTCCAGCACCATCGGCACGATCGCCAGCCGCGCTCCGACATCGTGGGCAGTGTCGCTGGCCGATTGCCACAATCCGTCATGCACCGGCAGATCGCCATACTGAGCGCCCATCGTGGCGAGGTGACGCTCGATAAGGGCAAAATGCATCGCTTCCTCTGCAACAACGCCAAGGAAATCGGCGACGAACGCACGACCCATATCGGCTCCGAACCGTCCGACGATATCGAGCGCGAGATCTATGGCGACGAATTCGATGTGCGCGAGACTGTGCCAAAGCGCGATCCTGTTGCGCTCCGATCCGCCCTTGCCGCGCTTTGGCATTTGCGCAGGCGGAAGAACTACCAGGCCTTCGGGCCAGTTCGGCGCATCGGGCATGGCAACGGAGAAACCGCTGGACAATTCACCTCGTCGCCAGGCGCGGACCAGCGCGCGCGTCCGCATGACCTTGGCGCGTTTATCGCCGGTCAGCAGCGCTGCGCGGATGGCTTGGGAAAGGTCGGAGCGCAAAAGGGCCTCAAACGGGTGGAACGGGTTTCAGAGCGCCTTGGCCGCGGCCAGCACGTCCTCGGCATGGCCCTTGACCTTCACCTTGCGCCAGACCTGCGCGATCTTGCCCTTCGCATCGACCAGATAGGTGGTGCGCTCCATACCCATATACTTGCGTCCATACATGTTCTTCTCGACCCAGATGCCGAGCGCGTCGGCAATCCCGTCCTCGCCGGAATCGGCGGGTTTGTCGGATGCCAGCGGGGCAGCGAGATCGTGCTTGGCAATGAACTTTGCGTGTTTCGCCGGCGGATCCTTGCTTACGCCGAGCAGTGCCACGCCGGCGGCATCGAAGTCGCCCTTGAGCGCGGTGAAGTCCTTGTTCTCGGTTGTGCAGCCGGGTGTATCATCCTTCGGGTAGAAGAACATCACCAGCGGCTTTCCGGCAAAATCGGAGGGTTTGACGCTGGCCCCATCGGGCGCCTCCATCGCCACATCGGGCATGGTGTCTCCGACGTCGGGACGCGGGCTCGTGTCTGCACTCATCACTCTATCTCCAGTGTCTGGTCGAAATGGCGCTGCCATTGCTCGGCTATCCCCTGCCTTGCATCGACCATCGATTGCAACAGCTCCAGATAGCTGGAGTGACCGCATGCTTTCGCCAGCACATCGCAGGCCGCTTCGGAAGGCTCGCTGCCATCGGGCGCGAACAGCCGCTCTGCAACCAGGAACCGCGTGAGCGCCAGGTGCCTACCGGCATGTTCGGGAGGTAGCAGTCCGGCCTCGGCGAGCTGCGCGATCGCCTTTTCCAGCGCCGGGTCTAGCGCGATGCCTTCGCGCAATTGCAGATAGTGGATCAGGAATTCGGAATCGACCAGCCCGCCGCGCAGCAGCTTGACATCGAGCGGCCCCTTGGGAGGCTTGGCATTGAGCACATCGGCGCGCATTTTCAGGACATCTTCGCGTAGCTTGGCAGGATCGCGCTCTTGGCACAGCACGCCGCGAACGATCTCGGACAGCCGCGTCTTGGCCTGCACCGAACCGAACAGCGGCCGCGCGCGGGCGAGCGCCATATGCTCCCACGTCCATGCGTCCTCCTGCTGGTATCGTTCGAACGCGTCGAAACTCACTGCCAGCGGACCCTGCTTGCCCTGCGGACGCAGCCGCGTGTCTATCTCGTAAAGCGCGCCCTCGGCGGTTGGCACGCTCAGCGCAGCCGAGACGCGGGTCGCCAGCCGGTTAAAATACAGCGAGGAGGATAGCGGTCGCGGGCCATCGGATTCGCCTCCGACGCCCCCGGTGAACAGATAGACGATATCGAGGTCGGATGCGTGGGTCAGCGCACCGCCACCCAGCCGCCCAAGACCAAGCACGACGAGTTCCGCGTTCCCGATCTGCCCGTGTTTCTGGCGGAATTCGCGCGTCGCGATCCCAGCCCCCGTCGCAACTGCGGCTTCGGCAATCCGGCACAATCCTTCGGCAATATCGAGCGGGTCCTGACGGCATTCGATCAGTTGCACGCCGAGCGAGAAGCGTTCGTCACCGACCACCTGACGCAACCGGTCGAGCTGCGTTTCGTAATCGGCATCCTCGCTTTGCGCCATGCGCGCGATCAATTCGGGAATGCCCGGAGGAAGGTCGTGCGCCGAGGTGTCGATCAGCGAATCAAGCAGTTCAGGCTTGCGCGCCAGTTCATCTGCCAGCGGCTGCGCCAGCGTCAGCACGCGCAGCACCCGTTCCAGCAGGCCGGGCCGTTCCTCGAACAGGCGGAACAGGTTGATGGCGGTGGGCAGGCGGGAAAGGAATGTCTCCCACCGCGCCAGTGCGCGATCAGGATCGGAGGCATTGGAAAGTGCCTGCAGCAGGTCGGGCCGGATGGCATCGAAGGCCTTGCGCGCTTCGGTGGAACGCAGCGCCCGGATCGTTCCGCGCCATTGCTCCACGCGCCCGTCGAACCGGTCGCGGAATTCCTCCGGCACGTCGACCTGCACCGTGGTGCTGTCATCTTCGCCCAGCAAATCGTCATACCGCGCTGCGACCGCGCCGCAAACTTCGCGCAATTCGGCAATCAGCGCCGTGCCATCGGCAAGGCCATCGAGCTTCGCGACATTGTCAATTGCCGCCTCGCTCGCTGGCAATTGGTGGGTCTGGCGATCGTCGACCATTTGCAGGCGGTGCTCGATCACCCGCAACCGGTCGTAGCTTTCACCCAACACGCGGGCGTCCTCCGCCCCGATCACTTCTGCTGCGGCCAGGGCATCGAGCGCCTCTCGCGTGCCCTTACAACGGAGGGCCGGATTGCGGCCGCCGTAGATCAGCTGGTGCGTCTGAGCGTAGAATTCGATCTCACGAATACCGCCGCGGCCCTTCTTCACGTCGAACCCCGGCCCCGGCTCCAAAGGTCCCTTGTAAGCCGAACGGATGCGCGCCGTCAGTCGACGAATTTCCTCGATGGCGGTGAAATCGAGGCTTCTGCGCCAGACGAAGGGGCGGATATCGTCGAGGAAAGCATCACCCGCCGCGATATCGCCCGCCGCTGCGCGGGCGCGGATATAGGCAGCGCGTTCCCACGCCAGCGCAGAGCTTTCGTAATGCGAGATCGCGCCGCCGACGGGCACCGCCAGCGGGCTGACCTCGCTCGCCGGACGCAGCCGCAGGTCGACGCGCAGGACATATCCTTCGCCCGTTGCCTTCGAAAGCATCTCCACGACATTGCGGGCATAGCGCTGGGCAGCCTCGCCCGGTTCATCGCGCTCGCGCCGGGCGATGCGGGCGGGATCAAACAGCAGGATCGGATCGATGTCGGAGGAGTAGTTGAGCTCGCGCGCACCTTGCTTGCCCAGCGCCAAACCGAAAAAGCCGCTCGTGTCGCCATCGGGTACGCGGCGGCGCACGGCGGCGAGCATAGCCGCATCAAGCGCGCGGTCCGCAAAGGCGCTGAGTTCTTGCATCACCTGGCTGAGTGGAAACGCACCCGACAGATCGCCTACCGCCAGTACCGCAGCAAGCGACAACCGCTCACGCCTCAAAGCCAGCCCCGTGTCCTCGATCCCGTTTCCGCTTGCCAGTGCCGCCGCCAGCGCATCATCGCCGCGTCCCGAAGCGAGCGTGTCGGCAATCTCGGGCCGGCGGTCCAGCGCAAGGCGCAGGAAGGGAGAATGCGCCCGGGCGCGCTCCAGTGCCGATTGCCAATCATTTGCCATCACCGGCATCCCTGCCTGCGCACCGCGCCCCCCGCAAGTGCGCTTGTATCAAACCGCGCGCGGTGCCACATGGTTCGCAACACATTTCGCCTTTTGGAGAGGCTCTTATGCTTCGCTTTATCGCCCCCGTCGCGCTCTTCGCTCTTGCCGCCTGCACCACCGAGCCGCGCGAGCTCGAACCGCAGATCTCGCTTGAAACCATGCAGGAAGTAACGCGCACGCTTTCTTCCGATGCATTTGAGGGCCGCGAGCCCGGAACTCCGGGCGGTGAACGAACGGTCGCTTACCTGATCGAACAGTTCCAGGCCGCAGGCCTGCAGCCGGGCAATCAGGGAAGCTGGGTGCAGGAAGTGCCGCTGGTAGAGATCACCAGCAGCAATTTCGCGCCGCTCACCGTGGGCGATCTCGCGCTTGAACATGGCAGCGAATGGGTTGGCGTGTCTTACCCGCAGGTTGACCGCACCGAGATCGCGGACAGCGAAATCGTTTTCGTGGGTTACGGCGTAAACGCCCCCGAACGCGGCTGGAACGATTACGAAGGCCTCGACATGGAGGGCAAGACCGCGCTCATCCTCGTCAACGATCCGGACTATATGGAGGAAGGGCTCGAAGGCCCGTTCAACGGCCGCGCGATGACCTATTACGGACGCTGGCGCTACAAGTTCGAGGAAGCGGCGAGGCAGGGTGCTGACGCGGCTATCGTGATTCACGAAGACTTTGCCGCGAGCTACGGCTGGACCGTTGTCGAGGGTGGCTGGACAGGCGCGCAGGCCTATGCCGACACCGGCGATGGCGGGATGAACAACACCGCCATGAACGGCTGGGTCCAGTTGGAAGCAGCGCGCAAGATTTTCCGCGAAGCCGGCATGGATATGGACGAGATGATCCTTGCGGCCCGCCAACCCGATTTCGAGGCTGTGCCGCTTGGCGTGACCATGTCGACCGGTTTCGACAATGCCATCCGTCGCTTCACTTCGAGCAATGTGATCGGGATGCTGCCGGGCAACCAGCGTCCGACGCAATACATCCTGCACACCGCGCATTGGGACCATTTGGGCCGCTGCGGCGCGCCGGAGGACGAGGACCAGATCTGCAATGGCGCGGTCGATAACGCGACCGGCACCGCTGCGCTGGTTGCGCTCGCGCAGGCCCATGCCGAAGCCGGCCCTACAGCGCGCACGCAGGTCTTCCTCGCGGTGACGGCAGAGGAATCGGGCTTGCTCGGCTCGGAATACTACGGCGCCAACCCTGTTTTCCCGCTCGACCGAACCGTGGCCGGGGTGAATATCGACGCGCTCTATGTCTTGGGCGAAGCGCAGGACGTGACCGTGATCGGCGGCGGCAAGAGCGAGCTCGACAGCTACCTCGCCGATGTCCTCGCATTGCAGGGCCGCACCGCAACGCCCGATGCCGCACCGCAGGCGGGCCGCTATTATCGCTCCGACCATTTCAGCCTCGCCAAGCGCGGCGTGCCGATGTTCTACATCAAGTCGGGCCAGACACTGACCGAGGGCGGCGCCGAGGCGGGTGAAGCAGGCTACCAGGATTACAACACTAACCACTATCACGCGGCGAGTGACGAATATTCGGAAGACTGGGACTGGGCCGGCGTGATGCAGGACCTCGATCTCTACTTCCGTCTTGCCCGCGCACTGGGCGACACCGGCGAATGGCCGAACTGGAACGAGGGCGACGAATTCCGCGCTATCCGCGACCAGAGCTGTGCATCCGATGCCAATGCGGGCTGCTGACGCGATGGCGTTTTTCATGCCCGGCGAATGGGCAAGGCAGGACTGGATCTGGATCGGCTTTCCCGCCCATGCCGATTTGTGGGAAGACGACCTCGCCCTCGCGCAAAGGCAGATGGCGACTTTTGCCAATGTCGTTGCCGAAACCGGCCAGCAGGTGCGCTTGGTCGTGCGCGACAACGCTGCGGAAGAGGCGGCGCGGGCGCTGGTGTCGGGCGCGGTGACGATAGAGCAGCACCCCTACGGCGACATCTGGCTGCGCGATACCGGACCGCTGACGCTGCTTGGCCCTGACGGCGCACGCCGTGCACAGGGCTTCGGCTTCAACGGCTGGGGCGGGAAGTACCTGATGGAAGGCGACCAGGAAACCGGACCCTCGCTCGCGGTGAGTGGCGGAATGGATTACAGGCGCGCTGACTGGATTCTCGAGGGCGGCGCGATCGAGAGCGACGGCACCGGACTGGTTGTCACGACCGAACAATGCCTGCTCAACCCCAATCGCAACCCTGCGCTCGGCCAAGAGGAAATTGCCGCTAACCTGCAGCGCGATCTCGGCTTCGACCGGATCTTGTGGCTTGGAGACGGGCTGTCGGGAGATCACACCGATGGCCATGTCGACAATTTGGCGCGCATGGTGGCACCCGGCACCATCGCGATACCTGTCGCAAGCGGAGCAGACGATCCCAATGCCAATGTCTACGAGGATGCGCGGCAGCGTTCACGCGACTTCGGGCTGGAGGTGCGCAATGTGCCGTCCCCCGGCCTTGTCGGGCCAAGCGATGATGCCGAGCCCGCCAGCTACATGAATTTTGCGATCTGCAACGATGTGGTGGTGGTGCCTACCTATGGATCGCCGCATGATGCGGACGCGGTTGCCGCGGTCGGTGCGCTATTCCCCGATCGCGAAGCCGTGGGCCTGCGGGCCGACGCGGTCCTGACCGGCGGCGGCAGCTTCCACTGCGCCAGCTGCCACGTGCCGCGCCCTGTTTAACCTTTCGTTAGGGATTTGGGCGGATACTCCGGGCATGGCCCGTGCAATAGCCCTTTCCCAGCTTGCCCTCTCCAGGACAATCGCCCCCCAATTGCGCGAAACCGTGCGCATTGCGGTTGTATCTTCCTGCGGAATTGCTCTCATTGCAGCGGGCCAGTTTCTTCCGGTCTAGGCGACCAGCTTCCAGAAAGCCGCGATAGCCGCCCCGCCAAGGACCAGCGCCGTCGCGACCTGCCACTGCGTTTTCGATACCTTCCCGAAGGCCCGGTGGCCGAACCAGTCGCCCACCAGCACGGCAGGAAACAGCAGCATCGCCAGTTCGAGCTCTTCCAGCCCGCCAACATCGCGCCAGAGGAAAACGGCGGCTGAAATGGGCGTCACAACCAGGAAGATCGCCATCATCGAAGCGCGTGCCACTTTTGGCTCCAGCCGTCCGCGCAAGTAAAAGGGCGCCATTCCCGGCCCCGGCATCCCGGCAAACCCGCCGAAGAACCCGGTGAAGAAACCCGACAGCGCGATGGCAGGCTTGCGCGGCATCGCCACTCTGCCCAGCGGCACTACGACCAGCACGAATGCACCGAGCGACACCAGCGCGATCAGCACGCGCGCCCAATCGATACTCAGCGAGACGAGTGCCCACAGGCCAAGCGGCATGGATGCCAAAGCGACAAGGGTAATAGGTACGGCAGACCGCTCGGCATCGCGGCGAATGCGGCCCAGATCGGTTAGGCCGATGAGGAATAGCAGGACAAGGCCGATCAGCACCGCCGCGGTTGGCGCAATGGCGAGTTGCAGGACCGGCACCAGCACGACCGAAAGGCCGAACCCGGCAAGGCCACGCACGAACCCCGCAGCAGTCGCGGCAAGCAGCGCGACCAGCACGGCTTCAGGCGCAAAGCCGAACATCGCTCAGACCAGCTTCACGAATGCAGCAATGGCAGCGCCGGCGAGGATCAGGCCAACAATGGTGCGCCAGGCCGGGTCGGATACACGGCCCGAGGCCTTGTTGCCCAGCCAGTTGCCGAGCAGGACGGCAGGGAACAGCAGCGCCGCAAGAATGGCGACCTGCCAATCGAGCACTTCGAGCACCGCACCCGAGGCAAGCCCTGCCAGCGGCGCGATGGTGAAGATCAGCATCATCGAAGCCTTGGCCGTCTCGCGCGGGATATCGCGGCCAACGTAATAGGGCACGACCGGCGGGCCGGGCATACCCGCATAGCCGGTCATCAAGCCGCTTACCAAACCCACGCTCCCCGTGGTCAAGGCTCCTGGCGTTGTCGCCGGACGGCGCGGCAAGAGAACGGCGAGAAAGGCCGAAAACGCGATTAGCGCGATGACCAGGCGAGCGATGGCCGGCGTAGTCACCGACAGGGCGAGGAAGCCCAGCGGCGCGACCAGCAGGACGATCCCCGCAATGACCCATGCCGAACGCTCGGCACCGCGCACCAGCCGCACGATCTCGGACAGGCCGATGAAGACCGAGAGGAAATTGGCCAGCAACACCGCGTCGAGCGGCGTCAGCGCCAATGCGAGGATCGGCACCAGCAGGATTGCCATGCCGAATCCGGTCAGTCCGCGCACGAAGGCCGAACCGAGCGCCGCGAAAAGCGCCGCGGCAAGTTGCACGCCCGAATAGGCGGACAAAAGGTCCACCGTCCCGGCCCGCCGTCAGGCTTTGAGGTCGGGCGGCGTGGCCGCGTCGGTCAGGAAGGCCACGGCCTCGTCGAGCGGAAGGAATTGCTGCTCCTTCTCGCCGAGCGTACGCATGGCGACCGTGCCTTCCTCCGCCTCGCGCTTGCCGACGACCAGCAGGTGCGGGACCTTGGCGAGCGAATGTTCGCGCACCTTGTAATTGATCTTCTCGTTGCGCAGGTCGGTCTCGACCCGGATGCCCGCCGCCTCGAGCTTCGCGGCGACTTCGTTGGCATATTCATCGCAATCCGAAACGATCGGCGCGACAACAGCCTGTATCGGGGCGAGCCACACGGGCAGGCGACCGGCAAAATGCTCGATCAATATGCCGATAAAGCGCTCGTACGACCCGAAGATCGCGCGGTGCAGCATGACCGGGCGGTGCTTGTCGCCATCCTCGCCAATATACGTCGCATCGAGCCGTTCGGGCAGCACGCGGTCGCCCTGGATCGTGCCAACCTGCCAGGTGCGGCCAATCGCATCGGTCAGGTGCCATTCGAGCTTGGGGGCGTAGAAAGCGCCTTCGCCGGGCAATTCTTCCCAGCCGTATTCCTCGTTATCCATGCCCGCTTCGGCCACAGCATCGCGCAATTCCTGCTCGGCCTTGTCCCAGTCTTCGTCCGAACCGAACCGCTGGTCGGGGCGCAGCGCGAGCTTGACGTGGTAGGTGAAACCAAAATCCTTGTAGACCGCGTCGGCCAACTTGCAGAAGGCGCGCACTTCCTCGACCACCTGATCCTCGGTGCAGAAAATATGCGCATCGTCCTGCGTGAACTGGCGCACGCGCATCAGTCCGTGGAGCGCGCCATGCGGCTCGTTACGGTGGCAGCAACCCATCTCGCCCAGCCGGATCGGCAGGTCGCGATAGCTGGTGATGCCCTGCTTGAAGACTAGTACGTGGGCCGGACAGTTCATCGGCTTGATCGCCATCCAGTCTGAATCCTGCGCCACGGCGGGCGAGGCATCGCCGCTCTCGGCATCGACCTCGGGCACGATGTCGGGCACGGCGAACATGTTCTCGGCATATTTACCCCAGTGGCCCGACTGGGTCCATTGGCGAACATCCATCAATTGCGGCGTCTTGATCTCGCGGTAGCCAGCGCCATCCATCTTGCGGCGCATATAGGCTTCCAGCTCGCGCCAGATGCGGTAGCCCTTGGGATGCCAGAAGACGGAGCCGTGCGCTTCTTCCTGCAAATGGAACAGGTCCATCTCGCGGCCCAGCTTGCGGTGGTCGCGCTTGGCCGCTTCTTCCAGCCGCATGAGATGCGCGTTCAATTGCTTCTTGTTGAGCCAGCCGGTGCCATAAATGCGCGTGAGCTGCGCATTGTTCTGGTCGCCGCGCCAATAGGCGCCTGCCACCCGCATCAGCTTGAACGCCTGCGGATCGAGCTTGCCCGTGCTCGGCAAATGCGGGCCGCGGCACATGTCGAGCCATGCGCCGTCCGATCCCGGTTCGCCCGACCAGTAGACGGTCAGTTCCTCGTCCTCGGGCAATTCCCTGGCCCATTCGGCCTTGAAGGTTTCACCTTCGGCTTCCCATTTCTCGATCAGCTGCTCGCGGCTCCACGCTTCGCGCACCAGGGGCTTGTCGGCCTTGATGATCTCGCGCATTTTCTCCTCGATCGCGGGGAGGTCGTCCATGCTGAACGGCTCGCGCGTGTCGGGCGCTTTCACATCGTAATAAAAGCCATCGTCGGTCGCCGGTCCGAAGGTGATCTGCGTGCCCGGCCACAGCGCCTGCACGGCCTCGGCAAGGACGTGGGCAAAGTCGTGCCGCGCCAGTTCGAGCGCATCGTCCTCGTCGCGGCTGGTGATGAGTTCAAGCTCGGCATCGCCATCGAACGGGCGATTGATATCGCGCACTTCGCCGTTCACGCGCGCGGCGATGGCGGCCTTGGCAAGCCCGGGACCGATGGCGGCGGCAACATCGCCGGGTGTGCTGCCCGGTTCCATTTCGCGGGACGATCCATCGGGCAGGCTGATCTTGAGCAATTCGGTCATGGATTGCCACCTAGTGCCTCCGGACGAGCGCGCCAAGGGGGATTGCAGCTTGCCGCACATGGGCGCGCACTTCTAACACGCTGTTCATGACGACCACGCAGACTCACCCATCACCGCTCGGCACCCAGCTCGCCTTTCGCCACACGCCCGGCTCCGGCCCAGCAGTCGTGTTCCTGCCCGGCTACATGTCCGACATGGCGGGCGGCAAGGCGACGGCGGTCTTCGATCATTGCATCGCTCGGGGGCGCGAGTGCCTGCTGCTCGATTATTCGGGCTGCGGCGAGAGCGACGGAAACTTTGCCGATGGCACGCTCGGCATCTGGCGGGACGAGGTGCTGGCGCTGATCGCTGCTCAGGTCAGCAGCGAGCGGGTGGTCGTGGCCGGTTCATCGATGGGCGGCTGGCTGATGCTGCTCGTCGGCCTGGAACTGGGCCAGCGGTTGGCAGGCCTTGTCGGTATTGCCGCCGCTCCAGACTTCTCGGATTGGGGCTTTGACGAGAACCAGAAGGCCGGGTTGCGAAACGGCGAAACGATCTACGAAGATAGCGATTACGGATATGATCCGATGCCGACTCACGCCAAGTTCTGGCAGGATGCAGAAACACGCAAATTGCTGGGCGGCGCGATTGATCTTCATTGTCCGGTACGCCTGCTGCATGGGCAGGAAGATAGCGACGTCCCGCCTGATACGTCCCTGCGCCTCGCCGCCGCGCTGGAGAGCGAGGATGTGCAGGTGACGCTGGTCAAGGGCGGTGATCACCGGTTGAGCCGCGAGGGCGACATCGACCTGCTGTTGCGCACGGTGGATAGTGTGGTGGAAATGTAGTTTCCGATGAAACATTTTAAGTGCAATGCTTTCCATGCAGCGATAGAGGCGCGCGGGAACTTCCGCTAGGACCACTCGCTGGGAGTTTGGAGTCGAGGCGCATGGCCCGGAATGGGCAGCGCGGAGGAGAAGGCGAAGGCAATGGCCACCAAGAAGCGTGCATCCGATCCCTATTCCAGCCTCACCAAGGCGGAAAAATCCTTTGCCAAGGTCCTGCGTGGCCGCATTGCCGATTCGATCCTGCCCGGCGAGACGCCGCTCGAGGGAAAGCGGCTGGATGATGCCACCGCTTTTGTTGTCAGCGCCGCGCGCAAGCGCGAGGACGGCAAGCCTTCGATCCTGATCCAGTCCGCTGCCGAAGGGCGCCGCTTCATGCGCATCGCCATCATCAACAAGGACATGCCCTTCCTGGTCGATTCGATCGGCACGGCCATGGCCGCGCACGGCCTGGCGATTGACGTACTGGTCCACCCGATCCTGCCCGTGCGCCGCAAGGATGGCGTGCTGGAAGATGTGCCCGAGGGCGATGGCACCGGCGAGAAGAAGGAAAGCTGGGTCTATATCGAGACCGCTCGGATCGACGCCAAGGAACGCCGCGGGCTGGAAAAGGTCTTGCAGACCGCCATTCTCGATGTGCGCGCGGCAGTGGCAGACTGGTCGCAGATGCGCGCCATGATGGACGATGATGCGGATCGGATTCCCGATGCAGAGGGCGCTGCCTTGCTCCGCTGGCTGTCCGGCGGGATGATGACCCAGCTCGGCCATGTCACGCGTACGCGCGATGGCAAGGAAAGTGACTTGCTCGGCATTTGCCGTCGCTCGACCCCCGACCTGCTCGCGCCCGAAGCCTATGACAAGGCCTTCGCCTGGTTCGATGGCGAGAACGGCAAGCCGGGACGTGCTCCGCTGATCCTGAAAGCCAACCGCATTTCGAAAGTGCACCGCCGTGTGCCGCTCGACCTGTTCATTGCACCGGTGGTGGAGAAGGGCCGCGTCGAGGCGCTGTCAATCCATGCCGGCATCTGGACCAGTGCCGCGCTGGTCGCTCCGCCTGATTCTGTTCCCGTGCTGCGCCAGCAATTGGGCGCGATCATGGACCGGCTCGATTTCGAGACCGGAAGCCATGATTACAAGTCGCTCGTCCATGCGCTAACCGCCCTGCCGCATGATCTGATCATCAGCTTCTCGGATGACGATATCACCCGAGTGGCGACATCGATGATGGGCCTTGCCGATCGTCCGCGCCCGCGCGCAACGCTCGTCACCGCGCCGCTCGGCCGCCACCTGTTCGGCTTCGTGTGGTTGCCGCGTGACATGCTCTCCACCGCCGTGCGCCTGCAGGTGCAGGAGTTGCTCGAGGAGCAGACGGGCGCCACCACGCTGGACTGGAGCCTGATGGTCGAGGGCGGCAATCTTGCACTGCTGCGCTACGTCATGGACTTCCGCGAATCGGAAACAGCGCCCGACAACGAAGCCATCGATACCGCCTTGCAGATCATGCTGCGCGGCTGGGGCGATGCGGTGGAAGAGGCGCTCACCGAAACCGAGGAGCCGAGCCGCGCTGCCGCGCTTGCCATGCGCTATTCGGGCAGTTTCCCTGCCTTCTACCGCACGACCTATGGTGCATCCGAAGCAGCTGTTGACATCACCCGCCTGCGCCAGCTTGCCGCCCATGCCGAGGAAACCGGGCAGGGCCGCGATGTGCGGCTGTACCATTCGGACAAGGACGAAGCCGACCGGATGCGGCTCAAGGTCTACCAGCACCACGGCTCGCTGCCGCTATCCGATGCTGTGCCTGCGCTCGAGAATTTCGGCTTCCGCGTGCTGTCCGAAGTCCCCAGCGTCCTGAGCGGCGAGGATACCGGCACGATCCACGATTTTGTCCTCGGCCTGCCGCCGCGGATGGATCCGATGATGCTGATCGAACGTGCGCCGGTTATCGAAGCCGCGATCGGCAGCGTGCTCAATGAAAGGGCGGAGGATGATGTCTTCAACCGCCTCGTCATCTCGAGCGGGCTGGACGCGCAGGAGGCTGACTGGCTGCGCGCATTCTACCGCTACCTGCGCCAGTCCAGCTTCGCCTTCACCATTTACACCGTGGTCGATGCCCTGGCTGGCGCGAGCGCGGTTACACGCGGCCTCATCGACCTGTTCCGCACGCTGCACGATCCTGAATTCAAGGGCGAGCGTGCCAAGGCCGCAGAGAAGATCGAGGCCGAGATTCGCGAAGGTCTCGCCGAAGTGGTCGCGATCAACGACGATCGCCTGTTGCGCCGCTACTGGGCAATCATCCGCGCCATCCTGCGTACCAATGCCTTTGCCGAAGCATCGGAAGATGCCCTGGCATTCAAGATCGATTCCGCGCTCGTTCCCGGCCTGCCCAAGCCCGTGCCGTGGCGTGAGATCTTCGTCTACTCGCGCCGCGTCGAAGGTGTGCACCTGCGTGCCGGCCCGGTTGCGCGCGGCGGCCTGCGCTGGTCCGACCGACGTGACGACTTCCGCACCGAAGTCCTCGGCCTGATGAAGGCGCAGAAGGTGAAGAACGCCGTGATCGTGCCGACCGGCGCGAAAGGCGGATTCTATCCCAAGCGCCTGCCCAACCCCGCCGTCGACCGCGACGCGTGGTTTGCCGAGGGCAAGGACGCCTACAAGCTGTTCATCCGCACCTTGCTCTCGATCACCGACAACATCGTGGACGAGAAGGTGGTGCATCCCGATGGCGTGGTGATCCACGACGGCGAAGACCCCTATTTCGTGGTCGCCGCCGACAAGGGCACGGCGACATTTTCCGACACGGCCAATGCCATCGCTCTCGAACGAAACTTCTGGCTGGGCGACGCCTTCGCCAGCGGCGGGTCGAACGGCTATGACCACAAGGCCATGGGCATCACCGCGCGCGGAGCGTGGGTGTGCGTACAGCGCCACTTCCTCGAAATGGGCGTGGACATCCAGAAAGACCCCGTCACCGTGGTCGGGTGCGGTGACATGTCGGGCGACGTGTTCGGCAATGGCATGTTGCTGTCGAAGTCGATCAAGCTGGTCGCCGCGTTCGACCATCGCCACATCTTCATCGATCCCGATCCCGATGCCGCAGCAAGCTGGAAAGAGCGCAAGCGGCTGTTCGAACTGGATCGCTCCAACTGGGCCGAATACAATACGAAGTTGCTGTCCAGGGGTGGCGGCATTTATCCGCGCTCGCTCAAGCGGATCGAACTTTCCAAGGCTGCCATCGAAGCGCTCGCAATCCCGGAAGGCGCGCTGGCAGACGGTGCGCTCGATCCCGAAACGCTGATCAGCCACATCCTCAAGGCTCCTGTTGGCCTCATCTGGTTCGGCGGTATCGGCACCTACATCAAGGCGAGCCACGAGAGCCAGCTCGACGTCGGCGATCCGGCCAATGATGGTCTGCGCGTCGATGCCGAGGAAGTCCGCGCAAAGGTGATCGGCGAAGGGGCCAATCTGGGCGCCACGCAGGCCGGCCGCATCGAGTATGCGCTGAGCGGCGGACGGGTGAATACCGACTTCATCGACAATTCGGCAGGCGTCGATTGCTCGGACAACGAGGTCAATATCAAGATCGCGCTGACGGCTGCACGCCGTGCTGGACGATTGTCCGAAGAGCGCCGCAACGCGCTGCTGAAGGACATGACAGAGGAAGTCGCCGCGCTGGTGCTGGAAGACAACCGCCTGCAGGCGCTTGCCCTTTCCATCGCCGAGCAGGGCGGTGAGCGTACGATTGGCGCGCAGGCGCGGCTGATCGAAGTGCTAGAGGAACTGGGCGGCATGGACCGCGCCAACGAAGGGCTGGGCGATTCCGAAGCGCTCGCCCGGCGTGCTGGCGACGGTGCCGGCCTGACCCGGCCCGAACTCGCCGTACTGCTCAGCTATTCGAAGCTGGTGTTGCAGGATGCTGTCGAAGCTGGCGCACTGGCTAGCGACGAGGCTGCCGATCCGCTGGTGCTGGGTGATTTCCCGCCCCAGTTGCAGGAGCAGTTCACCAAGCAGTTGCTCGACCACCGGCTGCGCAATGAAATTGTCGGAACCGTCGTTGCCAACCAGATCGTCAACCGCATGGGGATGCTGCATCCCTTCGAACTGGCAGAGGAAGAAGGTGCCGGGCTGGATGTCATCGGCACGGCCTTCGTTTCCGCCAGCGCGCTGCTGAACATGGAACAGGTGTGGCATTCGCTCGACACCGAAACCATGCCCGAAACCGCGCGTCTGATGCTGTTCGACCAGGCGGCGCTGGCGCTGCGCGGACATATTGCCGACCTGTTGCGAGCGGGCGGGGCGCACAGCTCGCCATCGGCATTACGTGCCGAAATAGGCGACATGGTTCGCGAGCTCGTCGACAATGTCGACAGCCTGCTGGGCGACGAAGCGCGCAAGCATATCGACAGTATCGCGGCCCGCCTCACCAAGAAGGGCGCGAGCACAAAGCAGGCGGATATGGTTGCGCGGTTGTTCGCCGTCGATGGCGCGATCGGACTTGCCCGCCTGTCCAGCGACACCGGGATCGACGCGAAGGACCTGGCCTCGGCTTTCATCGACCTCGGCGCGCTGATCGGTATCGACTGGGCGCAATCGCGCGCTTCGGTGATGAGCCCTGCCGACCCGTGGGAGCGATTGCTGGTGGCTGGCCTGGCCCGCGATTTCCAGCAGATGCGGTTCGATTTCCTGCGCGGCCTTGCTCGCAAGCGCGGCAAGGATGCAGGCGATCCGGCCGCGCTGATCGCCAATTGGGCGGGCAATAAAGAAGCCGCCATTGCCCAGTTCCGCCGGATGATCGCCCGTGCACAAGCGGCAACGCCAGTTGCCCCCGCGATGCTCGCGCAGATCGCCAGCCAGGCACGCAATCTGCTGCAAGGCTGACCGAATACAACCTGCCGCCGCTTGACGCGCCAGCCTTTTTTGCCCACTCCGCGCGCATGACACGTCATGATGTGGTGATTGTTGGCACGGGGCATGGCGGCGCACAGGCTGGAATTGCGCTGCGCCAGCAGGGTTTCGAAGGCTCGATCCTGATGATCGGGCGTGATCGCGTTCCGCCCTATGAGCGGCCGCCATTGTCCAAGGAATATCTCGCCGGAGAAAAGCCGCTGGAGCGGCTGCTGATTCGTCCCGAAACGTTCTGGGCAGACAAGAATATCGAGCTGATGCTCGGACAGACGGTGACGAAAGTCGATCCGATGGCGCATGAAGTCGAACTCGGCTCGGGCGAGCGCATCGGCTACGGCAGGCTGATATGGTCTGCGGGCGGCGATGCACGGCGCATGTCATGCCCCGGCGGGCACCTCGACGGCGTTCATGCGGTGCGCGACATCCGCGATGTCGACCGTATGCTTGAAGACCTGGCCGCGGGCGCGCAGCATTTCGTGGTGATCGGGGGCGGCTATATCGGCCTCGAGGCCGCAGCAGTGCTGCGCAAGCTGGGCCGCAAGGTTACGCTGATCGAAGCGATGGACCGTGTCCTCAACCGCGTGGCGGGTGAGGATTTGTCCGCTTTTTACGAAGCCGAGCATCGCCGCCAGGGGGTAGACCTGCGGCTGGGCATCGGGGTCGAGCGACTGACCGGCGAAGACCGCGTCACCGGCGTTGTGCTAACCGATGGCGAAGAGATCGCCTGCGATGCCGTTGTCGTGGGGATCGGCATCGTGCCCGCAGTCGGTCCGCTGATCGCTGCCGGTGCGGCCGGAGCGAACGGGGTAGATGTCTCGGAAACCTGCCACACAAGTCTCGAGCATGTCTACGCCGTCGGTGATTGTGCCGCGCATCCCAACGTTTGGGCCAATGGCGCAGTGATCCGCCTGGAAAGCGTCCAAAACGCCCATGACATGGCGACCACTGTAGCCAAATCGATATGCGGCGAAGCCCAACCCTACGCCGCTTTCCCGTGGTTCTGGTCGAACCAGTATGACCTGCGCCTGCAAACCGCTGGCCTCAATATCGGCTATGACGAGGCAGTGCTGCGCGGCGATCCGGCAGAGCGCAGTTTCTCGGTGATCTACCTCAAGGACGGGCGGGTCATCGCGGTGGATGCAGTCAACCGGACCAAGGATTACGTGCAGGGGCGCAAGCTGGTGGAAGCGCGGGTCGAAGTCGATCCGGCCGACCTTGCCGATGTCGATAAACCCCTCAAGGACTTCCGCTAAGCCGCCCGCGCGCCCAGACTGCGGCTTCGGCCACCACTGCGTCTGCATCGCCAACCAGCGCCTCGACCTGCGGCAGCAGTGCGCGATTGCCGCTGTTGCCCGCTGCGATCAGGCAATTGCGCACAAAGCGACCCCGCCCGATCCGCTTTATCGGAGAACCCGAGAATTTCGCGCGGAACGCCGCATCGTCGAGCGCGAGCAATTCATCGAGGCGCGGCGCAACGAGGTCTTCGCGCGGTGCAAAGGCGCGGTGGCGCGCAGAGGCCTGCGCAAACTTGTTCCACGGGCACACCGCCAGGCAATCGTCGCAGCCGTAGATGCGGTTGCCGATGGCTTCGCGGAATTCCTCCGGAATGGCGCCCTTGTGCTCGATGGTGAGGTAGGAAATACAGCGCCGCGCATCGAGCCGGTAGGGCTCGGGAAATGCGTCTGTCGGGCAGGCATCCTGGCAGGCCCTGCATGAACCGCACAGATCCGCATGGTCGGTATCCGCCGCCAGCTCGAGCGTGGTGTAAATCGCTCCGAGAAAGAGCCAGCTGCCATGTTCGCGGCTGACGAGGTTGGTGTGCTTGCCTTGCCAGCCCAGCCCGGCGGCTTCGCCCAAGGGTTTCTCCATCACCGGCGCCGTATCGACGAAGACCTTGAGCTGCGTTTCTGGAGCTTCTGCGCACAGCCAGCGCGCCAGCGCCTTGAGCGCCTTCTTGACCGTATCATGATAATCGCGGCCCTGCGCGTAAACCGAAATGCGCGCGTGATCGGGATCACTTTCGAGCGCGAAGGGATCGACTTCGGGCGTATAGCTCATGCCCAGTGCGATAACGCTGCGCGCTTCGGGCCACATGCTTTGCGGGCCTTGCCGCACATCGGCGCGGTCTTCCATCCAGCCCATGTCGCCGTGCATCCCGTCGTCCAGCCATTGGTGCAGCCGCTGTGCACGCAACGCATCATCCTCGGCTGGCGCAATGCCCACCGACACAAAGCCGAGTTCGTGCGCTTTCGCCTTGAGGCGTTGCTCAAGCGACATATTATCCGGCTTATTAACCATAATGCGGGTGTGTCCCGTTCATTCCTGCGCTCTAGCGGCTACACCATGGATATGGCGACAAGTGATTTTTCCCAAGTGAGCGATGCGGCTTCCCCGGCAACTGACCGTCCCCTCGCGATCGAAGCGCGCGGGCTGGTAAAGCGGTTCGATAATACGCTGGCGGTCGACGGGGTCGATATCTCCATCCCCGAGGGCGCGATCTACGGCATTCTCGGTCCTAACGGTGCGGGCAAGACCACGACCTTGCGCATGCTGCTGGGCATTATCGATCCCGATGAGGGCTATCGCCGCGTGCTGGGGGCAGATGATCCGCAGGATGTCGCGCGGCGCATCGGCTATTTGCCTGAAGAGCGCGGGCTCTATCCGTCGATGAAATGTTTCGAGGCGATTGCCTTCATGGGAGCGCTGCGCGGATTGCCGCTGCCCGAAGGGCGCATTCGGGCGAAGGAATTGCTCGAAAACCATGGTCTCGGCCATGCTGTCGACAAGCAGATCCGCCAGTTGTCGAAGGGTATGGCGCAAACCGTGCAATTGCTTGGCACGCTGGTGCATGAGCCGAAGCTGGTGGTGTTCGACGAGCCGTTCAGCGGACTCGACGCGATCAACCAGGGCAAGCTCGAAGTGCTGATCCGCGGCCTTGCGGACAAGGGCACGACGGTGATCTTTTCCACCCACGTCATCGCCCATGCCGAACGCTTGTGCGAAGGCATCGCCATTATTGCAGGCGGCAAGGTGCCCTTTGCCGGTCCGGTTGACGAGGCGCGCGACCGCATTCCCGCGCAAGTGCTGCTGGAAACGCGCAATAGCGACGGTCCGTGGCGCTCCGCCCTGCCCGCCGATGCGCGCCAGGTCGGCCATTTCTGGAATTTCCCGCTGCCCGATAGCGGTATCGAACCCTTGCTCAAGGCACTGATCGATGGCGATGCAGGCATCCAGTCGCTCAGCATCGAACGCGCGGGCCTGCACGATGCCTTTGTCGCCATCGCCGGAGAAGCGGCAGCGCGTGACATGGTGACGCAAGGCGCGGGAGAAGCTTCATGAGCAGCAGCGCAGTCAAGGATGGTGGTCGCCTGTCGATGTGGCGCGCGGCCTGGGTGATCGCCCGGCGCGATTTCAGCGCCATACTGTTCAGCCGCACATTCATATTCTTCCTGCTCGGCCCGCTGTTCCCCGTGGTGGTGATGGGCCTTGCTGGCGGCGTCGGCGCACAGGTGCAGAGCGAAGCCTCGGTCGCCGATGTCGGAATTGCGATGCAGGGCGAAGATGTCGATGCCATGCTGGCAGCGCACAACGAACTGGCAGCGCAAATTCCGCGATCGATGCCGCCCATGGTCGCCTTGGAGCGGCTGGAGCCGGGCCAAACCTATGATGCGCGCGCCGTGCTCGAGGACGGCAAGGGTAGCCTCGCAGCTGTCGTCACCGGAACACTCGACGCACCCGTGCTCACGGCGACCGAAGGCCGGGTTGCCCGCTGGCAAGGAACTGTCGGGCTGATTGCCGCCCATGCTGCCGACCAGCGTGCGCGAACCTATCCTCCTGTCGGCACGCAGATTGTCGGCACAAGCGGCGCTGCGGAAACGTCCGGAAGGCTGCGCACCGCACAGGGCGGGCAAGTCCTGCTGTTCCTGCTCATCATGCTGCTCGCCAGCATGGTGCTGTCCAACCTCGTCGAGGAAAAGGGCAACAAGATCATCGAAGTCCTCGCCGCCGCCATTCCGATGGACGCGGTATTCATGGGCAAGCTGTTCGCCATGCTTGGCGTGTCGGTGGTCGGCATCGCGGTGTGGGGCAGCACCGGCGCAGCAATCCTTTATGCAGGCGGACAGTCACTGTCCGATTTCGCCAATCCGGGTGTCGGCTGGCCCATGTTCTTCCTGCTGTTCGCGCTTTATTTCGGCATGGGATACCTGCTGCTCGGATCGATTTTCCTCGCGGTCGGATCGCTCGCCGCGACGGTGCGCGAAGTGCAGACATTGTCGATGCCCGCCACCATGTTCCAGATCCTGGTGTTCTTTTTCGCCAGCCTCGCTGTAACCGACCGCGGGGGTGTGATCGAATATACGGCCATGGCATTCCCGCTGAGCTCGCCCTTTGCCATGGTGGCACGGGCGGCGGCAGAGGAAGCGCTGTGGCCGCACCTGCTGGCCCTTGGCTGGCAGGCGCTGTGGGTAGCGATATTCATCCACGCTGGTGCGACATTGTTCCGCAAGCGTGTGATGCAATCGGGCCCGCGCGGCACCAAGCGTCCCTCTGTCATAAAGGCCCTGCTGGGAGTGTTCAGGAACAGTTCGGAACCTGCCACATAGAGTCTTTGGTATGAAAAATCAGACGATTAACCGCCGCTCACTTCTCGCCTGGCTCGGCGCAGGCGTCAGCGTTCCCATCCTCGCCGCCTGCGGTGGCAGCGAAGCGCGCGCGCAGCAAAGCTATCCTGTCTCCCGCTCCGAAGCCGAATGGCGCCGCCGGTTGAGCGCCCAGGAGTTCCGCGTGCTGCGCGAAGCGGCCACCGAACGCCCGTTTTCTTCTCCGCTCGACAGCGAAAGCCGCCGCGGCACCTTCGTCTGCGCCGGATGCAACAATCGCCTTTATTCGAGCGCGCAGAAGTTCGACAGCGGCACCGGCTGGCCCAGCTTCTGGCAGGCGATCGATAATGGCTCGGTGGGCTATTCGACCGATCACCACCTCGGTTACCCGCGCCGCGAAGTGCATTGCGCCGATTGCGGTGGGCATCTGGGCCATGTTTTCAACGACGGTCCGCGCCCGACCGGCAAGCGCCATTGCATCAATGGCGTGGCGATGAATTTCCGCCCCTCCTGATCAGCTATTCTGATCAGCGCACGCGGAAAGCGCGCAGCGCCCCGTTTTCAAAGCCTGCGACCGGCTCCAGCCATGACGGCGGATCATCGCTCGCAAGCGCATTGGCGAAATTGTCCGGATCGGCCGTGCGATAGAGCGCAAAATCGCTCGCCGACAGGCAAGCCAGCACATAGTCCGCCTCGTAACCCGCAATGATCGCCCGCGCCTTTTCCGGCGAGCCGGTATAGGCCGCGACCACATCCGCCATGGCGCCTTGATTGCGGTGATAGCTGGCGGCAGTCACATCGTGACGGGTCAGACCGAGCAATTCGGGCGCATCATCCATCGTCGTGACCACCAGTCCCTGATCGAGCGCATCGAGCCGTGCCAGATCGCATGGTTCGCTGACAACAGGTGCCGCAATGCCGCGCGCCATGGTGGCAGTGGGGACCAAAGGGTCGAGCGGCTTGGCAAGCGCGGTCAGGAATATCGGCGTTGCCAGCACGAAGCAGCCGAGTGTTGCCGCCATTCGTGGAACCATGGCCTCGACAGCCCGTGCCTGCGGCAGGAGCAGGGCGAGCAGCACGGCGGCGAAGGGCACGCTGAGCATTTGCGCAAGGACCCCCGCCCGCATCAGCAGCAGCGAATAGGCCCAAGCCGACAGCGTGAGGATCAGCAGCATCAACCAGCGTACACCCGCACCTTCGGCAAAGGCACCGCCGCGTGCGGCCAGCCAATAGCCCGCAACAATCGGCACAAGCGTCCAGATCAGCATGAGCGCGACGGACACGGGCTGCTCCCAGAAAGGCAGGCCCTCGGGAATATAACCGTGCCACCATGTCGCGAGAACCGGATCGAGCTCCGCCATCGGATTGACCGCGCAGGGGCCGAGCAGGACATAGGCAAACGGGACGCTCGCCAGCGGAATAAGCAGCAGCGATGCGAACCGACCTGCGGTAATGTGCTGGAACGGCAGGAATGGACCGATCCCTGCCATCAGCGTTGCCATGGCAAAGGCCGCGATATGGCCGGGGCGGAGCAGATCGCAATACGGGCCAAGCATTTCGGAATAGGGACGCGTGGCGAGCGACAGTCCAAGCGCGAAGATCGTCAGGGCCAGCAGGAACCACGGCAACAGCCGCCGCTCCTCGCCCAGATAGCGCAGGCCATAAAGCGCGGCGATAACAGCGACAAAGGGCAGCGCCTCCAGCGAGATCACGACCCACGCCGCAGCGAAGAAACCTGCACCAACCGCACCCCAGCGCCGCTCGCTGAGCATCAGCGCGGCCGTGGCAAGTCCCAGCACGGCCTGCGGTGTATGGTGATCGATTGCCAGTGGCGCGAAAATTCCCGGGAGCAGGGGAAACAGCACGAACAGCACCAGCCCGATACCCAGCGCCCCGCGCGAAAAGTTCAGCCGCAGCATGATGGCGCGCATGGCGAACAGTGCGGGCAGCAGCCACAAGAGCGGGACTATCGCCATCCCCCAGCGCTCCCCCAGCACACTGATTGCCAGTGCAAGCGGCATGTCGACCAGCCGTGACCAATGCAGCGAGAACCCGTCGGGCGGGTTCATCCGGTACTGGAGGGTATCCCACCAGCTTTGCCCGTCGAGCAGCGCGCGCACTTGCAAAAGACGCGTCCAGTCATCGGGGCCGGGACTATCGAAATCGGTGAATGCAAAAATCAGCAGGCGGGCAGCAGAATACACCGCCCAGACGAGCAACACTGCCCACGCCGTGCGCACAAACGCGTCCTGTCTTGCCCCGGTCCTTGCCATAGGGCGCGGTCCTTAGCGGAAAACGACGCGGCTGCGCACTAGCCAAGTTACAGTAAAACTCACCGCGATGGCGACAAGCTTGGCAAGGCGCGGATCGAAGCCCGAAACATCGCCCGCCCAGACTATGCCCGTGGTGAGCCCGAGGCCGATCAGCGCGGAAATGACGAACAGCGCCTTCTGGCGTGTACGCCCGGCGCCGCGCTCTGCGACATTGCCGATGAAAACCGCACGGCTGCTCATCAGCCAGTGCGCCACGATGCCGAGGCTGTAGCCTATGGCCGAAGCACCCGCCGCCCATACACCAAGTGAAAGCAGCGCAAGGAATGATCCCACATCCACCGCCAGCGCGCCCACGCTGGCGAGCAGGTAGCGGGTGATTCGCCGGTCAACAAAGCGGAGCAACGCTGCCGTCATGCTCAGGCAGCCTTCTGGTCGCTGTCCACGCGGCGCGGCACATCGCGCACCGATGACAGGGCAGCGGCCTGGTCGGCGGTGACTTCGCGAGCTGGAAGGGCTTTTTCCGCGCCCTCGTCACCGGCTTCGTGATATTCTGCGTCCTCGTTGACACACCAGGTGTCGTAGAGGCGCTCGCCGGCGATGATGTTCTCGACCGTCAGCATGGCGGTCATCATCGCGTGATCCTGGTTGTTGTAGCGGTGCATACCGTTGCGTCCGACAAGGTGCAGAGTTGGATGCTCGGCTTCCAGCTCGGCGCGCATGGCCTCGACGTTGGCGGCATAGTCCTCGTCATAGACGGGATAGGCCTTCTCCTGCCGCACCACCGCGCCGCCGATAACCTTGTCGGGCGAGACGAGGCCGAGGATATCCATTTCCTTCTTGGCGAGTTCGACAAGATCGGCATCGTCCATCGACCACAGGCCATCGCCTTCGAAGCAGAAGTATTCGAGACCGACGCAGGCGACATCCTGATCGGGCACCATTTCGGGCGACCAGCTGCGGAAATTCTGCACGCGTCCGACCTGCACCTTTTCGTCATGGATATAGATCCAGTTGTCGGGGAACAGGTCTTCGGACTTGATCATCAGCGCGACGGTCAGGAAGTCGCGATATTTCAGATTGCTGGCTTCGAGCGTCGTGGCGGGCAGCGGATGCAGCCGCGCGCCGAGCTGGCGCATCGGGGCCGAGCTGATCGCGTGGTCGGCCTTGATAACGACCTCGCCATCCGGACCGGCGGCGGTCATGCGCCAGCCATTCTCGCCATCGGCCGCAAGCTGTTTGAGGGCGTGGCCCATGATCACCTGGCCCTTGCCGGTGGCGATGATTTTGTCGCGCGCGGCTTCCCACATCATGCCCGGGCCGAGCCGCGGATAGCGGAAGGTTTCGAGGAGGGTCTTGGCCTGCTTGCCGCTACCGTCGTTGAGCTTGTTGAGGCCGAGGCTACGCTTCAGTCCGTCGATCACCGCGCTCCACAGCGACAGGCCCTTGATGCGTTGTGCCGCCCAGTCCGCGCTCATCTCGTCGCATGGCATACCCCACACCTTCTCGGTGTAGGTCTTGAAGAAGATCGAATAGAGCTTCTTGCCGAACTGGTTGCTCGTCCAGTCCTCGAAACTGCGAATTTCGCGGTTGGGAAAGGCCTTTGCCTTGGCATAGCTCAGCATGCACATGGCGCTGCGCCACAGGCCCAGATTGCCCAGCGCTTCGAATGCGCGCAGCGGGTAGGAGTAGAACTTGCCCTCGTAATAGATGCGGCTCATGCGCGGGCGCTGGATGAAATCGTCGGGCAGGATCTCGTCCCACAGGTCGACAACTTGCTGGCTTTTCGAGAAAAAGCGGTGGCCTCCGATATCGAAACGATAGCCGTCATGCTCGACCGTGCGGCTGATGCCGCCGACGTAGGTTGCGTCCTTCTCGATGATCGCCACGCTTTTGCCGGCCTTGGTCAGCAAGTAGCCGGCGGTAAGGCCCGCAGGACCTGCTCCGATGATGGCTACATCGACAGCGATTTCATTTGCGCTGCCGTTACCTATGTCGTGCATGAAAGCCCCCGGTTGTTGGTACAACCCGGAACTGAAGGAAAATGGTTAGAGGGAAGTTAATTTCAGCCTCAACACCTTGGTGCGCTACGCCTAATCCGGTCGCTGGAGGTTACGGGCGATCCGGGCCAATTCGCCGAACTGAAAGGTCTCTTCGAACACCAGTCCGTAGAAACCGTCTTGCCGCCAACGCACTTTCGCCTGCGTATCGCGCATTCCCGCAGCCCGCAGCTTTACCTTTTCGTCGATTGCAAAGACACCATCGCACGCGAGTTTGGCGCCTTGCTGCGAGATGTCGTGGATCTGGGCCTTTTCAGAGCGAAAGGTGGATTCGATACGCGCCGGGGCCGAGACGTTGATCCGCACCGGGCGTTTGGAGAAACTGCTGGGGCATTCGATGATCGTCTTGACGTTAACAGGCTGCAGGAAGCGAAAACCGGCGCGATCATCCTTCTGCCAGACCAGTTCGGCGTCCAGGCGGTCGCCGTTCTGCAATTCCACCACCATCGTGTTTCCGCGTGGAAGCGGATGGAAGATGCGCGCTGACAGACCCAATTCCGAAGCGTCGCGGATGACGCAGAGGAACTCGCCTGCATCGGTGACCAGCTTGGCCGCCCGGATCAAAAGGGTAAATCGCGGAGCGGCACGCAATTCGCGTTTGTCTCGTTTGACCGGTGCCTTCGCCCTGACGTAATCCCCCCTTGGCAAAAGATTGCCCATTCTCATCCCCATGTCTCACCGCACACGGCCGGGACGGCCGGGCTACCAGGCTGCTAAGTGATTGAATTAGCCAGAGTGGGATGATTTTTTTGCGCGCTCGCCATCAGGGAAAACCGAATGCAGAGATGACCGGCGCGTTTACTTTCCATCTCTGGCACTCTTCCCCCGAGCGGCTTCCTTCAGTTGCCCGGCGCTTCATTTGGGAGTTTTGACGGAAACCCGTCCCCCGGACGGCTTTCTCCAGTGAAAACTGGTGCGGGCGGTGGGACTCGAACCCACACGATCTATAGGATCAGGGGATTTTAAGTCCCCGGCGTCTACCATTCCGCCACGCCCGCACGCGTTTCACGCGCCTAGCGTCAGTCGCCGGCGTTTGCCAATGGCACAAAGGCCAATGTCACTAAATTTAGGAGCTGGGGTTGCCCGCGCTCAGTCCGCGTTGAGACGCTCGCGCATTTCCTTGCCCGGCTTGAAATAGGGCACACGCTTGGCTGGCACCTGCACCGATTCGCCCGTGCGCGGATTGCGCCCCGTGCGCGCATCACGCTGTCGTGTCGAAAACGTACCGAAACCGCGCAATTCGACGCGGCCACCTTCGGCCAGTCTGTTTGCGATCTCGTCAAAGAAGATATCGACAACCTGCTCGACCTCTTCTGGCCGCAGTTCGGGATTGTCCGCAGACAATGCCTGGAGGAGTTCGGACCTGATCATTTTATTCCCCGACCGGGTTATGGGTGCGACCCGCATTACCGCAATCGCCGAACGCAATCGTTCGGTGCAGTTGCAAGATTGCCAGAAAGCGGGCGATTACGCAATGCTCATGGTAATTTATCAGCAAGATCAGTTGTAAAATTTCTGCTGCGCCATGTGGCCAGGCGCGTCACAGTGCCCGTCAGGCGCGCGCGACGAGTTCCGCAGGGTCGAGGCCAAGACGCTCCATCCGCTGGCGGATTGCAGGCCATTCTTCCCGCAGGAATGCTTCCCGCTCGCTTTCGCGCAGCTTGGCAGCCGCTCCTTCGCGCACGAACATTCCGACCCCGCGCTGGACACGGATCAGGCCGTCCGACTGGAACTGCTGGTAGGCCTTGGCCACGGTCAACGGATTGGCGCCCTGATCTGCGGCAAAGGCGCGCACCGAAGGCAACATCGCGCCTTCAGCATAGCGCCCGTCGATGATTGCGGCGGCAATCTGTTCGCGCAGGCGCAAATATACGGGGCGGGTATCGACCATGTCAGGTGCATCAGTGCCATAATACAGCGTGGCAGGTCAAGCGCGGGCGGCACACAAAATCAGTTTCTTATGCAACCGAAGTGGCTTCACATAGGCGAAACAATCGCTAGTGTGCCCGCTTTCATGGAGTATCCGCGCCACTCAGAAGCGGCGGAAAAGATTCAGCAAAGGGTGCATACCGTATGGTTGAGGGACTATTCTTCACATTCGATTCCGGCTTCGAGATGTGGACCTTCCGCGTCGCCGTCGTCGCATTGGCGTCATTCCTGATCGGCGGCCTCGTGCTGATTACCCGACCACAGGAAGAGGTCATCGGCCATCCCAAGGGCCTGTTCCTGCTCTTCATGGCAGAGATGTGGGAGCGTTTTTCCTATTACGGGATGCGCGCACTGCTGATCTTCTACCTCACGCAGCACTGGCTCTTCAGTGACGGTGAAGCCTCGGTCATCTACGGCGCCTATACCGCGCTGGTCTACATCACGCCGGTTGTCGGTGGCTATCTGGCCGACCGCTATATCGGCCAGCGCAAGGCAGTGCTGTTCGGCGCCGTCCTGCTGACCTTCGGCCATTTCTTCATGGCGTTCGAAGGCGATGGCTCGCTTGGCCAGGCCAACCCGATGATCAATGTGTTCTGGCTTGCGCTGGCGCTCATCATCGTGGGTTCGGGCTTCCTCAAGGCGAACATCTCGGTGATCGTCGGCCAGTTGTACTCGCGCACCGATATCCGCCGCGATCCAGCCTACACCATCTTCTACATGGGTATTAACGTCGGCGCCGCGACCGCCTCGATCATCTGCGGTTATCTCGGCCAGACGGTTGGCTGGGAATACGGCTTCGGCCTCGCCGGCTTCGGTATGCTGATCGGTCTCGTTTTCTTCGTCGTCGGCAAGCCATTGCTGCGCGGCAAGGGCGAGCCCAAGAATCCTGAGAAGATCAAGGGCGGCAAGGAATGGGGCATCTATGGTGCCGGTCTTGCCATGGTCGCCTTGTGCTGGGCCGCGATCCAGTATCAGGAACTGGTCGGGTACGTCCTTGGCGCATTCGGCGGCGGCCTCGTGCTGTTCGTCCTGTTCACCGCTGTCACCAAGCTGGCTGCGGAAGAGCGTGACCGTATCTTTGCAGCCATGTTCCTGATTCTCGTGTCGATCGTGTTCTGGGCGTTGTTCGAACAGGCAGGCTCCAGCCTCAACCTGTTCACTGATCGCCATGTCGATACGCAGGGTGTGAACGCATCGATGTTCCAGTCGATCAACGCAATCTACATCGTGCTGTTGGCTCCGGTCTTCGCCATGCTGTGGCAATTCCTCGGCGCGCGCGGTGCGGAACCCAGCACGCCGATGAAGTTCGGCCTTGCCGTCATCCAGGTGGGCCTCGGCTTTCTGGTGCTGGTGTGGGGCGCGCAGAGCGTGGGCGTGAACATCCCGACGCCGGTGATCTTCATCTTCCTCATCTACCTGCTGCACACCACTGGTGAGCTGTGCCTCAGCCCGGTCGGCCTCTCGGCGATGAACCGCCTGAGCCCCGGCCACATGGCCTCGCTGATCATGGGCACGTGGTTCTTCGCTTCGGCAACCGGTAACTTTGCCGCCGGACTGATCGCTGCGGCAACCGGCGCAGAAGGCGTGGGCGAGGAAGCTGGCAAGCAGATCGTGCTCGACGTCTATTCGACCGTTGGCTGGTATGCTGTCGGTATCGGCGTCGCGGTCATGGTCCTCAGTCCGCTGGTCAAGCGCCTGATGCATCTCGACACGCTCAGGGATGACAACGTCGGGGACGATCTCCTCGGCCAGTCCGGCGCAGGTCTCGAAGCGCAGGAAGCTGGCACGCATCCGGAAACCAGGCAGGGGTAATCAGGCACATGGACCGTCACTTGAAAAAGGGCGGTCCAGCCGCCGCACTTGCAACTATTGCCTCGTTGGCACTGGCAGGCTGTTCCGCCGCCAGCGCATCGCAGGACGTGGAAACGACCAGCGCCACGGCTCCGACCGAGGTGCCGGACGTGCCCTACGCCTCGACCTATTCGCGCTACCCCGGCGTGCCAACCGCGCTCGTCGGCGCGACCATTTATGATGGCGCGGGCGGGCGCATCGATAACGGCGTGGTGCTTTTTGCCAATGGCGAAGTTGTCGGTATCGGCGGCGCGGACATGGCCGTGCCCGATGGCTACACGCGGGTCGACGGAACGGGGCGCTATGTTACTCCGGGCATCATCGATATCCATTCGCACCTCGGCGATTACCCTTCGCCTTCGGTGCCCGCGCATAGCGATGGCAATGAAGCGACCAGCCCGACCACGCCTGAAGTCTGGGCCGAACATTCGGTCTGGCCGCAGGACCCGGGCTTCAGCCGCGCACTGGCCAATGGCGGAATCACCAGCCTGCAGATCCTGCCCGGCTCGGCCAACCTCATGGGCGGACGCACTGTCACGCTGAAGAACGTGCCCAGCCGCACCGTGCAAGGTATGAAATTCCCCGGTGCGCCCTATTCGATGAAAATGGCCTGCGGCGAAAACCCCAAGCGGGTCTACGGCGGCCGTGGCCGCATGCCTTCCACCCGCATGGGGAATTTCGCGGTCAACCGTGAAACCTGGCTCGAAGCGCAGGAATATGCCGCCGAGGAAGATCCTGATCGCGACTTGGCGATGGAAACGCTGGCCGGCGTGCTCAATGGCGAAATCCTCATCCAGAACCATTGCTACCGCGCCGATGAAATGGCGCTCGTGATGGATATGGCTGACGAGTTCGGATACCGCGTATCGGCCTTCCATCACGCGGTGGAAAGCTACAAGATTGCCGACCTGCTGCGCGAAAACGAAGTGTGTTCGGCGGTGTGGGCGGACTGGTACGGCTTCAAGATGGAAGCCTACGATGCCATCCCCGAAAACGCTGCGATGATCCACAATGCAGGTGCCTGCGTGGTGATCCACTCGGACGATGCCAACGGTATCCAGCGGCTCAACCAGGAAGCTGCCAAAGCGCAGGCGGACGGTCGCCGCATGGGAATCGATATTGCCGATGCCGATGTCATCAGCTGGATCACGCTCAACGCCGCGCGCGCGATGGGCATCGACCACATGACCGGGAGCCTCGAGGCAGGCAAGATGGCCGATGTGGTGCTGTGGAACGGCGATCCGCTGAGCATCTATTCGCGGCCCGAAATGGTCTGGATCGATGGCGCACTGATGTATGACATGAACAATCCGGCGATGCGTCCGGTTAGCGATTTCGAGCTCGGCCAGCCGGGTGAAGGAGACGTGAAATGAAGCGTCTCCTGACACTCTCCGCAGCCGTTCTTGCCTTCGCTTCGGCTCCGCTTGCAGCGCAGGATATTGCCATAACCGGCGCGACGGTCGCGACCGGCGATGGCAGCGATCCCATCGAGAATGCCACGGTCGTGGTGCGATCGGGCCGTGTGGTTGCCGCCGGGCAAGGCGTTTCCGTACCAGCTGGCGTCCCCGTTCTTGATGGCAGCGGCACCTGGGTCACACCGGGCCTGTTCGCCTCGATCACCAATCTCGGCCTCGTCGATGTCGGCGCGGTGGCGTCGAGTAACGATATTCGGGCTGGCGATTCGCCGTATGATGCCGCGCTCGATGTGGCACCGGCGATCAACCCGTCGGCGCAGGATTTCGGTTACAGCCGTGCTGGCGGCGTTACCAGGGCCACCGTGGTGCCGGATGCAAGCTCGGGAATTTTCGCCGGACAGGGCGCGGTGGTCGACCTCGGCGCCGACTATGACGCGGTGACCCACCGGCGGGCTTTCCAGATCGTCGAGATGGGTGAGCGCGGAGCCTCACTCGCGGGGGGCAGCCGCACATCGGTCCACGCCATGGTCCGCAACGCCCTTTCCGAAGCGGAATATTACGCGCGCACCGGCGACTGGGATGAGGACGGCATGTTGTCGCGGCTCGATGCACAGGCATTGTCGCACGTCGTTACCGGAGAACAAAAGCTCTACGTCACCGTTCACCGCGCCGCCGATATTCTTTCCGTCCTTGCGCTGCGCGAGGAATTTCCGCGGCTCGACATGGTGCTGACCGGCGCGACCGAAGGCTGGATGGTCGCAGACCGCATTGCCGCTTCGGGCGTACCCGTAATAACCTCTGCATTGACCGACCTGCCCGAAAGCTTCGAGCGGCTGGGGGCAACGCAAAGCAATGTCGGGCGCATGGTCGATGCCGGAGTGACGGTCGCCATCGGCGGTTACGAGAGCAGCGGCGACCATCCGCGTAACCTGCCGCAGCAATCGGGCAACCTCGTCGCGCTCAACCGCGTTCCGGGAGCCACCGGCCTGACCTGGGGCGAGGCATTCGCTGCGATAACTTCTGTCCCCGCGCGCATCGCCGGGCTGGAAGGCCGCGCAGGCGTGCTGGCGTCGGGTGCGTATGGCGACCTGGTCGTCTGGGACGGCGATCCGCTCGAAGTCAGCTCGGCACCGCTCAGGGTCTTCATCGACGGGGTGGAGCAACCACTCGACAACCACCAGACGCGACTGCGCGAACGCTATCGCACGCTGGACGAAAGCGAGCTCCCGCCAGCCTATCGGCGATAATTTCTGCGCCTAGTTTTGAGGCTGTTCGAGAAATGCCGCGATCCGGTCCTGCACCGGTTCGTGAACCACAAGGTCGTGACCCCAACCGGGATAGGTCTGGATCACGGTGTCGTCGCGCACCGAAGCCAGCGCCTGCGCCTGCTCCAGCGCGATGAGCGAGTCCTCCTCGCCATGCAGGATCAGGATCGGTTCACCGATCTCAGGCAGTTTCTGGTCGTTGGCAAAGCGATCACTCAACAACAGGCGCACCGGCAGCCAGCGCAGCTTGCGCGCAGCGGTTTCTTCCAGGCTGTCGAAGGGCGAGATCAGCACAAGCGCCCGCGCGCGCACTTCTGTCGCGAGTTGGGTGGCGACACCCGCCCCCACCGAATTGCCGACAAGCACGATATCGTTTTCGGCCAGCCCCTGATCCTCGCGCAGAAAGCGCCACGCACCGCGCGCGTCTTCGTACAGGCCGATTTCCGATGGCGTGCCGGGATTGCCCGAATAGCCACGATATTCCGCTGCCAGAATACCGTAGCCCTGTTCCGCCAACCGCGCTGTCACCATGGTAGACGATTGCCAGCTGGCGGCATTGCCGTGAAAGAACAGCAGCGTCGGCATACCTTCGCGCGCAGGGCGATACCCCGCGGCAAGCTCCAGCCTGTCGGGGGTGGCATAGGTGACGCGGCCAAATCCTGCGGGAATGTCGCCGCGCGCAACGGGTGGTGCGTAAATCAGCCGGTGCTGGTTAAGATAGACGAGCGCAATCAGCCCGCCATAGATAAGCAACAGACCAAGGATGACGTAGCCGATCATCCGCAGGCCCCGCTGCACATTACTCCTCTAGGCCCGCGCTTCTTCGACGCCCGCGCTGTTGTGGCGCAGCGCGCTCAGCACCGTCTCGACAATATGCGGGGCATTGAGCCGTGCTTCGTCATACTGCTTCGCGGGATCGTCATGATCGATGAAGGTATCGGGCAGGCGCATGGTGCGGATCTTCAGGCCACCATCCATCAGTCCTTCGTCGCTGGCCATCGTCAGGACATGCGCGCCCAAACCGCCAATCGAGGCTTCCTCCACCGTCACCAGCACATCGTGCGTCGCGGCGAGCTTGCGGATCAGCTCCTCGTCAAGCGGCTTGGCAAAGCGCATGTCGGCGATTGTCGTGGCAAGCCCCTTGGCCTCGAGCTGGTCGGCGGCCTTCCTCGCTTCTCCGAGGCGCGCGCCGAGTGAAAGGATGGCGACCTTTCCGCCGCTCACATCGCCGCGAACGATACGGCCCTTGCCGATTTCGAGCTTCTGCAGCGTCTCGGGGATTTCCACGCCCACGCCGTTACCACGCGGGTAGCGGAACGCGATCGGGCCGCTGTCGTACTCTACGGCGGTGTAAGTCATATGGGCCAATTCGGCCTCGTCCGCTGCGGCCATGACCACGAAGTTGGGCAAGCTGGCGAGATAGGTCACATCGAAGCTGCCCGCATGGGTTGCGCCATCTGCACCGACCAGACCGGCACGGTCGATTGCAAAGCGCACGGGCAGGTTCTGGATCGCCACGTCATGTACCACCTGATCGTAGGCGCGCTGCAGGAACGTCGAGTAAATCGCTGCGAAAGGTCGCATTCCCTGCGCCGCGAGACCAGCGGCGAAAGTCACGCCGTGCTGTTCGGCAATACCGACATCGAAACTGCGGTCGGGATGGGCGGCAGCAAATTTGTCGACGCCCGTCCCGCTAGGCATGGCGGCGGTTATGGCGCAGATGCGCTTGTCATTATCCGCCAGCTTGGCGAGTGTTTCGCCGAACACGTTCTGATAGGCGGGCGGACCGGCTGCGCTTTTCTTCTTCTCGCCGGTGACGACATCGAATTTGGGCACGCCATGATACTTGTCCGCGCTGTCTTCAGCGGGCGCGTAGCCCTTGCCCTTGGTTGTGACCACGTGGACCAGGATCGGACCCTGCTCGCTATCGCGCACGTTTTCCAGCACCGGGATCAGGTGGTCGAGATTGTGCCCGTCGATCGGGCCGACGTAATAGAATCCCAGCTCTTCAAATAGAGTGCCGCCGGTGACCATGCCGCGGGTGTATTCTTCGGCCTTGTGCAGCGAATTGTGCACACGGCGGCTGATCTTTGCGGCCACTTTCGATGCGAGCGAGCGCAGGCCCAGATATTCGCTCGAGGATACCATGCGTGCCAGATAGGCCGACAGCCCGCCGACGGGAGGTGCGATCGACATGTCATTGTCATTGAGGATGACGATCAGTCGATTGCCTGCCTGCTCGGCATTGTTCATCGCCTCATAGGCCATGCCCGCGCTCATCGCGCCATCACCGATGACAGCGATGGCCTTGCCCGGCTTGTCGTTCAGCTTGTTCGCCACCGCGAAACCCAGCCCTGCCGAGATTGAGGTGGACGAGTGCGCCGCGCCGAACGGATCATACTCGCTCTCGCTACGCTTGGTGAAACCCGACAGGCCGCCGCCCTGGCGCAAGGTCCGGATACGCTCGCGGCGTCCGGTGAGTATCTTGTGCGGATAGGCCTGGTGGCCCACGTCCCAGATCAGGCGATCATCGGGCGTGTTGAAGACGTAATGGATGGCAGTCGTCAATTCGACCACGCCAAGGCCCGATCCCAGATGTCCGCCGGTCGAGCCGACGGCGTCGATCATTTCTGTACGGAGTTCGTCGGAAAGCTGGCGCAATTGCTCGGGCTTGAGCTTGCGCAGGTCTGCGGGTGTATCGACCGTATCGAGCAGCGGGGTGTTCGGGCGTGGAGCTGTCATATGCTGACTCCTACACGCGAAAATCTGGCCTGTCGATGAACGCTTGATCGACAAAAATGCACGGTTGGGCGCTAACTATCCAGCGCAGTCCCGGCATAATCCGCGCAGCTCTACCACCGGACGGACATCGGAATAGCCGTGGTCACGGCCAGCCTGTCGCAGGGCACCTGTCAGAGTGTCATCGTCGAAATGATCGGCCTGCCCGCAATCGTCGCAGATCAGGAAGATGCAATCGTGGCGGCATCCGGGGTGTGCATTTGCCAGATAGGCATTGGCGCTTTCGATCCGGTTGGCGAGATTGGTGCGCACGAACAGGTCGAGGATGCGGTAAACGCTGTTAGCCGCGACGCGCTTGCCGCGTGCCGTGCCCACATCCTCTGCAATATCATAGGCCGAGGCAGGGCGGTCCTGCGCTGCCAGCGCTCGGAACACGTCGGCGCGCATTGCTGTCCATTGTTCGCCGGCCTCGGTCAGGACCGATGCGGCTTCCTCAATCAGCTTGTCGCCCGAATGTTCGTGATGATCATGTTTCGTTGCCATGGGGCCAACATAGGCGCTGCCCCCCCGCTCGGCAATCGCGCAAGGCTCAGCCTGTGCGGAAGCGCGCGCGGTATAGCTGCGGGAAGTTTGCCCGGAGCGCGCGGATCTTGGGTGCATCCCACCGGCGAATGTAGCCGTGGTTCGGATTACGCTGGGCGAAATCCTGATGATATTCCTCGGCCTCGTAGAAGCGGCGGTGATCTTCCACGCGCACGACGATCGGATCGTCCCACACGCCCGATCGGCCCATCTGGCGGATATAGCTTTGCGCGACCGCGCGCTGTTCGGCGGTCACGGGGATGAGCGCAGCACGGTAATGCGCGCCACGGTCAGGACCCTGGCGGTTGCGCAATGTAGGGTCGGCAACAACCGAGAAGAGGATTTCGAGCAATTGGTCGTAGCGCACGACCGAAGGGTCGTAGACAACCCGCACGGCTTCGGCATGGCGGGTATAGCCACCCGAGACTCGGTCATAAGACGCATTATCTGCGGTGTCGCCATGATAGCCGGAAACCGCGCTCGTCACGCCGCGAGTGTGGCTGAAGACAGCTTCGACGCCCCAGAAACAGCCGCCAGCGAAGATCGCTGTCTGCAACCCGCGTTCGTTGGCCTGGCGCGTGGGGGTGGGCGCATCGAAGGTTTCGGCGGAAGCGCCGGTCGATGTCAGCGCAAGGGCACTAGCTCCCAAGGCAATGGAAACGAAAATTTCTTTAAAATGCATCAGGTTCCTCCGAGCTGTGGGACGATATTCGCCACAAGCACGGCAGCGGTTACGCCAAAGCCCAGAAAAAAGGAGCGGAACAGGTCAGAGGAGAAGAAGGTCATGGTCGGGTCGTCCGGCAGGAGGTCAGTTCTAGCAGTATTCGTATTCCGATTAGCATCGGGTTACTTACGAACGACTGAATTCCACTGTTGCCTGCCGTTCAGCCACGACCAATCACCGCGTATGGTTAACATCGCGTCAAAGGAGGGCCTGCGGCAACCCGGTCAGTGCTTGAAGTGGCGCATTCCGGTAAACACCATCGCGATTCCGGCTTCGTCGGCTGCGGCAATGACTTCTTCGTCGCGCATGGAGCCGCCCGGCTGGATCACCATTGTCGCGCCCGCCTCGACCGCGCTCAGCAAGCCGTCGGCAAAGGGGAAAAAGGCGTCCGAAGCCACTGCACTGCCCACGGTCATCGGCGCATCCCATCCGGCGGCCTCGGCAGCTTCTGCTGCGCGCACCGCTGCGATGCGCGAGGAATCGCGGCGGTTCATCTGGCCTGCACCGATACCTGCCGTCACATTATCCCTGGCATATACGATGGCGTTGGATTTGACGTGCTTGGCGACTTTCCACGCGAACAGCGCGTCGGTCACTTCCTGCTGGGTCGGCTGGCGCTTGGTCACAACCTTGAGGTCGGCTTCCCCGATCACGCCGTTGTCGCGTGACTGGAAAAGCATTCCGCCAGCGATTGTCTTCATTTCCAGGCCGGGACGCGCCGGGTCCGGCAGGTCTTCGAGCAGCAGCAAGCGCAGGTTCTTCTTCGCGGCGAAGATTTCCCGCGCCGCGTCATCAACGCCGGGGGCAATGACAACCTCGGTGAAGATCTGCGTAATTGCTTCGGCGGTCGCACCATCGAGCGGCACGTTAGCAGCGACAATGCCGCCAAAGGCCGACACGCTGTCGCACGCCAGCGCCTTCTGCCACGCTTCGAGCAAGGTGGGTGCCTGCGCCACGCCGCACGGGTTGGCATGTTTCACGATCACGATGGCAGGCGTATTGGCGGGGAATTCAGCCACCAGTCCCAGCGCCGCGTCGGCATCGTTGAGATTGTTGTAGGACAGTTCCTTGCCCTGCACCTGTTCGGCCTGTGGCACGCCCGCAGAAGCCGGGCCGTTGGGCTGGTAGAGCGCGGCCATCTGGTGCGGATTCTCGCCATATCGCAGCGTCGAGCCAAGCTGCATGGCGATGCTGAGGGCATCGGGGAACATGGCCTGCTGGTCGGCAAAGGCAAACCAGCTGCTGATCGCCGAATCATAGGCGGCGGTGGCGGCAAAAGCTTTCGCAGCCATGCGCTTGCGAAATTCCAGCGTGGTCGCGCCGTCGTGCCCGGCCAGCTCGTCATACAATCCGTGATAATCTTCCGGATCGGTCACAATGGTAACGTAGGCATGGTTCTTCGCGGCAGAGCGCACCATGCTCGGCCCGCCGATATCGATATTCTCGATGATGGTGTCGCGATCCGCGCCGCTCATCACGGTGTTCACGAAGGGATAGAGATTGACCACGACAAGGTCGATCGCGCCGATATCATGCGTGTCCATCGCCTCGGCATGGTCGGGATCGTCGCGCACCGCCAGAAGGCCGCCATGGATCATCGGGTGGAGCGTCTTCACTCGCCCGTCCATCATCTCGGGAAAGCCGGTCACGTCCGACACGTCGAGCACCTGCAGGCCCGCATCGCGCAGCGCCTTGGCAGTGCCACCGGTGGACACCAGCTCGACCCCTGCCTTGGCCAGCCGGCTGGCGAGTTCGACTATGCCGGTCTTGTCGGACACCGAAAGCAGTGCCCGCTTAATCGCAACGTCAGTCATGCGTGTATTTCTATCCCATTCGCTTGAGCAGCCAGGAGAAGTTGCCACCGCCGCGCGAGGCGAGTCCCTGGATCACCAGCTGCTGTACCGGATGCGGGCGTCCATTTCCATCGACCCACATGCTTTCTTCGATTTCGATCTCGGATGCGCCGGTCACGAATTGCCACAGGCTGCCATCGGGCAGCAGCAGGCTCGCGCCGCGCTTGTTGTCGCTCAATGTCGCCTCGACATGGCGACCAAGGTGGAAGCGGATGGCGAACGGAACCTTGCCGCGCTTGCCCTTGCGACCCGACGGCACGAGCACATCCTCGCCGCGCAATTCGCTGCCGTCATCGCGCAGGATCAGAATGCGCTTGTGGAGCAGGCCGAAGCGCTGGCCGTAACCGTCGTGCGTGGCCTCAAGCCGCCGCGCGCTGCCATTGCCGAGGTCCACCGTGCGCAGGTCGATCTCGACCTCGCCAACGCCGCCGCCCAGCTTGCCGTTGAGCAGCACCGCAGTGGAATTCGCATCGCCCAGAACCAGCGTGGAATGCGCGGCGGTTGCGCGCAGGCCCTGCTCGATTCGGATGGGCACCTGCCCGCCTGCCAGCGCGGCACCGCCGCAATTCACGATCAGGCGATGGTCGCCGTGGCTGAATTCGAAGGCGAGTGTCGATGCGCAACCGGTGCGCGCATGGCGACCCAGCGGCGGCGGGGAGGCATCGACCTGCAGCACGGCAGGCTTCGCGCTGAGGCGCTGGTAGCCCCAGCCGCGCGGCTCGCGCAGGGGGCGAGCGCGCACGCCGCTCGCCTCGATCAGCGCAGCCAGCCGGTCGGCCGGCACCGCCGCACCGCCCTGCCAGCTTCCCAGCCCGCCATCGCCGTGGGTCAGCGCCAGCAGCGGCGGGACGAGCAGCGACAACACGGCTCCGATAGCGTCGGGAATCCCGCGCTTGGCTGCGCGGTAGCAGGCGGACAATTCCACCAGCAGTTCGATCGCCTGCATCTGCGCGACGGGGCTGCGCGACAACACGCCGCCATCATCGCCCACCAGCTCGCCGAGCGCGCGCGCCAGCCCGGCCTCGCCAAACAGGCGGCGCGGCTTGCCATCGGAGAGCAGCAATCCGGCAGCGGTAATCGCGCACCAGCCTGCAATCTCTTCCATGCGTTCAGGCGCACGGGTGACATTGCGATCAAGCCAGCGTGCGGTTTCTTCAATCGTCGCCAGCATGTCCTGGCGAAAGCCCTTGTCCTGCGCCGAAAGGATCAGCGGCGCATGGACCAGCCAGCCAAGCAGCCGCAGTCCGGCATGTTCGATCTTCCATGCAGGGCCCTTGCCCGGACGCGGATTGGCCTTCAGCCAGCTCGCCAGGATGCGCTCGGCAACGGCAGTGCACTGGGGGCGCGGCGCACAGGCATCGAGATCGCGCAGCCAGGTGAAGCCATGCACGACCCGCTCCAATGGCGGGGTAGCCTTGGCGGTCGGACCAAAATCGACCTGCGCGATCGGCGACTTGACCCCGTGGACGAAGAAATGCCCGGCCCGCAAGGCCATGCCCGCCGCGCGCTCGCCCTGCAGGGTGCTTTCTACGGTTGCCAGCAGGCGCGTGCGGGCAGGTTTCCGGAAGGGAGAGGCAAGCGTGCTGCCGGGCACGCCGAGCCGATAGGCCATGCGCACGAACCGTTCGGCTGCAGAGATGGCAGGCGGATCGAAATCGGTGAGCACCAGAGCGCGGTCGGCGGCGATTGTCTCATGCGTATCCGGAGCATCCGGCGCATCCGAAATTTCGAGTGCTGGCGGCAGTTCGGGCGTTTCGATTTCTCGGCGCTCGTCCTCGACCAGCAATTCCTCGCCCGGCATGTCGAGCGGGATCGCCATCTGCCGTGGCACAGTGTTTTCCGCCGCGCGCTCACGGCTTCGCAAGCCGGGCACTTGGGCGTTCATGCAGGACTCCCGCGCAAGGCAGCGATATTGGCGGCGTAGTGTTCCGGACCACCCTTGAACGTGGCTGAACCCGCTACCAGCACATCAGCCCCCGCATCTACGCATTGCCGAGCGGTTGTGGGGTTCACCCCGCCATCGACTTCGATCAGCACATCGTGCCCGCCACGCTCTATCATGGAGCGCACGGCTTCGATCTTGCGCAGCTGCGAGGAAATGAAGCTCTGCCCGCCAAAGCCGGGATTGACGCTCATGATCAGCACGAGGTCGATTTCCTCGAGCAGGTAGTCGAGCCGGTCAACTTCGGTGCCGGGGTTGAGCGAGATGCCCGCTTTCTTGCCCAGCCCGCGTATCGCCTGCACCGTGCGGTGGACATGCGCGCCAGCTTCCGGATGCACGGTGATGATGTCCGCGCCTGCCTCGGCAAAGGCCTCCAGCCAGTTGTCGACCGGCGACACCATCAGGTGCACGTCAAAGGTCTTGGACGTATGCGGGCGCAATGCCTTCACGACGTCGGGCCCGATGGTGAGATTGGGCACGTAATGGCCATCCATCACATCGACATGGACCCAGTCGCAGCCCGCCTCGTCTATCGCGCGCACTTCTTCACCCAGCCGCGCAAAGTCGGCCGAAAGGATGGAAGGAGAGATCAGCGGAGCGGTCATATGCTTAATCAGCGATAAAGATGCGCGATTCGCCGCTCAAGGAGGAGAGGGGCTGTTTTCGAACAATGGCGGGGGAAAACTCAAGGTTTTACGTAGCTGACAGAGCTCTTCAGCCAATGTTCAGTGGAATTTGGTCAGATGGCACCTAATCACGGACCTGTCGGGAATGCGGTCACATGGGTGCAGGACTTTGGCATCATGACGATCATTCTTGCGCCAGGGGCACGATTGGCCGGGGTCCGGCAAGCAAATACAGGGTTTACGATACGACATGACGATTACTCGCAATCTCCGCCTTTCCGGCGCTGCCTTGCTTGGCGCGTTGACCGCGCTGGGGCTTTCCATGCCGGCCAGCGCGCAGCAATATCGCCAGGAATTGCGCCATTCGATCGCACCGTGCCAGGGCGCCGGTCCCGCCGTCTGGATCAACATCACCGATATCGAATCCTCTTCGGGTACGCTGCGCATCCAGCTTTATCGCGGAACGCGCGAGGACTGGCTGGAAAGCGGCCGCTGGTTGCACCGCATCGAAGTGCCTGCCCGGCAAGGCTCGCGGCAGGTCTGCATGCCGGTCCCTGCGGCAGGCGATTACGCCATAGCCATACGACACGATGTCAACGGCAATGGCAGCACCGATCTGCGCACCGATGGCGGCGGCATGTCGAACAACCCCAGCATTAACATCTTCAACCTCGGCCGCCCGAGCATCGATCGCACTCGCTTTTCGATCGGGCGCGAAGTGAAGACCATGTCGATCCGGATGCGCTACATGTAGGTGGTTCCGGTCAGGTCTGGCGTTTCGCGCGCCAGACCTTCCAGAGCACGCCCGGCGCCGCGAGCACCGGATGCCGTTCGCGCCACGAAGTTACTTCGACCTTCACGCCCGTATGCCGCTCGATTTTCCACGCGGCGTAGCGCCCGGCACCCTCGAAAGTCCGGGTAGCGCGTAAAAGGCGAGCGATATTGAGCGGCTTGCCCCAGCGGCGCGCGCGGCTCCATTTCTTTTGCAGGCGCTCTTTCCGATCGGCCGGCATGGCTGGTGTCAGGATACCATCTTCGCGTTTGTACGATGTCTGCGCCGAGTCCAACGCAGCGGGCAGCAATCCGTCGAAATGCGCGGCATTCAGCTCGAGTATCGAGTCCTCGCGGCCGGGTTTTTCGACGCGCAGTTCGGCCTTGTAGGTTTCCCTGAAGAGCGCGCGCCAGTAATCCTCCTCGCTGCCGCTCTGCGGGCCAAGAGCCACTGCCAGTCTGGCGGCGGTCGCGACTGCACCCTCGATGGCATCGCGCACATCCTCACGGCATGACAAACCTTCGTCACCCGCGTCGTCACACCACACCAGCGCGCTGGGCTGGACGAAGCGCGCCCAGATCGTGGAGTCGCGCGACTGGCCGCCCGCCGCATAGGCAAATTTGGCAAAGGTCATGGTCGCAATCTTGGCGCGCAGGGTCTGCCCGTCATGATCCCATTCGCGGTAGGATACTGTCGGCCACAGTCCGCGTTCCGGCTCGCCATAGGTCAGTACATAGAAATCGAGCACGCCTTCGAGCGATCCAGTGCGCAGGTTGGACCCGTAGAACAATACGGCCTTGGCCCGCGCCTCATTCCCGAGACGTGCGGCAAAAGCGGAAATGGCAGGATCAACTTGACGGTCCAGCGCCGTTTCGACGCGGCCCGTCAGGCTCACGGCACGACGAAACGCAGCTTGGCACCTGCATTGAGCCGGTAATGGCCCGCCGGGAACGACTCGCCATCGAGAATGAAACGGCCCGACAGTTCAAGGTCGAGCGCTTCGCCGTCGAACACATGACCGCCGCGACGGCGGGTGGCGGCACTGGCGGTGCCGCGCATCAACGCACCTATTCGCAACAGCAGACCGCGGCCGGGATTGTCGAGCAGTGCAACGCGCACTGTCTTGTCGAGACCGCGAAAGGGATTCAGCCCCGCAGGAAATTTCTTGAGCGTGGATGCAAACAGCAGATAGCGCTCATCGGCCGGAAGCCCGCCCAGATGCTCCACCTCCTTGCCCTCGCCGGTACGCAGCCGCATCCGCGTTCCGCGACGCCAAGGATTGTTGCCGCTGCCGAAAAAGGCCTGCAGCACGCTCCAGGCCGTCGTCAGGCCGACCACCGCCGCATTGAATGCGCCGAAATCATGCGAGCGCTGGCCCAGTGCGATACAGCGGTTGAAGATACCGGCACCCATGATGAAGCCGCGCACCTGCGCTCCGGAATTATCCTTCTGCGTAATGACAAGCGGCTGCCGGCGTTCGATCTTGCCGTTCTGGATAGCCGCCAATGCCTGTTCGAGCGTCCAGTCGACCGGAATGCCCAAGTCGAGCGCCAAGGCATTGGTCTTGCCATGCGGCAGGACGATGAGGGTCGGCCAGCTTTCCCCGAAGATGCCTGCCCCGCAGGACAGGACATCGCGTACGGTCCCGTCACCACCATCGATCGCAATGCAATCGACACGGCGCGCGGCAAAATCGGCCAGTATTTCGACAAGGTCGCTACGCTCTTGCGGCGCGGTGACGATCACTTCGCCGAGCGCGCCATGCGACACAGCAGCGTTATGGCTGGGACCCTCTACCGGGCTGCCACCGCCGTTGTGATAGCTACGCCCGTTGCGGATCAGGCCGACAAGCGGTTTACTGCGGACAGGCGGAAAGGCGCCATCATTCACCGTCGCTGGACGGGCTTCGATCTGCGGCAAGCGCTCGAAAAGATGGATGCTGTGTTGCATTACGAATTCGCCTTACACATTGCCTTGCCGTGTTTGCTATGACCTTTTTAAATTTGACGTCGAACTGTCGTCGCAGCGCAACAAATACTGCGATATATCACTATTCGCCATTCAGCAGAAAAAAGGTACAAATGTGAGCACGCAAAGATGGGGAGCGACGTTCGCACCTGCAAGGCGTAGCTTGATCGCTCCCTTTTTCGTCCAAGCATGATCATCCCGGAGTAAAACCATGTTGACTGCCACGCTGCTCAACGCCGCAATGGGCGAGAGTGATGCAATCACCGCCCTGCGCCGTGCCATCCATGCCGAGCCGGAGCTTGGGTTGGAAACGCCCAGGACGCTGGCAAAGGTCAAGGCGGCGCTGGCTGACCTGCCGCTGACATGGCGCGAAGGACCGTCCTGCACCGGGGCCGTGGCGGTGCTCAAAGGCGCACGGGCGGGTCCCAGCGCGTTGCTGCGCGGCGACATGGATGCGCTGCCGATGGATGAGCATACCGGCCTCGAATTCGCCTCGACCATCCCCGGGCGGATGCACGCATGCGGCCATGATGCGCACACCGCCATGCTTGCGGGCGCAGCGCGCATCTTGGCGGCCCGCGCAGACGATCTTGCAGGCGAAGTGCGTTTCATGTTCCAGCCGGGCGAGGAAGGCTATCACGGCGCGCGTTTCATGCTGGATGACGGCCTGCTTGGCGGAACGGCGGACTACCCATTGCCCGATGCTGCCTTCGCGCTGCATGTCTGGCCCAACGCGCCCCATGGCCGCATTGAGGGCCGCGTGGGCGCGATGATGGCCTCAGCCGATGTGCTGGAAATCACCGTGAAGGGGCGCGGTGGCCACGCCTCGATGCCGTTCAACGCCATCGATCCTGTCCCGGTCGGTGCGGAGATCGTGATCGCGTTGCAGACCATGATTACCCGCCGCTTCGCCGCGACCGAAGCGAGTGTGCTGACAATCGGCAAGATGGAGGCGGGCACCGCCAACAATATCATCCCCGATAGCGTTTACCTGCTCGGCACCATGCGCAACCTCTCGCCCGAGCGGCGCGCCGCGATGCAGGATGCCGTGCGGCAAGTAGCCGAGAATATTGCAAGGGCGCATCAATGCGAAGCCGAAGTCACCGTCACCCCCGGCTTCCCGCCCACGATCAACGATGCCCGTGCCGTCGCGCTCGGCCAGCAGGTGGCACTCGACCTTGGCGGCGAAGAGCCGTGGGCGACGCGCCCCGCCCCACCCATGACAGCCGAGGACTTCTCATATGTGCTCGAAAAAGTGCCGGGCGCGATGTTTTTCCTCGGCGTAGCGGCAGAAGGCGTCGACTGGCAGGGCTGCTGCGGACTTCATTCCAGCCGCATGGTGGTGGACGAAAGCGTCATGCCGAAGGGTGCGGCTTTCCTCGCGGGCTGCGCAGTCGAATTCCTCGAAAAGGGCTGGAGCTAGCCCGGGCGAGTAGCTTTTGGCTTGGCGCGAGCCAAAGGCATTGCTAATCGCCCCCGCACGATACTGATCGCATCAGCACCCGTAGCTCAGCTGGATAGAGCGCTGCCCTCCGAAGGCAGAGGTCACAGGTTCGAATCCTGTCGGGTGCGCCAGTTCCTCGCAGTTTGATCCCTCAAAACGGTCGAGGCGTTGGCGCGGTGCCCGTCGAGGGATGGCGCGCAGATAGCCATGGGCAAAAATTGACCAGCTGACGGGAACTCATCGGTCCATCCGTTCATTTATTGACGACACTTGCCGATAGGCATCTGAAATCAGGGATGACTTTGGGAGCGATGGCGCGAATAGTGCATGAGCCTGCATCGTCGAAAATCTGAAAGATAGCGAGTTGGATAGGGACGAAAGCAAGCACGGCTCCGGCAGCGAAATCGCGGAACTAATGCGGCAGTGCAATTGGGAAAAAACCGGGATCGGTCATCCTGAGACCTGGCCCATTCAGCTGCGCACGCTAGTCGACGTGATGATGGGATCGGGCCAGCCGATGTTCGTCGTCTGGGGCAAGAACCGGACGATAATCTACAACGATCCCTACAGTGAAATCCTCGCGCAAAAGCACCCTGCGGCATTCGGGCAGAACATTCTCGATGTCTGGCACGAAATTCGTGATGATTTGATCCCAATTGTCGAAAAAGCCGAGAGCGGCATTCCGGTTCAGGACAATGACATCGAACTGTGGATGGAGCGGAAGGGTTTCCGTGAGGAAACACACTTTGCGTTCTCTTACACTCCGGTGCGCGGCGACGGGGACGAGACCGCCGGCTTCTTCTGCGTATGCCAGGAAATCACCGGCCAGATCATGGCAGAGCGTGCCTTGCGCGACAGCGAAGCGGCGGCGCGGACTGACGCGGAACGGGTCCAGCTGGCGCTTGATGCAGGCGCTATCATCGGAACGTGGTTCTGGGATTTAAAGACGGACCAGTTCACCGTCGACGAGGCATTCGCCGAGACATTCGGGATCCCCCGCGCCTTGGGGCGCGAAGGGCTTTCCCTCGAGCAGATCGTTGCAACGGTCCACCCGGAGGACAAGGATGAGCTGATAACGGCGATCAACAAGGCCATTGAAAGCGGGGGCGCCTATGCGCATCGCTATCGCGTCAGGCGGACTGACGGCCGGTATTACTGGATCGAAGCCAACGGCAGGGTCGATCGCGACGACAGCGGAACCGCCGTCACCTTCTCGGGCGTTTTGCTCGACATCGAGGAAAAGCGCCGGACCCAGCGCGCCCTCAAAGAGGCCACGCGTCGCCTGGAGGCCATTCTCGACAATACCCGCGAAGCCGTGTTCCTGATGGATGAGGACCAGCACTGCGTTTACGCCAACCGCGCCGCCGAACTGCTCACCGGATACAGCTTTGCCGACATGCAGGATCGCCCCTTGCATGATGTCGTCCACCACAAGAAGCCGGATGGGTCGCACTATCCGATCGAGGAATGCCCGATCGACCGCGCTTTCCCCGCGCGCGCGCAGATGAGCGGCGAGGAACTGTTCGTCGCGCCTGACGGGTCCTTCTATCCCGTGGCGTTTACTGCCAGCCCCATGCTGAACGATCGTGGCAACCCTGTCGGAACCGTCATCGAAGCTCGTGACATAACCGAGGAGAAGGCCGCCACTGCTGCCCAGCAAGAAGCCGAAGAACGTTACCGCCTGGCAATCAAGGCGACCAATGACGCGATCTGGGACTGGGATCTCACCAGCAATACCGTGCAGTGGAACGAGGCTATCGAAACGCTTTTCGGATATGGCGAAAGCGACGTGATTCCTACCGGCGAATGGTGGATCGACCATATCCATCCGGATGATCGCGAGCGGGTCAGCCACAGTATTCACGCGGTAATCGACGGTGCCGATAGTCACTGGAGCGACGAATACCGCTTCCTCACGAAGGAAGGCGGCACGGTGCATGTGCTGGACCGGGGATTCGTTATTCGGGACGATCGCGGCAAAGCAGTGCGCATGATCGGGGCCATGCTGGACCTGACCGAGCGTCGCCGTGCCGAAGATGCCCTGCGTGAGCTTAACGAGGAACTTGAGCGCCGGGTCGCTGACGAGGTCGCAGAACGCAACAAGGCGGAAGAGGCACTGCGGCAGGCGCAGAAAATGGAGGCCGTTGGTCAACTCACCGGAGGCATTGCCCACGATTTCAACAACCTTCTCACCATCGTGACCGGCAATATCGACATGGCTGACCGGGCCTTGCGCCGCGCGCAAGCTCCCGATCCGCGCCTGCAAAGAGCGCTTGCCAATGCCCTCAAGGGTGCCGAACGCGCCGCCGCCCTGACCCAGAGGCTTCTTGCGTTCTCGAGGCGCCAGCCGCTGGCTCCAAAGGCGCTGGATGCCGATCGGCTGGTTACCGGCATGTCCGACATGGTCCAGCGAGCGTTGGGCGAGACGGTCAAGCTGGAAGTCGTGACAAGTCCGGGCCTGTGGCGCGTGGAAGCCGACCCCAACCAGCTCGAATCCGCCATTCTCAACCTGTCGGTCAACGCGCGCGACGCGATGCCCAATGGCGGCACGCTTACGATCGAGACGACGAATGCGCGGCTGGATGAAGCCTATTCGGCCGACCACGCCGAAGTTGCCCCGGGCCAATACGTCGTAATCGCGGTGACAGACACCGGCTGCGGCATGTCGAAAGACACCGTGGCGCGCGTGTTCGAACCGTTCTTTACTACCAAGGAAGTCGGCAAAGGCACCGGTCTGGGGCTGTCGATGGTCTATGGCTTCACCAAGCAGTCAGGCGGCCACGTGAATATCTACAGCGAGGAAGGCCAAGGCACGACGGTAAAACTCTATCTTCCGCGCCTGGTCAGCGATTCCCAGGACGATGTCGAAGTGGAGCCGGACAATTCGATCGAGGTCAGCGCTGCGGAGGAAACAATCCTGGTCGTCGAGGACGATGACGATGTCCGGTCCTACACCGTGGAGTGCCTTCGCGAGCTGGGTTACGAAGTCCTCGAGGCCCATGACGGACCTTCGGCCTTGCGTATTTTCGAGAACGAGGGCCTCGAGACAATCGACCTGCTGTTTACCGATGTGGTGATGCCGGGAATGACAGGCCGCGAACTGGCCGAACAGGTGAGAAGCCTGAAGCCCGACATCAAGGTTCTTTATACCAGCGGCTATACACGCAACGCCATCGTTCATGGTGGGCGCCTGGATGAAGGCGTGGAAATGATTTCCAAGCCTTTCACCTACCAGGTGCTCGCGCGGAAAATCGCCGATGTCCTGGAGAAGGGCCGAACAGGCCGGATATTATTGGCCATCGATGATCCCACCTTGCGCATGTATGCTGCCGAAGGCCTGATCGATGCGGGATATACCGTGGACGAGGCCCAGACAGAGGGAGAGGCGCTCAACCGGGTGCGTGCAGCACGAGGCAATTACGACGCCATATTCCTCAATTCTGATCACGCACAAAAGGGCGGTGAGGACCTGGCGTTGAAGATCCGCTCCCTGCACGCAGACCTGCCTATCCTGATCGCCGCACAGGAAACCGAGGGCCTGGTTGCGCGGTTTGACGGTGATCGATGCACGGGCGTTATCGGAAAGCCGTACAACACCAAGAAATTGCTCGAGAAGCTCGACAGGCTGGGCGTGCAATGCCGCGCGAAATCGCAAGAAGAAGCGCAGGATGCCGGAGGCGTGAATGCCTGAGAAATTGCGTGTCCTCGTTGTAGAGGACGAGCTCCTCCTTTCCATGATGCTGGAAGACATGCTGGACGAGCTTGGCGTTCATGTCGCCGGCGTCGCCACCGGCAATGCCGAAGCTCTTGCTGCAATACGCGGCGTTGAGTGCAATTGCGTGCTGCTCGATATGCACCTGAACGGAGAGCGCGGCGATCCCATTGCAGAAGAATTGAAAAGCCGCGCGATTCCCTTCGCTATCCTGTCGGGCGGACCAGACACCTCAGCGGATCTTGGAGCGGTCACCTTCGTCCCCAAACCTTACAAGTTTGCCGAAATCGAGCGTGCCGTGGCGGAACTCGAACGCGAATTGGCAGAGCTTGGCGAAGGCTGATTGCCAAGCAGGGAGTCACCTCCCCGCTTGACGATGTTCCTATTACGTTCCAATCATGGGTCATGTCCGATTCGCTAACTGCCCGCCCCCAATCGCAATCCGCTGATGAATTTGCCCTGCGCTCGCGAGCGGTATGCCGGGGAATTTGCCGGCTGTTTGCGCGTAACGGGATCTGGGCGCTCACCGAAATGCCGCTGCGCAATGGCCGGCGAGCGGACCTGATGGGAATCGATGCCAAGGGCAAGATCGTGATCGTGGAGGTCAAGACTGCGCGTGGCGATTTGCTGGGCGATGGCAAATGGCCCGACTATCTCGATTTCTGCGACCGCTTCTATTGGGGCCTTCCGCCCGAACTCGATCGCAAGATACTCGAAAGCGCGGACTACCGGCCCGATTGCTGCGGTGTAATCGTGGCCGATGAATATGACGCTGAAATCGTGCGCCCCGCCCCCAGCCACCCGCTCGCCGCCGCTCGCCGCCGGGTCGAGGTCGAGCGCCTGGCGCGCACGTCGATGCGACGCCAGCTTGTCTCGCTCGACCTGCAATGCGCCAATTGGGGCAGCGATCTGGCCGGATAACGTTTTCGGGCTGGAGGTATGTTCGCACGCGCGGCATAATGCTGGCCAACATGCTCGCCGCCATCATCCTGTCCGCCCTCGTCATGACGGCCATCGTCGCAGTGCGCTACCTCTTGACCAGCGGCCTTTTTGCCATGGCGACCGCAAAGGTGCGTCCGGGGCTGTACGACGGGCTCGATCCGCAGATACGCAAGGAAATCTACTGGTCGCTCGCCTCGGCAGCGATCTACGGCGTGCCTGCTGGCGTGGTCGCATGGGGCTGGCACAACCATGGCTGGACGCGCATCTACACCGATCTCGGCGCCTTCCCCCTGTGGTATCTGCCGCTCTCGCTGTTCCTTTACCTGTTCGCGCATGACACCTGGTTTTACTGGACCCACCGCCTGATGCACCGGCCCGCATGGTTCCGCGCCGCCCACGCCGTCCACCATGCCAGCCGCCCGCCGACTGCCTGGGCGGCGATGAGTTTCCATCCGATCGAGGCGTTGACCGGCGCCATAGTCATTCCCGCGCTGGTATTCCTGATCCCTATCCATGTCGGCATTCTCGGCCTCGTACTGGCGATCATGACGGTAATGGGCGTGACCAATCACATGGGGTGGGAGATGTTTCCGCACTGGATTGTTCATCCGCCAGCAGGCAAATGGCTGATAACAGCAAGCCATCACCAGCGGCATCACGACGAATATCGCTGCAATTTCGGCCTCTACTTCAGATTTTGGGATCATTTGTGCAAAACCGACAAGGGATTGGGCCAGCCCGCAACGCGGCCCTGATTGCAGCGCTGGCGATTACCGGCGTGTTCGCCGCGCCGCTTCAGGCTGGACCGACCGGTGCGCGAGTGACGGTGGAAATCACCAATTTGCGCAATAGTGACGGGGTAGTTCGCGCTTGCATGACCCGTGACGAGGATCGCTTTCCTCGCTGCCAGGATGCGGCGCAGGGATACCGCGTGATAGTGCCTGCCGGCGAGGCTACGGTGCTGCGGTTCAACAATGTGGCGCCCGGCACCTATGCCATCGCGCTCTTGCACGATGAGAACGATAATGGCCGTGCCGACCGCGCGCTGGGCATGATGCCGACCGAGGGATTCGGTTTTTCGCGCGATGCCCGCGTGCGCATGGGCCCGCCCGACTTTGACGATGCGGCCTTTACCGTCGATTCTGCTCCGATCCGGCAGTCTATCCGCATGCGCTACATGCTCTAGGCGAAAGCACGCCTCTTGCGCCGGTTAACTGCGCGATGCCGCAGGTGATCGTTGAATAACGGTCAGAAATCGGCGCAACTTTACGGAATATTTACCACGTCGCGCCAAAAGGAGCCCTGCAACCCAGGGAAAGGCTTTTGGGCATGGACAGTTTGCGTGGCAATATCGATACGCACGACGCGTTGGATCTCGACGGATTCAGCACGCTCGATGCCGATTTGCATGATGAGGAAGATGCGGTTCACGACGGTCCGCCTCCGGCCATCGGCAGTGACGAGCGCCGTATGCAAGTGCGCGCCTATAATTTCTGGGCCAGCCTTCTCGAAGACCGCAATTTTCCTGCCATCGACGATCTCGATCCCACGCTTCTGCCCGACTTTGGTCCGAACAGCGTATTGCTCGATTTCTCGACCGGCGTAGACGATCCTAGCATTGCCTTCATCGGCGACCTCCTCGCCGCCGAATGCACCGATCTCGAAAAGCCGCCGCAACGCCTGTCGGAAGTGCCGCCGCGCTCGCTGCTGTCGCGTATTACCGACCATTACATGCAGATCCTTGCGAACCAGTCGCCGATCGGTTTTGAAGCCGAATTCGTCAACAACGCCGGTTCCACCATCCTGTATCGCGGCATTCTGCTGCCATTCTCCAGCGATGATGAGACGATCGATTTCATCTACGGCGTGATCAACTGGAAAGAGATGGCGGATTCGCGTTCAGCCGACGCGCTGCTGCTGGAAATCGACCAGGCGCTCGAAGATGGCATCGCCCATGGCGAACGCCAGCCGCGTGGCAATGATTTGACGAACTGGGCCGATGGCCCGTCCAAGCTCCATGACGACGAAGGTGACGTGCCGCGTCCCTCCTTTGATCTGACCGGCCAGTCCGGTCTCATGTCGGGTAGTGGCCCGGCGCCCGCTCCGCTTTCCGACTATTCCGACGAAGACGGCGAAATGCCGTCAGCTGAAGACATCGCCCCGGTCGAACTTGCCGACTGGCTGGCTGCCGCTCGCGAAATGGCGCAGCGCGCCAAGACCAGCGAAGAACGTACCCGCAGCGCATTGTACGATGCAGTCGGCCGCGCATGGGATTTCGCCATTGCCGCCGCCGCTGCGCCTGAAGATTTCGCCGAAATTCTCGAAGATGCTGGCATTGCCATGCAACAACGCGCTCCGATGACCCCCATCGTGAAGCTCGTGTTCGGTGCGGATTACGACAAGACGCGGCTCACCGAATACGCCACCGTGCTGACCTATGCGAAGCGTCTCGAAATTGCGCAGGGTTCGCTCGGCGAACACCTCGCGCAGGCAGAAGGTGGCTTGAAGGGCGTCGTTGCAGAGGAACGTGCGTTCCGCCGCACAGCCAAGGGTGCAGCACCGCGTCCCGCCCGCAAGGGTCCGCGCAAGACAACCGCCAGAAAGCTGCGCGCGATCGAACCGCGCAGTTTCGACGCCGTGCCGGTGGAGGGCGAGGAGTTCGCGCTCGTAATGGTTCGCCGCACCGAGGATGGGGAAGTCGTCGTCCTTGGCGAAGTTCCGGGCAATGCGGGACTGATCGAGAAAGCGGCACGCAGCCTGGTCGACTGACCGGGCCGCCTGGCCTTACAAGTCAATTTTCGAGCCAAGACTGTGGGCAAGCCGCGCCTGATTGGCTAGCTGTGCCCGCATGGTTTTATCGCGCAAGGTTTCGACCCGCCTGCAACCCTATTTTGGCTACCGCAGCGCGCAGCGGATGGTGCTTTCAGCCCGCGCACTGCGCTCCGCTCCGGGAGCATTCGGCGAAGGATCGCGCTGGAAGGCGCTGCGCACAATGGTCGCGCAATTCGCCAGCCGCGAAGTGGAGGGCGTCGAGGTCAGGCTCGTCGTGAACGGCCCGGAAGGCGTGCTGCTCGATCACGCAGCGACGACCGACCGCGAAGGCTTCGTCCATTTCGACATCGCCCTGTCGCCCGATTGGGACTTGCCAAAACATCCCGCTTGGGAAGTCGTACAACTCCACTGGCTCAACAGCCAGGGTCCGCAATGCGCAGATGCCTATGTACTTGTGCCCGGACGCAGCAGCACGCTGGCGGTAATATCCGACATCGACGACACGATCATCGAAACTGGCATCACTGGCAGCCCGCGCAAGATCGCGCGCAACTGGAAGCGCGTGTTCGCGCAATTGCCGCACGAACGCATCGCCGTACCCGAAGCCGACACCTTCTTCGGCGCGCTGGGCGGGGGAGCAGTTACGGCGGAAGGCGATCTGCATGGTGAGAGGCTGATGCCCGCTACCCATCGTCCGTTCTTCTACATCTCCTCCAGCCCGTGGAACCTGTTTTCCTACCTCGTCGCATTCCAGCGGCTGAAGGGTCTGCCGCTCGGACCGCTCATGCTGCGCGACTGGGGCTTCAATCGCCAGACGCTGGGCGGCAGCAGTCATGGCGCGCACAAGGAAGCGGCAATTGCTTCGATTCTGACGATGTATCCGGAAATGCAATTCGCCCTGATCGGCGATGATACGCAGGGCGACCTACCGGCATTTGCCCACGCGATCGAGGCACATCCCGGCCGGATCGCAGCGATTTTCCTGCGGCAGGCGGCAGGCGAGGAATTCACGCCTGAAGAGCAAGTCGCGAAAGCGGCGATCGAAAAGTCCGGCGTGCCGCTCTGGCTGGGCGAAACTTACGCACAGGGCGTCGATTTCCTGCAGCAGCTCGGCTTCACGCCGGGCGGGGAAACCGAACAGATCGTGCGCACCGTCGAAGAGGTTGAAACCGCGAAGGAAGCAGCATCCGGCGAAAGCCCTGCGCGCTGATCTTCAGTTTCCGTTCAGCGCACGACGCGCTACGCACGCTTCATATGACGCGAAAAGCCATTCCAGTTTCCGCAAGACACCTCGCTCGCCTGATGGCGAAGCTCCTGGCAATCATCGCTGCCATGGCGATGGTCACCCAGCCTGTCGCGGCGCAAGGCATAAGCATCTTGCGCGATGCCGAAACCGAAGCGCTGTTGCAGGACATGGTCGATCCGCTGGCAGAAGCTGCCGGGCTTGGCGAAGGCGCGGTCGAAGTGGTGCTGGTGAATGACAATTCGATCAACGCTTTCGTCGCTGGCGGGCAACGGATTTTCGTCCATTCGGGCTTGCTCAACGAGGCAGACGACGCGGGCGAAGTCCAGGGCGTGCTGGCGCACGAGCTTGGCCACATCACCGGCGGACATATCAACCGCTATTCCGAGGGCGCGGGCAATGCGACACGCATCACCTTGCTCTCTGCACTGCTTGCAGCCGCCGCAGCGCTGGCGGGCGGCGGTGAAGCCGCCATGGGCATCATTGCGGCGGGCCAGCAGGCGGCAATGGGCAGTTTCCTGTCGTTCAGCCGCACCCAGGAAGCCAGCGCCGATGCCGCAGGTGCGCAATTCCTCAGCGATGCAGGGATCAGCGGGCAAGGCAGCCTGACCTTCTTCGAGCGTTTGCAGAATTTCGAATTCCGCCGCGGCATCAGCCAGAACCAGGAACGTGAATACGGCCGCACCCACCCCTTATCAGGCAATCGTATCGCCCGCTTGCGGGAGGATTACGTCGTCGATCCCGCTTGGAATACGCCCACCGACCCGGATCTCCAGCGCCGTTTCGAGCGCGCCAAGGCCAAGCTGTACGGCTACCTCGCCACGCCCGAACGCACACTGGTCGCCTTCCCGACCTACCTGACAGACGTGCCTGCGCGCTACGCCCGCGCCTACGCCTATCATAAGGATGCCCGCATCGAGGAAGCGCTGGCCGAAGTGGACGCGCTTATCGCGATAGAACCGCACAACCCCTATTTCCTCGAACTGAAGGGCCAGGTGCTGCTCGAATCGGGCCGCGTGAGCGAGGCGCTGCCACCGCTGCGCGAAGCGACCCGCCTGACCGGCTCCAACCCGTTGATCGCCAGCATCCTGGGTCATGCCCTGATCGCGACAGAGGATCCGGCCAATCTCGACGAGGCTGAAAGCGTGCTGCGCGCGGCCATCGGGCGTGACCGCGAGAACCCCTTCGCCTGGTACCAGTTAAGCGTCGTTTACGGCCAGCGAGGCGACACACCGCGCGCACGGCTCGCCAGCGCCGAACAGCAGATCATGGCGGGCAATCCGCAAGGCGCGCTGATGAACGCCAGCGCCGCGGAACAGGCCCTTCCCACAGGTTCGCCCGACTGGATTCGCGCACAGGACGTGCAGTTGCAGGCGCGCGCGCAGCTTGAACGGTTGGCCGAACGCAACTAGGTCACTTGAATGCGCTGGATTATCACTACGATTATCGCACTTGTCGCGGGCTTTGCCGGAGCGGCCGCCTGGGATTATTCGGGCTGGGGAGTGGACCGGGTCCGCGCCGACCTGATCGCCGAGCCGCAGTGGCTTCCCGAAGCGATGACCGAATACCAGGCGATCATGATGGCCGAGCAGATCGCTCCGCTGCGCGCAGAATTGCTCACGCCTTATCCGGGCGCTGTATTCGGCAATCCGGAAGGCAGCATCACTCTCGTCGAATTTGCAGATTACGCCTGCGGTTTCTGCCGGCAGAGCCTCGCCGATGTGAACGCGCTGGTCGCCGCCAATCCCGATCTCAAGGTGGTCATTCGCGAATATCCCATCCTCTCCGCCGATAGCGCCGATGCCGCGCGCATGGCGCTTGCCGCTGCTGACCAGGGCCGCTTCGAGGCGTTCCACAACGCGATGTTCGCGCAGGACGGCGTCACCGTGGAAACGATCGAAAATGCCGCGACGCAAGCTGGCGTCGATCTCGACCGCGCGCGCGCCTCGATCGAGGCGGGCGAATTCGAGCGCCAGTTGCAGAACAACGTGTTCCTCGGCCAGACATTGAACTTGTCGGGCACACCCGCATTCATTGTGGGCAACAAGATCATGGTTGGCGCGGTCGGGGCAGAACAGATCGGCGAAGCCATCGCCGAAGCGCGCGATTCCTAGGCCGGGCCGCCCGCGCCGGGAGGTCTTCTCATGCAAATGCGTCTGACGCGAACGACAAATTCGGCTAGAAAGAGCGGCATGGCTGTGCTGCCGTTTCAACCGACTCCGTTCTTCCAGGACAAGAACCGCGCTTTCTGGCGCCTGCAGCTGCTTGGCTGGGGCGGCGCACTTATCCTGCGCGCGGCAACGTCGCTCGCCAATGAACGCGGCCTCGACTTCCTCGTTGTCGTCCTGATTGCGGCCATCACCGGGTTCTCGATCAGCACGGTGCTGTCGGTCATCTATCACAATCTGATCAATCGCAGCCCGCTGGTAACGTGGGGTTCAACCGCAGTGGTGCTGGCCGTGGCGGTAGGCATATCGGCTTTCGTCAACGCCTGGACGATCGATGTCTATCAGGGCGGCAGCGAAGCGGGCTTCGCGCAGCTGATGCTGGGCGTATTCTATATCGACCTGGCGCTGCTCGGCGCGTGGTCGGCGCTGTATTACGCGATCAATTTCTTCCTGCAGGTGGAAGAGCAGACCGACCGCCTCGAACGGCTGGAGGCGCAGGCCACCAGCGCGCAGCTGGCGATGCTGCGTTACCAGCTCAATCCGCATTTCCTGTTCAATACGCTCAATTCGATCAGCACGCTGGTGCTGCTCAAGCAAACCGCACCTGCCAACGCCATGCTGACCAAGCTGTCGAGCTTCCTGCGGCACACGCTGATCACCCAGCCGAGCGGCAAGGTCACGGTGGCGCAGGAGGTGGAAACCCTGCAGCTTTATCTCGAAATCGAACGCATGCGTTTCGAAGAGCGGCTGCGCACCGAATTCCGCGTGGATAACGACGCGGCAAAGGGCCTGATCCCGTCATTCCTGCTTCAGCCATTGGTCGAGAACGCGATCAAATATGGCGTTTCGGCGCAGGAAGAAGGCGCGCGCATCAGCCTTTCGGCCAAGGTCATCGGTTCGCGCCTGCGCCTGACCGTGAACGACACCGGGCCGGGCCTGCAGGGCAACCAGAACGCCGCCGAAGCGGTGGCGCGCGGCCATTCGTCCACCGGCGTCGGCCTTGCCAATATCGTCGAACGTTTGAAGCAGGCCTACAGCGAAGACCATCGTTTCGAGATCCAGACGCCGCCCGACGGCGGTTTCACCGTAATCATCGAAATTCCCTACGAAACGGCGGAAAAAGAAGAACCCGCCGCCGCCACCCAGAAACTTCCCCGCCCCTCGCCCGTTGAAGGTGAGGAGGAGGCCGTTTTCCGAACCCCCCAAACCGGAGCCCCCGCATGACTATTCGCACGATACTCGTCGACGACGAAAAACTGGCCATTCAGGGCTTGCAACTGCGCCTTGAGCCGCACGAAGACATCGAGGTGGTCGAAACCTGCGCCAATGGCCGCGAGGCAATCCGCGCAATCAAGACACTGAAGCCCGATCTTGTCTTCCTCGACATCCAGATGCCCGGTTTTGACGGGTTTTCCGTAGTGAAGGGCGTGATGGAGATCGATCCGCCGCTGTTTGTCTTCGTTACAGCCTACCAGGAACACGCGATCCGCGCGTTCGAAGCCAATGCGGTGAATTACCTGATGAAGCCCGTGGACGAGGACAAGCTGGCCGACACCATAGAACGCGTGCGCCAGCGCCTCGCCGAAAAGCGCTCTTCCGAAGAGGCCGGCAAGCTCAAGGATGTGCTGGCCGAGGTCAGCCCTGAAAGCCTGGAGGACATGGGCGGAGAAGGCGAAGCCGCCAGCCGCTATGAAAAGATGATCAATGTGAAGGATCGCGGCCAGATCTTCCGCGTCGATGTCGATTCGATCGAGCATATCGAAGCCGCTGGCGACTACATGTGCATCTACACCGGCGACAATTCGCTGATCCTGCGCGAGACGATGAAGGATCTGGAGCGTCGGCTCGATCCGAAAAACTTCCAGCGCGTCCACCGCTCGACCATCGTCAATCTCGATCAGGTCCGCCAGGTTAAGCCGCACACCAACGGCGAATGCTTCCTGGTGCTCGATTCGGGTGCCGAGGTGAAGGTGTCTCGCAGCTACCGCGATGTGGTCGCGCGCTTCGTGCATTAGATTTGATTACGAAGGCGCATCCGCGCCTTCGTCCTCGCTATACGCGCAGGCAAGCTGCGCCCGCTGCGGGCGGCCAGTCGGCCTTGCGGTCGCTTCGCGACCGTTTTTGCTGAACACTGCTTTCTGGCCAAGGTATCGGCGCCTGGAAGGCTACGACAGCGCGCGACCGCGCGTCGCCAGTTAGGGCGAGCCAAGCGAGCGGATGCGAACGCCGGCGCTTGAGGCCAGACAAAAGAAAGGCCACAAGCGCCGCATGACCAGCTTTTCCCTCACCGGCTTCAACTTCACCCAATTCGTGCGCGAAACGCTTGCAGAAGACCTTGGCGAAGGCCTGCCGGGCGGCGGGCGTGATGTTACCGCAGAAAGCGTGATCCCTGCCGATGCGCGGTTTTCGGGTGTGATGGACAGCCGCGATCCGATCACCGTGGCGGGTCTGCCGATTGCAGAGGCGTTTTTCCGCCAACTCGACCCCGCAATGGAGATCGAACTGCTGGTGGAAGAAGGCGTCCAAGTCGCTCCGGGTACGGACCTGATGCGGCTGTCGGGCAATGCCCGCGCCATGCTGACCGCTGAACGCAGCGCGCTCAATACCGTCCAGCACCTCTCGGGCATCGCCACCATGGTTCGGCAATATGTCGACCGGATGGACAACCCAGATTGCACCCTGCTCGATACGCGAAAGACCATTCCCGGCCTTCGCCACCTGGAGAAATACGCCGTGCGCATGGGCGGTGGTAGTAACCACCGCATGGGCTTGTGGGATGCAGCGATGATCAAGGACAACCACATCCTCGTCGCGGGCAATGTCGGCGAAGCGGTGCGCCGCGCGCGCGATGCGGGGGTGAAGGACATTATCTGCGAAGTTGACCGGATCGACCAGATCGAACCTGCGCTGGCGGCCGGGGCGACCCGCCTGCTGCTCGACAATATGGAGCCCACCACCCTGCGAGAGGCCGTGGCGCTGGTCGCCGGGCGCGTGCCGACCGAAGCCAGCGGCGGCATCAATCTTGATACCATCAAGGCAAAGGCCGCAACCGGGGTGGATTACGTGTCGGTAGGCCGCCTCACGCAAAGCGCGCCTGCCGCCGATATCGGCCTCGACTTTACCCCGCTCTAGCGTTCTGTCATCTGCATTGCGTCCGGCAATGAGGAAATGAGCCATGCGGCCCGATTCAATTCGCAAGTTCGACCTGTTCTACCTCGCGTCGATCTTCATCAGCATCGCCAGTACGCTGATGAATTTCGATACGCAGGTCGCTGCGCTCGACGTGCGGCTGGCAGAGCTTGGCGTGGTCTATCCGGCGGAAGCCTTCCTCCTCATCACGCTGGCATTTTCTTTTGCAATCAATGTCCTGCTGTGGTTCCTCGCCTCGCGCCTTCGGCTCGGGTTCGTCAAGTGGATCATCCTCGCCCTGGTCTTATACTCGGCCATCACCATGGCTGCAGGCCTGTCGATGGGAATTGGCTCGATCAGCATTACCGCCCTGCTCAACCTGGTGCTGAAAGCGATCGCGGTGTCATTCCTGTTCCGCACCGACGCGAAGGAATGGTTCGCCACGCGCGGGAAATAGGGGGCCACCGGACGTGCCAATACGCCCGACAGCGCTGGGATTTGCGCTCGCAGCAGCCCTGCTTCCAGCCATGGCCAGCGCGCAGGCCTATCAATGCCGCATTCCGCAAGGCCCGATCAGCCTGCCAAATATCGAGCGCGACGGACCCATGCGCCAGACGCGCGTCACCGGCTATACACTCGCGCTCAGCTGGAGCCCTGAATTCTGCCGCTTCCGCGATGACGAACCGCGCCACGCGCGACAATGCTCGGGCAACAGCGGACGCTTTGCCTTCATCGTTCACGGATTGTGGCCGGAGGGGCCGAACGGACGCTATCCGCAGTGGTGCCCCGCGCGCGACCGCCCGACGCAGGCAGAGGTGCGGGGGGCCATGTGCATGTCGCCCGACACGCGGCTGGTTACCCGCCAATGGGCCAAGCACGGCGCTTGCATGACCAGTGACGCCGGTGTGTACCTGCGCATCACCGATATCCTGTGGCGCAGCCTGCGCTGGCCCGATTTCGACCGCCTCTCACGCCGCCGCGGCCTGACCGCAGGCGATGTGCGCGAGACCTTTGCCGAGGCCAATCCTTATTGGGACGCCGAAGATGTCGGTCTGGTTGTAAACGAACGCGGCTGGCTACGCGAAATGCGCCTCTGCTACGGCGCGGACTTCATGCCCACCGCCTGCGACGCGCGGCGGTTTGGTCCGGATGACGACGAGGAAGTACGGATCTGGCGGGGAATATAAGGTTTCGCATCAAGCGAAGAGATTATGCTCGTGGTGCCGCTCCAATGGTCCGGGAATATCCAGGTCATCGGGCGCTTCGTGCTCATGGTCGAGAGGGCCTGCAAATGGGGCGATCCAGAACCGGAAACATTGATCCGTCGCCGCGAGCATAGACTCGAACCAGGCCGCCATCATGTCCTCACACAAGATCACTTGCGGTGGCAGTTCGATTTCTTGGTCTTTACGGGTCATGATTGGCGCAGCTCCTGATTATAAAAATCCAACTAGAGCTGCCGCAAGGTTTACGTCCCTTGCCGCCGCTCAGCAAAAAACGATCGCAACACCTCAGCTGCTTCGTTTTCGCCCAAGCCATCATACACCTCCGGCCGGTGCAGACATTGCGCCTGATCAAACACCCGCGCGCCATGCTCGACCGCGCCGCCCTTGGGATCGCTCGCGCCATAATAAAGCCGCGCGATTCGGGCGTGGCTGATCGCACCGGCGCACATGGCGCATGGCTCCAGCGTGACGTAGAGGTCGCAGCCGATCAGTCGTTCGTCCCCCAGCGCCTCTGCCGCACGGCGAATCGCCACGATCTCGGCGTGGGCGGTTGGATCGTGTTCGGCACGGGTGAGGTTGTATCCCTCGCCCACCACTGCTCCATCCTTGACCACAACTGCCCCCACGGGCACTTCGCCCACTGTTGCAGCCTCCGCGGCGAGCGCCAGCGCGCGGCGCATCGGTTCAGAAAGGGGCCATTTGCTCATGGCGTGGAGCTAGCTGTTCGCTTGACGAATCTCCACCCCCCCTGTATGCGCCCGCCTTTCCCAGCTACAAGCTGATCCAACCTAACCGTTTCGAACGAGAGATTTCGCCATGTCGCGCATCTGCGAACTTACAGGCAAGGGCCGCCAGGTCGGCAACAATGTCAGCCATGCCAACAACAAGACCAAGCGGGTGTTCCTGCCCAACCTGCAGAACGTCACGCTGCTGAGCGAAAAGCTCGACCGCAGCTACAAGTTCCGCGTTTCGACGCAGGGCCTGCGTTCGGTCGAACACAATGGCGGTCTCGACAACTGGTTGCTCAAGACCCGCGACGACAAGCTGTCCGCACGCGCGCTCAAGGTAAAGCGTGAGCTGAAGAAAGCCGACGCCGAAGCCTGACTCTTTCGTAGCGTCAGCTAAGGAATTCGAGGCGCGCGGGGGATTCCCTCGCGCGCTTTTTCTTGTGCTTGCGGCAGATGCCCGTCCCACACGAGCTTCGCCAACAGCGTCCGCTGGAAAGAGGCAAGGTTGTCGTCAGCAATGATCCACAGCACATGGCTGCCATTGGCCTGCTGCTGCACCGCCAGCCCCTCGTAGTTCTCGGGCGGCAGGAGCCGGTCGAGATCGAGCAGCTGGGCGACTTCCAGCAGATCGCCATCTTGCAAACCATTGGGATCGGCGATGCCCAGCGCGGCGGTAAAGGGCGGCCAGCCCCACGAAACACGGCGCATCAGCACCATTACGCGGCCATCGGGCAAGGCCGCCATGTCGGTTGGTACCAACCCGCCTGGCAAGGCAACGTGAAAGCGGATCGGCTCTGCATCGCGAGTCGGGTCGCCGGGATAGAGCAGGCCGGTCAGGCCATCTTCGGGAAGCACGATGAAGCGCCCGTCGGGTAGCCGCGCCATCGCTTCCGCGCCCGCATTGACCCGCCAGTCGCGCCATTCGGGCGGCTCGCGCAGCGCTTCCAGCTCGCTGGCCCGCGAATAGCGGATCACAGCATGGTCGCTTTCGAAAGCGAGCCAGTAATCACCCGTTGCCGCATCGCGCGTGGCGGCTTCGATATCGGGCACTGTCCTGCTGAGCCTGCCGCGATTCCAGACATGGGCGAAACTCGATTCAAACTCGCCGGGTGATTCGGGGCGGGCAAAAGTCAGGCTGGTCCCGCGGTCGGAAAAGGCGCGCAGTCTCTCGCCGTTGTCGAGGACGAGCAGCGCCGAGTAGCCGCCGAAATCCAGGTTCGGACTGGCCAGCTCCCACACGCCTTCGCGGGTGAAGCCTCCATATCGCTCGCTTTCGGGAAGCTCCGTCAGCTCTGCCATGCCGAGCGATAGCACGTGGCGGTCGGGAATATCGGTGCGGACAAGGGTGCCCGGAGCGAGCGCCACGGCCAGCAGAATTGCGGCGATCAGGCGCCTTTTTCGCGTTTTCAGGTAAGTGCTTGGCACGGCCATGCGGCCAGAAACGTCACGCGCGCCGTCACGGCATCGGACCGACGAACAGCAGCGGATCGAGCCGGGCAAGATGCCACTTGATGCTCCAGTGCAGATGCGGCCCGGTGGCGCGGCCCGATGATCCGATAGCCCCCAGCGTCTGTCCGCGCTCGACCCTGTCTCCTTCTCGCACATCGATCCGCGACAAATGCAGGAAGGCGCTGTTGAGGCCCTGACCGTGGTCGATAATCAGCAAATAGCCTTCGATACTGAATGGCGAATCGGTGGCGAGCGTCACAATGCCCGATGCGGGTGCGACGAAAGGCGTGCCCGTCGGCTGGGCAATATCGAGGCCCGAATGGTAGCTCCCCGGTTCGCCGCGATAGATGCGTTGTGAGCCGAACCGGCCAGAAATGCGGCCTGTGACCGGCCAGACGAAGTCGTCCTTCCATCCGGTCGTCGGCGAATTGGCCGTGCGTGCGTCCCAGATCGCATCGAGTTCGGGCTGGCGGCGGCGCATGAAGGCTGCACTGCTGCCGCTGGGGCGCAAGGCAATATCGACCCGCTCGATATCCCAGTTGCGCGGCGAAACGGCGACGGGGCTGCGCACTTCGCGGCCATTCTCGAGCGTGGCGACAAGCTCTGCCGTCGTCCCAGCATCGCGGTCGAACGCGGCGAAGAATCGGCCATCACTGTCGAGTTCGACCGCCTGATCGCCGAGCCGCGCGGAGACTGTTCCGGCAGGCGCTTGCCCACGAATCCAGCCGCCTTGTGTCAGTTCGCCATCGAAAACAAAAGTCGTCGGGCCACTCGGGGTCGGGGCGGGAGCCGGCGAAGGCGCAGGCCTCGGTTCAGCCGCAATCGGCTGCACGGTTTCGGAAGGTGCGGCCTCGGCCTGCTCGGGTGTATTACCGGCGGGAGGAACAACGGCGCAACCGGCCAGTAACGTGGCCAGCCCCGCGAACGGGATCAGTCGCATGGCGATCACTGGTCTTCGAGCGCGCGCTTGGTGGCGAGATCGGCGGTGGCGTAGGCCTCTTGCAGGTCAACGCTCCAATAGCGCAGCTCTTCAAGCGAGATCGGCACGCCGCTTACCGCACAATTGACGAAATGGCCCGGCTTGATCACGCGGAAGCCATTGGGGCCGTACATGAGCGTGGCGGCATTTTCTGAGGAATTCATCAGCATGGTGCCTATTTAGGTGATCGAGCCGCTCAAAGCAATTTCGCTGCTAAAGTAGCTTGGGCTGGCCGCTTTCGGGCAACGCCTTGGCCTTCTTGCGCGGCTTTCGCAGGGTGTCACCGGGGGTCGCGGTGATCGCGCCATCGGCAAACTTGATGTTGAGCAGCGGCTGCTGGCCCGCAGATGCCGCACTCGTCACCGCCTTGCCTTGCGGGTCGAGCACCATGGCATAGCCGCGCGACAGAGGCTTTTCGGGATGCAATTGCTCGGTCAGTCGCCATAACGCCTCCAGTCGCCCGCGCTGTTCTGCAATGGGCCGCGTGATCAGCGCGGGTTCGAGCCGCGCCGCGCCAAGACGCTGCTTCGCGTCCCGCAGAGTGCCGCGCAGGATGGCGGGCGAGAGGCGCAAGTCGGCCAGCCGCTCACGGCCCTTCGCGGCACGGTCGACAAGGCCTTGCCGCAACCTGCCGCCCAGATCGTCGAGCCGCTGTGTGTGCGGCTGCAACAATTGCTCGGCACCCGGAAGCCGCCCGACGCGCGCCTCCAGCCGTTCGCGCCCGAGATCGACCGGACGCATGACCACCTTGCGCTGGCGCAGCGCCATGTCTTCCAGTGTGGCTGCCAATTCACGCCGCACCGGCACTGCCATTTCGGCAGCGGCGGTGGGCGTGGGCGCGCGCTTGTCGGCGGCGAAATCGCACAGCGTCGTATCGGTCTCGTGACCCACGGCGCTGATCACGGGGATCGGCGATTCGGCCACGGCGCGGACCACGACTTCCTCGTTGAAGCCCCACAGATCCTCGATCGAGCCGCCACCGCGCGCCACGATCAGCAGGTCGGGCCGCGGCACCGCGCCGCCCGCCTCAATGCCGCCAAAGCCGCGCACGGCAGCCGCCACCTGCTCGGCCGCGCCCTGCCCCTGGACCAATACCGGCCACACCAGCACATGGGTGGGAAAGCGATCCTCCAGCCGGTGGAGGATGTCGCGGATCACCGCGCCGGTGGGTGAGGTCACGACGCCAATTACCTTTGGCGCAAATGGCAGGCGGCGGATATTGCCGAACAGGCCTTCCGCCTCGAACCTCTTGCGGTTTTTCTCCAGCAGCGCGAGCAGTGCCCCCTCGCCCGCGATTTCCATGCGTTCGACGACGATCTGGTATTTCGAGCGTCCCGGATAGGTCGTCAGCTTGCCGCTCGCGACCACTTCCACCCCGTCTTCGGGCTGGAATGGCAAACGCCCCGCCTGTCCGCGCCACATCACCGCATCGAGCACCGATTTCTCGTCTTTCAGGCTCATGTAGAGATGGCCTGATGCGGCGCGCTTCACGCCCGAAAGCTCTCCGCGCAGCCGGACGAAGCCGAAGCGGTCTTCCACGGTGCGCTTGAGAGCCTGCGAAATCTCGGTAATGGAGAGCGGAGCGGAATTGTCGCCGTCGCGCGATGAGGACACCAGCCCGTTTTCACTGTCGTCACCCAAGGGGGAATTGCCTGATGAGTCTTTGGCCATGAATATCCTGGTTCTGGGGTCGGGCGGGCGCGAACATGCCCTGTGCTGGAAGCTGGCGCAATCCAGGGCGATCGAAAGCGAGGGCGGAACGCTCTACGTATCCCCCGGCAATCCGGGAATGGAGGACGTCGCGCGCATCGTGAGCGTCGATGCGGCCAGGCACGACGATGTCATCGCTTTCTGCAAGACACACGATATCGGACTGGTGGTGATTGGCCCAGAAGCGCCGCTGGTGGACGGTCTGGCAGACAGTCTGCGCCAAGCGGGCGTGGCGGTATTCGGCCCCTCTGCCCAGGCGGCGCAGCTCGAAGGCAGCAAGGGTTTCACCAAGGCGCTATGCGACCGTGCGGGCATACCCACCGCGGGCTACGTGCGCTGCACCTCGCCTGACGAGGCGATGAAGGCGCTTTCGACTTTCGCCCCGCCCTTCGTGCTCAAGGCCGATGGTCTGGCAGCAGGCAAGGGCGTCGTGATCGCCGACAATGAGGATCACGCGAAAGAGGCGCTGGAAGACATGTTCGGCGGCGCATTCGGAGCAGCGGGTGCCGAAGTCGTGATCGAGGAATTCATGTACGGTGAGGAGGTCAGCCTCTTCGCACTCACCGATGGGACCAATGTCATCCCGTTCGGCACGGCGCAGGATCACAAGCGCGTTGGCGAAGGTGATACCGGACCCAATACCGGCGGCATGGGTGCCTATAGCCCGGCCCGCGTGCTGTCAGACGAATTGCTGGCCGAGGCGATGGAGCGGATTGTATTCCCCACCGTGCGGCAGATGAAGGATGAAGGCATGCCCTATCGCGGCGTGCTCTATGCCGGGCTGATGCTGACGGACGAAGGCCCAAAACTGGTCGAATACAACGCCCGGTTCGGCGATCCCGAATGCCAGGTGCTGATGATGCGGCTGGAAAGCGATCTGGCCGATTACATGCTCGCCTGCGCCAATGGCACTCTGGGCGAGCTGGCGGCACCGCTCTTTGACGATGCCACCGCGATGACCGTGGTGATGGCCGCGAAGGGCTATCCCGGTACTCCCGAAAAGGGCGGCGTGATTGATCTTTCGGGCGTTGCGGAAGGCAGCGGCGTGAAGGTCTTCCACGCAGGCACGAAGTTGCAAGCGGACGGCACGCTGGTCGCCAATGGCGGACGCGTGCTCAACGTCACCGCAGCAGGCGCGGACACGAAAGCCGCGCGCGACGCCGCCTATGCGGCGGTCGATGCAGTCGATTTCCCGAGCGGGTTCTGCCGCCGCGATATCGGCTGGCGGGAGATCGAGCGGGGCTAGTTGTTGCCGGTTTGGGTCTCGGCTTGCCAAGCCAACCACGAGTGGCCCCTCAATTAGGTCGGTTTGCTTGCCACGCGTGCTGTGGTAGATCGCCGCGAGGGTCGCATCAAGAGGGGGAATCTTGATGCCGTATCGTCACGCGCACTATTTCATCGGCTTCGTGCTCGCCGTAATTATCGCTGGATTCTGGGCGAGCTATTTCGCGGTTTCGGAAAGTATACCCGTTGCCTTTCATGTCCATGCGGTTTCCGCGATGGCGTGGCTGGCACTGTTGCTGGGGCAGCATCTCGTCATCCAACGGCGCGCGAACGCGCTGCATCGGCAGATGGGCAAGGCGAGCTTTGCGCTCTTCCCGTTCCTTATCGTTGGCTTTGTCATGATCATCAATGTCAGCGCCAAGAGCTATGCGGCGCGCGAAAGCGATTTCATCATGTACAACGGCCCATCCTTCGGGATCGGCATGATCGTGGCGATCGGCGCGTATATTACCCTGTTCTATCTCGCGTTGAAGAACCGCCGGAACGTGAAGCTCCACGCCGGCTATATGCTGGCGACGCCGTTGATTTTGTTCGAATCGCCATTCAGCCGCGTGATAGGTGGTAATTTTCCCTGGATGAACGTGATCGGGAGTGAAGGATTTCACGGGCTCATCGACACAATCATCATCAGCAATGCCATGGCTATGACCCTTGCGTTCGTGCTTTACCTGATGGACCGCAGGAATGGCGCGCCATGGCTGGTCGCGATTGGGTTCATCGCCGCCCAGTCGCTGGCCATGTGGTTTGCCCCGTCGAGCGACATGCTCGGCTCCTTGTTCGATGCCTACGCTACGATTCCGCGAGAAATGACACTCGTCGCCGGTTTGTTCGCGGGCGCCGCAGCCGGATGGTTAGGTTGGGAAGCAGGCAAGAGGCCCAAGCGCGCTGCCGTAATGCCTGCCTGAATCGGAACCTGCAGCAAGACGAAATCGCGGCAGGCTGGAAAGCTAGCCGCCCAGCTTCTCGGCCATAAGTGCCTTCATGTCGACTTCGGGACGCGGGCCGTAGTGGCTGATGACTTCAGCCGCCGCGATAGCGCCGCGCTTCAGGCATTTGTCGAGCGATTCCCCCTTGGCATGGCCCGACAGGAAGCCCGCAGCGAACTGGTCGCCCGCGCCGGTTGTGTCCACGACCTTGCCGATGGGTTCGGCTGCCACTTCCGCACGTTCGCCATTGGCAATCGCCACAGCGCCTTTTTCGCTGCGGGTCGCCACGAGAACAGGAACCTTGCCTGCGATCGCCGCGAGGCCGGTGTCGAAATCGTCTTCGCCCGTCAGCGTGGCAAGTTCGCTTTCGTTGACAAACAATATGTCGATCACACCGTCCTCGATCATGGCGCGGAAATCGCCACCGTGACGATCAATCACGAAACTTTCGCTGGCGGTGAAGGCAATTTTGCGACCTGCATTGCGGGCCACTTCGATGGCGCGGCGCATGGCCTTGCGCGGTTCTTCAGGGTCCCAAAGATAACCTTCGAGATATAATATCGCGCCACTTGCGATCAGTTCTTCATCAAGTGCCGAAGCGGGCAGGAATTGGCCTGCGCCGAGGAAAGTATTCATCGTGCGCTCGCCATCGGGCGTTACGAAGATCAGGCAGCGACCTGTAGGCGGATCACCCTTCAGCGGAGCGGTGTCGAAATCGATGCCCGTGGCGCGCATATCATGCGTAAAGACCTCGCCCAGCTGATCATCGCAGACCTGCCCGACGAACGCACATTGCAAGCCAAGCAGCGATGCACCCGCCAGCGTATTGGCTGCCGAGCCGCCCGAAACCTCGCGCGCCTGCCCCATGGCGGCATAGAGAGAGGTCGCGCCATCTGCATCGATCAAAGTCATGCCGCCGCGATTGAGGCCGAGTTCCTCGATCAGCTCATCGTCGCAGGAAGCGATCACATCGACCACGGCATTGCCGATGGCGATTACGTCGTAACGGGGGGCAGTCATGAATTCTCCTGAAGTGTTTTTGGCGTGTTTCGCCGCGTTGGCGTTGACTTGGCGGAAGGGCCGCGCAATCGCAAGCCGTGATGGCATCGGTTCCGACATCTCTGGCACTTGGCTTCGGGCAATTGTTCGATGGCGCGGTGCTGCGCATCTTGCTGAAGAGCGTCGCGGCAACGCTGGCGGTCTTCGTCATCGTGACAACTGCCGGCTGGTATGCACTCGACTGGGCGCTCGCTTCGGGCGGACTGGACGACACGAGCTTCACCGGCGCCGGTACGGTGCGTGAGGCAATTTCGCTGGTGCTGGCGGTAATCGGCGTATGGCTCGTGTGGCGAATCGTCGCCATGGCCGTGGTGCAATTCTTCGCGGACGAAGTGGTCGAGGCTGTCGAGCGGCGGCATTACCCGGGCGAGGCTGGCATGGCGCGACAACTGGGGCTTGGCGAACAGTTCGGCAATGCCGCACGGTCCACCGGACGCGCGCTACTGTTCAACCTGCTCGCCGCACCGATAGCCATTGTGCTGCTGTTCACCGGCGTAGGCACGCTCGCAGTGTTTTGGCTCGTCAACGCATTGCTGCTGGGCCGCGAATTGCAGGACATGGTCTGGCTGCGACATCGTCAGGATGAAGCGCAGGACGCACCGATCGGCAGGCGGCAGCGCTTCATGCTCGGCGGTGTGATCGCCGCGCTGCTGCTGGTCCCCTTCGTCAATTTCCTCGCTCCCGTGCTCGGCGCGGCGAGTGCGACACATCTTGTTCATCGTTCCAATCGCAAGGTTTCTCCCGCCTGATATGCGTCTGATATTCCCTCTTTTCGCCGCCGGACTGCTGTCGGCTTGTGTATCCGCGACGCAGGTGCCCCCGCCGCCGCAGCGTCCACCCGAAACCACGCAAATTCCGCCGACGCGGCCCGGCCCGCCTGCGCCAGCGCCGGTGGCGGGCTACCGTGCACCAACGATCATGGAAGGCCCCGGACTTGCCGGGATCATCCGCGAAGATGCGGGCGCGCTGCAACGTCGTTTCGGCGCGCCGCGCCTCGATGTGGCGGAAGGCGACATGCGCAAGATGCAATTTGCGGGCGAGGCCTGCGTGCTCGACATATTCCTTTATCCACTTGCTGCTGGCGGCCAGCCGGTCGCGACATGGATCGAGGCGCGGCGGTCATCGGATGGTGCAGCGGTGGACCGGCTTGCCTGCATACAGGCACTCTCCCGCTAGGGCGCCGGTAACCCGAATTTAAGGCTGTTGTGGCATTGCGAAGTCCAAACGGAGGGATTTCGAGTACCCATGACCATGCATTTCGCCGATATCGCCCGCCATGCCGCCGCTGATGGCGGCATCAGTTCTGACGAAATCCTCGCCATGCGCCAGGCCGGCTGGGCTGATGGCAGGATGACCCGCGCCGAGGCGGAAGCCATTTTCGCCGCGCAGCACGCTACGCAAAACCCGAGCAGCGAATGGAGCGATTTCTTCGTCGAAGCCATCAAGCAGCACGTTCTCGAAGGCAGCGAACCGCGCGGTTATGCAAGCGAGGAAGAGGCTCACTGGCTGGTCGGCCAGGTCAAGGCGGATGGCAAGGTCTGCTCGATGACCGAGCTCGAACTGCTCACCCGCATCATCGAAAAGGCACACAATGTCCCGTCTGTGCTCAAGGACTACGTTCTCGAAGTCATCGAAACCGAAGTGCTGACCGGTACAGGCCCCACCCGCGATGGCGGCGAATTGTCGGATACGCATGTGACCGAGGCCGAATGCAAACTCACCCGCCGGGTCATCTTCGGTGTCGCAAGCGATCGTCCCGCTGCGGTCAGCCGCCGCGAGGCCGAAATGCTGTTCCGTATCAAGGATGCCTCCGAACACGCAGCCAACGCTCCTGATTTTAAACGTCTGTTCGTGCAGGGCGTGGGCAATTACATGATGGGCTTTGCCGGTGCCGCGGGCCAGATCAGCCGCGATCGCCAGCTGGAACTGGACGCTTTCATTGCCGACAACAAGCCAAGCGTGGGTCGCTTCATGGGCGAAATGGCCGTGGCGGCTCCCAATGCCTTTGGCGTGGTGTTCGGCAAGCGCGACAGCGGCCCCACCCGTGATGAGCAGGTGGCAGCCGACGCTGCGGTAACCGATGGCGAGCAGAACTGGGTCGATTCGCAGATCGGACTGAACGGCAAGGTCGACGAATACGACCAGGCACTGCTGGAATTCATCGCGGAAGAAACCGGCCGCGCATGAAATGCCTCGGGAGCTCGATGACGCTCCGCAGCGCTAGACCATGAAACTTTCGCCGCAACCGCATGCGCCCTTGGCGTTGGGGTTCTCGAACGTGAAACCTGCGGTGAAATCGTCTTCCACCCAGTCCATCACGCTGCCGACGAGGTAGAGCACGCTCGCGCCGTCGATGTAAAAGACGCCGCCCGGCGTCTCGATCTTCTCGTCGAAAGCGACCTCTTCGGTGACGTAATCGACCGAATAGGCAAGTCCCGAGCAACCCCTGCGCGGGGTCGACAGCTTCACGCCGATGGCATCGTCGGGCGCTTTCGCCATGAGATCGGCCACGCGCTGTTCGGCGGCCTTGGTGAGAGTTACGGCGGCGGGCATGGTGCGGGTCTTGGGATCGGCCATCAAAGCATCCCCAGTTCGAGCCGCGCCTCGTCGCTCATCTTGGACGGGTCCCACGGCGGATCCCATGTCACAACGACTTCCGCATCGCGCACGCCGGGCAGGCCCATCACGCGCATCTCGATTTCCTGCGGCATGGTTTCAGCGACCGGACAATGCGGCGTTGTCAGCGTCATGGTGACGACCACATCCGATTCTTCACTCACCTCAACATTGTAGATCAGGCCGAGGTCGTAGATATTCACCGGGATTTCCGGATCGTAAATGTCCTTGAGCGCGTCGATCACGTTCTGGTGCAGTTCACCGCCGGGTTCACCCGGAGACACGTTCTCCGGCTTCTTGGCGAGGAAACCGTCAAGATAGTCGCGCTTGCGCTCCAGCTTAGCGCCAGCGCTTTCCTCATCGGGGATCGGGGCGTCCGACACCCGCGCGCGCGGCGGCTTGCCGACGACCTGCTCGTTGGGAGCAGGTGCCGCGACATAGTCCTTGCCGGTCTTCGATTCCAGGTCGCTCTGATTATCCATCAGCCGAAAATCCTCTTGGTACGTTCGATGCCGCGGATCAGCGCCGCCACATCATCTTCATCCGAATAAATGCCGAAACTGGCGCGTGCCGTAGCGGTCACGCCCAGCCTGGCCATCAGCGGCTGCGCGCAATGGTGGCCCGCGCGGATCGCCACATTCTCTTCATCCAATATGGTGCCCAGATCGTGCGGGTGAATACCGTCGATCAGAAAACTGACGATGCCTGCACTTTCTTCCGGGCCAAACAGCGTCACATCGTTCATTGCGCCAAGCGCCTCGCGCGCCTGCGCAACGAGATTGGCTTCATGCGCGTGGATGGCGTCCAGCCCGATGGCGGAGACGTAATCGCAGGCGGCCGCAAAGCCCACGGCTTCGACGATTGCAGGCGTGCCGGCCTCGAAGCGTTGCGGTGCGGGCGCATAGGTGGTCTTCGCAAAGCTGACCGCGTCGATCATCGCGCCGCCACCTTGCCACGGCGGCATGGCATCGAGCTGTTCCGCCTTGCCCCACAACGCGCCGATACCGGTCGGGCCGTAGAGCTTGTGCGCGCTGAAGGCGTAGAAATCGCAGCCAATCGCAGCCACGTCGACCGGCATGCGCGGCACGGCCTGGCATCCGTCGAGCAGCAGCTTTGCGCCGACTGCATGCGCCAGTTCGGCGGCGCGCCTGGCATCGAGCATGGAGCCCAGCACGTTGGAGACATGCGCAAAGGCGACCATCGTGTGTTCCGGCGTGAGCATGGCTTCGGCGGCGTCGAGATCGATCTGCCCGTCGTCGGTGATCGGGCACACATCCACCTGCCATCCGGCCAGCTGCCACGGCACGATGTTGGAATGATGCTCCAGCTCTGACAGCAGCACGCGGCCCTTGTCCGGATAGGAATAGGCGAGAAGATTGATCGCCTCGGTCGCGCCGCGGGTGAAGATAAGCTCGCTGTCCTTCCCGCCGATCAGCGCCGCGACGGTGCGCCGTGCATCTTCAAAACCGCGCGTCATGTCCGCCGAACGGGCGTAAACGCCGCGGTGGACGGTCGCGTAGTCCTTGCCGGCAGCATCGCTCAGCGCGTCAATCACGACTTGCGGCTTTTGCGCGGTCGCGGCTGAATCGAGATAGTGCCACGGCGCGCCGGCGGGCGTCACCAGGCCGGGGAAATCGGCCCTGCTGGCGAGCGGGCGAGAGATCGCTTCCATGGCCGGGGAGGTGCTCAAAGCGTGTCCTCCAGAAAATCGAGCGTTTCTGACAGCATCCGCTCTTGCGTCGCATCGTCATCGATCGCGACAAAGGCATCGCCGATGAAGGCCTGCACCAGCAGGCGCTTGGCGACCTGCGGCGAAATGCCACGGCTGGCCATGTAATAGCGCGCCATTTCATCCATCTGCCCGATCGCTGCGCCATGTGCGCACAGCACGTCGTCGGCGAAAATTTCCAGTTCCGGCTTGGTGTTGGCGCTGGCGCCCTTTTCGAGCAGGATTGCGCGGAAATTCTGCGCAGCGTCGGTTTTCTGCGCGTCGCGCGCGACTTCGATACGGCCGAGGAAATTGCCCGTCGAGCGGCCCCATTGCACGGAGCGGACGACCTGGTTGCTAGTTGCATTGGGGTGCGCATGGATAGTGCGGGAGACGAATTCCTGCACCTTGTCGCCACCGCCCAATATCACGCCGCCAAATTCGAAGTGTGCGCCTTCTTCCAGCGTTACTTCGACCTCAACGCGGTTGTATCGTCCACCGGCATTCGTGACGAAAGCCTCGAACCGGCCCCCCTTGCCGACGTGCACGCGCAGGCGGTCGACCGCGCCGGGGCATTCGCTGCCCGAGGAGATGACCTTGCATTCGCGCCGCACTTCACCCGCCGGCACATCGAGCGTGCGCCAGTGGTGGATCGCGCCGGGATCGGATGCCGCGAGGAAATCCGCGTCGGCATAGCGCCAATCCTCGTCGTGCGTGGTTGGCAAAGGGAGGGTTGCCGCTTCGCTCATGCCGCCATCACCTCGTCATAGCCTTCGGCCTCGAGCTGCTTGGCGAGATCCGCGCCACCGGTCTTCACGATGGCACCTTGCGAGAGGATATGGACGAAATCGGGCTGCACATAGTCGAGCAGGCGCTGGTAGTGCGTAATCAGCAGCACGCCCTTGGCCGGGTCGCGCATGATCGCATTGATCCCTTCGCCCACAACCTTGAGCGCGTCGATATCAAGTCCGCTATCGGTCTCGTCGAGCACGGCGAAGGCGGGATCGAGAATGCCCATCTGGACCATCTCGTTGCGCTTTTTCTCGCCACCCGAGAAGCCGACGTTTACGTTACGCTTGAGCATTTCCATGTCGAGCTTGAGCAGGCCTGCCTTCTCGCGCGCCAGCTTCAGGAAATCGCCGCCAGACAGGGGTTCTTCGCCGCGCGCCTTGCGCTGGGAATTCAACGCCTCGCGCAGGAATTGCACGTTGGATACGCCGGGGATCTCGACCGGATACTGGAAGCCGAGGAACATGCCCGCAGCGGCGCGCTCGTGCGGCTCCATGTCGAGCAAATCCTTGCCCTTGAAGCTGACCGAACCGCCGGTCACTTCGTATCCGGGGCGCCCGCCCAGCACATAGGCGAGCGTAGACTTGCCCGCGCCATTGGGGCCCATGATCGCGTGCACTTCGCCCGCGTTCACTTCGAGCGTGAGACCCTTGAGGATAGGCTTGCCGTCGATTTCGGCGGAGAGGTTGTCGATTTTAAGCATTGTCGTCTTTCTGTGTGTCGAACGAGATCGCGAGCTTTGCCGCGTCGTCGATGAAGCCGATATCGCCGCGATGGTGCGGGCTTGCGGCCTGTTCGTAATAGTCGAGTGCGGGATCTTCAGTGCCCGCCATGAGAATGTCTTGCGGCATCGTGCCTTCGAACCACCAGACATCGGCCTTGGACCAATTGGTCAGCTTGCCGGCCATGCCGTGGTCCTGCGCCATGCGCACCAGGGTCAGGATGGACTCACTCGCCACGCTCATCATCCTTGCGCCCTTGCGCGAAATGTTCGCGGCGGGCCTGCGCCTTGTCGGCAATGCGCAGGCGCATTCCGGCGGTGATGCGAGCGAGGACCTCGTCCATGTTTTCGAGAATGTCGGCGGCCTTGATGTGCATCACGCGCACACCGACCGATTCGAGGCTCTTGTCGCGGCGGCGGGCGAGCTTTTCATCCGCGCCCTCCTCGTCGATGGCGATGGCCATGCCGAGGTTGTGGCAGTTGAAATCGACAATCGCGCTGCCGACCACGGCGAAGCGCTTGAAGGTGTATTTGCCGAGGTCAGCCTTGGCGAAACGCGCCGCGAGCGCCTTGTGCGCCTCGGACGCATGCCGCTTCATATCGCGCGCCTGATCGTGCAGCACATCGAGTCGCTTGTCGGAAATCTTCCAGCCCCGGCCCTTTTTCTCGAGCGCGGGCGCTTCGGCATCGGCAGTGTCGCGCACCTTGAGGGTTTTGCGTTCAGTCATCAGAGCGCCGCACCTTCTTCGTTTAGCATGTGTCGTACGATCGCCACGAAAGCCTGATCTTCTAGCAGGCCGGACGCATCGCCAATCACTGTTGGTTCGCCACATTCCGGGCAGAGTGCGGTCCATCTGGGTACGCGGTTGTTAGTCTCTGGGCTGACCCATTCATCCCGCCAGTCAACCACCGCCTTTGCAGCGAATGCACGTGAGCAGCCAAAGCATTCCGCGCCTCGACTTGCCTCGAGCTGTTTCTTGTTACCGCGACTGTGGGAGCGGGCCATTGAGACTACGTCCGATTTGGAAAGCTGCTTCACCCCACACTCCCCTCAAGCGAGATTGCCAGCAGCTTCTGCGCTTCGACGGCGAATTCCATCGGCAGTTCCTTCAGCACCTGCTTGGCAAAACCGTTGACGATCAGCGCCACGGCCTCTTCCTCGCCCAGCCCGCGTTGCATGGCGTAGAACAACTGGTCGTCGGAAATCTTGCTGGTGGTTGCCTCGTGCTCGATCTGCGCGGTCGGGTTCTTCACCTCGATATAGGGCACAGTATGCGCGCCGCATTTGTCGCCGAGCAGCAGGCTGTCGCACTGGGTGAAATTGCGCACATTGTCGGCATTCGCGCCCACGCGGACAAGGCCGCGATAGGTGTTGTTGCTCTTGCCCGCCGAAATCCCCTTGGAAATGATGGTCGAGCGCGAGCCCTTGCCATTGTGAACCATTTTGGTTCCTGTATCGGCCTGCTGGTGGTTATTTGTAACCGCGACCGAGTAGAATTCGCCGACGCTGTCTTCACCGTTGAGCACGCAAGACGGGTACTTCCACGTCACCGCGCTGCCGGTTTCGACCTGCGTCCACGAAATTTTCGAGCGGGCGCCCTGGCACAGCCCGCGCTTGGTGACGAAATTGTAAATCCCGCCCACGCCTTCGGAATTGCCCGGATACCAGTTCTGCACGGTCGAATATTTGATCTCGGCATCTTCCATCGCGACCAGTTCCACCACTGCGGCGTGGAGCTGGTTCTCGTCGCGCATCGGAGCGGTGCAGCCTTCGAGATAGGAGACGTAGGACCCCTTCTCGGCCACGATCAGCGTGCGTTCGAACTGTCCGGTGTTTTCGGCGTTGATGCGGAAATAGGTCGACAGCTCCATCGGGCAGCGCACGCCCTCGGGGATGTAAACGAAGGTGCCATCCGAAAAGACCGCGCTGTTCAAGGTGGCAAAGTAATTGTCATGCTGCGGCACGACCTTGCCGAGCCACTTCTTCACCAGTTCCGGATATTCGCGCACCGCTTCGCTGATAGAGCGGAAGATGACGCCTGCGCTCTCCAGCTCCTTGCGAAATGTGGTGGCAACGCTGACGCTGTCGAACACTGCGTCGACGGCAACCTTGCGCGCACCTTCGACGCCCGCGAGCACTTCCTGCTCGGCAATGGGGATGCCCAGCTTGTCGTAGACCGCCTTGATTTCGGGATCGAGATCGTCGAGCGAATCCAGCTTGGGCTTGGCCTTGGGCTCGGCGTAATAATAGGCGTCCTGGTAATCGATCTTGGGATAGCCGACCTTGGCCCAGTTGGGCTCTTCCATGGTCTGCCACAGGCGGAACGCCTTGAGCCGCCAGTCGAGCATCCATTCCGGCTCGCCCTTTTTGCCTGAAATGAACCGTACCGTGTCTTCGGTCAGGCCCTTTTCGGCGAATTCCTGCTCGATGTCGGACGACCAGCCATGCTCGTAATCGGCCGCCTTGGCGGCTGCATCGCGCGCATCCTGGTCCATCTCGTCGCGGGACTGGAGCTGTGTGTCTTCGGTCATGCCAGTTCTACTGTTGTTTGCCGGAGCATTTCCGGACCTGCCTGCTGGAGCACCAGCCGGGTAAGCGAAATATCGGCGAGCGCGCCGCGCAAGGCCGAATTGATGAGCGGCCAATGCGGCTTCACCGCGCAACCATGGTCCACCGCGCATTCGCCGTTTTCCATGCACGCGGTAAGCGCAATCGGGCCTTCGATGGCCTCGACGATATCAGCGACACTGATCGCAGCGGCAGGCCGGGCCAGTTGCAGGCCTCCGCCAGCGCCGCGCATGGAGCGCAGCAGGCCCGCAGCGGTGAGCTTGCTGACAACTTTCTGCACCGTCGGTACGGGAAGCCCTGTTTCGCCCGCCAGTTCGCTCGCACTGGTCCGCCCGCCGCCGCAATGGCGCGCTGCGGCCGTCATCGTGACGACGGCGTAATCGGCTAGGTTGGACAGTCTCATGTTCTCGCGCGCAATCTAAATCAGACCAAATCAGTCTGATTAGCCATCTATGCGTAAAATGCGCTGAATCAACCCGAATCCGCCTGTTGCGAGTCGTTAGCAATACAGACTCGGACAACGCTAGCCGCGCACGTGTCGCGCAAGCGGATTGCGGATTAGGAAGCCCGGAAATCCTGCAGTCGGCTGAAGTTCTTCATTTGCAGCAGCGTTTTTAGGATCGGCTGTCCGTCACCGCCAAGGCGCGAAGGGGTGTAACCACAATAGCGGCGGATCTCGTGCACCATATGCGGCTGGTCGTAGAACGCGTCGGCGATTGCACCTTCTTCGTGATGCGAAAGATTCTCCTTCGCCAGCAACGCAGCAGCCCTGACCGCGCGGTATTTGCGTGCAAGGGCTGCGGGTGGAAGGCCGAAATACCGCTCGACCAATCGCTCGGCCTGCCGGCGCGAATAGGCTAGGTTTGCGAAAAGGGATTCCAGTTCGGGATTGAGCGACGTGCCCAGCCACGCGATGACCTGTTCGATAAGCCGTTCATGCGCCCGCGGAATAGTGCCGAGACGCCCGCCGATCCAATTGCCGAGCGCGCGCGCAGCCTCCAGCCCGGTTAATTCGCCCGCACAATAATCCTCGGAAAGCTCGGCCGCGAAAACCTCCACTTCGTCACCCAGCAATTCGGTGGCAGGCATGAAGCGGTCGATATATTCGCAGGCCGGCTTGCCGGTTAGCGCCGCCCAGCCGAGCGGAGAAAGCGAAGCGCCGATGGCATGCCACGGCCCCCGCATCTCGAACGGCGCGGCGGAGCTGAACCCGCTGAAAAGATGCGCCTTGGCGGTGGCAGGATCGGCGCGCTCTGCAAATCGCATGGCACCGCTACCCTTGGGAAAGACCACCAATTGGCCGAGCGCGCCGGGTTGCAGATCCTCGATTTGTGGCAGCTCGGTAGTGAAATGGAACAGCACCAGGATGTGGCGCGCCAGTTCGGGCGGGGGGTCAAAATAATCTAGGGAAAAAGGGGACGGCATGTTTCACCAGATGCGACCCGTGAATCATGCCGCCCCGCTTGTCGCAGTAAAGTTCGGGTAGCGACCAAACCCGAGCGACCCCCATCAATGGTGGTAGCCGCTCCCGTTGGCTGCGCATTGTAACTCAGCGACATTGTCGCTTTCCTACAAGTGAGTGTTGTGAATTTAGCGCAGTTCTGCCGCAATCCAGGCATCAACCTGCTCCTCGAGAATATCAAGTGGCACAGGGCCATTGACCAGCACCACCTCGTGGAACTGGCGGATATCGAAGTCATCGCCCAGAGCGGTCCGAGCCCGTTCGCGCAGCTCCATGATCTTCAGCTTGCCGATCATGTATGCTGTCGCCTGTCCCGGATAGACTATGTAGCGCTCGATCGCCTTGCGGATATCGCCGTCGGGATTGGGCGTGTTTTCGGTGAGATAGGCAATTGCCTCTTCGCGGCTCCAGCGCTTGTGGTGGATGCCGGTGTCGACCACCAGCCGCGCAGCGCGCCACAGCTCCATGCCAAGCCGGCCGAAATCCGAATAGGGATCGGTATAGAAGCCCATGTCCTTGCCAAGCTCTTCCGAATAAAGGCCCCAACCTTCGGTATAGGCAGTGAATCCGCCGAACCGGCGGAATGGCGGCAAATCGCCCAGGCCGGTCTGGATGGATCGCTGCATATGGTGGCCGGGCGATGCCTCGTGATAGGCGAGCGCCTCCAGCTCGTTCCGGCTCATGTCGCGCAGATTGTACAGGTTTACGTAATAGGTGCCCGGCCGCGAACCGTCGGGCGCGGGGCTCTGGTAGAATGCCTTGCCCGCGCTCTGTTCGCGGAAGGCCTCGACCGGCTTGATCTGCAATTCATACTCGGGAAGCGTGATGAAGAAATGGGGCAGGCGCTCGTCCATGGCGGCAAGCACCGTGTCCACTTCGGCGAGGTAGTCTTCACGGCTGGTGTGGAAGAACTGGTCGCCATTGCGGGTATACTGGAAGAAGTCCTGCAGGCTGCCTTCGAAGCCGACCTGTTCCATGATGCCGCGCATCTCGCCGTGAATCCGGGCCACTTCGCGAAGGCCGATATCATGAACCTCGTCAGCGGACAGATCGGTGGTGGTGTAGTAAGACAGCAGCGCGTCGTAGTAATCCGCGCCCTGCGCAAAGCGCCAAATCCCGTCATCGGTCGGCGCAACTGCCTGCTGGCGCAGTATCTCGGCCTGCAATCGCTGGTAAGCGGGGATGGCGTGAGCCTGCCACGCAGCCTCTGCATCGGCGACCAGCGCCGCCTGTTCGTCTTCGCTGATGTCGAGCATGCTTACTTCGCCACGAAAATCCTCGAGCACCGCATTGTCGAGCCCCGCAGCCAGCAGGTTTTCGATGTCACTGAGGACATAGGGATAGACCCAGTCAGGCGGCATGACGCCATTGGCCGCACGCTCTGCCGCGCGGGCGATCAGCGTGTCCATCAGCCCGCCAATGCCCTCGATCCGCGATATGTAGGAGCGCGCGTGATCCGTATTGGTCACCGTGTGGGTATTGATCAGGAAGGCCGGGATACCGCTCTGCGACCCGTTCATCTGGTCGAAAATATAGCCGTACTCGCGATAGGGGTCGAGCAGGGCGGAACGCTCCGCCACGGCCTCGAACAAGCGATAGGATAGCGCATCCTGGCCGTCGAGTTCAGCCAGGTCATACCCGGAGCGCATCTGTGCAAGATAGGCCAGTCGCAGTGCCCGGCGAGCATCATCGGCCTCGACCGACTCGTCGTTCCATAATCCGTAATCTTCATCGCGAATGCCGCGATAGGCCTTTCCTTCGGGCGACATGGCAAGGCTGGCAGCATCGTAGTTCTCGAAGAAAGCGTTGATGTCGGCCGGCACTTGCTGCTGCGCACTCATCGATGCGCCGGACGCATCTGCCTGGCCCGAAACATTGGTGCAGCCTGCCAGCGCGAGCGCGCTGGTGGCGAGGATGATCGAATGGCGGAGGGGGAGTTTCATTACGGCGATCCTTGGTAGCTTTGAAGCAACGCCTAGGCGAATCGCGGCACGGATGAAAGCATGTCCGGCAGCAAGTGCATGAGAGCTGGATAAAAAAGAGGGCGGCAATCATAAGACTGCCGCCCTTCTAAGTGGAGAACTCGTTACGCCTTGCGCTTCGAGCCCTTCGGGTCGCAAGAGCCTGATATGCGATTCGTGTGGCAATTTATTGTAAGAAGGCGACATCGTTCCAGCTTTCGGCGATTTCGCGCAGTTTTGTTTGCACCATAATGGATCTAACTGCCATGAGCCGCGCCATGTTCTACGATCTCCTCCGCCCCGCCATCTTCAAACTCGATCCCGAACGCGCGCACGGGCTATCGATTGCAGCGCTGAAAGCTGGGCCGAAAGGCAAGTGTGCCGAGCCCGGCGGACCGCTCGCCGTGAAACTGGCAGGCCTCGATTTTCCCAATCCGCTGGGCATGGCTGCGGGTTTCGACAAGGATGCCGAGGTACCCGGCGCGCTACTGGGCCTGGGGTTCGGCCATGTCGAGGTCGGCTCGATCACACCGCTGCCGCAGCCCGGTAATCCCAGGCCCCGACTTTTCCGGCTCGTGGAGGACGGGGCTGTCATCAACCGCATGGGCTTCAACAACCACGGGCTGGAGGCCGCGCACAAGCGACTTGTGAAACGCCTGTCAGACCGGCCCGGGATTGTCGGCGTGAATGTCGGCGCGAACAAGGAATCGGATGATCGCATTGCCGATTACGTCACCGGCATCACGGCGATGAAGCGCGTGGCCGACTACATGACGGTCAATATCAGTTCTCCCAACACACCCGGCCTGCGCAACATGCAGGCCAAGGGGGAGCTGGAAAACCTGCTCGAAGCCGTGGCGAGCGCTCGCAGCCAGGGCGATCCGCCGGTCTTCCTGAAGGTCGCGCCTGATCTGGAGGATGGCGACCACGAGAGGATCGTGCGCGCCGCGCTCGATAATGACATTGCGGCGCTGATCGTGTCGAACACCACGATCTCGCGCCCGCCACTGACCTCGGCCGACGCGGGCGAGGCTGGCGGTCTTTCGGGCGCACCGCTCAAATCGCTCGCGCTCGCGCAATTGCGCAAGTTCCGCGATGTGGCCGGAACCGACCTGCCGCTGATCGGGGTGGGCGGAATAGCGACAGCACAAGATGCATGGGAGCGCATTCGCGCAGGAGCCAGCCTCGTGCAGCTTTACAGCGCGATGATTTACCGCGGACCGGGCATTGCCCGGGAGGTTACCGGAGGGTTGGAGGAATTGATGCGCCGCGATGGCTTTGCCTCCATTGCCGACGCAGTCGGAAGCGAATAGGCCCGCTACCATGAACTATTTCCGCGCCGTCCTCGCCGCCTCTTCCGCCGCCATCCTGCTGACTGCCTGCCAGTCGCTTGAGACTTCGCCGGCAATGGAGCCAACGCCGCTGGCGCATAACGGCGTCGTCAGCGCAGCCGATCCGCGCGCTGCCGAAGCCGGGGCCGAGATCCTGCGACAGGGCGGCAGCGCCACTGATGCAGCAATTGCCGTCATGCTCGCGCTCACCGTGGTCGAGCCACAGAGTTCGGGCATCGGCGGCGGTGGATTCTTCCTGCGCAGCGATAGCAATGGTGCCATCATCTCGATCGATGGCCGCGAGACCGCGCCTGCCGAGGCGGGATCCGACTGGTTTCTGGGTGAGGATGGCGAGCCGCTGGGATACCGCGATGCCGTGATCAGCGGGCGTTCGGTTGGTGTGCCGGGCAGTATCGCGCTCGCCGCCAGGGCGCATGAGCAATACGGGCAATTGGAATGGGCGGCGCTGTTCCAGCCCGCCATTCGCCTTGCACGCGAAGGCTGGGTGTTGAGCGAGCGCGGCGCATACTACGCGGAGCGGTCCCGCGAACGGGCGGCACACCAGGCGGAAGGCCGCGCGCTGCTGTTCGACAGCGAAGGCAAAGTCCGGCCGGTTGGCACACGGCTGACCAATTCGGTGCTTGCCGATACGCTGGAAGCTCTCGCTAATGATGGTCCGAGCCATATCTACGAAGCGACGGCTGCGGCCCTCGCGGCGCATGTCGCAGCGCAGACGCCCGGAACTGCCGCGATGCGCGAGAGCGACATCACGGAATACACCACTGCCGACCGGCCCCCGCTGTGTGGCGACTATCGCGAATATACGATTTGCTCGATGGGTCCGCCATCTTCAGGGGCAAGCACAGTGCTCGCGATTATCGGCCAGCTCGAACGCTTCGACATGGCAGCCCTGGGCGCCGCATCGCCCACGGCATGGCACCTGTTCGCCGAAAGCCAGCGCCTCGCCTATGCCGACCGCGAAGCCTATCTGGCCGACCCCGATTTTGTATCGGTCCCCGCGACAGGCCTGACCGATCCCGCCTATCTGTCAGCACGCAGCCAGTTGATCGCACCCGGGACGCGGATGGCAACGGTCGCGGCCGGCACACCGGCGGGAATTGCCAGTGCGTGGCCCGACGGCGACGAGCCGGTCGAGAACGGAACCAGCCACTTTGCCGTGGTCGACAGCGCGGGAAATGTGGTGTCGTGGACGTCGACCATCGAAGGCCCGTTCGGCTCCGGGCTGATGTTCGGCGGCTATTATCTCAACAACGAACTGACCGACTTCAGCTTCCGCCCTTCGCGCGACGGCCAGCCGGTTGCCAATCGCGTGGAAGGCGGCAAACGGCCGCGCAGTTCAATGGCGCCGACAATCGTGTTCGACGAAAACGGTACGCCGGTGCTCGCAATCGGAGCAGCGGGCGGAAGCACCATCCCTGTGCAAGTCGCCAAGGCGCTGGTCGGCTATATCGACTGGGACCTTTCGGCTCAGGAAGCCATTGCTCTGCCGATGCTCTATTCGCCCGCTGACCGGGTCGAGCTGGAAGAGGGCAATACTGTTCCCGGCCTCCATGCCGCGCTAGAAGCGATGGGGCACAATGTCACCACGCGCGGTCTGCCGCTCAAGGCAAACGCGGTTGAATTCCGCGCTGGCCGATGGATAGGCGCCGCCGATCCGCGCAGCGAGGGCGCGGCGGTAACGCAATAGCGCCGGGCTTGCGGGAGAGCGCCGGGGGGCCTAACTCGCTGGTAATTACACATGCAACCGGGATTACCCGGTGCAAGCGGGAGAATAATGCGCGTGCAGCTGAATGACATCGACGATGCCCGGAATCTGGTTGCGCTCTTCCTGCGGCGTGCCGATCAGAAGGGCGATGCCCCTTTCCTGAGTGCAAAGGTGGATGGCGAGTGGACCTCCACCAGCTGGGCAGACGTCGCACGTCAGGTCTGCCTGATGGCGGAAAACCTGCGTCGCATCGGCCTGCGCGATGGCGACCGTGTGGTCATCGTGTCCGAGAACCGCCCCGAATGGTGCATCGCCGATCTTGCAGTGATGGCGGCAGGCGGCATTTCCACTCCCGCCTACACCACCAACACCGAACGCGATCACGCCCATATCCTGGACGATTCGGGTGCCAGCACGGTCATCGTATCGAATTCCAAGCTGGCCAAGGCGCTGTTTCCCGCGATCATGAAAACCGGCCGCGCCAAGAATGTGATTGCCATCGATCCGCTCGGCTCCTCGCAGACCGGGCCTTTCGACCTGCACAGCTGGGACGATATGCTGGCCGGCGATGCTGCCGAGGCCCGTGCCGCGGTGGAAAAGCGCATCGAAGGCATCCAGCGCCAGGACACCGCATGCATCATCTACACCAGCGGAACGAGCGGTGCGCCACGCGGCGTCATGCAGCCGCATGGCGCAATCCTGTGCAATGTCGCGGGCGCTGCCGAGGTGCTTGTCGAGGATTTCGGGATCGAGGACGAACGCTTCCTCTCCTTCCTCCCGCTCAGCCACGCTTATGAGCATTCGGGCGGCCAGTTCCTGCCCATCGGCGTGGGCGCGGAGATCTATTACTCCGAAGGACTGGAGAAACTCGCCAGCAATATCGAGGAAGTGCGTCCCACGATCATGGTGGTCGTGCCGCGCCTGTTCGAAGTGTTGCGTGCGCGGATCATGAAGCAGGTGAGCAAGCAGGGTAAATTCGCCAATTACCTGATGGATCGCGCGCTATCGATAACCGAGCACGAATCGAAGCACGGTGCCAAACGGCTGCTTGACCTGCCGATGGACCTGATCTTGGAACGCACGCTGCGGCCCAAGATACGCGCACGTTTCGGTGGGAGAATGAAGGCGATGGTATCGGGCGGCGCGCCGCTCAATCCTGAAGTCGGCAATTTCTTCGAGGCAATGGGGCTGACCATGCTGCAAGGCTATGGCCAGACCGAAAGCGGGCCGGTGGTCAGCTGCAATCGCCCGCGCGCAGGCCTGAAGATGGATACGGTCGGCCCGCCGCTGCGCGGTGTCGAGGTGAAGATCGCCGAAGACGGCGAAATCCTCGTCCGCGGCGAGCTGGTGATGAAGGGCTATTGGCAGCGTCCCGACGATACCGAACGCACTCTGGAAGGCGGCTGGTTGCACACGGGCGATGTGGGGCATCTGGACGAAAAGGGCCGGATCAAGATCACTGACCGAAAAAAAGACATCATCGTCAATGACAAGGGCGACAACGTCGCACCGCAGAAGCTGGAGGGGATGCTTACGCTCCAGCCCGAGATCAGCCAGGCGATGGTGATGGGTGACAAGAAGCCATATATGACCGCGCTCATCGTGCCCGATGCCGAATGGGCCGCGGACTGGGCGCGGGTGAATGGCGAGAAATTCGATATGGCCGAGCTACAGGCACTGCCTGCATTCGGCAGGGCAGTAAAGGCCGCGATCGACCGGACGAACCAGGACTTGTCGGTGATCGAAAAAATCCGCAAATTCGAATTCGCGGACGAGCCCTTCACCGTCGACAATAACCAGATGACCCCGACGATGAAAATCCGTCGCCACGAAATCCGCGAAACCTATGGCGAGCGCATGGAAGCGCTGTATTGACGCCTTCGGTCAGGCCGCTTCGTCGACAATTTTCTCGGGATAGAAGCCCGGCTCGGTGGGTGACCATGCGGGTGCGGTGGCGGCGGCTTCGCTGAGGCTCTGAAGCAGCAGCTTGCGACGTTCAGGCGCAATATGCGGTAGCGCGGCCGCTCCGCAAAATGCCGACGGCAGATATGGCCGCACAGCCGCGCCGAGCAATCGCTCATAGAGGAACCGATAGGCCGAGAAGCCGTCGATCTGCTCAAGCGCGAGGTCGCCAGCGGAAATGCGGATAAGCGAACCAAGGAAACCCTCGATGCCGTCGAAACTGGCACCGGCGGGCACCAGTGCGCGCAACTGGCGGAGTTCGCGATAAGCGAGATATTGCTGGCGGATGGCGCGCTGGTCCTTGGGATCACGGCTCCACGACTTGAATGCGTCACCTCGGCCCAGGCCAATGTCTAGCGAGCGTTCGATAAAATCGCGCTCGTGCACGGTAAAACTGGCAAACTCGCGCATCTCGGCAATCGCGATTGAAGCGGTCTTTGATGTGTGGCCCATGTCACGGACTCCAGCTGTTTCAAAGCTGTTGTCGCGCAGCATGGTTAATATTGCGTGTGGCTGCGCCGTTTTTCGATCCGTAGGGTCAGATCAATCCGGCCAGCGGACTGCTCGGGTCAGCATATTTGCGGCGGCCCATGCGGCCTGCAAGATAGGCATCGCGCCCGGCCTGCACCGCCAGCTTCATCGCGCGCGCCATGCGGATCGGATCTTTCGCCTCGGCAATGGCAGTGTTCATCAGCACGCCGTCGCAGCCCAGTTCCATCGCAACGGCGGCATCCGAAGCGGTGCCCACGCCCGCATCGACCAGCACCGGCACATTCGCTCCCTCGACGATGAGGCGGATCGTCACCTGATTCTGGATGCCCAAACCGCTGCCGATTGGCGCGCCAAGCGGCATGATGGCTACCGCGCCCGCCTCTTCCAATTGCTTGGCGGCGATTGGATCGTCCACGCAATAGACCATCGGCTTGAAACCCTCTTTCACCAGCACTTCTGTGGCTTTCAGGGTTTCGCGCATGTCGGGATAAAGCGTCTTCGCCTCGCCGAGCACTTCCAGCTTCACCAGCTCCCAGCCACCCGCCTCGCGCGCCAGCCGCAATGTGCGGATCGCATCATCGGCGGTGAAACAGCCGGCTGTATTGGGCAGGTAGGTGATCTTCTTCGGGTCGATGTGATCCATCAGCACCGGCTGGCTCGGATCGGAGATATTCACCCGGCGAACCGCCACCGTCACGATTTCCGCACCCGAAGCTTCCAGCGCGGCGGCGTTCTGGGCGAAATCCTTGTATTTACCCGTGCCGACAATCAGGCGGCTGGTAAAACGGTGGCCGGCGACTTCCCAGCTATCATCCTGGACATTTGCATTCTGATTCATGAGCCGCGCGGTATCTGCCGCTGCAGACATAGGCAAGACCAGTGACGCGCCGCTGCGAATTCAGCCTCCGCCCACGAAATGCACGATCTCCAGCACGTCGCCATCGCCCAGCGCCACCTCTTGCAAGGTGGAACGCGGCGCAATTATGCCATTATGCTCGACCGCGACCTTGGCCGGTTCCAGACCCAATTCGAGCACCAGATCGGCAATCGTGGAGGCGATTGTTTGGCGGCTGTCGCCATTCACGGTGATATTGAGCGTCTGCGTCATCGCCAACGCCACATAAGGCCTGTCAGGCGTGACGCAAGTTGAGCAAGTGCCCGACAGCGACAAGGCCGACTCCGATCATTGTCAGAACGGCCTCTTCCGGGCCATGGCCTACCGCGAGCGCACCGCCCATGAAGCTCAACCCCGTCATGGCAATGACGAAGGGACCGGCGCGGCGATGACGGACCGCTCCCATGCCGATCGCGACACCTGCCACGATCGTGGCCAACAGCAGGCCGAACTTGTGGATCGCCGGATCGAGGAAGAAGGTAGCGCCAAGCCCCATGCCGGCAACCAGCAACAGGCCCACGACACAGTGCAACAGGCATAGCGCCGACAAAAAGATGCCGACGCGGTCGAGCTTGCCGCGAATCCAGGGTGCTATCTGCGCCATGCGGCCTATTTATGTTACGCTATAACATTGCGCAAGAGGCGGATTTGCAACAGATTGTACGGCAAGTGGCGCAATACGGCCTTATAGGCGCTTGCGATCCGCCGAGATAATGCGCAAATCCGCCTCCATGGCGGCGCAGGCAAACACGATAGCAGCGAATGAGGAGGCCGAGTCGCGCGCACGCCCGCTCGCGCTGGCCCACTGGCTACTTAGCGTCGCGCTCCTTGTTCTTGTCATGATTGTGGTGGGGGGCATCACGCGCCTCACCGAAAGCGGGCTGTCGATCACCGAGTGGAGGCCGGTGACCGGTGCCTTACCCCCATTGAGCGAGGCGGACTGGCAGGCCGAATTCGAATTGTACAAGACCACCGGCGAATTCCAGCTTGAGAGCGGGCCTGCGGGCATGGATCTGGCGGCGTTCAAATCGATCTATTTCTGGGAATGGTTCCACCGCCTGCTGGGCCGTGTCATCGGCCTGGTCTTTGCCGTGCCGCTGGCATGGTTCTGGGTGAGGCGAGCAATCCCGCGAGGCTACAAGCCTCGCCTGCTCGCGCTGCTGGCACTGGGCGGGCTGCAGGGTGCATTCGGCTGGTTCATGGTCCGCTCCGGCCTGTCGGTCGAGATGACCGATGTTTCGCACTTCTGGCTATCGATCCACCTCCTTACTGCCTTTTTCACGCTTGCTGGATTGGTCTGGACCGCGCTCGACCTGCGGCAATGGCATTCGGGCAATCGAACGCCTGCGCGGCTTACCGGAACGGTAAGTTGGGTAGCGATCATCCTGTTTATCCAATTGCTTGTCGGCGCATGGGTTGCAGGCCTCAACGCCGGCCATGCGTCGGATAGCTGGCCGCTGATGAACGGGCGGCTGGTGCCCGAAGTGAACTGGGACCGCGGCGTGGCGCGGGCTTTCCTGCATGATCCTTTCTGGCTCCACTTCGTCCATCGCTGGTGGGCCTGGATTGCTGTTGCCGGATTGGTCGTGCTGGCGCGACAGGTCCGCCCGCTCGACCGGCGCGCCTCGATCGCCATTCACAGCGCGTTCGGCACGCAGATAATTCTCGGAATCGCTACGGTGATGACCGGTGTGGAGCTCTGGATTGCGGTCGCGCACCAATTTGTCGGCGCATTGCTGGTGGCGGCTTTCACGTGGGGCGCGCATGTTCTGGGGCGCAGGGCGTGAGCGGGGCTGCGCTCATCTGGTGCCCTTTCGGCGACCTTGAGAGTGCGCGGCAATGTGCCCGGAAACTCGTCGAGGAAAGGCTGGTTGCCTGCGCCAATATTGTCCCTGCCGTCACATCCGTTTTCAGGTGGCAAGGCGATGTCCTGCAAGAAAGCGAAGTGGGGGTACTTTTCAAGACGACCTCCAAGCTGCTAGACGCTGCGGTAGAAAGACTGGTCGCGCTTCATCCCTACGATACGCCCGCCATCGCCGGGTGGCATGCAGACAAGGCTCCGCCCGAGACACTTGCGTGGTTGAAGCAACAGACCTTTTAAGAGGACACCGATGGCTGACACAGGTGCAGGTGGGACGGACAGACGCGGGGCGATCCGGCTCGCGCTTGCTGCTGCCATTGCGCCTTGCCTGACCTGGCGCCAGGCAAATGCCCAAGCAGTATCTGGCGGGCTGATCAATCCTCCGCCCCGACCGATGGTGTATCACCGCGAAGTTACGCGCGACCTCGTCGATGGTAGCGCTTTCAGCGTATCACGATGTTTTTCTGTCGAGTTTCGCCGCTTCTCGCGTGGCTTCATGCTCCATGGGCAGCAAAGCGAAGTCGCGGTAGACGCGCCGCAGCAACTTGCGAGTTTCGCGGAAATGGAACGCGGGCGCGACGAAAGCGGCATGTTCCCGCTCGCGCTCGATCCTTTCGGCCTGATCCTCTCGAGCGAATCGCATTCGGCCGAACGTCCGAGCGTACAAGAGGCGCTGGAGCAAACGATTGCGGCCCTGAACAGCCAGCATCTGTCCCAAGGCGAGCGCGTCTCGCTCGAGACATTTGTCGGCGCACTGCATGCGACCGGGCAGAGAATCATCGCCCATATGCCGATCGATCTGTTCAGTCCGGCGGGTGCGGAGCGGCTCGAAGAGCAGGAAATTGCCTTGCCCGATGGCGGCCGCGGCCGTGTGGTCACGCGTTTTCATGGCGAGCGCGATAGCGCGACCGGGCTGATGAGGTCCGCCACAAGGCAGATTATCACCGAGGTCGAAAACAGCCGCCGTATCACTAGCGAAAGCTGGAATTTGGCCCCGGCCTGAGCGCCTTATCTGGTTGGTGGTATTATTATACCTCCACGCAATGGCGCGGATTTGCTTGACTTGCGGGCATCAAAGCGACAGATGCGCCCCTTCGCTGGCTCTGGCAGATTGATTCTGCGTCATGTGCCGGCAAACAATTCGTACACGCATTCCAAGGAACGAAAGCCATGAAGGCGCTGAGCAAGACCACACGGTCGATCAAGCCGGCCGAGGTCGAGAAAAAGTGGCATCTGATTGATGCCGAGGGACTGGTCGTCGGCCGTCTCGCTTCGATCATCGCCAACATCCTGCGCGGCAAGACCAAGCCGAGCTACACTCCGCACGTTGATTGCGGTGACCATGTCGTGGTCATCAACGCAGACAAGGTCCGCTTCACGGGCGGCAAGGCTGCCAAGAAGGTCTACTACAAGCACACCGGCTATCCCGGTGGCCTTAAGGAAACGACTGCTGAGAAGGTCCTCGACGGTCGCTTCCCCGAGCGCGTGCTGGAAAAGGCTGTCGAGCGCATGATCCCCACGGGTCCGCTTGGCCGTGCGCAGATGAAGAACCTGCACCTCTATAATGGCACAGAGCACCCGCATGACGGCCAGAAGCCCGAAGTGCTCGATGTTGCCTCGATGAACCGCAAGAACAAGGTGTCCGGCTAATGGCTACCGAAGAAAACAACACCGCGACCGATCTCGCCGACCTGAAGGATGTGGTCGGTGATGCTCCTGCTGCCGACGCTGCGGCAAGTGGCGAAGGCGAAGCAGCTCCTGCAGCCCCCACGATGCCCCTGCGTGAGCAGGAAATCGACGCGCAGGGCCGTGCATATGCAACCGGCCGCCGCAAGGACGCTACCGCACGCGTCTGGATCAAGCCCGGCTCCGGGAAGATCACTGTGAACGGCAAGGAACAGGAAGTGTATTTCGCACGTCCGACGCTGCGCCTGGTGATCAACCAGCCTTTCGCCATCTCTGACCGTGAAGGCCAGTATGATGTCGTAGCAACCGTTTCGGGTGGTGGCCTTTCTGGCCAGGCCGGCGCGGTCAAGCACGGCATCAGCCAAGCGCTGACCCGTTACGAACCGGCATTGCGCGCCACGATCAAGGCCGCCGGCTTCCTCACCCGCGACAGCCGCGTGGTGGAACGCAAGAAGTATGGCCGCGCGAAAGCACGCCGCAGCTTCCAGTTTAGCAAGCGTTGATTTTTCGGAGGCGTTCGTCGCCTCCAGACCAGTTCCCGCGACGGTGGGAAATGCGAAGGGCGGCCCCCACGAAGGGTCGCCCTTTTTGCTGTCCGGTCGGGAGTCGACCTAGTGCTGGGTCTGGAGTTCGGGTGAGTGGGCACCGTCGAGCAGGCCATCCACTGCTTCGAGCAGACGGTCGATGCTGATCGGTTTGGCCAGATAGCCACCGGCACCCGCGCGCCGGATCTCGTCTTCGTCACGCTGTCCCGCAAAGGCGGTAATCGCGAGTATCGGGATATGCCTGGTGGCCGGATTGCGCCGGATTTTCCGGATCAGCTTGCGACCAGAGATGTGCGGCAGGTGGATATCCATCGTTATAAGGTCAGGTTCGAACGCATCGACCGCATCGAGCACACGCGCGCCATCGTCCACCGCCATCATGTCATAGCCGCGCTGCTTGAAGACCGCTTCGTAGAACATTCTGTTCAGCAGATCGTCTTCGACAATGAGAACCTTCGTCGTCACCGCATCTTAATACGAAATTAGCCGTAAAAGTTCCCCATTATTGCGACCAAGCGTCACTCAAAGCCGACAAAAGGGCGTAAAAACTCGGGGTTTGCCGCTGCTGGGGCGCTAATGAACGGGCGGATCGGTTCGCGGTACTCGCCCGATCGGTGCCACCGGTTCGCCTTCGCTGCGCGGGGGAAGCGCGTTTTCGGGCACGTCATCGATCATCATCGCCGGCGTATCGATATCTTCCAGGTTACGCACGCAAACATGCAGGTTCTCGCCATCCCAGGTCAGTTCATTAAAGCTGGGCGGGGTCGAGCGGATCCGTTGCGAGAGCGTTCCCGCGCCAACCATGCGGACCGGACCGTGGGGCGTCTGCTCCATGATGTCGAAAGCGTCATGCACGTGGCCCGACAGCACGCCGAGCACGTTGCGCTGGGCCAGGGCGTCGAGTGCCTTTTCGCCATTCCGGGTGAGAGCCGTGCCCTTGGTCCCCGTTTCACGCAGTGGATGATGCACGCAAACAAGCGCGCGTCCCCCCTCGGGAAGCGCATCGATCTGGTCGAGGCAATCGGTCAGCGCCCGTTCGGTGATCCAGCCTTTGGACCAGTTCAGGCGCGGCTGCGCGGGGACATTGGTGTTGAGAGGCACCAGTGCGATGCCCGGCAATTCGATGCGCTTTTCGACCACCTCGCGAAAGGCCTCGAAACGGCCCAGCGGATTGAGATAGCGTGATGGCAGGTAATAATTCGGCAGGTCGTGATTGCCCGGCTCCACCGTCACCGGCGCTTGCAGCGAATGAATCCACTTTTCGGCGGCGGCAAATTCATCGGTCCGCGCGCGCATGGTCAGATCGCCGGTGATCGCCACCGCATCGGGACGACGCTCGGCAATTTCTCGCTCCACCCAATCGAGCGCGTGATTATCCTCGAGCCCGAAGTGGATGTCAGAGAGATGAAACAGGAGCTTTTTATCGGCCATTGGTCGCGGGCTAGCAGCTAGTTACCCGAACACGCCAGAGCAAAACCGGCTTTTCGTCAGACACTTCCCTTTACGATCAGCCACGCCGCTCCGCCGTTGATCGCCGAATATCCCAGATAGACCCACATCCACAGCGAATGGCCCGCGTTTACCGCGTATAGCGCCGCGCAAAGCAGCACGAATTCGAGCGCGAGACTGGACCACCGGATAAGCTGGCGGTGTCGGGGAGGGACATCGCTGACCATCCTGTGCCCGCTGTCCAGCACGGCCGAATGCCAGGCGAAATTGCCCACACCGAGCAGGAAGGTGATGATGACAGTCATGACGCCAGCGATTTTGCCCGAGCCGCGCCACCATCGCAAATGCTCAATGCACGTTGATTGCCGTTTGTCAGATGTAAAATGCCGTTCGTCGGCTGCGTGACTCTCTGGTCGATGCGCTTGCCCCGCAAGTCGAGCCTGTGCGGCACACCGTTTCGAATCGGCGTATCTCACAAATTGCACCGCAGCCGTTCCAGTCCCACCGGCTGCGGTGCGACCCCTCCGACAATTCAGGCCAGCGCTATTTGATGTGATTGCCGCAAAGCGTTCAGCTGACGCCTAGCGTCCGGCCATTGCCTTCACTTGCTTCAGGTAGGTGCGCCCGATGCGAAGTTCCTCGCCATCGTCCAGTTCGGCGCACCAGACACCAAGGCCTTCGTGCTTGAGGCCGCGGATGAAATCGCGCCGCAGGATGGTGGAACGATGGATCCGGATAAACTTGTCCGGATCGAGCTTTTCTTCCAGCCCGGCGATCGTCTGCAGCAAGAGATAGCTCGTCTCGCCCACGTGAAGCCGCACGTAATCGCGCTCCGCATCGATGCGGAAAACCTGTTCGGCATCGATTCGCAGCAATTCGGAACGGTGCGGCACCCAGAACTCGGTCAGCCACTCGCTTCCGGCATCGCCGGCGGCCTCGCCGCGCCTTGCAAGGGCACGCTCGATAGCGCGTTCAAGCCGGTCCGATGCAACAGGTTTGAGCACGTAGTCGATCGCTTCGAGGTCGAAGGCCTCGACGGCAAAGTTTTCATGCGCGGTAACGAAAATGACCGCCGGTTGCGGATCCTGCTCGCGCGCATTCTGGGCGACCTGCAATCCGTCCATGCCGGGCATGGTCATGTCGAGCAGCAACAGGTCGGGCGAGAGTTTCTCTGCCAGCCGCAACGCCGACTCGCCATCGCTCGCCGTGCCGATGACGGTGAGTTGCGGGATCTCGGCGCACAGGACCTGCATTCGCTCGATGGCGAGCGGTTCGTCGTCGACGATCAGCGTACGCAATGTTTCCGTGGAATTGTCGGTCATGCCGCTATCGCCTTTCGCATACGCAGCAGGGGCAGGCGCAGATGGGTGACATAGCCTTCGGGTGAATGGCCCGAAGCGACGGTCGCTTCATTGCCGAAGCGCGCGGCCAGGCGCTCCTCGACATTGTTGAGCCCGATGCCGAAACCCGGTCGTATATCGTCACGGTGCGCGGCCGATGTGCCGTTATCCGAAACGCTGACCACCAACCTGCCGTATTCCTCCCGCGCGGAGAGCGTGATCGTCACCTGGCCGCCGGACGGCGCTACGGCGTGCTTGACCGAATTTTCCACGAGCGGTTGCAGGATCATGCCGGGAATAAGCGCATCCTCGAGATCGGCGGGGATCTCGTATTTCGCGACCAAGCGGCGCGGAAACCGCACCGTTTCAATGTCGAGATACAGCCGTTGAAGTGCGATCTCATCACTCAGCGGCACATCCGATGTCGGATCGTCTGCGAGACTGCGGCGGTAGAACGTGCTGATCATCTGGATCATCGTTTCGGCGGCCTGGGTCTTGCCGGTCAGCACAAGCGCGGACAGCGAATTGAGCGTGTTGAACAGGAAGTGCGGATTGACCTGGTAGCGCAGGCTGCGCAGTTCGGCAGCCTTGGCGGCATTGCGGAATTTCTGTTCGCGTCGCTCCGCAGCGCGTGCCTTCTCGCCGGTCAGCAGGGCGATATACAGCGCGCACCATGCCAGCAGCATGAAATAGCGGCTCAGTGCGATCTCGATAATCTGGATGCGGGCGCCGTCCGACATGAAGCGTTGCAGGTCGGCGACGAGCGAGGAGTCGAGCGTAGTTTCGGAACCGCCACGGCTGTCGGCAAATTCCTGGATGACTTTTTCGTTCAGTGCCGACTGGAGATCGGCGAAGATGATGCCGTTGGCCTGCGCGCTCAGCAAGGCCGCTGGCATCGCGAAGACCAGTGCCGCGGCGATCTTCACCCACAAGGGACGCGCATCGAACGGGCGCAGCACGATCCACAGGCCCAGCGTTATCACGATGCCAGCCATTGTGGCGAGGATCCGCAGCATGAACATCTCGTCCACGCGGTCCATGCCGAGGATTTCGGCACGCAGCGTCATCAGCAGCAAATAGGCCATCCACAGGCCGACCACCGAGATGAGGACAACCTTGAACGGAACGCGTGCGACCCGCTTTTCGGATTCTGCCTTTTCCATCACTTCGGTTTACGCCTTCCTGTTTAACGCAACCAGTCCCGCGTCCGGTTTCGGTCGAAACCGGTATGCTGCTGGTCGATGAAGGCCGCCTATTTGGCGTTCAGCAGGCCTTCCTCGCGGATTTTCTCGCGCCAGTGCAGCGGGGCGAGCTGGTGGACATTGTTGCCTTCCGAATCGACGGCAACTGTCACCGGCATGTCCTTCACGGTGAATTCGTAGATCGCTTCCATGCCGAGTTCTTCGAATGCGACGACCTTGGCTTCCTTGATTGCGCGCGCCACCAGATAGGCCGCTCCGCCCGTTGCCATGAGGTACGCGACCTTGAAGCGGCTGATCACTTCGACCGCATCGGCGCCGCGTTCGGCCTTGCCGATCATCGCCAGCAGGCCAAGGTCGAGCATCATTTCGGTAAACTTGTCCATGCGAGTTGCGGTGGTCGGGCCTGCGGGGCCGACGACTTCGCCCATCACCGGATCGACTGGGCCGACGTAGTAGATCGCGCGGCCCTTGAACTCGACCGGCAGCTCCTCACCCTTTTGCAGCATGTCGTGGATACGCTTGTGCGCGGCATCGCGCCCGGTCAGCATTCCGCCATTGAGCAACAGGCGATCACCATGTTTCCAGCTGGCAACTTCCTCGGGTGTGAGATTGTCGAGATCGACGCGCTTGGCCTCGACATCGGGCTGCCAGTGAACGTCGGGCCACTTGTCGAGATCGGGCTGGGGCAGATAGGCCGGACCGCTTCCGTCAAGCGTGACATGCGCGTGGCGGGTGGCGGCGCAATTGGGGATCATCGCCACCGGCTTGCCCGCAGCGTGGCACGGCCAGTCATAGATCTTCACATCGAGCACGGTGGAAAGCCCGCCCAGCCCCTGAGCACCGACGCCCTGCGCGTTCACCGCGTCGAAGATGTCGATGCGCAATTGTTCGATATCCGTTTCGGCACCGCGCGCCTTCAATTGCGCCATGTCGATCGGGTCCATAAGCGATTGCTTGGCGAGCTTCATGCAATGTTCCGCCGTGCCGCCGATCCCGATGCCGAGCATTCCGGGAGGGCACCAGCCAGCACCCATCGAGGGGATCTGCTCGATCACCCAGTCGATGATATTATCCGACGGGTTCATCATCTTGAACTTGCTCTTGTTCTCGCTGCCTCCGCCTTTCGCGGCAACGTCGATGCTGATCGTATTGCCCGGCACCATCTCGACCGAGAGGACACATGGCGTGTTGTCCCGCGTGTTGCGGCGGGTGAAGGCCGGATCGGCAAGGATGCTGGCGCGCAGCTTGTTGGTCTCGTTATTGTAGGCACGTCGCACGCCTTCATCGACGACGTCCTGCAGCGAGCTTGTCGATTCGAGGCGGCAGTCCTGGCCCCATTTGATGAAAACATTGACGATGCCGGTGTCCTGGCAGATCGGGCGGTGGCCCTCGGCGCACATGCGGCTGTTGGTCAGGATCTGCGCAATCGCGTCCTTCGCCGCCGGGCCTTGCTCCGCCTTGTAGGCCTCACCCAGCGCGGTGATGTAGTCCATCGGGTGGTAGTAGGAGATATACTGCAACGCGTCGGCGACCGTCTCGATCAGGTCTTCTTCGCGGATTGTCACCATATCGCTCATCGTCTCGGCACTCCTGTTCGTCGAATGGCCCATAGGCTTTCGCTGCCCGCTGGGTCAAAGCCCTTGGCGACACGCGCTGCAAGTCCTAAGGCAGCAACCGCCCATATATGACGAGAGTTTTTGCCGTGATTTCCGATCCGCTCGACGCCGCCGAAGCCGCCAATCTGACCCATGATCGCGCCCGCCGCGCGATGATCGACAGCCAGTTGCGCACCAGCGGAGTGAACGAACCCTTCGTGTTGAAGCGCATGGCCGCCGTTGCGCGGGAGGGTTTCGTTCCCGCCGCGAGCAAGGGCCGGGCCTATTCAGATCGTGCGATTCGGCTGGACGATGGCGGCTGGCTGCCCGCGCCGGTGGTACAGGGCAAGATGCTGGAAGAAGCCAATCCGAAGGGTGACGAACACGCGCTGGTCGTCGATGGCGGCTCCGGCTACCTCGCCGAATTGCTGCGCCCGCTGGTGGCCAAGATAACGGTAATTACACCTGAAGAGGCTGTCGGCACCGGGCGCAAGGGCAAGGGCGCCGACCTGCTTGTTATCGACGGTGCGGTTGAAGAAATTCCTGCCAGCCTGGCCAAGAAGCTGGCCGATGATGCGCGCATCGTGACCGGACTGGTCAGCAATGGCGTTACCCGTGTAGCCGTGGGCCGCAAGTCCGCTGGCGGCGTATCGCTGATGCCGGTCTACGATATCGGCATTCCGCAATTGCACGCCTTCGACAAGCCGAAAGGCTGGAGCTTCTAACCATGCCGCTGCGCCGGTCTATTGCGCTGTTGGCGGCGGGCGCGTGCCTGTTCGCCAGCCCGGCAACCGCCGAAACGCTCAAGGAAGCGCTCACCCGCGCTTACCTGGACAACCCGACGCTCGCCGCAGCACGGGCGCAGCAACGTGCTACCGACGAAAATGTCGTGATCCAACGCGCAAGGGGGCTGCCTTCGGTCAGCGCATCGGGCACATATTCCGAACTCTTGCGCCAGAGCACGCCATCGGTCGTCTCGCCCGAGCGGGTGTTCAGCGGCGGTGTCGATCTCTCGGTGCCGATCTATCGCGGCGGCGCAGTGCGCAACGGCGTGTTGGCGGCGGAAAACCGTGTTGAAGCCGGACGCGCAGACCTGCGCGGAACCGAAAGCGCGATCTTCACGCAAGTCGTTGCCGCCTACATGGATGTGATCCTGAACGAAGCGCTGGTCGGCCTTGCGGCGAACAATGTCGATGTGCTGGCAATCAATCTGGAGGCGACCGGTGACCGGTTCGAAATCGGCGATCTGACGCGCACCGACGTCGCGCAATCCGAAAGCAGGCTCGCGGTGGCGCAAGGCGACTTGCGCGGCGCGCAGTCCAATCTCGTGGCCGCGCGCGAGGATTATATTGCGCTGGTCGGCGACGTGCCGACCGACTTGCAGCCTCCCCCGCCGCTTCCCGGCCTCCCGACCAGCCCGGACATGGCGGTCGATGTCGCGCTGGAGAATAATCCGGACCTGATCGCCGCTCGCGAGAGGGCACAGGCCGCCGGTTTCGATATCGACGTGGCCGGATCGGGCCGTTTGCCGACCGTCAGCGTCTTTACCGGCGCGGATTACCAGAATTTCCTCGGCACTCTGGGCACGGGCACCAATGCGGGTACCGATGTCACCGCCGGCGTGAGCGTTTCGATACCGATTTTCCAGGGCGGAAGCGTTGCCGCGCAGCAGCGCCAGGCGACCGCCCAGGCACAAGCCGCGCTCGAAAACGTGATTGCTACGGAGCGTGACGTGATTGCGCAGGTGCGCGCCTCCTATTCAAGCTGGCGCGCAGCCAATGCAATCATCACTTCGAGCGAAGCCGCCGTCGATGCCGCATCGCTCAGCCTTGAAGGCGTGCGGGCGGAAAACACGGTGGGCAACCGCACCATCCTCGACATTCTCAATGCCCAGCAGGAACTGCTGCGCGCCCAGGTCCAACTCGTGACCGCGCGCCGCAACGCCTATGTCGCAGGATTTTCGCTGCTCGCCGCAATGGGCAAGGCAGAGGCCCGCGACCTCGGCCTTGGCGACGAGGGCGTGCTCTACGATCCGGTCGACAATTACGAACGGGTGCGCGGAATCATCTGGGATTGGCAACGCGATCCGGAACCGGTGGTAGAAAGCTCGCGCACCGTTGACATACCGACCCCGGATGGAGAGGTTCGGGACCAGGCGATGCCCGTAGGATCGCCGGACGAACCATCGGGGGACTGAATGCGGCAGGAAGGCGAACCATCGGTCGAGGAAATCCTCGAATCGATCAAGCGGGTGATCGAACGCGACAGCCGGGAAGCTGCCCCCGCTCCCGCTCCCGCGCCCGAACCGCAATCCGACCCTGAGGAGGCGAGCGCCTTTCCGATGGACCCGGCCACTGCCGACGAAGCTGACGAGGTTCTCGATCTCAGCGAAGCGGGCGCAACCATCGACAATGATGAGGACGAGGCGCTCGAACTGGACGATACATTGACCAATGATCGTGCCGCAGATGCCATGCGCCAATCGCTGGCCGCGCTTGCGATGCTGTCCGATCCTCCCGCACGTCCCCAGATTGTCCGCTCTGGCGAGACATCGCTCGAAGGAATGGTGCGCGAAATGCTGCGCCCGATGCTGGCGCAGTGGCTCGATACCCATTTGCCGAGCATGGTAGAGCGTCTGGTGAAGGCGGAAATTTCACGCATTGCAGGCAAAAAACGCTGAGCAAGCCGCATTCTCCCAAGGACATCGCAAAAGCCGAACGCGCGCTCGCCAAGATCGGCGGCGTGGCTATCGAGCGGCAGATTTTCCTCTGCGCGGTTTCCGAAAAGCAGAAGTGCTGCAAGAAAGATGTTGGCGAGGCCTCGTGGAAATACCTCAAGCGCCGCCTGAAAGAGCTCGGGCTGGCGAGCAAGGGCGGTATCCAGCGGACAAAGGCCGATTGCCTGCAGATCTGTGAAGCCGGACCCATCGCCGTCGTCTGGCCGGACCGGGTCTGGTATCACTCCTGCACGCCCGAGGTTCTCGAGCGGATAATCCAGGAACATCTGGTCGGCGGAATGCCGGTCGAGGAGTTCCGGCTAACCCCGTCAGCCTAGTCGCGCTTGCGCCAGTCGGTATCGTCGTCCTGTGGTCCCAGGTCGTCGAGCGAGTTGTCGACCGATTCGTCATGTCCGGTGCCGCTCGACAGGAAGACCAGCCCCATCAATGCGCTCATCAACAACATCGAAAAGCCGATACCCAGCGCTGTTGCGATGAAAAAGTGCGGAGAAACGTCTTCGACTTCCTTGTAGATGACCACCAGAGCAATAATCACCACCCCCGTGGTGATGCCGAACATCAGCCGCATCAACCGCCGGTAGCGCGCCCAGGCGTGCGCAGCATTTTCGGGATCATCGAGAGGGGAAGGGCGTGCCATGCCTCCGCTCATGCCTGTGCCGGCGCCGCGTGGCAACGCTATGCAAGCAATCATTTGCCGTGACTCGGTCATTCGTGGCACAATCGCGATGATCGCGGGGGATCGGCCCCCGCCCAGGAGGAGTTGCCATGTCCGTAAGAAGCATCGTCGAAAGCTGCGATCACGCGATCGTGTCCTGCACGCGGCAGCAAAGTGTGCTCGAGGCGGCAAAGATGCTGGCGGAAAAACGGATCGGCGCGCTGCCTGTGCTCGATGGGGAGAAGATCGCCGGAATCTTCTCCGAACGCGACCTCCTTTACTGCCTCGCCCGCGATGGTGCGACTGTTCTCGACCAGACTGTCGGTGAACTCATGACATCGCCCGCGATCACGATAGACCGCAGCATGGATGCGCTCGCGGCGCTCTCGCTGATGACCAAGCGCCGGATCCGTCACCTTCCGGTGGTCGAAGGCGAGCGCATGGTGGGCTTCGTATCGATCGGCGATTTGGTGAAATACCGGATGGACCGGATCGAGGAAGAAGCCAACGCGATGCGCGAATATATCACTACCGCTTGAGCGGCCGCACCACGCACCCTACATCAGGCCCATGGCATCAAGTCTCAACCTAAGCACCGCCGCCGCAGAGCGGATCGCGAAAATCGCTGCCAAGCAGGGCAAGCCGGCTGTGCTGCGCCTGTCCGTAGAGGGCGGGGGGTGTTCGGGTTTCCAGTACAAGTTCGACCTTGGCGAACCGGAGGCTGACGACATGGTCAGCGAAACGGGCGAGGTGAAGCTCGTGGTCGATCCGGTGAGCCTGGACCTGGTGGCCGGAAGCACGGTCGATTTCGTCGAATCGCTGGGCGGAGCGGCATTCCGGGTGGAAAATCCCAATGCTGCGGCCGGTTGTGGTTGCGGATCGAGCTTTGGCATCTAAGGTCCGCCCGGAAGGGGACGGATAGGTGCGGATCGCCAGTTTCAATATCAACGGTATCAAGGCGCGGCTGCCGCGCCTGAAGGAATGGCTTGTCGAAACGCGCCCCGCGGTTGCCTGCCTGCAGGAAATCAAGACGCAGGATGCGGGCTTTCCCGAGTCGGAATTTAGCGACATCGGCTATCACGCGATCTGGCACGGCCAGAAAAGCTTCAACGGCGTTGCCATATTGACCGATGGTGAGGCAGTTGCGGATTCCACCAAGGGCTTGCCCGGCGATCCCGAGGATGAACAGGCGCGGTTTATCGAATGCACCTATCGCGGCGTGCGTGTGGTCAATCTCTACCTGCCCAATGGCAATCCGCAGCCCGGCCCGAAATTCGATTACAAGCTGGCCTGGATGGAGCGGCTACGCACCCGCCTTCTCGAATTGCGCGATAGCGAAGTGCCCGCCGTGGTGGTGGGCGACTTCAACGTGATTCCGGAAGACAAGGATGTCTGGTCGGTCAAGGCGATGGCACAGGATGCGCTGATGCAGCCCGAATCGCGCAATGCCTTTGCGCGCATCCTCAACGATGGCTGGACCGATGCTCTCGGCACGCTCAACCCGCGCGGCGGGGTATGGACCTATTGGGATTACCAGGCCGGGGCGTGGCAGCGCGACCATGGCTTTCGAATCGACCACATGCTGCTGTCACCCGAATGCGCGGACCGTCTGGTTGCGGCGGGCGTCGACAAGGAATACCGCGGGCGTGAGCGCGCCAGCGATCACGCCCCGGTATGGGTCGAATTGCAAGACTAGCAGTCAGCGAAGATGCCAAGCCGTCCGGGCTGGCACCATTTCCGATCACCTATAGAAAATGTGGCTGTCGATCTGTGCACGACGAGTCATACGGCCGGCCCAGCGTGGGCGCACGTAGGTCGCATGAAAATACAGCGAATCGTCGGCCGGGCTTTCCCACAGATCGCGGTGTGCGATGCGGGCGACGGCAACAGCGCGGTCCCAGGCGGCAGAGGCAGCGTTGGGCTGCGGGATGCGGCCCCCACGTACGAAGGAAAACTGCGCACGCTGGGTCACGACCGAACAATAGTCGTCGGGGAACCGGTTGCTGTCCGCTCGGTTGATTACCACACGGGCCACGGCCAGCTGGCCGTCAAGCGGCTCACCGCGCGATTCGAAATAGACCGCCTGCGCCAGGCACATCAACTCGCGCGACATGGTGGCATCGGTGTCGATAGTGCGGACAAGTTCGCGGAGCGAGGAAGCGCTGGGCGCTTCGGTTGTGTCTTCCGCCGGTTCGGCAGGAAGATCCTGCACCACTTCGCTGGCAACAAACCGGACTTCGGGTTCGGCAGCACTCTGCGGCGCTTCAAGTTCGTTCTGACCCGTTTCAGCTGCGATGGGCTGTGCCTGGTCCTGGGCGATAGCTCCGCTTTCCATGGCTCCGAGGGAACCGGCAAACAGAGTGGTAGCCAGGGCAATCGCCCCGACGCGCTTGGAAATAATCTTCATTGATCCCGTAACTTACGGCGGTGAGATTTCTAGCAGGTCTGCGGTCGCGGCTGTTCTTGCCGTCTTCTCACCGCGATCCGTTCCTAAAGGACCTGCCGAACATCTCCCCGTCTGCGCGCTGCCGAACACCGCCGCATTGCGGTGCGAAACAACCTACGCTCTTCCGGAAAGTTCCCGGGCCAGATAGCCGCCGAGGCTAATATGTCAATTGTTGCAGTGCACAATTCCGATGAACCGTTCCGCATTTGCGATGTCGAGCTCCACAATCCAGAGATCGCTGTCCTGTCGCTTACGTCGCTCGCAGAAATCGGCAAATTCCTCTGGCTTATCAGTGTTTTGCTCTTTCGAAAGCACCCATCCGCGGGTTCCGTCAAGCAGCGGCATTCTTTCGTATGCGCGCAATTTTGTGCCATTTTCGCAACATAATATCATCAATGTCCCGGCATCACGCTCACCCTTGGCAAGCACCGTCGCGAAGCCGCCTTCGGCTTGTACGGCACGGATCAGGCCGGAAACTTCGAGATGGGCCGGGAGCCTTTCGTCCATGCGTCAGTCCGGCTGGCGGTATCCGTCGAGGCCGGAAAGCGCGATGTGCGAGCGCATGAATGTGCCCGTCCCGCGACCGATTTCATCACCCTCCTCGTCCACCAAATGGGCCTCGGCAATGAAGACACGCCGCTTGCCGCTGATCCAGCGCCCTTCGGCGACGACCTTGCCACCACGAAGGGGCTTGGTGAAATGCAGGTTGAAACCTGTGGTGAGCAAGAATCGGTCGGAAACAAGCGAATTCGCAGCGTAGAAGGCTGCATCGTCCAACATCTTGAAATAAAGCGTGCCGTGAATCGCACCAGCCGCATGGTAATAGGCCTCGCGCGCCTCGAAGGTGATGCGCGCGAGACCCGCGGCGGTCACTTCGAGGGATGATTCGAACAGCGAATTGACCGGAGCCGAAGCGTAGAGCTGCTCGAGCGCCCGGAAATGCGCCGCCTGGCCATTGTCCGCCCCATGTGCAGGGCCGTTGCCGGTCCCGGCGTCAGGCAGCGTCACGATCCGACACATTGGTGAGCAAGCCATAAAGCGCCTCCGCATCGGGAGCATCGCTCAACGCTTCATGCATGCGTTCGTCGCGAACCAGCCGCGAAACAGCTGCAAGTGCGTGCAGATGTGTGACACCGCAATTTTCAGGCGACAACAGGCCGATCACAAGGTCGACCGGCAGGCCATCGGCAGCATCGAAGGCGACGGGCTTTTCGAGCTTGAGCATAGCGGCAATCGGGCGCCGGATTCCGGCAATGCGCGCATGGGGGATGGCGACACCACGACCGAAGCCGGTGCTGCCAAGCTTCTCACGCTCGTCGAGACCTTCAAGAACGAGGTCGGCATCGAGTTCCCAAGCCGAGCTGAAAATGCGGGCGAGATTTTCGAGGATCTCACCTTTCGTCTCGGCGTGAATTACGGCAACCGATTCAGGCTTCAGTGCAAAATTGGAGTCCATTGCTCTTGTCATTTAGCGCTTTCACGAGCTGCAGTGGCACTGCCCATGGAGTGCCGAACCCGGCGAAAACGGTTGGTTTTCAGCTATATCGCCTACCGCATGATTTGCGGGAAGGTGCTCAGGAAGGCTCAACCCATCCGATCGAGCCGTCTTCGCGGCGATAAACCATATTATGCCGTCCGCTGCCAGCATTTTTGAAAAACAGCGCATTCGTATGGCGCAGATCGAGCAGCATCACGGCGTCCGAAACGCTGACTTCGGGAATGTCGATCCGCGTTTCCGCGATCACCGGAGGCGCGTCTTCGCTCAGTTCGGTTTCCGGTTCGGATTCCTCGGCAGCAAAGATGGTGTAGGCCGCTTCTTCTTCCCTCACGGCATGTTGCGCCTGTTCGTGATGGTCCTTCAACCGACGCTTGTAGCGGCGCAGCTGCTTCTCGATCTTGTCGGCCGCCTGGTCGAAAGCGACGTGCGCATCCTGCGCCTGGCCGTGGCTCTTGAGGATCAGGCCGTGATTCACATGCAGTACGATATCGGCCGCAAAGGCGCTGGCTGGCGCTTTACCGAAGGTCACCGTGGAGGAGATCGCGCGACTGAAATGCTTATCGACTATGGTGCTTAAACGGTCCGAGGCATGTTCCTGGAGAGCTGCTCCGGTATCGACTTGATGGCCCGACACGCGAATATCCATGCACTGACTCCTTTTTATATCACTTCGTGCTGCACCCTATGTGGTGAGCATAGCTCACGAGGTCCAGAGGGGCGAGTCCAAGGATTCAAGAAAGCTTGCGTGGCGCGCAAGTTCCTCAGCGCTTGCACAATGTGCGCGCGGAGCACGGTATTCGCCCGTCTTGGGCCGGAAAACCCGCGTTTCCACGGTCTCCTGCCCGGTATTGTCGACCGCAAGTTGCAGCCCGATCTGCCGGCCGCCGGTCAATTCGACATAAACTTGCGCCAGCAATTCCGCGTCGAGCAGTGCTCCGTGAAGGACGCGATGCGATCGATCGACTCCATAGCGTGAACACAGCGCATCAAGTGAATGCTTGGCACCGGGATGTCTGCGCCGGGCGATGGCGAGCGTGTCGATCATGCGGTCTGCGCCAACGGCTTCGAGCCCGCACACCGACAGCTCGTGATTGAGAAATCCAAAATCGAACTGCGCATTGTGCGCCACCAGTGGCGAGTCGCCGATGAATTCGAGCAGTCCGGCTACGGTGTCGCGGAACAGCGGCTTGTCGGCGAGGAACGTCGACGAGAGCCCGTGAACCGCTTCCGCTTCGGCAGGCATCTCGCGCTCCGGGTTATAATAGGCGTGGAAGGTCTCACCCGTTGCCACACGGTTGACCATCTCGATGCAGCCGATTTCCACCATCCGGTCTCCGGTGGCAGGGTCGAGCCCGGTTGTTTCGGTATCGAAGATGATCTCGCGCATGGCCTACTCTATCGCCCGAAGCCGGTCATTCGTGCAAGCGCTCCGAAAGCTTCTCCACCAGCTCCTCCACCGCCTTTTCCGTCTCTTCAAGCGATGTACCGGTGTCGATCACGAAATCGGCTTGCGCTCGTTTTTGCGCATCGGGCATCTGTAGCGCGAGGATCTGCTGGAATTTCTCTTCGGTCATGCCGTCCCGCTGCAGCACACGGTCCCGCTGCACCTGCGCCGGGGCCGAGACGACTACGATCCGGTCCACTTCCTTTGCTCCGCCTTTCTCGAACAGCAGAGGTATGTCGAACACCACGAGCGGAGCGTTGGCGTGGCGGTAGAGGAATTGCTCACGCGCTTCGACCACTGCCGGATGGACAATGCTTTCCAGCAACGCGAGCTTGTCGCGGTCACCAAAAACCAATGCACCTAATTGCTGGCGATCGACGCCGCCGGGTCCGGTGCTGCCGGGAAATTTCGCTTCGATCGCGGCGAGCAGGCTGCCGCCCGGGCCCTGCATTGCGCGCACTTCGAAATCGGCATCAAAGACGGGCACGCCCAGCGCCTCGAACATGCCTGCCACCGTGCTCTTGCCCATCGCGATGGAGCCGGTGAGGCCAAGGATCAGCGGACGCGTTTTGCCAGCATCGCTCATTGCGCGAGTATCCGGCGCAAGTCCTCGTCGCCATCCTCGCGCGGCGGCTTCTGTCCGAAGAACCGCTCGAACGCGATGGCCGCCTGTCCGATCAGCATGGCATGGCCGTCGATCGTGCGCATTCCCTCAGCGCGCGCGCCTTGCAGAAGGGGCGTATCAAGCGGGTGGGTGACGATATCGTAGACGATGCTACCCGGCGGAGCATGGCTGAAGTCGAATGCGAGCGGCGGTTGGTCTTCCATGCCGAGCGGGCTGGCGTTGACGATCAGGTCCAGGCAACCCTCGCGGTCATCGAATGCAAAATTGGTCGGTGTGGCAAAGTGATCGAGCGGGGCGACATGGTGTTCGCCATCGGGGTCAATCTCGTCGAGTAAGACACGCGCCTTTTCGGGATTGCGTGCGGCAAGGACCAGCGTGAAGCCATGTTCGGCAAGGCCGGCGGCAATTGCGCGCGCAGCGCCGCCCGTGCCGATGATCCGCGCCATGCGAAAATAATGTTCGCGCGCGAGTTCGTCCCGCAGCGGCTCGAGGAAGCCCTCGACATCGGTGTTGGTGCCAATCAGCGCGCCATTGTGGCGACGCGTCACCGTATTGACCGCGCTGACCAGCTCTGCACCGATTTCGAGCCGGTCGAGAAACGGGATCACCGCCTGCTTGTGCGGCATGGTAATATTGCACCCGCGCCATTCAGGGTCCGTCCGGCGCGATGTGATGTAATCGGCCAGTCCGCCGGGAGTGACGTGGCATTTGCGATAGTCGGCTTCCAAACCAAGCTTCTCCAGCCAATAACCATGGATCACCGGCGATTTGGAATGGGCGATGGGGTCGCCGATCACCTCGGCATAGGGCCTGCTCATCGCGGCAACTCACCGAGTTCGCGCAGCGCGCCGAGCGCCGGGAGCAGGGGCATTCCAAGCACGGTGAAGTGATCGCCTTCTATCTTCTCGAACAATTGCACGCCCAGCGCCTCGATCCGGAATACACCCACGCAATACCCGACTTCGGGCCATTCTCGTTCCAGATAGTCGGTGATGAAGCCTTCCGAAAGGTCGCGCACATGCAGATGAGCGGCGGCGGCATGACGCCAGACAAGCGCGCCATCGCGGGCAATTGCCGCAGCCGAATGCAGGTGCATGACCTTGCCCGAGAAAAACCGCAGGTGCTCGGCTGCATCATCGCGCGATGCTGGCTTGTCGAAGCGCCGACCCTCGACAATGACAAGCGAATCGCTGCCCAGTATCGGAAGTCCTTCGTCCTGTACTGCCATCGCCTTGGCCTCGGCCAGCGCCAGGGCAACCTCGTGCGGAGGTGCATCGGCCATCGCTGCTTCGATGGCGCGTTCATCAAGATCAGCGGGCCGGGAGATGAATTCTACCCCCGCATCGCGCAGCATCACTTGGCGCGATGCGGATTTCGACGCCAGCACAAGCATCAGTGCAGCGCCAGTCCCGACATGCGCTGTGTCATATCGGTTTGGGTCCGGTTTGCGGCAGTCGGTCGCGCCCTTCGCGTTCTTGGTGGAGGCGGATCACGGCTGCCGCAGTTTCCTCGATCGAGCGCCGCGTGACATCGATCACCGGCCAGCCATTGTCGGCAAACATGCGCCGGGCAAAACTCACCTCGGAGCGCACACGTTCGCCATCGACATAGGATGTCTCGGCAGTCTCGTTGAGCGAAAGCAGGCGGTTGCGGCGGATCTGCACCAGTCTTTCAGGCGCAGTGGTGAGGCCGACGACCATCGGGTGGCGCAGGGTAAACAGGTTCTCGGGCGGCGGGCTTTCGACCACCAGCGGGATATTGGCGACCTTAAAGCCGCGGTTGGCCAGATAGATGCTGGTCGGAGTCTTCGATGTGCGCGACACACCCGCGAGCACGATATCGGCCTCTTCCCAGTTCTCGAATCCGATCCCGTCATCATGAGCAATGGTGAACTGGATTGCATCGACGCGGGCGAAATAGGCGTCGTCCATGGCGTGCTGGCGTCCGGGGCGACCCTTGGCCTCCTGTCCCAGCCGCTCTTCCAGTGCCAGCGTGACCGCATCGAGCGCATCGACATGCTTCACGCCAAGCGCACGGCACCGCTCTTCAAGCTGTTCGCGAATGCTTTCATTCACCAGTGTATAGAGCACGAGGCCGGGATTGCGCTTGAACTCCTCGACGATGCGATCAAGATGCTGGCGAGAACGCACCATCGGCCAGAAATGACGCTCGACATCGCTGTCCTCGAACTGCGCGAGGGCAGCCTTCGCGATCATTTCGAGGGTTTCGCCGGTCGAGTCCGACAGCAGATGGAGGTGAAGACGGGCCATGTGGATAGACATGCGCATAAACCACGGGACGGATTGGCGGACAAGTCAGGGATAGCATTCCATCCCCGCAATCGGCTGATTCGCACTCAGGGAAATAGCCGAAGGCGTGTTTATTTTCCCAAGCTGTGGGTAGCGTGGAGAACGAGAGCTTGACGCGGAAAGTCAACGAGTCGATGCCGCGTCAAGCAATGCCACGGGCAGGACAACTTCGGTGATCCACCGGTGTCCCCACAATCCACAGGCCCAACAAACAACATAATTTCTATAAATATATATATTTATTGGATTGGACTCTCTCTTAATGGCCGGAATTCTTCTCGAAAATTTGCGCGGAACGCGAACCGAAAGGCGTCCAGTATGGCTCATGCGTCAAGCCGGGCGCTATCTTCCCGAGTATCGCGCCTTGCGCGCCGAAAAGGGTGGTTTTCTCGAGCTTGTCTACGATAGCGAAGCCGCGGCGGAAGTGACGCTCCAGCCGATCAAGCGGTTCGGTTTTGACGGTGCAATCCTGTTTTCCGACATTCTGATCGTGCCGCACGCACTGGGGCAGGACCTGTGGTTCGAGGCTGGCGAGGGGCCGCGGCTTGCTCCGCCGCTGGTCGATGGTGCGTGGCAGGCGCTGGAACAGGCGCATCACCATTTCGACCCGGTCTATCGCACAGTAGAACTGACCAGGGCGCAGCTTTCCGCCGATGTCACCATGCTCGGTTTCATCGGATCGCCGTGGACCGTGGCGACCTACATGGTGGCGGGGCAGGGATCGAAGGATCAGGGCGCAGCGCGGGCGCTTGCGTGGCGTGATCCGGCAGCGTTCCAGTCGCTTGTCGATGCGATCGAGGCGGCAAGCCTTGAATATCTGATCGGCCAGATCGATGCGGGCGCGGAAGCGGTGCAATTGTTCGATAGCTGGGCGGGATCGCTCAGTCCGTCGCAATTCGAACGCTGGGTAATTGCGCCAAATGCCCGGCTGGCCTCTGCCATTCACGAACAGCGACCCGGCATTCCGGTTATCGGCTTTCCGAAAGGGGCGGAATCCAAGCTGCCCGCCTATGCCCGCGAGACAGGAGTCGATGCGGTGGGCATCGATGAGACCACCGATCCATTGTGGATTGCCGCCCAACTGCCCGCTGGCATGCCCGTGCAGGGTAATCTCGACCCGATGCTCCTGCTGGCAGGCGGAGATGAGCTTGAGGCGCAAGTCGGGCAAATTTGCGATGCCTTTGCCGAGCGGCCGCATGTCTTCAACCTTGGCCATGGCATCGATAAGGAAACGCCGATTGCCCATGTGGAACGATTGTTGGAAACTTTGCGCGGGTGAGGGGTGACGCTGGTAGTCGGCTCGCCTAAGTGACTCCTATGCAGGAAATTCTCGCCACGCTCTATTTCTGGCTCAAGGCCGGTCATATCATCTTCGTGATCTTCTGGATGGCGGGGCTGTTCATGCTCCCGCGCCTGTTCGTCTACCACCAGGAAGCGGCGGAAGGGTCTGAAGAAGCGGAAAAATATGTCGATCGCGAAAAGCGGCTGCTCAAGATCATCCTGTTGCCTTCGATCATCACCGTGTGGTTGCTCGGCCTGGCGTTGCTGGGCACGGGGATGGTGCCGATGGGCGGGTGGTTCCACCTCAAGCTGCTGATCGTCCTGATCCTGTCGGGTTATCACGGCTATCTTTCCGCCTACGCCAAGAAGCTGGCGCGCGGGGAACGCAAGCTGTCGGGCAAGCAATTGCGGTTGCTCAACGAAGTGCCCGGTGTTGCAGCGGCGCTGATCGTGATCCTGGCCATCGTCAAACCGTTCTGACCACGCGCTGGATTCGGGATTTCACACCACACATTGAATTGACCGCAAGGGGCGCGTCCCATATTGCGGTTGCATCACCGGCAAGAGGTCGCGAGTCACAAGCGACCGGGTCTGCTTTCTCCAAGCCCTAACTGGCCCGCCGGCATCCCAACTGATTACGGAATACCAAAACAATGCATTTGAAAGAACTTAAAGAGCGGACGCCGGCAGAACTCGTCTCGATGGCCGAAGAAATGGGCGTCGAAGGCGCCTCGACCATGCGCCGCCAGGACCTGATGTTTGCCATCCTGAAAGAGGTGGCGGACGACGGAGAGGAAATCCTCGGCATCGGCACGATCGAGGTGCTGCAGGACGGTTTCGGCTTCCTGCGTAGCCCCGAAGCAAACTATCTCGCCGGGCCCGACGATATCTACGTTTCCCCCAACCAGGTCCGCAAGATGGGCCTGCGCACGGGCGACACGGTCGAAGGTGAAATCCGCGCGCCCAAGGATGGCGAACGCTATTTCGCGCTGACCAAGCTGCTGAAGGTCAATTACGATGATCCCGACGCGGTGCGTCACCGGACCAATTTCGACAACCTCACGCCGCTCTATCCTGACGAGCGGCTGAATCTCGATACCAAGGATCCGACAGTCAAGGACAAGTCGGCCCGCGTGATCGACCTGATCTCGCCGCAGGGCAAGGGCCAGCGTGCGCTGATAGTTGCACCGCCACGCACGGGTAAGACCGTGCTTTTGCAGAACATGGCCAAGGCCATCACCGACAATCACCCCGAAGTGATCCTGCTGGTGCTGCTGGTCGATGAACGTCCCGAAGAAGTCACCGACATGCAGCGCAGCGTGAAGGGTGAAGTGATCAGTTCGACCTTCGATGAACCCGCCTCGCGCCACGTGCAGGTTGCTGAAATGGTTATCGAAAAGGCCAAGCGCCTGGTCGAACACAAGCGCGATGTCGTGATTCTGCTCGATTCCATCACGCGTCTCGGCCGCGCCTACAACACCGTGGTGCCCAGCTCGGGCAAGGTGCTGACCGGCGGTGTCGATGCCAATGCCCTCCAGCGGCCCAAGCGGTTCTTCGGTGCGGCACGTAACATCGAAGAAGGCGGCTCGCTTTCCATTATCGCTACCGCTCTGATCGATACCGGTAGCCGCATGGACGAAGTGATTTTCGAAGAGTTCAAGGGCACCGGCAACTCCGAAATCGTGCTCGATCGCAAGGTCGCGGACAAGCGCATCTTCCCGGCGCTGGATGTCGGCAAGTCCGGCACGCGCAAGGAAGAGCTGCTGGTGGACAAGGAACAGCTTTCCAAGATGTGGGTGCTGCGCCGGATCCTGATGCAGATGGGTACGGTCGATTCGATGGAATTCCTGCTCGACAAGATGAAGGATTCCAAGACCAACGAAGACTTTTTCGCCACGATGAACCAGTAACGCGACTAAGGGGGGGCAAAGCTTATGCGACAAATGGCGTATATCAGCACGGCCGCGAAGCTGGACGACGAGGATATCAAGGACATCCTCGTTACAGCGGTACGCAACAATCAGGCGCAGGGTATCACAGGCTTCCTCTTGTACAACGGGCGCAACTTCCTCCAGCTTGTCGAAGGCGAAAGTGCGGCCTTGATGAGCTTGTTCGCGCGCCTTTCGGTCGACCCCCGCCACTCGGGAATGGTGATCACCTCGGACCTCTCTGTCAGCGGACGATGTTATCCCGATTGGCAGATGAAACTGCTGGGTTGGCATAGCGACGTTGATACGCGGCGCGAAGAAATCGGGGCGGCAATCGGAACCGATCTCAACGAAGAGGTGCGCCGGTTCATCATGAATTTCGCCGCTCTGAACTAGCCGGATTCACCCGCCCGCCAATTGGGCGAGCATCTTTTCGCGAACGATCTGGATCGCCTTGAGCGGACGAAGCATAACCTTGAATTCGTGTATTTTTCCGTCTGTATCGAAGTGGATCAGATCGACTCCGTTGATCGCGATTCCTTCAATCTCGGCCACGAATTCCAGAGCAGCATTATCGACGCCGACAATTTCGCGGACATAGCGAAAACCATGTTGGCCAAACAATTGTAGTGCGGCGCCGAGATACTGCTCGACCTTGTCGCGGCCTTCCTGAGGTGTGTGCATGACGGGCGACAGGAATACCGCGTCATCTGCAATGTGAGCGGATAGGGTGCCCGGGTTCGCCTTTGCCGTTACAATGTCGTGCAGAACGCCGATTGTTTGCGCGCTACCGTGCTCGCTCATGCCAGATGCTTTGCAAAGAAGGTCGCGGTGCGACTGTCCGCAAGATTGGCTGCGTCCTCGTCACGGCGCTTACCGAATTCGGTCGCAAAACCATGATCGAGACCTTCGTAATCATGCAGCGTCACCTTGGGATTCGGATCGAGCGCATCGTGCATCGCTTTCTGAACATCGGGGCCGACAAAGCCGTCTGCTGTGGGAACATGCAGCATAAGCGGGTGGGCAATAGCATGTTGTTCGCGCAGCAGATTGTCGACACCGACCGCATAATAGCCGACGCTGGCATCCACATCTGTGCGCGCTGCCGTCATGAAGGCCAATCGGCCTCCCAGACAATATCCGACGGCTCCTACCTTGCCGCTCTGGCTCATGCCGCGCACGTATTTGATCGCGGCTTCGATATCGCGAATGCCGGCATCCTGGTTGAACTTGCCCATCAGTTCGAGCGCAGTCTGGAACTCTGGCTCGATATCGGGATCCAGCTCCACTCCGGGCTCAAGGCGCCAGAACAGGTCGGGGGCGATGGCGAGGTAGCCATCTTCCGCCAGCCGGTCACATTTCCGGCGGATCCCCGCGTTTACGCCGAAGATTTCCTGGATCACCACGATTGCCGCTTTCGGGTCTCCTGCGGGGCGCGCCACATAGGCATCGAAAGCGCCTTCGCCGGAAAGGGTGGAAATGCTGACTGTCTCGCTCATATATGACTCTCCCGCTGTCTGGGTATTATATGCCTAATCCTAGCAGCAGAACAGGAAAGGCGTCTGCAAAATGAAGGTCAATATCGAGATTGATTGCACTCCAGAGGAGGCACGCCAGTTCATGGGGCTGCCCGATGTCGAGCAGGCGAACGCCATCTATGTCGAGACGATTGCCAATGCGATGAAAGGCGTGTCGAATGCCGACCAGCTCGAGCAATATGCCAAGCAGTTGGCGCCGATGGGGCAGATGGGCATGAAGATGTTCCAGAGCTTCATGGAAGGCGCGAACCGGAGCGCCAGCGGTAGTGGCAAGTCGCGCGGTGATACGTCTTCGGACGACTAACTACCTGATAATGGAAACAATATTTGCGCTTTCGAGCGGGTTGCCGCCTGCCGGTATCGGAGTGATCCGGATGACCGGGCCGCAGGCGCGCGCCGCGTTGGATAGCGTGGCGGGACGTATTCCCGAACCGCGCCGCGCCGTGCGAGCAGTGTTTCGCGATGCTGCCGGTGACCAGCTCGATGATGGGCTCGTCGTGTTTTTCCCCGGACCGAATTCGGTGACCGGAGAGGATCTGGCCGAGTTTCACTGCCATGGCGGGCGCGCGGTTGTTGCTGCGGTCGAGCGTGCGCTCGGCGAAATCGCCGGATGCCGCCGTGCCGAGCCGGGTGAATTTACGCGCCGTGCCTTCGCCAATGGGCGGATTGATCTTGCCGAAGCGGAAGGTCTGGCAGACTTGCTTTCTGCCGAGACCGAGGTCCAGCGCCGCAGCGCCATCGCCATGGCAAGCGGAGCATTGTCGCGCCAGGTTGAGGGATGGCGAGAGGAGCTTCTTTCGCTGTCGGCCGCTGTCGAGGCAGTGCTTGATTTCGACGATGAGGACGATGTGGGCGGTTTGCCGGAAAGCTTTTCCACCCGCCTCGCAGATTTGGCGGAGGAGGTCCGCAGCGCACTGTCAGCCCCGCATGCCGAGGTCTTGCGCGAGGGTTTCCGTGTTGCATTGGCCGGCCCGCCAAATACCGGGAAATCGACGCTTTTTAACGCGTTGACGGAGAGCGAAGCGGCGATCACCGCCGAGATCGCAGGCACCACGCGTGATGTCCTGACCCAGTCTGTCGCTTTGCGCGGTATTCCGTTCACCTTCGTCGACATGGCGGGCCTGCGCGCGCCTGGAGAGGATCGGATCGAGGCAATCGGCATTTCGCGCGCACAAGACGAAATCGCTCGTGCTGATCTCGTCCTCTGGCTTGGTGAGGAGGGCAAGGGGCCGGCCGGCAGTTGGGAAGTGGATGCGAAGTCGGACAGGCCGGATCGAGTCGTAAAGACGAGTCCCGATTACCGTTTGTCGGCAATCACGGGCGAGGGCCTATCCGCTCTGCGCGAAGCGTTGATTGACCTGGCGCAGACGGCGATGCCGAAGCCGGGCGCTGCAGCGCTCAATGCGCGCCAGCGTTCGCGACTCGAGGAAGGTGCTAACGCGCTTGAAACGATCGCAAGCGGATCTGACCCGCTGCTTGTCGCAGAGCACCTGCGCATGGCGCGCGGTGCATTCGACGCGCTCACAGGCCGAGCCTCGACAGAGGATGTGCTCGACGCGCTATTCGGGCGCTTTTGCATCGGAAAATAGGATGTTCCACGTGGAACATGCACCAACTGACGCTTCGCACTTTGACCCGAGCACGCAGGAGCAGTAACGGGCGCATCATGACCGGTTTCGATGTCATCATTATAGGCGGAGGCCACGCGGGCTGCGAAGCCGCTGCTGTCGCGGCGCGTATGGGCGCGCGCACGGCGCTGGTTACGTTTGATGCAAGCAAGCTTGGCGCGATGAGCTGCAATCCGGCGATTGGCGGGCTGGGCAAAGGCCACCTTGTCCGTGAGGTCGATGCTTTCGATGGCTTGATTGGTCGTGCCGCGGACGCTTCAGCGATCCATTATCGGATGCTCAACCGCTCGAAGGGTAGCGCGGTCCATGGGCCACGCGTCCAGGCGGACAGGAAGCTGTTTCGTGCGAGCGTGCAGCTAATGCTCTCCCAGTTGCCGTCTCTTACGGTGATCAAGGGCGAGGCGTCTGAATTGCTCATGGCAGGTGAGCGGGTCGGCGGAGTACGCCTTGCCGATGGCAGTGACATCGCGGGTCAGTCGGTTGTTTTGTGCACCGGTACATTCCTCGGTGGAACTCTCTTCCGCGGAGAAGAACGCTTTGACGGCGGCCGGATTGGCGAGAATTCAGCCCAGCGACTGGCAGAACAGTTGCGCGCCGCGGATTTGCCAATGGCGCGGCTCAAGACGGGGACGCCGCCGCGGCTCGACGGTCGGACGATCGATTGGGCGCGTCTCGCCGAGCAACCCTCTGACGATGAGCCTTGGACGATGTCCCCGCTCACCAAGCGGCGGGTCAATCCGCAGGTGTTCTGCGCAATCACGCGCACGAATCCGCAGGCACACGCCATCATTGCGGATAATCTGGATCGCTCACCGCTCTTCAGCGGTGCTATTGATGCCGCAGGGCCGCGCTATTGCCCTTCGATTGAGGACAAGATCCACCGTTTTGCGGATCGTGACGGGCATCAGGTCTTCCTGGAGCCGGAGGGCCTCGACACGCATCTCGTCTATCCGAACGGCATCAGCACCTCGCTACCGGTTGACGTGCAGCTCGGCATGTTGCGCGCGATGGAAGGGTTGGAGCAGGTTGTGATGGAGGTGCCCGGTTATGCCGTGGAATATGATCACATCGATCCGCGTGCACTCGGCAGTGACTTGCAGCTGAAATCCATGCCGGGTTTATATTGCGCCGGACAAATTAACGGAACCACCGGATATGAGGAGGCGGCTGCGCAAGGCTTGATTGCAGGTATCCAAGCCGCCTGCGTTGCGCTCGATCGTGCGCCACCCGCACTGGATCGCGCCAATTCCTATATGGCGGTCATGATTGACGATCTTACCCTTCACGGGGTGAGTGAACCATACCGAATGCTCACCGCCCGCGCCGAGTATCGGCTGCGCCTGCGCGCCAACAACGCGTCGACGCGTCTGACACAGATGGCCCTGGACACTGGCTGCGTGGGGTCGGAACGTTCTGAATGGTTTGCAACCCGGGAAGCGCAACGTTCCACGTGGAACACGGCGCTGGACAGGGCGGTGAACGCGGCGGAACTGAGCGCTGAGGGGTTGTCTGTCAGGCGCGATGCTGGCCGCAAGCCGTTGCGCGAATGGCTCTCGTTTCCCGAGCTGACGATGACAGCGCTTTCGCCATGGCTACCTAATGAATGTGATCCCGACGGCGAGCTGGCGCAGGAATTCGAAGAGGATGCCGCCTATGCGCCCTACCTTGCCCGCCAGGATGCTGAACTGCGCGATCTGCGCAGTGGCGAGCAGCTCGAGCTGGGGGACAGCTTCCCGTACTCCGAAGTGCCCGGGCTCTCGAACGAGATGGTCGAGCGGCTTAGTGCGGCAAGGCCTAGCAATTTGGCCGCGGCTGGCCGTGTGCGTGGTATCACGCCAACAGCACTTGCAGCATTGCTGGTTCACGCGAAACGCCGTAATCGCGCTGCATGATCGAGAACGAGGAGCAGGCTAAGGCTTACTGCGCAGAGCGCTGCGATGCGGACGCAATGGAGCGCTTGACCGCATTTATCAAACTCCTTGCCGAGGAAAACGAGCGCCAGAACCTTGTCTCGAAAGCGAGCCTATCGTGTGTATGGCAACGCCATATCGCTGACGCAGTGCAATTGCTGGATCATGTTCCACGTGAAACATCGCCATGGCTCGATTTGGGATCAGGAGCGGGATTACCGGGACTAATACTTTCGTTAGTCCGACCTGATCTGGACATCGGACTGGTCGAATCGCGCCGCAAGCGATTCGAGTGGCTCGAGCGTGTTAAGGGCGAATTTGGCCTTTCGCGTTGCACAATTCATGGGTCACGCCTCGAAAATGTGGAAAGTCATGAAAACGCCGTTATCACGGCGCGCGCCTTTGCACCGCTTGGTAAATTGCTCGACTTATCCAGCCGGTTTTCCACACGCTCCACCATCTGGCTGTTGCCGAAAGGGCGTTCCGGGGCGCAAGAACTGTCTCAGCAGCCTGCAAAGATCCGTGCAATGTTTCACGTGGAACAATCGCTCACGGATCCTGAGGCGGGGATATTAGTCGGCACAGGGAGGCCAATTCAGCCATGATCGTGATCGCGATAGCCAATCAGAAGGGTGGAGTGGGCAAAACAACCAGCGCCATCAATATAGCAACGGCTATGGCGGCGAGTGGTTGGAGAACGCTTCTGGTCGATCTCGATCCGCAAGGAAACGCTTCGACGGGAATAGGTGTTGGCGCTGCAAATCGCGATTTTTCAAGCTACGATGTGCTTGTTGACCAAGTGGCTGTTGATCATTGTGTCATGCGTTCGAGCATTCCCGGGCTGGACCTGCTTCCTGCAACGGTTGATTTGAGCGGTGCCGAGGTTGAGCTTGTCGGTGTCGAGAACCGGGCACATCGCTTGCGCGACGCCCTGGCTGACCACAAGGGGCGCGATATCTGCTTTATCGACTGCCCGCCATCGCTCGGATTGCTCACGCTCAACGCGCTTTGTGCCGCCGATACGCTTCTGGTGCCGCTACAATGCGAGTTTTTCGCGCTGGAGGGCCTCAGCCAGCTTCTGCAGACAGTCGAGCAGGTTCAGCAGCGCTTCAATCCCGATCTGGGCATCGTCGGCGTCGCCCTGACCATGTTCGATCGCCGTAACCGCTTGACAGACCAAGTGGCAGACGATGTTCGCGAATGTCTCGGTGATCTGGTCTTCGAAGCGGTTATTCCGCGCAATGTCAGGCTTTCTGAAGCCCCAAGCCACGGCTTACCCGCATTGGTCTACGATCATTCCTGCATGGGTAGCCGGGCCTATATGGCCCTTGCGAGAGAGCTTATCGGCCGACTTCCGGCACAAAAGGTGGCAGCATGAGTGACAAGGATCCCGGCGAAAATATAACCGCGGAAAATGTAGCGCCAGCGCGGGCGCCCGCACGGCGCAAGCTGGGCAAGGGCCTTGGCGCACTGATGGGCGAAGCTCGGCGAGAGGAACCGCTGGTCGCTCCACGTCCTGCGCCGGGCGGTGCTGCGACACCCAACTCGGCCAAGGGCGGTGACGGACCTGTTGACGGACTCACCATGCTGGCGATTTCCGATATCGAGCCGCATCCCGACCAGCCACGCCAGCATTTCGATGAAGAAGCGCTGGCGGAGCTTGCTGCATCGATCGCGAGTCGCGGAGTGATTCAGCCGGTGATCGTGCGTCCGCAGCCGCGCGGAAAATACCAGCTGGTCGCTGGCGAACGTCGCTGGCGCGCGTCACAAAAAGCGCAACTGCATGAAATTCCGGCGATAATCCGTGATTTGGCAGATCGCGATGTTATGGCGCTTGCGCTGATCGAGAACATCCAGCGCGAAGACCTCAACCCGGTCGAGGAAGCGCGCGCTTACCAGCGCTTGTCCGAATTTGAGGACATGACGCAGGCCGATATCGCTACGCTGGTCGAGAAATCACGCAGCCACGTCGCCAATTTGCAGCGCCTTCTCAGTCTTCCAACCCGGGTGCTTGATCATATCGAGGCGGGTCGGCTTGATATGGGGCATGGCCGCGCGCTGATCGGTCTGGAGAACGCCGAGGAACTGGCGGAGCAGGCAGTCGGCAAGAACCTTTCCGTGCGCGAGGTCGAGAAGCTGGCGCGGAAGAGCCGCAATGGCGGGGAAGCGCCCGCCCGGCGCACCGCTCGTCCGCCGCGCGATTCGACGCAGGACGCCGATATTGCCGCGGTCGAGAACCATCTGGAAGAGTTTCTCGGCCTGCCGGTCAAGATCGCATCCGATGACGATCCGCGCTCGGGTGCGGTGACCGTTCGCTTCCGCACACTCGACCAGTTGGACCTTATTTGTCAGAGGCTTACTGGCGGCGGGATCTAATTACGTGCCGCAGTCGCGTCGCGCAAAAAGTTGCGCCGCGCAAGTTTTCGTCGTTCTCTGCTGCATGCTTCTCGTTCAGCCGAGCGGGGTCAGCTTGCCTTGTGGTTCGGGCGCAGGCTGCGGCGCAGGGCGAGGCTGAGGACGGGGGCGCGGCGAAGGGCGCTCGATTTCTACCTCTTCCTCCACCACAACTTCGCTGCAGACCTGGCAATCCTCATCACCGTGGTCGCGGCCGTGTTCGTGTCCGCGAATACGGCCTTGACGCATGCCTGACGCGACGGGTACCATCATCACCTGTTGGCCATAGGTAAATTCCCCGCCACCGAGCTCATGACGCCGCAGATAGGCTTCGCAATAGCGTGAGGCCCAGATTTCGTTGCGACTAAGCTCTCCGTCACCGTCGCCATCGAGGACCGAGCCGATCGCTGCCCCGGCAATGCCGCCAAGGCCAGCGCCGACAACCGTCCCGAGCAGCCGATCATCATCGGCAATGCGATTGCCCGCGACGCCGCCGACCACCGCACCGAGCAATCCGCCGATCAGCCCGCCATCGCGGTCACGGCGATGGTCGTAATAGCCACCGCCGTCGGCCATCAAATACTGGCAATCCATCAGCCATTGCGCGCGTTCTTCCTGCGTGTAGGCGAGTCGCGGGCCACGATGTCCGCCATGACGGCCGTGATGCTCACGCCAACCGTGCCCATCGTGCGAGAGGACATGGCCGTCCTCACTCATGAAATGATTTCTGCCAATGAAGACACCATGATAGCTGGCATCGACGGTTCGTCCCTCGGCATCGGTGTAGATTCCGTTCCATTCGCCGTGCCAGGTATTCTCGTCGCTCCAGTCACCCTGCCAGGCACCTTCATAGCGACCATCGGTCACGACGGCGTCAGCGTGGTGGCTTTCGCTGTGGTGGCCTTCTCCGTGGTGGCCCTCACGATGCTGCATTTCCCCATGCTGCATCGTGCCATGATCCGCGCCATGCGACATGTCATGCGCATCCTGCGCCGAGGCAGGAGAGGAGGCGAAAAGCGCGGCTGCGCTTGCTAGCAGGAGTGCAGGGCGGGTCGTCATCGCAGTAGTTTCCCTCATATGAGAACGGGCGGCGCGCCCATTTAACCCCATATTTACCTAGGAAACCCGCAGAAAACCAAGCGAGCCGCGCCCCGTGCCCCACTACGGGACATTCCTGGCCTGTACGCCGGGCCTAGATGCGCGTGGAAAGAAGTGCTGCCAGCGCCTCGATTCCGGCGCGATCCTCTGCATCGAAGCGCGCCAGGTCGGGACTGTCGAGATCGATCACGGCAATCACAGCCCCATCCCGCATTACCGGAACCACCAGTTCGGACCGGCTGCGCGCGTCGCAGGCGATATGACCGGGAAAGGCATGCACATCCTCGACCAGTTGCGTCTCACCCCTGGCAGCCGCCCCGCATACGCCGACCCCCACGGGTATACGGATGCAGGCCGGCCGACCGGTAAAGGGGCCAAGCACCAGCTCGCCATCGACCATGCGGTAAAAGCCGGTCCAGTTGCAGTCGGGCAGGAATTCTCCGAGAAGTGCCGCGACATTGGCCATGTTGGCAATTGCATCGGGCTCGTCTGCGGTCAGCGCTCCCGCTGCCTCGAGCAAAGCGGCATAAATTTCGGGCTTGCTGGCCCCCGGTGCTGGTGTGAAATCGTACATGGCGACGGCCTCTAACGCGTCTCTGCAGCCAAATCCATTGCCGCCGCGCGCCGCCTCGCTTATCCAGCCATCATGCGCATTCTCAAGAAGATCCTCATCGCCCTCCTCGTCCTGCTGGTTATCGGCGGGATCATCATCTGGTTCCTGACGCGGCCCGATGTGGCCGAATATTCATTGCTCGACACGACAGGGACCGATCCGGTGCTGGCAGAGGCTGACAAGCAGCTCGTTCCCACCGTTGCCATTGCGGAGCCGATCGGGTGGGGAGATGGCGAGGCGCCGACACCGGGCGAGGGGCTGCAGGTGAATCGCTTTGCCGAAGGGCTGGATCACCCGCGCGTGCTGTACACCCTGCCCAATGGCGATGTCCTCGTCACGCTGACCAACGCGCCCGAGCGCGAACTGGCTGGCGGCTGGCTCACCAATTTTGTCGCCGGTTTGCTCTTCAGCAAGGCAGGCGCGGCTGATCCATCACCTAACCAATTGGTTTTGTTGCGTGATGCAGACGAAGATGGTGTTGCCGAAGAAAAGCACGTGCTGCGCGAAGCGGACCTCGATTCGCCCTCGGGGATCGCCTGGATTGACGGCAATCTCTATGTTGCCAATCACGACGCCGTGTTGCGCTTCGATTACGAACTGGGCAGCGACAGCGTGGAAGGAGCGCCGGAAAAGATCCTCGACCTGCCGCCAGCCGGTAATCACTGGATGCGCAACATCATCCTCTCCGAAGATGGCACTCGCATGTATGTCGCGGTCGGTTCGGCCTCGAACATCGGTGAGGGCGGGATGGAAATCGAGGAAGGCCGGGCGGCGATCCACGAAGTGAATCTCGAAAATGGCAATTCGCGCATCTATGGCGCGGGCTTGCGCAATCCTAACGGCATGGCGTTCAATCCCTGGACTGGCGAACTGTGGACCACGGTGAACGAGCGCGACATGCTGGGCAGTGACTTGGTGCCCGATTACATGTCCAACGTGCCGATCGGCGTTCATTACGGATGGCCATGGGTCTATTACAACGATGTCTTCGATGAGCGGGTGGAGGCACCCATGCCGCGCTTCCTCACCGAATACACCCGCACTCCGCAATATGCGCTTGGCGCCCATGTGGCGGCGCTAGGACTTGTGTTCACCGAAGAAGGCACGCGCATGGGCGAGGCATTCGGCCACGGTGCCTTCATCGCGCGCCACGGCTCTTGGAACCGTTCGCCGCCCGCCGGATATGACGTGGTGTTCGTGCAATTCGACGAGCGCGGCAACCCGGTGGGCCAGCCCCGCCAGGTGCTCGAGACATTCCTGACCAGCGGAAACCAGACCTACGGCCGCCCGACATGGGTCGAGTGGGATCGTACCGGTGCCTTGCTGGTGAGCGACGATACCGGCAACATCATCTGGCGCGTAACTGCTCCGGGTGCGCAGGCCGCTGGAACCATCGAGCGCAACAGGGGCGAGAGCCTGCCGCCGCGCCGTGAACTTCAGGGCGATCCGGCGCGTGCCTTCGAGGAAGGGGCAATCGCTCCGCAAGACATCCTGTAATCTTGGGCGCATGCGCCGGCGTCTAGAGCTGCTTGCCAACGCGCCCAGCCAATTCGGTGATGAAGTGCCAGGCGATGCGCCCCGACCGTGCGCCTCGCCTCTTTGACCACTCGAGCGCCTCACCCTCGTCCAGATCGAGGCCGTATTCTGCAGCATAACCGCGCAAGATTTCGAGATAATCTTCCTGGTTGGCGTTGTGGAAGCCAAGCGACAAGCCGAAGCGGTCCGCCAGCGCGAGATTGTCGTCCACCGCGTCGCGGGGATTGATCGGATCGTCTTGCTCGCTCGCTTGCCGGGCCAGGATCGCGCGGCGGTTGGAAGTCACCGCCAGCCGGACATTGGCCGGTCGCGCCTCGACTCCGCCATCGAGCCAACTTCGCAAATGGCGCGGCGTGGCATCATCGCCTTCGGCAAAGCCGAGATCATCAATGAAGACGAGAAAATTGCGTTCGATCCCGGCAAGTTGCGCGAACAGGCCGGGCAGGGACGGTATGGAATCGGTCGCCACCTGCACCAGTGCGAGCTTTCCACCAGCGGCCTGCGCATCCGCCACGCTGGCGCGGAGCAGGGCCGATTTTCCCATCCCGCGCGCTCCCCACAACAGCATGTCATGCGAAGCAGCGCCCTTGGCCAGGCGCGCGACATTGGCAGTGACCACTTGCTTTTGCCGGTCGATACCCCGCAGCAGGTCAAGCGCGGGGGCCTCGATACACTCGACCGGACGGGCGCTGTCGCCAGCCCAGACGAAGGCCGGCGCACCCTGCCAGTCGACCGCGTGCGGCGTGGCTGGCGCAAGCTTTTCGAGAGCTGCAGCGATACGTCCGAACAGTTCAGCTTGGTTTTCCATCGCCGCATTCCCTATAGGCGCTGGCGATGAGCAGCAAGACGCCTACGATTCCGGCCACTTCCGAAGCCGTTGCACGCGCTGCCGATGTGCTGCGCGAAGGCGGACTGGTCGCACTGCCGACGGAGACGGTCTACGGGCTTGCCGCCCGCGCCGACGGCGCCGAGGCGGTTGCCGGGATCTACCGCGCCAAGGGGCGACCCGATTTCAACCCGCTGATTGTCCACGTCCGCGATCTGGATCACGCGCGGCAATATGGCCTGTTCCCGGACGCCGCTGCCAATCCGGCACTTGCGATCTGGCCGGGGCCGCTGACGATCGTCGTTCCGCTCCGCGAGATTGCCGGACTCGCGCCTGCAGTCACTGCGGGCCTGCCCACGATTGCGCTGCGCGCGCCTGCGCATCCCGCGATCCGTGAACTGCTGCAGCACGTCGATTTTCCGCTCGCCGCGCCATCGGCCAATCGTAGCGGATTTATCAGCCCAACGACGGCGCAGCATGTGCTGGCCTCACTCGACGGGCGCATCGACCTCGTGCTCGATAGCGGAGCGACCAGTGGGGGAATCGAATCAACCATTCTGGCTGTGCGCGACGATGGCCGGTGGGAGCAGTTGCGCCCCGGACCTGTCGATCTGGACGCATTGCACCGTGAATTCTTCGGAACGGCCATGCCCCCATCGCGGGGCAAGGGCGCGGTGGAGGCACCGGGGCAATTGACCAGCCACTATGCGCCCGGAAAGCCCGTGCGGCTCAATATGCGCCAGCCAGAAGCCGATGAATTCGTGATCGGATTTGGTGCTGTCGCAGGCGATTGTAGCCTGTCTGCCAGCGGCGATCTCCTGGAGGCGGCTTCAAAGCTTTACGATTGCTTGCACCAGGCGGCTGCGTCGGCCAAGCCGCGCGTTGCCGTCGCTCCGGTTCCTGTTGCGGGAATCGGTGCGGCGATCAATGACCGGCTGGAACGCGCCGCCGCCGTTTAATCGTCTTCTTGCGATTCAACCGGGATCGAGGGCATCAGATAGTCCATTTCCTGCCGCACGATTACTGCCTCGCGGCAAGCATCATTGCGTCCGCGCACACAGTCCTCTTCATGCTCGGCATATTCGCGCTGCAGATCGCCCAGTCGCTCTTCGCGCCGACGGATTTCGCGACCGCGCGCGCGGTCTGCTTCGTCCTGGCTGGTGGTGGCCCAATCGGCGACCTGACCAACAGCGCGCACCGGAGCGGTGGCCACGTCGAATACCGTACTCGCAACGCAGCCGCCGAGGCTTAGCGCCAGCAAAGGTACGGTCACCAAGGCTTTCTGTTGCATCTCGCGCTCCTGCACAAAGCGAAAAGGGGCTGACGGAATTTTCCGCCAACCCCTTGGTTAATGTAAACTTCTTTCGCGGCAATTAATACGCGGCCAAGCGAGGCGATTCACCCCGCAGGACGAGCATTTTCAGTGCTATCTCCGTCGTCAGGCGCATCCTCGCAAACGAGGCTGCCCGAGCCGATGGCATTGATCTCGCATCGTGCGGAACCGCGCACGCGCACGTCACCCGAGCCGGCGATATTTGCCTCGACCGTACCATCGGACGAGAAGGTCGCATCGCCCGATCCGCCGATGTTCACCTCTGCGTCCCCGGCCTGCAAGTCGGCCATGTCGGCCGTTCCGCTGCCACCAATGTTGAGTTCGAGCCGATCGACAGCGCCTGCCACCGTAGCGCGGCCACTGCCGCCGATGGTGATTTCGAGCGTCTCGGAATCAATCACGGCAACATCCACTGCACCCGAACCGCCGATCACGATTTCGGCGTTACGCGCCATGGTGTCGGCGGTCATCCGCCCGCTACCGCCGATAGCGATGGTCGACGGCGCAGGCATGGTGACGTTGATGGTGGCGACGTCGCCGTCGCGCCAGTTCCCGTCCTCGCGCCCGATGCCGAGCGAACCGTCGGCAAGCACGAACCGCAGGCGTTCCGTCGCCTCCTCGCTGCCCTCGACGGTGATGGCAAGTTCCTCGCCGGTGGTGATGACCACATTGTCCGCTCCGCCAAGCGCGATGCGGCTTGGCGCTTCGCCGCTCATATCGAGTTCGGCCAGCGGCACGCCCTGCTCGCCGTTGAAGCTCACGTCCACATCATCGCAAGCCGACAGGCCTGCTGCCGCCGCCAAGGCCAAGAACGGACCGATTTTCCGGAAAATCCCACCAACACGCATAAGTGCCCTCCTCTTTGTGTATTACAGAAGCAATACACGCAAGCTTTGCCAAAGGCAAAGCCGCTGGTCGAAATGCCATGCCGATTTGCAGAGAGCGGCGCATACGAAAAAGGGCCGCTCGCAAGCTGCAAACGGCCCTTTGATTACGTTGAGACCTCGCTCAGACGCGCTTAGTCTTCGTCGTCATTCTCGTAATATTGCGGTGCATGCTCCTTGAGCACATCGAGAATCTTGGTGAGCGCCGTAGGCTCGTCAGTCTTTTCCATCGCCGCCAGTTCGCGAGCAAGGCGGCTGGAGGCCGCTTCGAAGATCTGCCGTTCGGAATAGCTCTGTTCGGGCTGGTCTTCGGGGCGGAACAGGTCGCGTGTCACTTCGGCGATCGACACCAGGTCGCCCGAATTGATCTTCGCTTCGTATTCCTGTGCCCGGCGGCTCCACATGGTGCGCTTGACCTTGGGCTTGCCCTTGAGCGTTTCCATCGCTTCTTTCAGCGTCTTGTCGCTGGAAAGCTTACGCATGCCGATGCTTTCCACCTTGTTGGTGGGTACGCGCAGCGTCATACGTTCCTTCTCGAAGCGGAGCACGTAAAGCTCCAGCTGCATTCCGGCGATTTCTTCGTTCTGGAGTTCGATCACACGGCCAACACCGTGCTTGGGATAGACGACATAATCGCCAACTTCAAAAGCGGTCGCATTCGCGGCCATAGACAGTCCTTTCTGTAGCAATTCCGAGCATTGGCGAGACAAGGAAACCCATCCGCCGACTGGCAGCGGCTGGTAATCCCAATGTGTCGCTAAATGCGGGGGCCTGCCTTCCTAATCCGCCTGTAGCCCTTCCACGAGCTTACAGCATGGTAAGTATATAACAGATTCGCGACATAAATTCCAGTCTCGCGACAGTTGCTTGCCAGATCACCCATCTGCCGGATTTCCGTCATGAGCTGTTGCAGTGATTTCAGCGCCAAATAATACTGTGTAAGCAACGAGATAAAGCCAAGTCAGCAGGATGACGACTGCGCCTAGCGAACCATAGGTCGCGTTGTAGTTGCCGAAATTGGTCACGTAGAATCCGAACAGTGCCGTGAAGACCAGGACAGCGTTCCCGGCGAATACGCTCCCCGGTATTGCGTCACGCCAGGTGATTTCGAGGCCAGGTGGTGCCTTGCGATAGAGCGCCGCTGCGCCCAGCGCCGCCGTGATTGCCACGATTGCATGACTTGCAAGCCGGGCAATGAAGGCGCCGATGCCCGATACCGAAGGGAGGGCGTTTGCCAGCAAGGCCGACAATGCGATTGCTCCCGAGGCCAGACCAGCCCCGAACAGGGCCGTCAGCACGACAGCAAGGGCGAGGAGGTTGGTCCGGATGAAATTGCGGGCACTGTCATCATTGAGCGCAAGAGCAGTTGCGTGCAACAGCGTGGCGGCGCCTGCCCGTGCGCCCAGTATTGCGACGCCGAGCGACAGTATAAGCCCCATCCCCTTCGCGCTCGCCGAGGTCTCGACCATCGATTCCAGCTGGTCGCCGATCAGTTCGGCAACAGACGGTGGCAGGCTGCGCGCGAGCGTCGCAATGTGGTCCGCGACATCTGCAGGATCGGCAATGAGGCCATAGCTGAGCACCCCGGCGGCGAGCAGCGGCACCATCGCCAGGAAGGCGTAATAGGCCACTCCGGCAGCCAGAATTGAAATATTATCCTCGCCCGAGGCAGCCCAGGCGCGCTTCAAATTTTCGAGAAATCCCATGTTGCACACAACGCATGACCGGCCTTCCGGTTCATGGGAAAACAGCAGTGCGCGAAGCTAGTCGCCTTCGCCCGGCTCTTCGGTGAAGTACTTTTCGAACTTGCCTTCTTCACCCTTGTGCTCGTCCGCATCTTCGGGCGGATCTTTCTTCTCGGTGATATTGGGCCACTCGGCAGAGAACTTGGTGTTCAGCTCGAGCCATTTTTCCTGGCCGTCTTCGGTGTCGGGCAGAATGGCTTCAGCCGGGCATTCGGGTTCGCACACGCCGCAATCGATACATTCGGACGGGTTGATGACGAGCATGTTCTCGCCCTCGTAGAAACAGTCCACCGGGCAGACTTCGACGCAATCGGTATATTTGCATTTGATGCAGGCGTCGGTGACGACATAAGTCATGGGTGCACTGGTCCTTTCTGGTTGCGCGCCCCTGCTATGGCGAATGATGCGCGAGCGTCAAGAGTCGCGATTGAGCAAGGTGTAATGAGATTGCGCCTCGGCAGCAGGTCCGCGGCGCTCGGGCAAGCTATGAATCGCGATCACCATCACGCCCTGTCCGATGGGCAGGGTGAGCACATCGCCTTCGGCAATTGGGCAGTCCGTCCGCGTCACGCGCTCTCCATTGCAGCGGATATGCTCTTCGCCGATCCAGCGCTGGGCGACAGCGCGGCTCTTGGCGAAGCGCAACCGTGTCAGCAGCAGGTCGAGCCGCATCTCAGCCCTTGAGCAAATCGGCCAATCCGGCGAGCGCCTTGCCGGTTGCTGGCTGGTTGGCTGCGGGCGGCTTTGCGTGTTTCCCGCGTCCGCCGCTCTTGTCCGGACGCTTCGCACCACCCTTGGCGCCCGGCTTTCGCTTGTCGCCGCTGCGCTGCGGGCGCCTGGCCTGCACCGTGTCTTTTCGCGGAGCACGCCAGGTCCACGGCAAAGGACGCTCCGGCCCGTACATGCCCTCCACTAGCACTACCGGCTTGCCCTGCCGGAACCCGGCGTCCTTCATCAAGCTGCGGAAATTGTCGGGCGACAGACCCATGCTGGTCGCGAGCGCCAGATCGACGGGGAAGCCGCGCGCGCCCTTGTCCCGCGCCGCTTGCGCCTTGGCGCGCTGTTCGTGCGCGGCGCGGAACAGCTTTTCCGCCATATCGATGCGAATCGCCTGCTCTCCGGCGCGGCGGTAGCCTGCGGGCAGGTGGCGACCGCCTTCGATAACCGCTTCCATTGCCTCTCTCACATCGCGCCGGTCCACGCCGAGCGCGCGCAGGAGGCGACGCGGCGCAGGCTTGAGCAAAGCGGGCATATAGACATCAAGCGATCCGATGGTGACGCCAAGACGCCGCAGGAACGGGCGCTTTTCCTTGGGCACGTGGATCAGTCCCGCGTCCTCTCGCCGCACCGTCCCGCCACGTTCGGACAGCGTCAGCAACAGCGCGCGCACTTCACTGCCTGCTTCGGGATTATTCGCCGCTTCCTGCAGGGCGTTGAGTGGCGCGAGCGGAGCAAGCGCCTGGTCGAGCCAGAGCTGCAAGGCTTCCTCCAGCCGAGAGCGATGCGCCGGATCCATCTGGCCCAGCTCCTTGGCAATCACGATGCGCGGGGCAGCGGCGTACTTGCCTGGCTCGAGCGCGGCGACCCTCTGTTCGCCGCGCATCACCTGTCCATTCGCAATCTGCAATTCGCCCAGCTCCTCACCAATCAGCCGCTTGGCCTTCTGCGCGAGCAGCGCGGGCATGTGCTTTTCGGCGGCGGCAAGCATCAGCTTGCGGTCTTCGGTACTGGCAGTGCCATCGACAACGAAGCGGAAGCCTTCGAGATGGCCGATCGGCTGGCCTTCGACCGTAACCTGGTCATCTTCTTTTAATTCTACGCGCAAGAGCCCTGCATCCTTTCCCATTCCGCGCATCAATACAGCGGTTCTTCGATTGACAAAACGTTCGGTGAGTTTCTGGTGGAGCGCGTCGGACAATTTGGCCTCGGCACCGCGGGCGCGGGCCGCCATTTCGTCGCGCGCGAGCACCCAGTCGGGACGCTGGCAGATATAGGCCCAACTGCGGATCGCGGCGAGGCGGCCCTGCAACGTGTCGATGTCGCCCGCCATATTGCCGAGTTCACCGATGCGGGCCGCAACAAAGTCCGCGCCGAGATAGCCGCCTTGCAGATCGGTCCATAGCCGGGACACGAAACGCGCATGGCCTTCCGGCCCGAGCTGGCGGAAATCGGGCAATTGGCATGCTTCCCAGAAGCGCCGCACCTGTGCCGGCGTCTTGACGCAATCGCCGACCTCGCCATGTTCCGCCAAACGCTTGAGAACGGCAAGATCGATGGATTCGGGGGCCGGTGCAAGGCCCTCGGCGCGCGGCGGCGCTTCGAGATCGCTGATAAGAACCTCCAGCGTGTCGAAACGCGGTTCGGGCTCGCGCCAGTAGAGATGGGTGACCGGCGCGAAGCGGTGTTGCTCGATGGCGAAGACTTCGTCCTCGGTAAATTCGAGCGGTGTGCCGCCGCGACCCCGGCCATTACCAGACCCGCCGCCGGACATCGTGCCGAAAGTACCGTCGGTCTGGTGCCTCCCGGCCCGGCCTGCGATCTGCGCCATCTCCGCCGGGAGAAGCCGGCGTTGGCGAACGCCGTCGAACTTAGACAGGGCGGCAAAGGCAACGTGATGCACGTCGAGATTAAGTCCCATCCCGATAGCGTCGGTCGCGACGATGTAATCGACTTCACCGGATTGGAACAATTCAACCTGGGCATTTCGCGTTTGCGGTGAAAGTGCGCCCATCACTACCGCCGCTCCGCCGCGAAACCGCCGCAACAACTCGGCCACCTGGTAAACCTGCTCGACCGAGAAGGCGACAATGGCGCTGCGCGGGGGCAGGCGGGAAAGCTTGGCTGAGCCGGTATGGGTGAGAGTGGAGAACCGCGGTCGCTGTTCCACGCTCGCTTCGGGCACCAGCTTGCGCACCATCGGCTCGAGCGTGGCCGAACCGAGCAGCATGGTTTCTTCCCGCCCACGCGCATTCAGCAACCGGTCGGTAAAAATATGTCCGCGCTCACGGTCCGCCGCAAGCTGTGCTTCATCGAGCGCGACAAAGGCCCTTCCGCCGCCATCGGCCGGCATGGCCTCTGCGGTGCACAGGAAATAGCGCGCATTGGGCGGTTCGATGCGCTCCTCGCCGGTAATCAGCGCGCACGACGCCTCACCCTTGATTGCGCACACCTTGTCATAGACCTCGCGTGCCAGCAGACGCAGCGGGAAGCCGATTGCGCCCGATGAATGGCCGCACATCCGCTCGATCGCGAGGTGCGTCTTGCCGGTGTTCGTCGGACCGAGAATCGCCCGGATGCTGCTGTCTGAGTTTAGAGAGACCACGATGAGCGAATCATGGCTATCCACGCGGCGATACGCAACCGCCTGATCGGTTCCCTCAACTTGTCGCGCGGGGGACTCGCTTGGTCGATGTTAAAGCGAAATTTACTTTATGACGGCATTTTTACAGGCAAACACACAGGCCGGAATCGGGTCGCGCCAAACATCTGTTTTCAGTGGATGGCGTGCGACCGCGAAGGAGAGCACGTTTGTTCAAGGACCATGAAGGCAAGGAGAAGGCAGCGGAAGGCGATTATCCGCCTGCCGAGCTGTCGCTTGCGCAGGTCATTGACGATGAAGATGACGATACCCCGGCTTCGCAAAAACATTCCCATCATCGCATTGCCCGTGTGTCCTCGCTTTCCAGCCGCTACGGTGAATGGCGTACACGCGCGTCGAATAGGCTGGCTGCGCTGGACCTCGCGCCGGATCTCGCCCGCGACATAGGCTCGCGTCGGTGGTTGCGCGGAGTCGTGACGCTGGTTGGTCTGTCCGCCGTGGCGATCGCGGCGTGGCCGGGTTTCTCCTCGGTCGAAGCTGCCCCCGCCATGCGGATCGACGATGCAGTGCGGGACGAGTTCCGCAGCCAGATGATCATGCCGCTTGCGCTCGGCGCGGATAGCGGCAGGCGTATGGGCGCAACTGTCGCGGTTGCCGACCTGGATGCCGCGCCCGAACGTCCGCGACTCGATCTGGTGGCAACGCTGGCCCAGGGAGACGGATTCGAGCGCATGTTGCGCCGCGCAGGCGTCGGGGCCGAGGAAGCGCGCAAGATTACCGCAATGATCGGCGGGGCCATTCCGCTCGACGACATCACCTCGGGTACGCAAATCGACATCACGCTGGGCCGCCGCATTTCGCCCGACATCCCGCGTCCGGTCGATGCCCTGTCATTCCGCGCCCGCTTCGACCTGCAACTCGCGGTCGAGCGGCGCAACGGCCAGCTTGTACTCGACCCGCGCCCCATCATGGTCGATGCGACGCCCTTGCGTGTACGGGGCACCGTGGGCGACAGCCTCTATCGCTCGGCCCGCGCGGTGGGCGCACCGCCGAGCTCGGTGCAGGAATATCTGCGCACTATCGGGCAGGAACTCAATCTCGACCGCGACATCAGCGCGGGCGACGAATTTGACATGATCATCGATTACCGGCGCGCTGCCACCGGTGAAATCGAAGTCGGTGACCTGATCTATGCAGCTGTGATCCGCGATGACCGTCCACGCCTGCAATTGATGCGCTTCGGACGCGAAGGGAAATTCTTCAGCGCGGCTGGCGAGGGCGCACGGCGCGAAGGCCTGGTACGCCCAGTGCCGGGAGCGGTGAGCTCGCGTTACGGCATGCGCCGGCATCCGATCCTCGGTTATCGACGGATGCACTCGGGCCTCGATTTCCGCGCCCGCCATGGCACACCGATCTATGCCGCAACCGACGGCACGGTGAATTATTCGGGCCGCAACGGCGGCTACGGCAATTTCGTGCGCATTCGCCACGCGGGCGGACTGTCTACAGGTTATGCGCATATGAGCCGGATCGCCGTGCGTAATGGACAGAGCGTGGAGCGTGGGCAGGTCATTGGTTATGTGGGTTCAACCGGCCTCTCGACGGGACCGCATCTGCATTACGAAATGTATCGCAACGGCCAGAAGATCGACCCCGCGAGCGTAAACTTCGTCACCCGCGACCAGCTTTCGCGCGATCAGCTAGCCAATTTCCGCGAGCAATTGCTGCGGCTGCAAATGGTTGAAGCCGGCGCTGCTCTGGTCGAATTGCCGCCCGACCCCAGCATGCGCGAGGAACCGGTGCGCGAAATCGACCGGATCGAGAACCGCCAGCGCGTAAACTGACAGCACAGGGAGAGCCTGCACGTCGGTTTGCTCTGGCGCATTGCCCGATTCGTGCTTTTCCGGCAGGACACTCGCCCATGAGCAGAAGCTATCCCAACACGCGGTTGCGGCGCACGCGGTCATTCGGCTGGAGCCGGGCGATGGTGCGCGAAACCGTGCTCACCCCGGCGGACCTGATCTGGCCGCTTTTCGTTACCGAAGGAAACGGGGTGGAAGACCCTGTCGCCAGCCTGCCCGGCGTTTCGCGCTGGTCGGTCGACGGAATCGCGGCGCGCGCGAAAGAGGCAGTAAAACTCGGCATCCCCTGCATTGCGCTGTTTCCCAACACGCGGGATGGCCTGCGGAGCGATGATGGAGCCGAAGCTCTCAATCCCGACAACCTCATGTGCCGTGCGATCAAGGCGGTGAAGGATGTTTGCGGCGACAGTATCGGCGTGCTCACCGATGTCGCGCTCGATCCCTACACAACCCACGGGCAGGACGGGCTGGTCGACGCGGCGGGCTATGTCGCAAACGATGACACCGTCGCGGTGCTGGTAGACCAGGCGATCAACCAGGCCGAGGCGGGCGCCGATATCATTGCCCCGTCGGACATGATGGACGGGCGCGTGCGCGCCATCCGCATGGCGCTGGAAATGGGCGGCTACCACAATATCCAGATCATGGCCTACGCGGCCAAATACGCTTCAGCCTTCTACGGCCCGTTCCGCGATGCCGTGCGCAGCGGAGACAGGCTCGTGGGCGACAAGAAAACCTACCAGATGGACCCGGCCAATGCTGACGAGGCACTGGCCGAAGTCGCGCTCGACATTGCCGAGGGTGCCGACAGCGTGATGGTCAAGCCGGGCCTCGCCTATCTCGATATCATCTGGCGCGTGAAACAGCAGTTCCACGTTCCGGTTTATGCTTATCAGGTGAGCGGCGAATATGCGTTGATCGAAGCGGGTGCTGAGGCCGGCGCGGGCGACCGCGACGCGCTGCTGATGGAAAAGCTGATCGCTTTCAAGCGCGCAGGCTGCAGCGGCGTGCTGACCTATCATGCTCCGGTGGCAGCGCGATTGCTCAATGGCTGAATTTCGGCACGAGACCGATCGGCTGGTGCTGCGCGACTGGCGAGCGGAGGACTGGGCGGCGCAGTGGCGCGTCACCGATACACCCTCTGTCATGCGCTGGCTCGGCGGACCGATGGGTGAGGATGGCCGTGCTGCGCAGATCGCCCGGATCGAGAAGTGCAATGCCGCCAATGGCTATTGCTTCTGGGTGGTCGAGCGCAAGGACGATGGCGGGCACTTGTCGGGCGAGATGCTCGGCATGTGCGGGCTCAAGCGCGCAGATGCGCCTGAAAGCACTGTAACGGGCTGCATGGAAGTGGGCTGGCGCCTGCGCGAAGAGGCCTGGGGTCACGGCTATGCCAGGGAAGCGGCAACGGCGGCGCTGGAGCTCGCTTTCGGTACATTCGGGGCAGGCGAAGTCGTCGCCCTGACGGTCGAAGGCAATGCACCGAGCTGGGGCCTGATGAAAAGATTGGGAATGCAGCGCCGCGTTGACCTTGATTATACCGATCCGCGCTATGGTGCCGATCTGAACCCGACAATCGTCTATTCCATAACTGCGGAGCAATGGGGGCACCGCGCCAATGACTGACACGAATACCGCAAGCGCGCCGCCGCGCCGCTGGCTGTTCACGCTGACAATCCTTGCCGGCAGCTTCCTGCTGTTTCTCGTCCAGCCGATGGTTGCGCGCATGGCCCTGCCGCGCCTTGGCGGGGCACCTAACGTGTGGAACAGCGCCATGCTGGTCTACCAGGCGCTGCTTCTGGGCGGTTATGCCTATGCCCACTGGATCGGACGCTTCACGCTTGCGCGGCAGGGAATGATCCACATCGTTGTCCTGCTGTTGGGCGGACTGACCCTTCCGCTTGCCCTTGCCGAGATCGCGCCACCTGCGCCCGGCTGGGAAGCATTGTGGGTGCCATGGCTGTTCCTGCTCACCGTCGGCCCGGCCTTCTTCGCCATTTCCGCGCAGGCACCGCTCATCCAGCGATGGTTTGCCGCGCATCCGGGCGCAGGCAATCCTTATCCTCTCTATGCTGCCAGCAATCTGGGCAGCTTTGCCGGCCTGTTGACCTATCCGCTGTTGGCAGAGCCGTTGCTGTCGATCGGGTCGCAAAGCCTGTATTGGGCGTTCGGCTATGCCCTGCTGATCGTCTTCGTGATCTCTGCAGTGATGGCGCGGCGCGGCTTTGCGACGCCGCGAGAAGTGGCACAGCAAGAGAGCGACGGACCGGCACATCGCACCGGCTGGAAGACAGTGCTGCTGTGGCTCGCCTTGTCGGCCGTACCTTCGGGCCTGATGCTTTCGACCACCACGTTCCTGACAACCGACATTATGGCCATGCCGCTGCTGTGGGTGATCCCGCTCGGGCTGTATCTGCTCAGCTTCTCGATTGCCTTTGCCGAAAAGCGCGTGATTGCCGGGATTTTCGTGTTCCTCGCGCCGGTCGTGCTGCTGGTTGATGGATCAATCGCGATGTTCTCTGCAGGACGGGCAGATTTGCTGGCAGCCGTCGCGAGCATCGTGCTGCTGTTCGTGGTGGCGATTGCCCTGCATTCACGGTTGTATGAAAAGCGCCCACCTGCGTCCGAGCTCACTCGCTTCTATCTCGTGATGTCAGCCGGAGGTGCCTTGGGCGGCCTGTTCACCGCGCTGATTGCGCCGGTGTTGTTCGACTGGACGTGGGAGCATCCCCTTCTGGTCCTCGCTGCTGCTGTGTTGCTACCGCTCGGCCCGTGGAAGCGTCTGATCGGTGGCAAGTTCAGCAATCCGCGTATGGCGCTAATCCTGTTGGGTGCGACGCTGCTGATCGTGTTCAACGCCGCGCTGGGCGTATTCCAGTCAACGCTGGCGGAATCGCAATTGAGCGGCCTGCAATGGGCGGCGCTTCTCGGGGTATTGTTTCTTTCTGTCCTGCTCGCCGCGCGCCGATGGTCTTTCGTGCTGGCTTGCGCGGCATTGCTGTTATCGCTGGGCGGGATTTCGAATCTCAAGACCAGCCTCGATGGTGACCGCGAGCGCAGCTATTTCGGCATCTACTCGCTGCGGGAAGAGCCTGATGGCGACAAGCTGCTGATGCACGGTACCACGATCCACGGCGTCCAGCGCGCCGGTGATGAAGCGGCGGAGGAGCCGACCGCCTACTACGGACGCAATTCGGGCGTCGGGAGAGCATTGGTGCAGGCAGGTGCGATGTTCGGCCCTGATGCACGCGTGGGCGTGGTCGGCCTCGGCGTCGGTACGCTTGCCTGCTATCGCGAGAAAGGACAGGACTGGACCTTCTTCGAGATCGATCCCGAAGTGCTGCATTATTCTGATCGCGGCGACTTCACCTATCTTTCACGCTGCGCTCCTGATTCGCCGGTAGTAATCGGCGATGCGCGGATCGAGCTGGAAGCAATGGCAGCGGACCGCTTCGATATCCTCGTGATCGATGCCTTCAGCTCGGATGCGATACCGCTGCATCTGCTTACCGCCGAAGCCATGGATATCTATCTGCGTTCGCTCGGCGAGGATGGATTGCTGGTAATGCATATCTCCAACAATTACATCCGGCTCGAGCCAGTGATCGCACGACTGGCGCAGTCTCGCGGATTAAACGCGCGCCTGCGTGCCGATTCCGAGGAGCAGGAGGCGGAGCTATTCGGCTCAACCTGGGTTGCCTTGGCGCGCGATCCGGCGCGTATCGCCGCGCTCGAAGCCGAAGGCGGTTGGCGCGAGCTTGACGATCCCGAAGGTCCAGTGTGGACCGACGACTATGCCTCGATCTTGCCCTATCTCGTGTGGGAGAATTTCCTGTGATCGATCCCCGCTTCCCCGGTGCCACGATCATGGCGTTCGAGGGCAAGGAGCCGCAGATCCACGAGAGCGCCTTTGTTGCTCCCGGCGCGCGGATTATCGGCGATGTTACGATCGGCCCTGAAGCCAGCGTCTGGTACAATTGCGTGCTGCGCGGCGATATTCACAGGATCGTCGTGGGCGCACGCTCGAATGTGCAGGATGGCAGCGTTTTCCACGTCGAGGGCCCGCGCCCCGATACCGAGGGCGAACCCACGATCATCGGCGAGGATTGCGTGATCGGCCACATGGCTGTGGTGCACGGATGCCAGCTTGCGGACCGCGCCTTTGTTGGCATGGGAGCCGTAGCCATGGACGGTGCGCGTATTGCCGAAGGCGGAATGTTGGGCGCCGGCGCGCTCCTCAGCCCCGGCAAGCAGATCGGTCCCGGCGAAATCTGGATTGGCCGTCCGGCGAAATATTACCGCACGCAGGATGAAGCGCAGATCGCGAAGATCAAGTTCCAGACCGAACGCTACTGCAAGCTGGCGCAGAAGCACCTGGCCGAAATTCACAGCTGAGTTGCGCTGCGCAACTTCCTAATCCCGAACCAGCTTCCTGAGCGCGTCGATCCGGTCGGCTTCGTGCACCGGCTTGTCCCAGCGGATGCGGTGGATGCGCGGAAAGCGCATGGCGAGGCCGGACTTGTGGCGCTTGCTTTCATGCACGCTGTCGAAAGCGACTTCAAAGACCAGTACCCGCTCGACCTCGCGCACCGGGCCAAAGCGGTTGAGCGTGTTCTGGCGGACCAGCCTGTCCAATTTCTTCAGCTCGGCATCGGTGAAGCCTGAGTAGGCCTTGCCCACCGGCAGCAGGTCCGCGCCGTCGTCGGGATCGCCGTTCCAGCAGCCAAATGTGTAATCCGAATAGAAGCTGGAGCGTTTGCCAGATCCGCGCTGTGCATACATCAGCACGCAATCGATCAGTAGCGGGTCGCGCTTCCACTTGTACCACAAGCCGGTCTTGCGGCCGGGGACGTAGAGCGAATCGCGACGCTTCAGCATCAGGCCCTCAATGGCATCGTCGCGCGTCCCCTCACGGATTTCGGCAAGATGGTCGAAGTCGCGCGCCTCGACCAGTTGCGACAGATCGAAATGGCTATCGGGCAGCCGGGGAACGAAGCGTTCGAGTTCATCGCGCCGCCGATGCCATTCGTGATTGCGCAAATCCTGGGAATCGACGGACAATACATCGTACAGCCGCACGAAAGCCGGGCTTTCGGTCAGCATCTTCTTGCTCACCGTCTTGCGTCCGAGGCGCTGCTGCAGCGCGTTGAAACTCGCCGCTCCCCCGGTTTCGCCGCCTTGCGTTGAGCCACGCACCAGCAGTTCGCCATCGAGCACGGCGGGCCTGTCGAGCGCGTTCACCATTTCGGGAAAGGTCGCCGAGATATCATCTCCCGACCGTGAATAGACCCGCGTTTCCCCCGCGACATGGACGAGCTGGACGCGAATGCCGTCCCATTTCCATTCTGCCGCATAGTCCGCAAGATCGACGCGCAATTCCTCCAGCGGATGGGCCAGCATGAACGGCTTGAACAACGGCATGTTCGCAGTGTCGGGCGGGTCCGCTCCGTCTGCGGCCCAGGCGAACAATTCGCCGTAAGGCGGCTCAAGCGCATGCCAGTATTCCTCGACCGCCTCGACGTTGACATCGAAGGCCTGCGCGAATGCTACTTTTGCAAGCCGGCTTGACACGCCGATGCGCATTCCGCCGGTCGCCAGCTTGAACAGAGCGTATCGACCCGAACTGTCGAGCCGGTCGAGCAGGCGCGGCAATTCGGTCAAGACATTGCTGCGGGTCATTTTCGAAAGGGCGCTCACCGCTTCGCTCACGCTGGGCGCTGGCGCCACCTCCCCGACAGGATCGGGCCAGAGGAAACTCGCCGTTTCTGCCGTATCGCCTACGAAATCCCGGCTGAGGCTCCACAACATCGGATCGACCCGCTCCTTGAGCAGGTTGCGGATGGTCGAACTTTTGACCGCCTTGAAATCGAGCCCGTTGGTCAGTGCGGCCATAGCCCAGCCACGGTCAGGGTCGGGGGTGTTGCGCAAGTATTCGGCGATCAGGCGCAGTTTCTCATTGCGGCTTCGGGTGTAGACGAGCGCGTCGATGAGGGCGGCAAACTCCTCCACCTATTCGTCCTCATCCTCGCGTCCGACCATGGCGAGCGCCCGCGCACGGCGCTGTCGAAGCTGGTGCCAGCGCAGCAAGGCTTCCTCGCGGCCGTGGGTGATCCAGGTCTCGTGCGGATCAACCTCTTCGATGGTGCGGGTGAGTTCTTCCCAATCAGCGTGATCCGAAATGACCAGCGGAAGCTCGACATTGCGCTGGCGGGCGCGTTGGCGCACGCGCATCCAGCCTGACGCCATGGCGGTAATGGGATCGGGCAGGCGGCGGCTCCAGCGGTCGTTGAGTGCCGAGGGCGGACACACCACGATGGCGCCGCGCATATCGTCCTTGTCGTGATCGGCAACCAGCCGAAGCTCGCCCAGGTCGACGCCGAATTCCTGATAGAGGCGGCACATTTTCTCCATTGCGCCGTGGAGGTAGATCGGTTCCGTGTGACCCGCCGCGCGCAATTCCGCGATCACCCGCTGCGCCTTGCCCAGGGCGTAGGCACCCACCAGCACGCAGCGGTCCGGATAGGCGCGCAGCCGGTCGAGCAGCTTCGCCATTTCGTCCTCGATGGGTGGATGAGTAAACAGCGGCAAGCCGAATGTCGCCTCGGTGATGAATATGTCGCAAGGCGTGACCTGGAACGGCGGGCAGGTCGGATCGGGGCGGCGTTTGTAATCGCCCGTGATAACCACCCGCTCGCCCGCATGTTCGAGCAGGATTTGCGCGCTGCCGAGCACATGGCCCGCCGGAATGTAGGTCGCATCAACTCCGCCATCGAGGCGGACCGTCTCGCCGTATTCGACCGCGCGCGTATCGCCGCCGTCGGGCCCTTCGCCGATGCCATAGCGCAGGGCCATGATGGCGAGCGTTTCGGGGGTCGCGACGGTCTTGCCGTGCCCACCGCGCGCGTGATCGGCATGGCCGTGCGTGACCAGCGCCTTGGCTACCGCCTTCGACGGATCAATCCAGCAATCGGCCGGTTCTACGTAGATCCCGTGCGGGTCGGGCTTGATCCAGGAAAAAGGCGCGGCCATCGCGGATTCAATCCACCACGACAGCCCGTGTTCCGGTCATGCCCTAAAGCCCATGTTACGTCCCGCGCGCGGCCGCGATCGCCTCGTCATACATGAGGATCTGGTTGCGCGGGTCGATCTGCACATGGCGCGTTCCTTCGGGCAGCGTGACCGTGGCGGAACCGCCGTCCATCGCGATACGGCGGGTGGTGCCACCAAAACGAAGCTCCACCGGCATGTCGAAGCCGCTATCCGAAGGGGCTTCCCACTCCAGCGTCAGCACGTCGCCTTCGCGCCGGCTGCGCAGTCGCGGCAATTCGGCCTGGTAGAAGTAGGTGTCGAAGAACCAGTCGAGCGGATAGCCGGTGCGCGCTTCCAGGATCTGCCTGAAATCGTCGGTAGTTCGCAAAACCGGCGCGATCTCGCCGGGAACCGGGTTGTTGGTCCCATAGGTCAGCTCCTGCAGGGCGGGAAACAGCACGTCGTCACCCACTAGATAGCGCAGGCTGTGCATGATCCACGCGCCCTTGGCATAGATGTCGGTGCCCCAGCCTGCTGCGCGGTCATTGTAGTCGGGCATGGTGCCCTCGGGTGGCACCAGCGGCACGCGGCTTATAATTGACTGACGCTGGCGCCACATTTCGGCGTTGTAGAACATTTCCCCGCGCGCCCACCCGAGATAGAGCGGCTGCATCCACGTGCCGATGCCCTCATGCAGCCACATGTGGTTGATGTTGGCGTGGGTCAGCTGGTTGGCGAACCATTCATGCGCGAATTCGTGATGCAGCAGCCAGTCATAGCCCAGCTCGTCGCGCCGGTATTGGTTGCCGTATGCGTTGATCGTCTGGTGTTCCATGCCAAGATGCGGAGTCTCGACCACGCCAGCCTTTTCATCGCCAAAGGGATAGGGGCCGATCGTTGATTCGAAGAAATCGAGATAGTCGACCATTTCCGCGATCAGGCGGCGCGCTCCCGCCTTGTTTTCGGGCAGGTGCCAGAACTGGATCGGGATGGAGTTGCCATAACGGCTTTCATACATCCTCTCGGACAGCTCAAACGGTCCAATTTGCAGCGAAATTCCGTAGTTGGACGGATTGCGTGCGCGCCAGTGGAAAGTCGTGGTGTTGTCGTCATTCTCAACGGTCGCGAGCAGCGCGCCATTGCCGGCCGCGACCAGCCCGGCGGGCACAGTCACCAACGTCTCCATCGCGCCGATGCGGCTGGAGGAATGGTCGATGCAGGGCCAGAACAAATCGCAGCCTTCACCTTGTACGGCTGTAGCGATCCACGGCTGACCGTTGGCCTGCGACCAGACAAAGCCGCCCTCCCAGGGGGCGCTGAGCGCCTCGTGTGGACGGCCCGCGTAGGAAATACTGACTTCGAGTACGTCGCCAGCCCCGGCGGCGGCTGGCAATTGCATCGTGAGCAACCCGTCGGGATTGCGCCAAGCGCCGCGATCAAGTGCAGCGCCGTTCACGCTGATTGCGCTCACCGTGAAGCGCGGGTCGAGATCAAAGGCGAGGGTACTTTGCGGTTCGCTCAGGAGGACGCGGTAACTGCCTTCACCGGCAATGCTCCGCCGTTCGGGATCGATAGCGAGTGACAGCACGACATATTGCAATTCCATCGCCGCACGCGGCCCTTCGAGGGGAAGATCGCTCTGCGCGGTGCGTTCGGCCAATGGCTGCACGGATTGTGCGATGGCAGGGCTTGCACAAACAGAAGCGGCGAGAGCCAAAGCCCCCGCCGCCAGTGTTGTTTTCATTAGGAATGTCGTCATTGCGCCAGCCTAGCGAGCGCGATGCCCGTCGCCTAGCGCCAATTATGCGTCATTCCTTGCCGCTATCGTCCTTGTCGCCGCCATCCTTGTCAGCCGCGGAAGTATCGGGCTTTTTCTTGGCCGAAGCCTTCTTCGCCGCAGCCTTGCGCTTTGGCTTGGCCTTGCCCTTGGGCGGTGCGGGGGTGAGTTCGAAGGCGAGCTTTTCGTCCTTCACGCTCACATGCACCTCGCCGCCACTGGCGAGCTTACCGAACAGCAACTCCTCGGCGAGCGGCTGCTTGACCTTTTCCTGGATCAGGCGTGACATCGGGCGGGCACCCATCAGCTTATCGTAACCGCGCTTGCCCAGCCATTCGCGCGCATCGCCATCGAACTGGATATGCACGTTCTGCTCGGCCAGCTGCAATTCGAGCTGGAGGATGAACTTGTCGACCACGCGGCTGATCGTTTCCGGGCCGAGGTAGGAGAACGGCACCACGGCATCGAGACGGTTGCGGAATTCGGGGGTGAACATCTTTTTCACCGCTTCCTCGCTCGCCTCGGTCTTCTGCCCTGCGCCAAAGCCTATGCCCTGCTTGGCCGCATCCGATGCACCGGCGTTGGTCGTCATGATGAGGACCACGTTGCGGAAATCGACGGTCTTGCCGTGATGGTCGGTCAGCTTGCCGTTATCCATCACCTGCAGCAGGATATTGAACAGGTCGGGGTGCGCCTTCTCGATCTCGTCGAGCAGCAGGACGCAATGCGGGTGCTGGTCGATGGCATCGGTGAGCAATCCGCCCTGGTCGTAGCCGACATAGCCCGGAGGCGCACCGATCAGACGCGATACGCTGTGACGCTCCATATATTCGGACATGTCGAACCGCTTGAGCTCGATACCCATGATGCTGGCGAGCTGGCGCGCGACTTCGGTCTTGCCGACGCCGGTGGGGCCGGAGAACAGGAACGAGCCGATGGGCTTGTCCGCCTCGCGCAAGCCCGCGCGGCTCAGCTTCATGGCGACCGACAGCCGCTCGATAGCCTCGTCCTGCCCGTAGACAACGCGCTTCAGGTCCTTGTCGAGACTGCCGAGCGCCTTCTTGTCGTCCTTGCTGACCGACTTGGGCGGAATCCGCGCCATGGTCGCCACGACCTTCTCGATCTCCTTGGCGGTGATCGTCTTGCGGCGGCGGCTGGGCGGGACCAGCATCTGCATCGCACCGACCTCATCGATCACGTCAATTGCCTTGTCGGGCAGCTTGCGGTCATTGATATAGCGCGCGCTCATTTCGACCGCGGTCTTGATGGCGTCGGGCGTATATTTGACCTTGTGATGTTCCTCGAACGCGCTGCGCAGGCCCTTGAGGATCTTGATCGTATCCTCGACCGTCGGCTCGTTCACATCGATCTTCTGGAACCGGCGCAACAACGCGCGATCCTTTTCGAAGTGATTGCGGAATTCCTTGTAGGTGGTCGAACCGATGCAGCGGATCGCTCCGCTCGACAGCGCGGGCTTGAGCAGGTTGGATGCATCCATTGCCCCGCCGCTGGTTGCACCCGCGCCGATCACGGTGTGGATTTCATCAATAAATAGAATGGCTTCCGGCAACTTTTCGAGTTCGTTGACGACCTGCTTGAGCCGTTCCTCGAAGTCGCCGCGATAGCGTGTACCGGCCAGCAGTGCGCCCATGTCGAGCGAATAGATGATCGCCGGCTCGAGCACTTCGGGAACGTCGCCTTCGACGATCTTGCGCGCGAGCCCTTCGGCAATCGCGGTCTTGCCGACGCCGGGATCGCCGACATAGAGCGGGTTGTTCTTCGAACGGCGGCACAGGATCTGGACCGTGCGGTCCACCTCCGGTCCGCGGCCGATCAGCGGGTCGATCCGCCCGTCGAGAGCCTTCTGGTTGAGATTGACGCAGAACTGGTCGAGCGCCGAATCCTTCTTCTTGTCAGGCTTTTCCTCGGTTCGCGTCTGGCTATCGTCCTCGGCACCTTCGACCGAGCGGTTCTCGATCTGGCGGCCGCCCTTGCCGATGCCGTGGCTTATGAAGCTGACTGCATCCAGCCGGCTCATATCCTGCTGCTGGAGGAAATAGACCGCGTAGGAGTCGCGCTCGGAGAACAGGGCGACCAGCACGTTGGCGCCCGTCACCATGTCCTTGCCCGAAGACTGGACGTGCAGGATCGCGCGCTGGATCACCCGCTGGAAGCCAGCGGTCGGCTGCGGATCGGCGTCTTCTTCGGTCTTGAGCGACTGGTATTCCTGGTCGAGATATTGCCGGACGACGCCGGTCAGTTCCTCGGCATCGACACCGCAGGCGGCCATCACCTCGGCGGCGTCGGTGTCATCGACCAGCGCCAGCAACAAGTGCTCGAGCGTGGCGTATTCGTGGCTCCGATCGATCGCGTGCTGGATCGCATTGTGGAGTGTCTTCTCGAGGTTCTGTGCGAAACTTGGCATCAGGATCCTTGGTTCTGGCTTGGCGAGCCGCGTTGAGGCCACTTGTATTCAATCAAGGAGATTGCGCGGCCCATGGTTAATATCCGCCTAACGTGGCGGGTGAAGTGGTGGTTAGGCACACCGACATCATTCTTATGAGGGATATGGTGCGCTGCAGCGCGGATTTGAAGGGGTCCGAAAGGCCGGGACGGCCCATCAATCGGTTTCCCTCGGTCGGAACAGCGAGTCTGCGATCTTACGATGATCGGCGGCCTTGGCGTGATGTGTCCGAACCCGCTCGATCTCCGATTCCAGCAACTGGATGCGCGCAATCAACTCGTCTTGCGAGTAGGTGTCGAGCGCCTCGCCGGCCAGCTGGCTGGCGGCATCCGATCGCATACGGGGAAGGTCGTCGTCTTCCATCACACCATTCTTTCTTACGGCAGCAACAATCCCCGCCCACCCGCTTGCTGTCAATGGGAGCGGCCATTAGGGGTGGGGAAACGGATCGGGCGCCAACGGGGAAATCATGACCAGCGGAAATTCGCCAAATCAGCTGCCGGAGCGCATGTCGGCGGTCGAGATTACCGAACCGGGCGGGCCCGAGGTGTTGCAGATCGCCATGCGCCCTGTGCCCAGGCCCGGACCGGGCGAAGTGCTGGTGAAGGTCAGCCATGCGGGCGTAAACCGTCCCGATTGCCTGCAGCGCAGGGGCATCTATCCGCCACCGCCGGGTGCGTCGGACATTCCGGGACTCGAGATTGCAGGAGAGGTAATCCTGCTGGGTGAAGGCGTCGATCCGGGCGAATTGGGCAAGAATGTCTGCGCGCTGGTGTCCGGCGGGGGATATGCCGAGTATTGCCTTGCCCGGCCCGAACACTGCCTGCCCGTGGCGGACGGGATGGACATGGCAGAGGCCGCCGCCCTGCCGGAAACGATGTTCACCGTGTGGCACAATGTCTTCCAGCGCGGATATGCCCGCGACGGCGAAATGCTGCTTGTACATGGCGGAACGAGCGGCATCGGGACGACAGCGATCAAACTCGCAAAACTGTTCAGCCTCGATGTGATCGCCACCAGCGGGTCGGACGACAAGTGTGCTGCCGCGCTAGCAACGGGTGCCGACCACGCGATCAACTACAAGACCGAGGATTTCTCCGCCAGGGTGCTGGAGATTACCGAAGGTCGAGGCTGTGACCTGATCCTCGACATGGTTGCGGGCGACTACACGCAGCGCAATCTCGATTGTCTCGCGGAAGATGGCAGGCTGGTGGTGATAGCAGTACAGGGCGGGATGCAGTCGGACATCAACATGGCGAAGCTGATGGTGAAGCGCCATACCGTCACCGGCTCCACCATGCGCGCGCGCAGCCATGTCTTCAAAGGACTTGTCGCGGATGAGCTGTTCCGTGAAGTCTGGCCGTTGGTCGAACAGGGTGATCTGCGCCCGTTGATGGACCGCACTTTCCCGCTTGAGGACGCCGCGGCAGCTCATGCTCGCATGGAAGCGGGTGAGCATGTCGGCAAGATCGTTCTGGCGATCGCATCCGGCTGACCGACAGGCCTGCTCCGCAACTACGGCACAAATGCTTGCCCATCGGCAGCAAAGAGCCTACATGATCGCAGACGATGGCCGTCCCGTGAGGGGCGGCCCTTTTATTTCGGAGAGATATCGTGGCTGATCAGCCCAAGCCCCTCATGCCTCACGCCACTGCCAGCTGGCTGGTGGACAACACTGCCCTCAGCTTCACGCAGATCGCGGACTTCTGCGGCCTGCATATCCTTGAAGTGCAGGCGATGGCGGATGACCTTGCCAGTTCCAAGTATACCGGACGCGACCCGGTGCATTCGGGCGAGCTGACCCATGAGGAAATCGAACGCGGCCAGGCCGATGCCGAATATTCGCTGGTCATGCAAAAGGCTCCGGTCGATGTCAGCCGCACCAAGGGTCCGCGCTACACGCCGGTGAGCAAGCGGCAGGACAAGCCTGACGGCATCGCTTGGATCCTGCGCAACCATCCGGAAATTTCCGATGCGCAGATCGGCCGTTTGATCGGCACCACGCGCAATACGATCAATGCGATCCGTGAACGCAGCCACTGGAACATCCAAAACATCCAACCCAAGGATCCGGTGACGCTGGGCCTGTGTTCGCAGCGTGAACTCGATACGGCTGTTGCCAAGGCCGCCAAGCGCGCGGTCGCTGCTGCGCCTGCTCCTGCAGAAGATGCAGTGGAAGAAAGCGAAGCCCCGGCACCTCCGCTCGATCCGCGCGGCGACAAGGAAAAGCTGATCGCAGAATTGCGCCAGGAACGTGACGAGGCAGCAAAGGCTGCTGTCGAAGCTGCGCAGGAAGCTGAAGCCGAAGCATGGCTGGAAGCCAAGCGCGAGTCCGAAGCCAATCCGGCTCCCGAGCCAGGCCCGGACGACCTGTAAGAAAAGCAAACCCAACGAAGCGGTGCCCAGCGCCGTTTGGTGCGTACAAATAAAAGGGGGCGGCCTGCATAGGACCGCCCCTCTCCCCTCCACAAACTGATATCAGCTGGTCAGCCGGCGAGCGACATCGTCGGCTCGGCCGGGCCTTTCGTCTCGGTAGCAGGCTGGCCGGCAGCTTTCTGCTTCTTGGCGCCGAGCGGAGCGAAACGTCCGTCGACATTTGCGCCTTGTTCAATCGTCAGCGTTTCGTAACTTACGTCGCCATCGATCTTTGCGCTTTTCAGGACAACGAGGTCGCGGGCTTCGATCTTGCCGCTAACTTCGCCAGAAAGGCGTGCGCTTTCGGCTTTGACCTCACCCTCGATGCGGCTCGATTCACCCTGCACCAGTGAAGCGCAGGTGATGTCGCCGATGACCCTGCCATCGACATGCAGGTCGACCGTGGCTTCGATATTGCCGCGAATGGTGACGTCGGGACCGATCACCGAGAATGTGCTGCCGCCATTAGCCATTGGTCGTGGTCCTGCTCGTGGTGGAGCCAGGTGCGAATTCTGCTCGGGCTTCTTCGAGAACATGGGGGGCTGTCTCCAGGAAGGGCCGCGGGTTTACTGCGCGGCCATTGATGCGCACTTCAAAGTGCAAGTGCGGGCCGGTTGAACGGCCGGTGCTGCCAATGGCACCGATCACTGCGCCAGCGGCAATTTCTGTGCCGACACGGGTATTGAACCGCGACATGTGGGCATAACGTGTGACCATGCCCGAACCGTGGCTGATCTCGACTACGTTGCCATAACCGGACTTGACGCCAACAAAGCTGACCCTGCCAGCAGCGGCGGCATGGATCGGAGCGCCATGCGGGGCGCGGAAATCGAGCCCGCTATGCATTGCGCCGCTGCCATTGAAGGGATCGCGGCGATAGCCGAAGCCCGAAGAAATCGAGTTGATGTCGGCGGGCATGACCTGCGGGATGACCTCGAGACCGCGCTCCAGCGCGCTCATCCGGGCAAGGCTGAGGCCCAGCCGCTCGAACCGCGGATCGAGCGAGCCGTCGGCTTCGGTCGAAAGGGATTCAAACGGACCACCCATCGCGGTGTCGTCTGCGGCAACAACCACGCGCGGATCAAGGCCGAGAGTGCGGATAGCCTCCTCGGCGCGGGCCGAGCGGCGGTCGGCATAGCGCGTCAGCGCCTCGACAAAAGCAAGCTGCCGCGCCTCGATTTCCGCTAGGCCAACAGCCTCGGGGAAGACTTCGCGGATCATGCTGATCAATTCGCGCGATTCAGCCGTGCTGTCCGTCACGGACTCGCCATCTTCGCCTACCCGCACATCTTCGGGCAGCAGCGAATACATCTCTTCGAGGAATTCCTGGCGACGCTCGAGATCGGCAGTGGTTGCCGCGATATCGTCTCGATAATTGGCATAGCGATCTTCGGACTGGGCCACATGGGCTTCACGTTCGATCAGCGAAGCGCGTTCCGAACTTGCGCGGTACTGGCTGAAAGCAGCGCCACCGACCGAAGCCGCCCAGCCGAGAATTGCTACCAGCGCGAGGCCGGCAGCAACCATTTGCACGCGAGAAGTAATGGTGATGAAGCGGACCTGCCCCTGGGAGCGCATGAAAAATTCGCGCTCCGGGAAAAAGGCCCTTAAGCGATCCCAAAAACCGCTTGCGGCTGAATGTTGCAAAACGACCCCGTCCGTTGTTTTGTGACTTTTTGTTTGTGAACGTTTGCATACCCGAGCCAGCCCTGAGGTCGAGTCAGACTGTTAACAGTTGGGTCGAATCGAACCCGCAATGCGACGAATCGATGGACAGGGTAAAATTTTTGCAAATTTTTCGGGAACCAAATGCGGATCAGGCGATTCGCCGCTGCCGTTTGACGCCGATCACACGGCTTTTCCCATATTCACCAATTGCGCACTGACAGTGTTGGTTGGCAATGGTAAGGCGCGCGCATGAATGACATGAGCAAAACCATCGACTCCCCCGAAGCCCTTATCGCCGAGCTTGCGCAGCAAGGCCGTGCGGCACAGCGAAAGCTGGCGCGTGCCAGCGATGCGGAGAAATCCGCCGCGCTGACCGCCGCCGCTGCTTCGATACGCGCCGCCCAGGGCGAGATCCTCGCCGCCAATGCCAAGGATGTGGCCGCCGGTGAGGCGAACGGCCTTTCAGGAGCCATGCTGGACCGGTTGAAACTCGACGCAGAGCGGCTCGAGGGGATTGCCAGCGCCATTGAAAACGTCGCATCGCTGCCCGATCCGGTCGGCGAAGAGATCGACCGCTCGCAGGCGCCTGCCGGCATGACACTGGTGCGTCGCCGCATACCGATCGGGCTGATCGGCATCATTTACGAAAGCCGCCCCAACGTTACCGCAGACGCGGCGGCGCTCTGCCTGCGCTCGGGCAACGCCGCCTTGCTGCGCGGTGGCAGCGAGGCGGTTCATTCAAACCGCGCTCTGCACTCGGCTTTTGCCGAGGGCGTTTCGAGCGCCGGACTGCCTGCCGACGCGATTCAGCTTCTGCCGACGCAGGACCGCGAGGCGGTGGGCGCGATGCTGAAGGCTGCAGGTCTGATCGACATGATCGTTCCGCGCGGAGGCAAAGGCCTGGTAGCCCGTGTGCAGGCCGATGCGCGCGTTCCGGTTCTCGCCCATCTCGATGGCATTTGTCACACCTACATCCACGCCGACGCCGACGCGGATATGGCGCGCGAAGTAGCGGTCAATGCCAAGATGCGCCGCACCGGGATTTGCGGAGCCATGGAGACGCTTCTGATCGACGCCGCTTTTCCAGCCGCTGCGCAAGTGATCGACGCACTTGCCGGGTCCGGCTGCGAATTGCGCGGCAACAAGCGCGCGCAGGCGGTCGACAGCAGGGTCAAGGCGGCAAGCGACGAGGATTGGGACACCGAATATCTCGACGCCACGCTGTCGGTTGCGATTGTCGACGGACTGGACGCGGCGATGGATCATATCGCGGCCCATTCCTCGGGCCATACCGACGTGATCATTACCGCTGATGACGCGGCGGCTGAACGGTTCCTTGCCGAAGTCGACAGCGCTATCGTGATGCACAACGCGTCCAGCCAATTCGCCGATGGCGGCGAATTCGGCCTTGGCGCGGAAATCGGAATTGCCACCGGACGGCTCCACGCACGCGGGCCGGTCGCGCTCGAAGGGCTGACAACCTATAAATGGCAGGTTCTCGGGCAGGGCCAGGCGCGCGCGTGACAGGCACCCGCGCTTGAAACGATCGGGTCCCATCACCGGCCTGTTGGGCGGCAGCTTCAATCCCGCCCACGCGGGCCATCGCCGCATCACGCTGTTTACTATCGACGCACTTGGGCTCGACGAGGCGTGGTGGATGGTTTCGCCCGGTAATCCGCTCAAGCCCAGGAAGGGCATGGCACCGCTGACAGCTCGCGTCCGCTCGGCCAAGGCGATGAGCCGCAATGCGCGCATCCGCGTGACCGCTATCGAGCAGCAATTGGGCACGCGCTACACGATCGATACCCTGCGCGCCCTGATGCGGCGTTATCCCAAGCGGCGCTTCGTATGGCTAATGGGTTCGGACAATCTCGCCCAATTGCACCGCTGGAAAGACTGGCGGAGGATTGCGCGGTCCATGCCCATTGCCGTTATTGCCCGCCCGGGTTATGAAGAGGCTGCTGTTGCGAGCCCCGCGATGGCCTGGTTGCGGCGTTACCGGCTGCCTGCATCCGGATTGCGAAGCCGGCGCGAATGGAGCGCTCCTGCGCTGATAGAACTGCGTTTCGATCCCGATCCCCGTTCGGCAACAGCTATCCGCCGGGCAGATCCGCATTGGGCAAAGCGGTATTCCAACCTGCCGCCCAGGGATGAAGTGACGCACTCCCTCATTCACAATTCTTTGCAGGAGCAGACGGCGTAATGCGCTCATGCTCTTGCGAAAGGCGTGTGCCATTCCCACCATCAGGAGCATGATTATTAGCGATGACCCAGGCCAGCAGCGAAACGCGCGCAGGCGCCACCACGTCCGGCACAGCCAGCTCAGCCAATTCCATTATGACCATGTCCGATAAACCCGTCACCGAAGGGCTTCCCGAAACGGAGCCCGGCTCGTTGCACGAACTGATCATCAACCAGCTGGATGACGATCAGGCGCAGGAACTCGTCTCCATACCGCTCGAAGGCAAGAGCTCGATTGCCGATCACATGGTGATCGCATCGGGGCGCTCGACCCGGCAGGTCGCGGCGATGGCGCAGAAGCTGGCCGAGAAGATCAAGCATTCGGGCGAGCCATCTCCCCGTATCGAAGGTCTGCCCGCCGCAGACTGGGTGCTGATCGACGCCGGCGATGTGGTCGTTCACCTGTTCCGCCCCGAAGTACGCGGTTTCTACAACCTCGAGCGGATGTGGGGCTTTGGCGAAGACGGCGAGACACGACAGATGGGCAGCGCCTGACTTTGCTTGCGTTCGCCCATCCGGGCGAACGTCCTCGCTCAGTGGGCAGGCAAGCTGCCCCCGCTGCGGACGGCCATTCGGCCTTTGTCAGATGCTCATCGCATCTGAATGCGGCCCGCTTCGCTTCACAGTTGTAGAATCGGTGCCTAAGAGGCGTCGACAGCCCGCGACCGCGGGCCGCGCTTTGGGGCGAAGCCACGCGGCGCGGCTGCGCTCCGCCCGGCGTTTGAGGGACTAGGCAAGCAATGCTCCTGCACATCATCGCTCGCGGCAAGATTGCCCGTTCGCCCGAGGCCGAGCTGGTTGAGCGTTATGCCAAGCGGCTCACTTGGCCCCACAAGCTTACGGAATTGCCCGAGACAGGCGGCCGCATTCCCGATCCGCAGACGCCGTTCAAGACCGTGCTCCTCGATGAAAAAGGCAAGAATCTTGGCTCGGAGGACTTTGCCACCATTCTCCAGCGTTGGCGCGATGACGGGATGCGCGAATGCCGGTTCATCATCGGAGCGGCGGACGGGCATTCGGAAGAGGAACGTGCGTCGGCGGATCTGCTTCTCAGCTTCGGCAAGGCGACGTGGCCGCATCTGCTGGCCCGCGCCATGCTGATGGAACAATTGTTCCGGGCCACGGCCATCCTTGCCGGACACCCCTATCATCGGGCAGGATAGCGCCATGCTGCGCTTCGATCACCGCCTGATCCTTCTCGCCGGTTCGGCGCTGTTGTTCGCAGCTGCCGCCACCGCGCAGCGCGCGCCGGTTTACGACAGCAGCGAAGAAACACGCATTGCCCTCGCCAAGGCACTCGAAGAACGCCGCGCTGCCGAAGCGCGCAGCGAAAGGCTGGAAGCCGAGGCTGCGCAGGCCGAAGGTGAGGCCGACCGCGCCGCGCGCGAGACAGCAGCGATTGCCGCGCGAATCCAGCAGGCCGAAGCGGGCATCGCCGCCGCTCAGGCGCGCATGGTAATGATCGACAGCCAGCGCTCGCAATTGCGTGAGGCATTGGGCGAGGAGCAGCGCCCGCTTATCCGCCTGACCGCCGCGCTCCAGCAATTCGCTCGCCGACCCGTGGCCTTGTCGGTCCTGCGTCCGGGCGAAGTGCGCGATGTCGTGTATCTGCGCGCCATGCTCGCCAATGCCGTGCCGCAGGTGCAGGCGAACACCGCCGGCTTGCGCACCCGCATCGACCGCGCTGCCGCGTTGCGCCGCGAAGCCGAGGTCGCCGCCGTAAGCCTTCGCGCAGAAGAGGCTGCGCTGGACGAGCGCCGCGCTCAACTTGCCGATCTCGAGAGCGCAGCACGCCTTGCTGCCCGCGCCGCTGGAGGCCGCGCCAACCGCGAAGCCGAGCGGGCATTGGCGCTTGCCGAAGAGGCGCGCGATCTCGATGGCCTGGTAGACCAGCTCGATCGCGATGGACGGCTACGCGCCCGGCTTGCTGCTTTGCCCGGTCCGAAATTGCGGCCCGCGTCACCCGGTGAGAGCCGCGCTGCCGAGGTCACCCCTACCGCGACAGCTACCCGCTCGCCCGAAGGCCGGGCTTCGATCATGCCCTACATCCTGCCCGTATCAGGCCGCCTGCTGACCGGGTTCGGCGCGCCCGAGGCCGGTGGTCTCAGCCGCGGGATCACACTTGCCCCGCTTGCCGGAGCGCAGGTCGTCGCTCCCGCGCAGGGCCGCATTGCCTTTGCCGGGCCTTATCGCGGTTACGGGCGGATCGTCATCATCGAGCATCCGGGCGGCTGGACCAGCCTCATCACCGGACTTGTGCGCAGTGATGTGGCAGTTGGTCAGGATGTCGTAGGCGGAGCGCCGCTGGGCATTGCAGGACCAAACCGCCCGACGATCACGCTGGAATTGCGGCGGCAGGGCGAGCCGGTCAACCCGCTGCTCTACACAGGCTAGCCGGAGCTCAGGCCAGTACCCTCGCAATAAGCTGATTCTGCACATCTGGCGTTAAGTGATGGTGTGAGATACACTCGAACTTGGGACAATTCCGTACAGGAACCGCCAGATCATGAAATTCGCTTCCGCCATTCGCGCCGCTGCCTTGTGCACCGCTGTTGCGCTCCTGCCTGCCACAACGGCTGGTCTTGCACAGGTCGAAGGCCGCGCGTCGCCGGAATTCGCGCGCCTGTTCGCCACCTACCAGCGCATCAAGGCAAGCTATGTCGAGCCGGTCGAAGACGAAGTGCTGATTCGCGGCGCGATCGACGGAATGCTGAGCGCGCTCGACCCGCATTCGGCCTATATCGATGGCGCTGCGCTCGAACGGCTCAACACCATGATCGACGGCAATTACCAAGGCCTCGGCATTTCCGTGCAGATGGAAGACGGCGCGGTGAAAGTCGTGTCGCCTTTCCGTGGCAGTCCGGCCGACCAGGCAGGCATCAAGGCAGGCGATTACATTACCCATATCGATGGCCAGCTGATCTACGGTCTGGAAATTGATCAGGCTGTGGCGCAGATGCGCGGACCTGCCGGCAGCAATATCGAACTCACCATCTTCCGTCCCGGACGCGAGGACAGTTTTGAAGTCGTCGTGACGCGCGGCGTTATTGAACTGGAGCCAGTCACGTGGAGCCTGATGGAAGGCAATGTCGGCCATATCCAGGTCAACGAATTCTCCGCCGATGTCGGTTCGGACGTGCGACAGGGACTGGCAGAGCTTCAGGCCCAGGCTACCGGTCGCCTGACCGGCCTCGTGCTCGATTTGCGGCGTAATCCTGGCGGTTCGCTCGATGAAGCGGTGGCCCTGTCCGACCTGTTCCTGTCCGAGGGCCAGATCGTTTCACAACGCGGCCGCCATCGCCGTGACACCATCTTCTACGACGCCGAAACGGTTTACCGCGGCGACGTGGCAGAAGGCCTGCCGATCATCGTCTTGATCGACGAAGGCTCCGCATCTGCCAGCGAGATCGTTGCTGGCGCGCTGCAGGACCACAACCGCGCGCTGGTGATGGGTGAACGCAGTTTCGGCAAGGGCAGCGTGCAGACGCTGCTCCCGCTGACCCGAGATTCGGCGCTCAAGCTGACCACGGCACGCTATTATACGCCTTCAGGCCGCAGCGTGCAGGAAGGCGGCATCGCACCGGACATTCGCGTACCGCAATTGTCAGATCCCGATGCCGAACGTCGCCAGCGCCTCGCGCTGCGGGAAAGCGATCTGCGCGGCCACCTGATCAACGAGATCGGTGTCGAGGATGATTCGCTTACCCGCGACCGGCTCGACGATCCGCGTTTCCAGCTGACCGCTGCGCAGCTGGAGGAGATGGGAATCGATGATTTCCAGCTCGACTACGCGGTGCGTACGCTTCGCCGGACATCGGGCACGAACATTGCGAGGAACTAGGTTAGCAGCCTAAAGGGCCTTGCATGACCAATCCGCTCTCCCGATCCGACAAGCTGGCCCAGCAATTTGCGCTGGCCATACCTGCGCTGTTGCTCGCCGGTGCCTATATTTCGCAATACGGCTTCGGCCTGTTTCCTTGCGAAATGTGCTGGTGGCAACGCTGGCCGCATTTCGCTGCGGTCGGGCTGGCTTTCATCTCCACCCTCGCGCCGCCCAAGCGCATGTGGATTGCACTGGCGGCGGGCGCCGTGTTGACCTCGGGCCTGATCGGGGCGTTTCACGCAGGCGTCGAATACGGCTGGTGGCAAGGCATTACCGATTGCGTGGGTAATGATTACAGGTCGTTCGAAATGGTGCGCTGCGATGTTGCGCCGTGGTCCCTGTTCGGCATTTCGCTGGCGGGATGGAATGCGCTTCTTTCCATTGGCAGCGCAGTCACCATATGGACATTGCTGGCTGCAAAGGACCGCAAGGCATGAGCACATCGCGCGAAGACATGATCCGCGTGGATCAGGCAGGCGAATTTGGCGCCACCCGCATCTATGCAGGCCAGCTGGCCGTGATGGGCGATCGCGGACCGCATTCGGCTGAAATCCGCGCCATGGCAGAACAGGAAGCCGGTCACCGGGCGGAATTCGATGCGCTGATGGCGCGGCGCGGCGTGCGGCCCACCGCCTTGCAACCGTTCTGGAATGTCGCGGGCTATGCGCTTGGCGCTGGCACGGCCCTGCTCGGTCCCGAAGCGGCGATGGCATGCACCGCGGCAGTCGAAACCGAAATCGACAAGCATTATTCGGATCAGCTTGACGAGCTGGAACGCGATGGCGACGATCCCGAACTCGCCGCGATGATCCACCGGTTTCGCGAAGACGAACGCGAACATCGCGATGCGGCGATCGAGGCCGGAGCCGAACGTGCACCTGCATACCCGCTGCTCTCTGCTGCTATCAGGCTGGGCTGCAAGGTCGCGATCAAGGTGTCGCAGAAGGTCTGACGGACTTTCGAGAAACCGCCGCGCTTCATCGCGCGTTAAACCATCAAGGCGCTGTGTCGGTGCCATATCGTATGTCGAGGAATGCCATGACCCGCTTGTTTGCCCTGCCGCTCGCTACCGCCCTTATCGGAGCTTTCGCTGCCAGCCCCGGCGCTGCGCAGGAAGATGGTGGTGACCGGGTGAACCAGGTCATCATTTTCGGTGACGACGAATGTCCGCAATCCGACGACAACACCATCACCGTCTGCGCGCGCCTCGACGAGAGCGAGCGTTTCCGCATTCCGCCCCGCCTGCGCGAAAGCAGCTCGCCCGACAATGAAAGCTGGGCACGCCGTGCGCAGAGCCTTGAGGCCGTGGGCGCATTCGGTCCGCTGTCGTGTACGCCCGCTGGTGCTGGCGGCGACCTTGGCTGTACCATGGAAATGATCGAAGCAGCCTATGCCGAGCGCGCCCAGGGCAGCGATGTCCGTATGGCAGAACTTATCGCGCTGGCGCGTGAGGAACGGCTTGCCGAGATCGATGCCGAAGCGGCTGCCACGCAGGAGCGTGTCGAAGAGCTGGAACGCGCCGAATTCGAACGCCGCCGTGCAGCACAGAGCGCAACGGTCGATGGCGAAGACGATTCGCTGCCGGAACTGGTCGATCCCGATGCGATCCCCGACGCGCCGCCAGTCGTGCCCGAAACTGACGGCTGAGCGCCTAGGTCAGCGCGATGTCGGGCGCGTCTTCCTGCTTCATGCCGACCACGTGATAGCCCGCGTCGACGTGATGGGTTTCGCCCGTCACGCCCGATGACAGGTCCGAACAGAAATACAGGCCAGCTCCGCCGACATCCTCGATCGTGACATTGCGGCGCAGAGGCGCATTCAGCTCGTTCCATTTGAGGATGTAGCGGAAATCGCCGATCCCGCTGGCTGCCAGTGTCTTGATCGGTCCGGCGCTAATCGCGTTCACGCGGATATTAACCGGGCCGAGATCATTGGCGAGATATTGCACGCTGGTTTCCAGTGCCGCCTTGGCGACACCCATGACATTGTAATGCGGCACGACCTTTTCAGCGCCGTAATAGGTCAGCGTGACGATGCTTCCACCTTCCGCCATCAGCGGCGCAGCACGCTTGGCAGCGGCGACCAGCGAATAGGCAGAGATGTTCATCGTCATCAAAAAATTGTCGAGGCTGGTGTCGACATATTTGCCGCGCAGCTCGTTCTTGTCCGAAAAGCCGATGGCATGGACGAGAAAATCCATCTTGCCCCAGCGCTTCTCGATCTCGCCAAAGGCGGTGTCCATTGCGGCCATGTCCGATACGTCGCATTCGATCAGGAAATCGCTTCCGACCTGCTCGGCCAGAGGACCGACACGTTTTTTGAGCGCCTCTCCCTGGTAGGAGAAGGCCATTTCCGCGCCTTGTTCGTGCAGCTTCTTCGCAATCCCCCATGCGAGCGACTTGTCATTCGCCAGCCCCATGATGAGACCCTTTTTGCCTGCCATCAGCCCGCTCATGCCTGCTCGTCCTCCTCGTTTGCATCTTCCGCGTCGTCCGTCGCGGCATCACCATTTTCCGTTTCCAGCCGGTTACGCCGTTCCTCGGGCGTTTCGGTCAGTGCAGCGTTCAGTTCGGCGCCTGCCACCATTCCTAAGCCCACCAGCCAGAAAAAGAAAAGCGCGATCATGAATCCTGCCAGCGAACCGTAGGTAAGATTATAGGTGAACAGGCTGCGCAACACCGGCGGCAAGGCCAGCGTTACGAGTATCCACCAGACTGTCACCAGCAGCGCGCCGGGCCATTTGGGATAGACCTTGCGGCGATAGGCCGCAGGCGTGAGCGCCACGAACAGCATCCAGATCGATCCGAACAGGCCGAGCGCAGGCACGATGCGTGACCACGCAAGCTGACCCATCGCTTCGGTCAGTTCGGGGAAGTAAGCCTGGATCACCTGCTGCGCCGCGCCGATCATCACTTGTGCGATAAGCGACAGGATTAACAGCAGAACGGCGGCAAGGATGATGCCGGTCGAGAATATGCGGTATTTCCAGAAGGCCTGTGTCGGCCGCGTTCCGTACGCGCGCCGCAGGATGTCACGGATTGTCTCGACGAGGCTTCCCACGGTCCACAGCCCGATTGCGCCACCCGCCCATAGCAACCAGCCGCTGCGCGCCTCGATCACATTGCGCGCCACCGGTTCGATCACCCCGCCCACGACGGGAGGCAGCGCAGTCAGCAAGGCATTTATGGTGGCAGCACGCTCCGCCTCTTCCCCGATGGCGGAGAAAATCGCTGCGCCGGTAATGAAGAAGGGGAAAATCGCCAAGATTGACATGTAGGCAAGGTTGCCCGCGTGGATCGTGCCATCGTTGAAAGTGCCGATCACCACCCGCTTCATGACTTCGAAAGCCCGGGTGCCGGGGCCGATCTGGCGCACGATCCGTACATGCGCCTTGGTGGCTTCCTCGGCCCGGCGTCGGCGGGCCTCGGGCGAATAGTCGGGCAGCGGCCCGCCCTGTTCTATTTCCGTGTCGGTCAATCCGTGGCGCGCCATGTCATGGACGTTTTAACAGGCGTTAGACTCCTGTCGAGCCTTCCGGGAGCGGCAATGCCCCGCCTAACCGCCCATATCGCTGCGAATATTGCTGCTATCGCGCCAGCCCTCGAGCTTTCCAGCGAGTTCGCTGACATCATCGGGCAGGTGGATTTCGAGCGTTACAAGCTGGTCGCCGCGACCGCCGCCCTTCTTGCTGAAGCCCTTGCCCTTGAGGCGCAGGACCTTGCCCGAGCTTGATCCGGGCGCGACCGTCAGCATGACAGCGCCATCGACCGTGGGGACTTTCACCTTGCCGCCATTGACCGCTTCATCGAGCGTGATCGGCAGGTCGAGCCGCACATCGTCGCCTTCGCGCCAGAAATGCGCATGCGGCTGGATATCGATCACGACGATGCCATCGCCCGCGCCGCCTGCGCCATGCTGACCCTTGCCCTTGAGGCGCATCTGCGTGCCATCCTCGACGCCTTCCGGCAGCGAAAGGTCGATTGTCTTGCCGTCGGCCAGCGTGATGCGCTGCTTGGCGCGCGTCGCGGCATCGATAAACGGCACTGCCAGCTTGTAGCGTATGTCGGCACCCTTGCGCGGTGGAGGCGGTGGTGGCTGGCGGAACCCGCCGCCCCGCGCACTTCGCGCTCCGCCGCCGCGGCCGAAAAGACCTTCGAACAGATCGCCGATATCGACATCGTCAGCGCCAAAGCCCTGGAAATCGCGCGCGGAATAACCGTTCGGCCCGCCACCGCCCGGTCGCGCGCCGCCAAAACCGCCACCGCCGCCCATGCCAAACGGCATGGCCGGATTACCATCGGCATCGATTTCACCACGGTCGAACTGCGCACGCTTGTCCTTGTCGGACAGCAGGTCATAGGCCTGCGTGACCTTGGAAAAACGCTCGGTCGCGCCGGGATTGTCCTTGTTCTTGTCCGGGTGCAATTCCTTGGCGAGCTTGCGATAGGCGGACTTGATGTCCTTCTCGCTCGCGGAACGGCTGACGCCAAGGGTGGAATAGGGATCGCTCATGGTGTGTTAGCTAGGTAATGCGGGGGGATTCGGCAAGACATGCCTTCCCTACGTATCAGACTGGGTCTAGGTCCGTAGAGATGAAGTTGGCGACCAATTCCCGCATTTCCGACCATTCGACTGGCAGCGTCGCAGGTTTTGGTGCCAGGACACTGCTCCATGTGCTCCACTTTAGATCAAGCAGTTCGACCGGTGACAGATTCAATGCCTGAAAACAGCCCCATCCCTGATGTCGAGCCACTCGCGATTTTCGACGATTGGTTCGCTGCGGCGCGAGAAAGCGAACCGAACGATTCCAATGCGATGGCATTGGCAACAGCCACGCCCCATGGCGCACCGTCGGTCCGCATGGTGCTGCTGAAAGGGCACGGAGCCGATGGCTTCGTATTCTACACCAATGCGCAAAGCCGCAAGGGTGAGGAAATTCGCGCCAACATGCAGGCCGCGCTCTTGTTTCACTGGAAGAGCCTGCGACGCCAGATCCGTATCGAAGGGCCATTGACCGAAGTCAGCAGCGAAGAGGCTGACGCCTATTTCCGTTCACGCGCTTTCGTCAGCCAGGTGGGTTCTGCGGCGAGCGACCAGTCGCGCCCGCTCGACAGCCGCCAGACCTACCTTGATCGCGTCGCCGCGCTGGAAGCCGAATATGCGCAGGCCGGAGAAGTGCCGCGCCCGCCGCATTGGACGGGCTTTCGCTGTGCGCCCAAAGCTATCGAATTCTGGCTCGACCGGCCCAACCGCCTGCACGAACGTCGCCGGTTCCTGCTTGTGGGCGACAGCTGGACAAGCACGCTGCTTTATCCATGACCGATAGCCGCGCCTTCCTTACACGCAGCGCCGCTTTCGCTTCCATCGCGGTCGCGTTGATGCTGGTGGCGCTCAAGAGCTGGGCGAGCTGGCGAACCGGCTCGACCGCCATGCTTGGCAGTCTTGCGGACAGTACGCTCGACCTGATTGCAAGTCTTGCCACGCTGGTCGGCGTGTGGATTGCAGCGCAACCGGCGGATCGCAACCACCGCTTCGGCCATGGCAAGGCAGAGGCGGTTGCGGCGCTGGTGCAGATCATGCTGATCATGCTGTCCGCCTTCGGCATCGCCATCCGGTCGATCCAGCAATTGCTGGAAGGAGCACGCGTTTCCGCAGCGGAGGAGGGCATCGGAGTCTCGATTGTCGCTATCGTGCTCACCCTTGCGCTGTTGGGCTGGCAGCGTTTCGTGCTGGCGCGCACCGGATCGGTCGCGATCGAGACCGACCATCTGCACTACAAGTCCGACCTCTTGCTCAATTTGGCGGTCATTGCGGCGCTGGTGCTCGATGCATTTGTCGGGTTTGCCCTGGCCGACCCGCTGTTCGGCCTCGCTATTGCAGCATGGCTCGCGTGGGGTGCGCGCCGTGCGTCTTCGGAAGTGGTTGCCCAATTAATGGATGAGGAATGGCCCGAGGATAAGCGCCGCGCCTTTGTCGAACGCGCTGCACGCCATCCTGAACTGGCCAATATGCACGACCTGCGTACCCGGACGAGCGGAGCGCATGATTTCGCGCAGTTCCATGTCGACTTGCCCGCCGAAATGACGGTCGAGCAGGCGCATGACATCATCGAGCGGGTCGAGGCGGATCTGTTGCAGGCCTTCCCCAATACCGAAATCCTGATCCACATCGACCCCGAAGGCCATGTCGACGAACCCGGCAATCCGCTGGTAGAAGCCGATGAATTCAAGCAGTTGAAGGACGCGAAATGACCGATCCTGTCGCAATTCCCTACTGGCACATCGACGCCTTTGCCGAGCAGGCCCTCGGCGGAAACCAGGCCGCCGTCGTGATCGTTTCCGCATGGCCGAGTGACGATGTAATGCGCGATATCGCGGCGGAAAACATGTTCGCCGAAACCGCTTTCCTGATCGCGACGCCTGATGGCGAAGCCGATTACAAGCTGCGCTGGTTCACCCCGGCGCTGGAAGTGGCCCTTTGCGGCCACGCCACACTGGCTTCGGGCCATGCGATCCTCAGTGGCGAGGCCTCACGTGACACGGTGACTTTCTCGACCCGCAAGGCGGGCGTACTCGAGGTAAGCCGTGCGGGCGAAGGTTACGAACTGGCCTTGCCTGCAATACCCACCACGCAAGCGAGCTATGATGAGGCGGTTGCATTGCTCGGGGCGGAACCGCTTGAGGTCTGGCGCAACCCCGACGGCTACAATATCTTCCTGTACGAAAACGCACTCGCCATCCGCAATCTCGACCCTGACTTGCGCGCGCTCGCCAAGCTGGGCGACGAGCAGTTCATCTGCACCGCGCCCGGCGAGAATACCGACGTGATCTCGCGCAATTTCGTGCCCGGTGCCGGGGTCGACGAAGACCCGTTCACCGGCTCTGCCCATGCGGTGCTGACGCCGTTCTGGTGCGAGCGGCTCGGGCTGGAGCAGTTCACCGCCTTTCAGGCGAGCGAGCGGGGCGGCCATGCGACCTGTCGGCTGGAACCGGGCGAAGGCGGGGACCGCGCGATCCTCGCCGGTGGCTGCGTCACCATGGTCGAAGGACGGTTCTACCTGCCGGGATAAAGCGCGAAGATATCTGCCATTTCCTCGGCGAGGCGAGCGCGTTGTGGCTGCTCGGTTACGCCAAGCCTGACGAGCACGAGTCGCTGGTCGGGTGAGACGATCATGTACTGGCCGAACCGTCCGATACCGGCGAAGATCGTTTCCGCCCCCGCGTCCCGGAATATGGCGGACGGCTCTTCCCCGCCGTGGTGGTTGAGCCACAAGGTCGCACCATAGCTCTCCGACGCGGGGCTCGGGCTGGCCATGAATTCCACCCAGCGCCGCGGCACGATCTGGGCACCTTGAACACTTCCCTTCTTGCGCAGGAAGTCGGCAAAGATTGCCCAGTCACGTGCACTTGCCCAGAACTGGCTCCCGCCGATCAGCGTGCCGCTCGCGTCGTACTCGCCCACCAGCGTTTCCATGCCGAGCGGCACTGCCAGCCGCGCATCGACGAACTCGGCCATGGACTGCTGGCGCGCGTCTGCGCTGCCATCGGGCTCGAGCAGGTCTGTCGCTATGGCGGACAGGATCATGATCGAGGGGTCGGAATAGCGGAATGTGCTCCCCGGCTCATCCTCGAGCGGCTGCGCGATTGCCCATGCTCCCATGTCATCGCGCCCTTCGAGCAACACCATGCGGTCGGTCGGATCGGCATAGATAGGGTCATTGGGTTGACCGTAGCGCAGGCCCGAACGCATTTGCAGCAGGTGTCGCAACGTCACCCCGCCACGCGGATCGCCAGTGCGCTGCCACGCGGTGATGGGAGCGGGATCATCCAGTGCCAGGCGTCCGTCAGCCACCATCATGCCGATAAGGACAGCGGTCACGTTCTTCGACAGCGACCACCCGGGAAAGATCGTTTGCTCATCGAAGCCTTCGGCATAGCGCTCGGCCACGATCTCCCCTTCACGCAAGACAAGCACGGCCTGTGTCTCGCCAATGTCGGGCGAGGTAAACAATTCGTCGACCTGCCGCGCCAGTCGCTCGCGCGAAATTCCCGGATCGACCACCACCGCTGCCATCGCTTCATCGCTGAGCGGAGGTTCGGGTGGCGGACCATCTTGCGAACAGGCGGCCAGTGCCGTAGCGAGCGCCAGCAGCAGCGCGGGCGAGCGCTTCTCGCGGCGGTTTGATGAGCTATGGAACGACATGGCAGGACCCTCTTTCACGCAGGCTCGAACGAATGGCAACGACAAAACAGGCAAGCGGAAAAAAGGCTACGCGCTTGTTGAAAATCTTGCTGCTCGTACTGCTTTTGCTGGCGGGGATCGGCTGGATTTTCCGCGCGCCCATCAGCGGTTACGGCGAACTGGCTACGGCCCATGCCGCGCGCAATGTCTGCGCCTGCCGATTCGTCGCCGGCCAGTCCGAATCGGTTTGCGAGCAGAACTTCGTGCTTGGTACGCCGCCAGTCCTGCTGGGCGAGGACGAGGAAGAGAGGAGCGTCACCGCGCAATTTCCTCCGTTCGCATCAAACACCGCAACCTATCGGGACGGATATGGCTGCGTGCTAGAGCCTTGGGACCGGTAGTCTCGTCGGTCAGGCCGGGGAGGTAGATTCGATCCAGCCGCCGCCGACAACCCTGTCACCGGCATAGATCACTGCCGCCTGTCCTGGCGCCACGCCAAATTCGGGCGAGCCGAAGCGGATGGTGACCGTAGCGCCATTTCCGATAGAACCGTTGAGCGTGATCGGCACCGGCTTCGACAGCGAGCGAACCTTCGCGGTCAATGGCGTATCGGGAAGGGGGCCGATACGGTTTGTCTCGATGATTTGCGCCGCGCCAACGGCGAGCAGGCGCTTGGGCCCTACGCGAACTTCGGCAGCCTCAGCATCGAGCGCAACAACGTAGAGCGGTTCTGCCTGCCCGCCGATTTCGAGCCCGCGCCGCTGGCCGACGGTGTAATGGATAATGCCCGGATGCTGTCCCATCACCTCGCCGGTTTCGGTATGGACGATATTGCCCGCGCGGCCCCCTTCGGGGCGCATCGCCTTGACGATCTTGGCGTAGTCGCCATCGGGGACGAAGCAGATGTCCTGGCTGTCGGGCTTGTTGGCGACGACGAGGCCGAAGCTCTCGGCGATTGCCCGCACATCGCTCTTGGGCAGGCCACCGAGCGGGAAACGCAGGTAATCGAGCTGTTCTTCGGTCGTCGCGTAGAGAAAATAGGACTGGTCGCGCGCCGGATCATGCGCACGGTGCAATTCAACGCCTGCATCGCCCATTACGCGGCGCACATAATGCCCGGTAGCGAGGCAGTCCGCACCCAGTTCACGTGCCATGCGCAGCAGGTCTGTGAACTTGGGGCCCATATTGCAGCGGATGCAGGGTATCGGTGTGCGTCCGGCGAGATATTCGTCGGCGAAGGTTTCGACCACCTCTTCGCGAAAGCTGCTTTCGTGATCGAATACGTAATGCGCGATACCCAGCCTGTCCGAAACCATGCGGGCATCGTGGATGTCATCGCCTGCGCAACACGCGCCCTTGCGCCCGGTTGCCGCGCCATAGTCATAAAGTTGCAGTGTGATGCCAATCACTTCCGCTCCGGTCTGCGCCGCCAGGGCAGCTACGACCGAGCTGTCGACCCCGCCAGACATGGCGACCACGATGCGGCAATCGCTCGCCGCGCGCGGCAAGTCGAACAGCGCTTCGGCGTTAACCGCAATCGGCAACGCGGGAATCGTGGCAGCTTCATGTGACATGGCCGCGCGCCCTACACCTTTACAGGCTGCGGCAAAAGCCCCCCGGTCCCGCTGCAGCCGTGATGTGTAACACAAGGTTAAGGCACGTTTTACCGCTTCTTGACGGTTGCGCCCTAAAGCCCGTTGTCATGTTCGAAGGGAAACCCCCCATAGCGCCCAGCGCAAATGGTTCTGACCATGGTGAAACCATGGGCGAGGAACTGTGCGCACTCGATTGGTCAGAGCTTGTCGCGAAGTTGGCCGCTGCACGTGATTTGCGCAGCGAACTTGCATCGCAGGCGAACGGCGTTCTCGCCAGCTTCGATGCGCTGAGCGCGCATCATATCGCTCTGCAGCATGACAAGGCGCCAGAGGGGCTGACCGCAGGCAATAGCAAACACAGCGTTAACCCTGATGCTTTAGCCAATGGCAAAGACGCTTGCGCCACAAGTGATCGACGCGCTGACCGCGATGATCCGGCCAACCGAGGAAACACATGATCGAGAATCAGAAAATACGTCCTGCGCAGGTGATCGGCCCTCTTGGAGAGCCGCTGACGATCGACGATCTGCCTTCGCCCAAGACGAAGCGGTGGGTCGTGCGGCGCAAAGCCGAGGTCGTGGCTGCGGTCAATGGCGGCCTGTTGACGATCGACGAAGTTCTCGAGCGTTATGGCCTGACCCTGGAGGAGTTTGCCGGATGGCAGCGTGCTGTCGACCGTTCGGGCATGCAGGGCCTGCGTGTCACCCGGATCCAGCATTATCGTGACCTGTACGAGCGCCAGTTGAAATACTGACTTCGCTGTTTTTTTACGCCTTTCTCGGGGCAAATACCGACGAAAACAGACAAAACTCGAGTTTTCCAGAGGGAGTTTCGGAACACCGGAACTCTTTCTACGTTTGTGCTCTAGATTCCCGAATCGGGAAGAATAGAGGAGAACAGGGTTATGGGTTGGATTATCGCAATTATCGTCGGCGGCATCATCGGCTGGATTGCCAGCATGATCATGGGCCGTGATGCCTCGATGGGCATTTTCTGGAACATCGTTGTCGGCCTGATCGGTGCACTGCTTGGCGGCTGGATCGGTTCGTTGATCGGCGTGACCTCGACGCTCACCGAATTCAGCATTCCCGGCCTTCTGATGAGCCTGGTCGGCGCAGTCGTACTGCTTGGCATCATGAACATGATCCAGCGCGGTCGCGTGCGCTAATCACGCTTCGGGGGCTAGCGCCCTCGATAACTGAAGAATACGCTTTGGGGCGCAAGGTCATCGACCTTGCGCCCCTTTCGCTATTTTCATGCGTCATTGGTCGGGTGACATGGCTGTTTGGCAGACGATCGGATTGCTTATGTCGCCTGCAAGCCGCTAAAGGCGGCTTACCGCCAACCCGGTCGCCCGCCGGGGGCAATTGTGATAAGCCAAGCAAAAGCTGCCGGCAGGGCCTTGAAAAGACACGCGCCAATGAATCTCGAGACCAAAGTAAGTACGACTGACCTCGAAAGCGAAAATCCGGAGGGCCTTGGTGCCGCGCTGGATGCTGACGCTACCGACGAACAGGCCCTTGAGGGGCAGGGACGGCGCAAGCGCCGCCTGTGGATCGCGCTCGCGGTAATTCTGGTCGGTGCCATCATCGGCGGCCTGATGCTGACCGGCGGCGAAGAGGAAGTGCCTTTTGTCAACGTGGGCAACGACGGCAGCGCACCTGCTGTGACCGTCGCAATTCCAGGTGCCGGCACACTCGAAGGCACAATCAATGCAACCGGAACGCTGGCGGCGCGGCGCGAGATGCCTGTCGGCGTGGTCGGCGAAGGTGGCCGCGTAGTATCGGTCCCCGTAGAAGCGGGCGAATGGGTGCGCGCCGGACAGGTGCTGGCCGTGATCGACCGTTCGGTCCAGAACCAGCAGGCAAGCGCGCAAGCTGCGCAAATCCAGGTCGCTCAAGCTGACGCGGATCTCGCGCAAGCCAATCTGGACCGCGCCTTGCAACTGGTAGAACGCGGCTTCATCAGCCAGGCCGATATCGACCGCCTTACGGCAACGCGCGATGCAGCATTTGCGCGTGTGGACGTAGCGCGCGCGCAGTTCGCGGAACGCCGCGCCCGCAATGCCCAGCTCAACGTAGTCGCGCCATCAGCCGGTCTCCTGCTGACCCGCAATGTCGAACCCGGCCAGGTCGTCAGCCCCGGATCCGGCACTCTGTTCGCGATTGCGCGCGGTGGTGAAATGGAAATGCTCGCCCAGGTTGGCGAGAACGAGCTGGCAACGATTCCCGTCGGGGCAAGCGTGACGGTCACACCGGCCGGCAGCGAGCGAAGCTTCACCGGGCAAGTCTGGCAGATTTCGCCGGTGATCGACCGGACCAATCGCCAGGGCACGGCGCGCGTTGCCTTGTCCTATGATCCTGCCCTGCGGCCCGGTGGCTTTGCCACGGCGCGCATTACCAGCGGCACGGTGGTTGCGCCGCGATTGCCTGAAAGCGCAATCCTGTCCGACGAGACATCGAGCTACGTCTATATCGTCGATGACGAGAACAAGGCGGTGCGCCGCAATGTCGAACTCGGGATGATCCGAGAGGATGGCATCGCCATCGCTTCGGGCCTCGACGGGTCGGAGAAGGTGGTCTTGCAGGCGGGCGGATTCCTGACCGAAGGTCAGACCGTGCGCCCGATGATGCAGGACTAGGCGGTTAAAGACACCATGGATTTCAACCAGATTTCTGCGTGGTCGATCCGCAACCCGATCGTCCCCATCCTGTTGTTTGTCGGCCTGACTCTGGCCGGCATAGTCAGCTTTTCACGAATGGATGTGCAGAACAATCCGGACATCGAGTTTCCGATTGCCATCGTCAGCATTTCCCAGCCCGGCGCTGCTCCGACCGAGGTCGAGAACCAGATCACACAGCGCGTGGAAGCGGCGGTCCAGACGCTCGACGGTATCGAGAATATCCGCTCGACCGCATCGGAAGGCAATTCCTTCACCGTTATCGAATTCGAGCTGGGGACCGATATCGATGCTGTCGTCAACGAAGTGAACAGCGCGGTTGACCAGATACGCGGCGAGCTGCCCGATGGCATTCTCGAACCGCGCGTATTCAAGCAGCAAACCAGTTCACGCCCCATCGTCTATTTCGCCGTCGATGCCGACGACATGACGATCGAACAGTTAAGCTGGTTTATCGACGATACGATTACCAAGCGGCTGCTGCAGGTAGAGGGCCTTGCCGAGGTTAACCGCAATGGCGGTGTCGACCGGGAAATCCTGGTGATTCTCGACCCGGCGCGCATGCAATCGCTCGGCCTGACCGCGGCGCAAGTCAACGCGGCCCTGCGCCAGCTCAATATCAATGCGGCGGGTGGCCAGTCCGAAATCGCAGGATCGCGCCAGTCGGTGCGCGTGCTGGGCAATGCGCAATCGGTCTTTGAACTTTCGCAAGCGCAATTGTCGCTCAATGGACGCTCGATTAAATTGTCGGACATCGCCCGCGTCAGCGACTCCTACGGCGAACTACGCTCGATGTCGAAGCTCAACGGCGAACAGATCGTGACTTTCTCGGTGACACGTGCCCGCGGCGAATCGGATGTCGCCGTGTATGACGGCGTGGTCGAAGCCCTTCAGGACATCGAGGCGGGAAATCCCGGGGTCAGCTTCACCCGCCTGTTCACCGAAGTGGATTACACCAAGGCGCAGTACGAAAGTTCCCTGGCGGCAATGGTCGAAGGGGCATTGCTTGCCGTGATCGTCGTGTTCCTGTTCCTGCGGGACTGGCGTGCGACCATCATCGCTTCGCTGGCGATACCGCTCTCGGCAATACCGACCTTCTGGTTTCTCGAGGCTTGGTTCGGCTTCACGCTCAACACCATGTCGTTGCTGGCGCTGGGTCTGGTTGCGGGCGTGCTGGTGGATGATGCCATCGTCGAAATCGAGAACATCGTGCGCCATATGCGCATGGGCAAGAGCGCCTACCAGGCCAGCATAGATGCTGCCGACGAGATCGGACTCGCGGTTGTCGCCACGACATTCTCGATTGTCGCCGTGTTCCTGCCCGTCGGCCTGATGTCCGGGATTACCGGCATTTTCTTCAAGAATTTCGGGATTACCGTGGTTGTCTCGGTGCTGATGAGCCTCGCGGTGGCGCGCATGATCACTCCGATGATCGCGGCCTATTTCCTCAAGGCCAAGGGCCAGGCTTCGCACGGCGAAGGCCCCATGATGGACAGGTACATGTCCGTCCTGCGGTGGTCGCTCGACGACAGCGCACTGCGTCGCCGCGTCAGCGAACTCGGGCGCGCGCCTTTCAAATGGCAGTACGGCTTGATTGCCAGCCCGCTATTCATCCTGATTGCAGGAGCGGGCGTCGCGGCATTCGGCTATGTCATCTACTTCTGGTTCGGCAATGAAACGCTGGCGCAAAGCATGGATGCGCGCTTCTGGACTGGCGAGTTCGACGTGCTTCCCAACCCGATCGCGATGTTTATCGGATTCATTCTCGCCGTCGTTTCCATGTCTGCTGCGGTTTTCCTTGCGGGGATTGCCTCGTGGGTGGCGGGAGGGCTCTTGCGTATCGGCCTGACCTTCTTGACCGGCATTCTTGGCGGTGACTTCCATAAATGGTTCGTCAACCGCCTCGGTCGCCTTCGCGCGCGTTTCCTCGATCACAGGATGTGGATGATGGGTATCGGCGTGGGCGCGCTGGCGATGACCATTTTCACAATGGTCGTTTTGCCCAAGCAGTTCTTCCCCGCCACCGACAGCGACTTCTCGCTGGTCCGCATCGAAATGGTGCCCGGAACCACGCTCGAACAGACTGAAATCGTAGTCGATGCGGTTTCCGCGCGGCTGAAGGAAGAACAGGAGGTCGCACTGGCACTGGGAATTGCCAATGAAGGCAATGGCCTGATCCGGCTCGTACTCGCAGAAGATCGCGTGCGCGACAGTCTGCAGTTTGAGCGTGAGATGACGACTGTGCTCCAGGACTTCCCCGATGCGCGAATCAATTTCCAGGATCAATCCGGCCCCGGCGGCGGCAGCGCGACCGGGCGCGCCATTTCGAAAATGCTCGCCGGTTCCGATCCCGAAGCGCTCAACGCGACTGCCGAAACGCTTGCCGAGCAGATGCGCGGAATACCGGGTATTGTTGCACCTCGCGTAGAGCTGGACCTGCAGCGCCCGGAATTGCTGATTGAACCGCGTGAAGAGCTTGCGGCCAGCCTTGGTGTCACCACCGCCGCGCTGAGCCAGGCGATCCGCATCGCCACGCTTGGCGATATCGACCAGAACGCAGCGAAATTCTCGCTTTCGGACCGGCAGGTGCCGATCAGGGTGCGGCTTGCCGAAAGCGAGCGGCGCGACCTTTCGACCATCCGCAACCTCCCCGTGCCGACCTCCACCGGCGGCTCCGTCCCGCTCGAACGCGTGGCGGACATCCGCTTCGGAATGGGTCCGACCTCGATCGAACGTTATAACCAGAGCCGCCGGGTCTTCATCGGGGCCGACATTGCGCCCGGCTTTGCGCGCGGCGACATCATGCCGGCTATCGACCAGCTCCCGATCATGCGCGACCTGCCGACCGGCGTAACCAGCCCCGCGGTGGGGCAGGACGAGGCACAGGAGGAATTGCAGCAGAGCTTCGTTCCCGCCCTGCTGACCGGCATCCTGCTGGTGTTCGCTGTGCTCGTGCTGCTCTACCGCAGACTGGTTTCGCCGCTCGTCAATATGGGCTCGCTATTCCTCGCGCCGCTGGGCGGCCTGCTGCTCGTCATGGCAGTCGGCATGGAGTTGACGCTGCCGGTGTTCATCGGGATGCTGATGCTGTTCGGCATCGTCTCGAAGAACTCGATCTTGCTGATCGATTTTGCACTGGAAGAGCTGGAAACCGGCAAGCCCAAGCGCGAGGCGATTATCGAGGCAGGCCACAAGCGTGCGCAACCGATCGTGATGACGACGGTGGCGATGACGGCGGGCATGATCCCAACTGCGCTGGCGCTCAGTGCCGATGGTGCATGGCGTCAGCCAATGGGTCTGGTGGTGATCGGCGGCCTGATACTTTCCACGCTGCTCACGCTGCTGATCGTGCCTGCAGGATTTAGCCTGGCAGACGGGCTGGAGAAGCGTTTTGGCCCATGGATGCGTGAGCGGTTCCTGACCTACAAGCCGGGCGACGATATCGCTTCGGGTGCGGAGCCGCAGCCTGCCGAGTAATCGAACCCCTGCAATCGGCTCGGCCAATGCGCTGCCGCCTGACAAGGCCCGGCGGATGCGCCTCACCGCCACCTTGCTGCTCGTGGCGATGGCGGCAATCTTCGTCGCGACATACCAGTTGCTCGGCCAGCACCCGGCATGGGGCTATGTGAACGCCTTTGCCGAAGCGGCAATGGTCGGCGGGTTGGCGGACTGGTTCGCGGTGACCGCTCTGTTTCGCCATCCGCTTGGCATTCCCATTCCGCACACGGCGATAATTCCCGAGAACAAGAATCGTATTGCCGACACCATGGCGCAATTCCTGCGCTCGAACTTCCTGACGCCAGTGGTGGTCGCGCGGCGTATGCGTGAGATGAACGTGGCGCTTGCTGCCGGTGATTTCCTCGCCAAGCGAGGGGAAGACACCGAGGGCCGCATTCGCGCAGGGGCGGGGCAATTGCTGGTCGAATTGCTCGAATCGCTCGATCCCGACCGGCTTGGGCTACAAGTCAAAGCGGGCCTCGCACGGCAGGCCGAAAAGCTTGAAGTGTCGCCGCTGCTTGGCCGGGTTCTGGAAACCGCGATTGCCGACAATCGCCATCGCCCGCTGATCGACGGGTTCATCCGCTGGGCGGGGCTGGCGCTGGAAGACAATGAGGACATGGTTCGCGACATGGTACAGGCCCGCGCCAATGCGATCATCCGCTGGACCGGGCTCGATGCGCGCCTGGCCGAATCAGTGCTCAACGGGCTCTACAAGCTGCTCGCCGAAATGCATGTCGATCCTGACCATCCGGTGCGCGCCAAGGTGGAGGAAGGCCTCGCCAGCCTGGCGCACGACCTGCAGCATGATCCGACCATGCGCACAAAGGTGGAGCGCATGAAGAACGACCTGCTCGCCAATCCGGCCGTGGGTGACTGGTGGATGGGCGTTTGGGAGCGGCTGCGTCATTCGCTGATCGACATGTTGCGCAATCCTGACCGGGCAATGTCGGGCCAGATGGGCCAGAGCCTTGCCGAGTTGGGCGAAAGGCTGCGCGAGGATCCCGCCCTGCAGGTGCAGGTCAACCGCTTTGCCCGCCGCACTCTGGTGGGCGTGGTGACCCGTTATGGCGACCAGATCGTCAGCCTGGTGTCACATACGGTAAAGGGCTGGGATGCAGGTACGATCACCATGCGTATCGAGCGCGCGGTCGGCCGCGATCTTCAGTTCATCCGCATTAACGGCACGCTGGTGGGCGGGCTTGTTGGCGTGACCATCCATTTCCTGACTCATGCGCTCTAAGGCGCCAGCGACCTAATAGGGGTTGCGGATATGGAAGATGACGCGCTGGACGAAGAAGCCGGTGGTGGGGTTGCCATCTCTATCGCTCGCAGGCTCTAACTCACCATACTCGCGCAAAGTCGCGCACGCCGTATCGCGCAAGACGCGCGCCGTGAGATAGCTTGCGACGTGGCAATAGGTGACCTCGCCTTCGGGATCGACAATCAGGCGGAGCAGCACCGGGCCCTGTCGCCCGTCGCGTACTGCCGAGCCCGGATAGGCCACTCGCAATCGCGCATCGATAATCTCATCGTTGAGAAGCCCGGGTTGCCGGGTAGGGGCACCTGGCCCCCGCAGATCGACGCCCATGGCGATCAGCCCTTCAACCGCGCAATCCGTAAGGCTTGAAAGCGCCTGGTCGATTGCTCCGGTGCGCAGAACAATGGGGTCGGCATCTTCGCCCTGGATAACGTAATAGCGTGATCCGGGTGCAAGCGCGTACTCGTCCGCTGCGGTTTCGCCCTGCGCCACCGGGTACGGGAAGCCGGCATAGACGAAGCCGTCGCGCTCGCCGAAAGAGGCATTCGCGAGCCTTGTGTAGCGAGCCAGCCCGCTACCGGGGATGAAGCCTGCCTCGACCGGCTCGTCGACCGAGAATTCGCTCCCGATGATGGCATATTGCACCGGGAGACCCGGTTGGAGCCGCCGCATGACGAAAGTGACGGTATTGTCGCCAAGCTTGAAATCCCGCCGGACCGAACATCCTTCGTTGGAGCTCGACAAACGCCATTCTGATTGGGGGAGATGAAAACTCTCGTCACCAATCAGCGCACGCGCTTCGGGTGAAAGCTCGACGATCTCGGGATATGTCTGGGCGGCGGTCGGAACCGAAGGCACCAGCGCGACCAGGGCCAGGCCAAGAATGCAGCGAAATTTCACAAAAAGCACCTCCTGCCGCGCAACCTAACGCAGGTTGCGCGGCAGGCAAGTGCTTATGCAATCACAGCTTTTCGGTCAGTTCGGGCACTGCGTTGAAGAGGTCTGCAACTAGTCCGATGTCGGCGACCTGGAAGATCGGGGCGTCGGGATCCTTGTTGATCGCGACGATCGTCTTGGAGTCCTTCATGCCCGCAAGGTGCTGGATCGCGCCCGAAATGCCGATGGCGATGTAGAGGTCGGGCGCAACGATCTTGCCGGTCTGGCCGACCTGGTAATCGTTGGGCACATATCCCGCATCGACCGCAGCGCGGCTGGCACCGATGGCAGCGCCGAGCTTGTCGGCGAGCGGAGTGATGTATTGTTCGAAGGTCGGCCCATCCTTCAGCGCGCGGCCACCCGATACGATGATGCCGGCACTGGTGAGTTCGGGGCGGTCAGACTTGACCGCATCGAGCTTCACGAACTCGGACAGGCCCGCATCGCCATCGCCGCTGACAGGCTCGACAGATGCGCTGCCACCGCTCGCCTCGGCCTTGTCGAAGGCGGTGGTGCGCACGGTGATGACGAGCTTGGGGTCGCTGCTTTCAACCGTGGCGATGGCATTGCCGGCATAGATCGGGCGGGTGAAGCTCTTGGGGCCTTCCACGCTCATGATGTCGGAGACCTGCATTACGTCGAGCAATGCAGCAACGCGCGGCAGCACGTTCTTGCCGGTGGTGGTGGCGGGCGCAAGGACCGCGTCGTAGCTGTCCATCAGGCCAACAATCAGCGGCGCAACGTTTTCGGCCAGCCCATGCGCATAAGCGGCGTCTTCGGCGTGCAGCACCTTGGATACGCCGGCGATCTGCGCGGTGGCATCGGCGGCGGCCTTCGAGCCGGTAACGAGCACGTGAGTGTCGCCGCCCAGCGCGGCGGCAGCGGTGACAGTGGCGAGGGTCGCGTCGGCAACACTGTCGCCATGCGGTTCGGCAAATACGAGTGTGGTCATCAGGCGACTCCCAGGGCTTTGAGCTTGGCTACCAGCGCGTCGACATCCTCGACGATCTCGCCCGCCTGGCGGACCGGCGGCTCGCTGACATTGGTGGTGGTGATGCGCGGCGTGACATCGACGCCGAAATCAGCCGGCGTCTTGGTGTCGAGCGGCTTCTTCTTGGCCTTCATGATGTTGGGCAGCGAAGCATAGCGCGGCTCGTTGAGGCGCAAGTCGGTGGTGACAATGGCAGGGAGCGACAGCTTGACCGTTTCGAGGCCGCCATCGACTTCGCGCGTTATGCTGACATGATCGCCTTCGATCGTCACTTCGCTGGCGAAGGTGCCTTGCGGGCGGCCCATCAGCGCGGCGAGCATTTGCCCTGTCTGGTTGCTGTCGTCGTCGATCGCCTGCTTGCCTAGCATTACAATGCCAGCGCCTTCTTCCTCGGCAATCGCCTTGAGGATCTTGGCCACGGCGAGCGGTTCGGTCTTCGAGGCAACGCCATCATCGGCTTCGACCAGGATCGCCCGGTCTGCGCCCATGGCGAGCGCGGTGCGCAGCGTTTCCTGCGCCTTGGCCGGGCCAATGCTGACAGCGATAATTTCTTCGGCCTTGCCCGCTTCCTTCAACCGGATCGCCTCTTCCACGGCAATCTCGTCAAACGGGTTCATGCTCATCTTCACATTGGCAAGATCAACACCGGAACCATCCGCCTTCACGCGGGGCTTCACGTTGTAATCAATCACCCGCTTAACGGGCACGAGGATTTTCATTGGTCTTCGTCCTCTCTCGGATTCGGCAACTGCCGCTTATGTAAACAGTCTTACGTATAGGTCAAGCGAGGTCGCTTTACCCGCGTCCGCATTCGGCTTAGCGTCCACTGCTGTGCTGTAAAGGAGACTCCTGCATGCGTCTTCCCGTTCCCGCCACTGCGATGGCACTGGTACTTGGTGTCTCTTCGCCGGCCAGCGCGCAGGAAACGCGCATCGCTCCAGACGACCACGTGCCACCTTCCGCCGAAATAGGTCAGCTTGAATGGCTGGTCGGGCAATGGGAAGGCACCGGTATCGGTGGCCACCGTGCGATGGAAAGCTGGCTTCCGCCCACTGGCGACACCATGATCGGGACATTCGTGCAGGCGACGGCTGATGGCACCATCCGCTTTTCGGAACATATGTATCTGACGGAGGAGGACGGGTCGCTTGTCCTTCGCCTCAAGCACTTCAATGCCGATTTGACCGGCTGGGAAGCGCAGGACGATATGCTGACCTTCCGCCTCGTCGCGGTCGAGCCATGCGCGGCCTATTTCCACGCATTGACCCTGCGCTGCGATGGCGAGGACGGACTGGTGGCTGCCGTGCGAATGCGCAGCGAAGGGGAGGAGATCAGCGAGCTATTGTTCCGTTTCGAACGGATGCAATAGCCCGCCCTTTCTCCTTGCGGCTGAATTCAGGCCGCTTCCTTTACCTGCGCCACAATCTTCTTGGCGGCATCGCCCAGATCGTCAGCCGCAATAATCGGCAGGCCAGAATTGGCGAGAATGTCCTTGCCCTGCTGCACATTCGTGCCTTCGAGGCGGACAACCAGTGGCACGTCCAGATCGACTTCCTTGGCCGCGATCACGATGCCTTCCGCAATCGTGTCGCAACGCATGATGCCGCCGAAGATGTTGACGAGAATGCCCTTCACTGCCGGATCGGACAGGATGATCTTGAACGCCGCGGTCACCTTCTCGGTCGTCGCGCCGCCGCCCACGTCGAGGAAGTTGGCGGGAAAAGAACCGTTGAGCTTGATGATGTCCATCGTCGCCATGGCAAGGCCCGCGCCGTTCACCATGCAGCCGATATCGCCATCGAGCTTGATGTAGGCGAGGTCGTGCTTGCTCGCCTCGACCTCCATCGGGTCTTCCTCGGTCTCGTCGCGCATGGCTTCCACGTCGGGGTGGCGGTAGAGCGCGTTGGAATCGAAGCTCATCTTGGTGTCGAGCACGAGCAGTTCGCCGCCCTTGGTTTCGACCAGCGGATTGATTTCCAGCATGTCGCAATCGAGCTTGGTGAAAGCGGTGTAGAGCTGGCTGGCAAGCTTGCCAGCGGCCTTGCCCAGCGCGCCTTCCAGCTTCAGCGCGTTGGCCACGCTGCGGCCGTGGTGTGGCATGAAACCGGTTGCCGGATCGATGGTGATGGTGGCGATCTTTTCGGGCGTGTTATGCGCTACGTCCTCGATATCCATGCCGCCTTCGGTGGAAACGATCATGGCCACGCGGCTCGATTCGCGGTCGATCACCATCGAGAGGTAATATTCCTCCGCAATATCGACGCCATCGGTGACGTAGAGACGGTTCACCTGCTTGCCCTCGTCACCCGTCTGGACGGTAACCAGCGTGTTGCCGAGCATTTCGCGCGCATCGGTTTCCACCGCGTTCACGCTCGTGGCGAGGCGTACACCGCCCTTGGCGTCGGCGGGAAGCTCAGCGAATTTGCCCTTGCCGCGTCCACCGGCATGGATCTGCGCTTTCACCACGTACAGCGGGCCGGGCAGCTTGCCCGCCGCTTCCACGGCTTCTTCCACGCTTGTTGCAGGATAGCCTGTGGGCACACCGATGCCGAATTTGGCGAGGAGTTCCTTGGCCTGGTATTCGTGGATGTTCATGGGGGCGGGCCTTCATACCTGAAAATGGAAAGATTCGCTGCGCGCTAAAGCATCATAGCAAGCGGCTTGCAATCACTCGTTGGTAGTATCATTTGCGACTTCACGCATGATCGACACGATGAAACTCGAACAGATCTGCCGCGAGGCAGGTCATATGGCGCTTGGGCGCTGGCCGGGGGCGGGACACGCGCTCGAGAGCTGGGAGAAAACGCCCGGCAGTCCGGTGTGCGAGGCCGACCTCGAAGTCGATGCTTTCCTGAAGCGCGAACTGGGCCGGCTGCTGCCTGCTGCCGGATGGCTGAGCGAGGAAACCGCCGATCATGCCGGCCGTCTCGACAAATCGCTGATCTGGCTGGTCGATCCGATCGACGGTACGCGCGATTTCATTCGCGGCCGCAGCGGTTGGGCAGTTTCGGTATCGCTGATCAGCGGCGGGCGGCCGCTGCTCGGCACGCTGGTAGCACCGGCGCGCAAGGAAGTCTGGTCCGCGGTGGCGGGCAAGGGTGCCTGGCTCAATGGCAAGCGGTTGAGGGCGAGCAGGCGCAAGACCTTCACTGGCGCGCGGGTGCCCGCGGATTCGCTGGCAAAGGAAGACCGCATCCTTGAAATGGTCGAGAAGCCCAACTCCATAGCCCTGCGCGTGGCAATGGTGGCCGATAACCGGGCCGACATCGTGGCGACGCTGCGTTGGGGATACGAATGGGATATCGGCGCTGCGGCGCTGATCGCGCGCGAGGCCGGTGCAGCCGTGACCGACGCATTCGGCGGGCCACTCAATTACAACAAGCGGGACCCGCGTGCCTTCGGATTGCTCGTGAGCGCGCCCGCGATCCATGCCGAAGCCGTGGCGCATCTGGCGGACCGCGCCGAAGTACTGGCGATACGATAGAAAAAGGCCGCCCCGTGAGGAGCGGCCTTTTCAATTCGGCTTTTCGGTCGATCAATAGGCTTGTTCGACGTCGGCCTCGGTAATCGGCGTAATGCGGATTTCCACACGGCGGTTCTGCGAACGACCGCTGACAGTGGTGTTGTCTGCTACCGGATACTGCTCGCCATAGCCGATCGTTTCGATGCGGGCGCGGGCAACACCGCGCGATACGAGGTAGTTGGCGACCGATTCGGCGCGGCGACGCGAAAGGTCGAGGTTGTACTGGTCGCTACCGGTGGAATCGGTGTGACCCATTACGTCGATCAGGCTGTTGGGGTAGTCGATCATGCTCTGCGCAACACCATCGAGCGTGGTGCGCATCTGCGGCGAAATCGTGGTCGAATCGACGGCGAAGGTCACTTCGGGGAAGTTCACCAGGATGCCATCACCGTTCGGGGTCTGGCCGACGTCGACACCGGTACCGGCGGTGACTTCTTCCAGCTCGCGAATCTGTTCGTCCATGCGATAGCCGACATAGCCGCCCGCTGCTGCGCCGATGCCTGCACCCACGATACGTGCAGTCTTGCCGCCGACGAGGCCGCCCAGCAGATAGCCAAGGCCAGCACCGCCGATGCCGCCAATAGCGGTGCGCGAGATATGACGCTCGCCGGTGTTGGGATCGGTTACACAAGCCGTGGTCGTGCCAATTAGCGCAATCGCAGCGATGGACGAGGTGAGAATGTTCTTCGTTTTCATGTAGTTCTTCCTCCAAAGATCGTTGACCACCGTTGCGAGTGGCTGGTCATACAATGCGTGAAACGGCTGGATGCCCCTGGTGTTCCAACAGTCTGTGCAAATAGGACTCTTCGCGCCGCGCGCCTTATCTGCTAGCGCCGCAGACCTGATGTCCCCCTTTCCCTGGCCGTTCCTTGCCGCCCTCGCTTTCCTGATCGTGCTCAATGGCGTTTTCGCCATGTCCGAGCTGGCGATTGTTTCTGCCCGTACCGCGCGGCTTAAAATGGCTGCCGAGCGCGGCAGCAAGAGCGCCGAGATCGCGATGCGGCTGGCGCTGGAGCCGGGCAAGTTCCTCTCTACTGTGCAGATCGGGATCACGCTGATCGGGATTATCGCGGGCGCGGTTTCGGGTGCGACACTCGGCCAGCCCGTGGGCGAGCGCATCGCGCTGCTCGGGATAGAGGCAGAGCTCGCACAGGACATTGGCTTCGTCCTCACCATCGCCCTCACGACCTATTTCAGCCTCGTGATCGGCGAGCTGGTGCCCAAGCAACTGGCGCTGCGCACCGCAGAACCCATCGCCATCATCATGGCGCGGCCGATGGACCTGTTGGCCCGCGTAGCCGCACCCTTTGTCTGGCTGCTCGATACATCTTCCAACCTCCTGCTCTGGGCGCTGGGCATTCGCCACAAGGGCGACCATCACCTGACTGCCGAAGAGCTGCAGATGATCTTTGCCGATGCCACACGCACCGGGGTGATCGAGGAGCAGGGGCGCGCGATCCTGTCGGGCATCATGCGCCTGCAGGATCGCCCGGTGCGCGAGTTGATGACCCCGCGCACGGATCTCGACTGGCTCGATGCAAGTGCCAGCGAGGAAGAGATGCGAAGGGTGATCGCCGAATCGCCGCATTCGCTGCTGCCTGTTGCAGAAGGCTCGCCCGACAAGGTGATCGGCGTGGTCAAGGTGCGCGAACTTCTCGCGCTGCTGGTTGCTGGTGAACCCGTGGTACTGACGGACTTGCTCCACAAGAGCGGGGTAGTTCCCGACCAGCTCGATGCGATGGATGCGCTGCGCTCGCTCCAGCAATCGGGGACGGGCATGGCAATGGTGCACGACGAATACGGCCATCTCGATGGCATCGTGACGACTGCCGATCTGCTGTCCGCCATTGCCGGCGATTTCGCCAGCCATCAGGACGAAGGCGACACACCGATGATTACCGAGCGCGAGGATGGCTCGCTGCTGGTGTCGGGCGCGCTGTCGGCCGATGCGCTGGAGGAAAAGCTCGGACTGGACCTGCCCGAAGGCCGCGAATTCGCCACGGCTGCGGGCTATGCGTTGTTCCAGCTCAAGCACCTGCCAACCGAAGGCGAGTATTTCACCGATCAGGGCTGGCGCTTCGAAGTGGTCGACATGGACGGCCGCAAGATCGACAAGCTGCTGGTGAGTGAAGTATAATCTGTCTCATGAAGCTGCATCCGCAGCTTCGTCGTCCCGGCTATTCCCTTCGCTGCGCTACGGGGCCGGTCCGGGCGGCCAGTCGGCCTTTGTCGGCCGCTAGTCTCGACCGAAATATTTCCAGCAGATACAGTGCAGGCGCGGGTATCGGTGCCGACCAGGCAACGACAGTGCGCGAATTGCGCTCCCGCAGGCGCCCGGCAGCGTAGCGGAGGGAGCAGCGCCGAGGATGCGAGCGCGGATGCGCTCGCCTAAATCAGGAAGGTATCACGCTCCGCGCGGACTGGCCGTCGCCTTCGGGGGCGGCGAGGATGGCGCGGACTTCGGTGCCCTTGTTGACCGTGTAGGTCTCGGCATCGCCAACGCTCGAGCGAATGCCGGGAGCGGCCGTGCCGGCCTGGCTGATCGTTGCGTTTTCGACGGCGCTGCGCTGTGCGGGGCCGCCAAACAGAGCTTCCAGCGCCTGCTCGGACGCGGTGCCTTCGGTCGGGCGCGGCGCGCCGGGTGCCGGCGGGACGAGGTCGAAGTCAGGCGGGATCACCAGCGGAGCCTGGCGCTGGACCGCAAATTCGTCGGGCCGTTCGCGATTGCCAAGGTCGATGCCGCCGCAGGCCGCAAGCGTGCTGGCGGCGGCAGAAACGATTAGGATGCGGGTGTACTTGGTCATGATCTAAGAACTCTTGTCTGGCATTGCGGCGTCCTGCCCATCATCCGGTTTCTCGCGCATGAACAGCGCGCGGGCAAGGATAATAACGACACCGATGGTGATTGCCGCATCGGCAATGTTGAAAATAAGGAAAGGGCGAAAGTCCCCGAAGTGCAGATCGGCATAGTCGATGACATAGCCATGCAGCCAGCGGTCGCGGATATTGCCCAGCGCTCCGCCGAGTACCAGTGACAGCGCGGCGATATCGCCGAACAGTTTCTCGCGGAACATCCACACCGCCACAACGCAGGCGATTATCGCGGTGACGCCCACGAGAATCCAGCGCATTTCCATGCTCGTCGCTTCGAACAGGCCGAGCGAAACGCCGTAATTGTTGGTGCGGGTAAAATCGAAGAAGGGCAGCAGCGGATATTGCTCGCCGATCCGGTCGAGGCCGAGATCTTCGACAACGAATTTCTTCACCCACTGGTCGGCAATGAAGATTAGCAGCGCGATAGCGAGGCCGATGGCGCGGAACTTGTTGAGTGTGCTCATGATGCGGAATCCAGCTCGGCAACCACGGTCTCGCAGCGACCGCACAGATCGCCTTCTTCGGGCACTTCGGGAAGGAGACGCCAGCAGCGACCGCATTTGGAATCGCTTGTCTTGGTGACCGTCACCGCGTCGGCTTCGCCCAGCGTCACCGCGCCGGTGATGAACAGCGCGGCCAGATCGTAAGGCGTGAAGCCATTGGGCACGGCGGCGGCGGGAACGGTCACTTCGGCTTCGAGGCCGGAGCGGATCGTCTTCTCGCGGCGCAGCGGCTCGATAGCCTCGGTCACACGCTCACGAAGATCACGCAAGGCTTCCCAGCGGACGGTGTCGGCATCGGCATCAGGCACACCATCCAGTTCGAGCAAGTGCACGCTGCCACCCTCGGGATAGCGCGTGCTCCACACTTCCTCTGCGGTGAATACCAGCACCGGCGCGGCGTAGCGGATCAGCGCGTGGAACAGCGTGTCGAGCACGCTGCGGTAGGCGCGGCGTTCCAGACCGTCGGGCGCGTCGCAATAAAGCCGGTCCTTGCGGATATCGAAGAAGAAGGCCGAGAGGTCTTCATTCATGAAATCCACCAGCGCGCGGGTGTATGTGTTGAAGTCGTAATCCTCGATAGCCTTGCGCATCTTCGCATCGAGCGCGCCGAGCAGGCTGAGCATGTAACGCTCAAGCTCGGGCATGTCGGCGACATCGACGCGCTCGGCATCGTCAAAGCCCTGCAGCGCGCCGAGCATATAGCGGAAGGTGTTGCGCAGCTTGCGGTACTGGTCCGCCACGCCTTTCAGGATTTCCGGTCCGATGCGGTGATCTTCGGTGTAATCGACGCTGAGCGCCCACAGCCGGATGATATCCGCGCCGTATTCTTCCATCACCTTGAGCGGATCGACCGTGTTGCCGAGGCTCTTGGACATCTTGCGACCATCTGCGGCCATGGTGAAGCCGTGGGTCAACACGCCCTTGTAAGGCGCAACGCCGCGCGTGGCGCAGCTTTCGACGAGGCTGGACTGGAACCAGCCGCGATGCTGGTCGCTGCCTTCGAGATAGAGATCGGCGGGCGAGCGCAAATCGGGCCAATTGTCCGATTCGAGCACGAAGGCGTGGGTGCAGCCCGAATCGAACCAGACATCGAGGATGTCGGTGATCATCTCGAAATCGTCCGGATTGCGCTCGGGGCCGAGCAGCATGGCAGCGTTGTCCTCGCTCCAGCCATCGACGCCTTCGGCATTGATGGCGGCAACGATGCGCTGGTTTACGTCGCTGTCGACCAGGTACTCGCCGGTCTTGCGGTCGACGAACAGGGTGATCGGCACGCCCCAGGCGCGCTGGCGCGAGAGCACCCAATCGGGCTTGCCTTCGACCATTGAACCAATACGGTTCTTGCCCTTGGCCGGAACGAACCGTGTCTTTTCAATTTCCGCCATGGCGGTCTGACGCAGGGTCGCGGTGTGATCGGCTTGTACCGCAAGCGCGACGGCGCCGCCGATGGGGTCCGGTACGGCTACCGGATAATCGAATTCGCCAAGTGGCTTGTCCATCGGCACAAACCATTGCGGCGTGCAGCGGAAGATGACCTTGGCTTTCGAGCGCCATGAATGCGGGTAGGAATGTTCGTAGTCGGCCGCAGCGCTGAGCAGCGCGCTCGCCTCGCGCAGATCCGAGCAGATCGGCCCGTCGGGCGCGTTGAACTTGGGATTGATGACCGAGCCGGAACGCTCGTCATTGCGGCCCAGCCACTCCCAGTCCTCGCGGTAACGCCCATCGGCATCGACCACGAATTTGGGGTTCAGCCCGTGCGCCTTGCAAAGGTCGAAATCGTCCTCGCCGTGATCGGGTGCCATATGGACGAGGCCGGTGCCGCTTTCCGTAGTGACAAAATCGCCGGGCAACAGCGGACGCGGCTCGGCAAAGAACCCGCCGAGATGGTGCATCGGGTGGCGGGCGATGGTGCCGGCGAGGTCGGAGCCTTTGCCAGACCAGACTTCACCACCCCAAATCCCATCCTCACCGACACAGCGAAAGTCTTTGCCTAGCCTGGCAAGAAAGCTTTCTTTTAGCTCGCGCGCGACCAAAAACCGTTGGACGAAGTCTTCCTCTTCGACTTCACCATTTTCCAGCTCTACCCGGACCGGTTGATCGATGAGCAAACAGACGTAATCAACTTCCGGTCCATACGCCAAAGCTTGGTTGACTGGGATCGTCCAAGGCGTCGTCGTCCAGATCGCTGCGAAGGCGCCTTCAAGTGATGCGATCGGGCTCTCGGTAATCTCGAACGCCACATCGATCTGCGTCGAGATGATGTCCTCATACTCGACCTCGGCCTCGGCGAGCGCGGTCTTTTCGACCGGCGACCACATCACCGGCTTGGCGCCGCGATAGAGCTGGCCGCTTTCGGCGAATTTCAGCAATTCGGCGACGATGCCCGCTTCGGCCTCGGGAGCCATTGTCAGGTAGGGCTTATCCCACTCACCGGCCACGCCCAGCCGCTTGAACTGCTCGCGCTGCACATCGACCCAGTGGGCGGCATATTCGCGGCATTCGGCGCGGAATTCGCGCGGTGGAACCTCGTCCTTGTTGCGCTTCTTCTTGCGGTATTTCTCCTCCACCTTCCATTCGATGGGGAGGCCGTGGCAATCCCAGCCGGGAACATAGGGCGCATCCTTGCCCAGCAGGCTCTGCGTGCGCACCACCGCATCTTTCAGCACCTTGTTCAGCGCATGGCCGATATGGATATTGCCATTGGCGTAGGGTGGGCCATCGTGGAGGATGAAAGTCTCGCGCCCGGCACGCGCTTCGCGCAGCTGCTGGTAGACATTGTCTTCTTCCCAGCGCGCCAGAATGCCCGGCTCCTTCGCAGGGAGGCCGGCCTTCATGGGAAAATCGGTCTTCGGCAGGAAGACGGTGTCCCGGTAATCGCGTTTCGCTGTATCGTCGCTCATCAGGAGGCGGCACCTAGAAGGCTTCGCGCCTCTTCGCAATCGCGTTCCATCTGCGACTTGAGCGCTTCGAGATCATCGAACTTGGCTTCGGGACGAATGAAGTGGTGGAAGGCAACGTCCACCTCCTCTCCATACAGGTCGCCGTCGAAGTCGAAGAAATAGGGCTCGAGCAGTTCCTTGGGAGGCTCGAATTGCGGGCGCACGCCCATGTTGGCCGCGCCTTGCAGCAATTGCCCGCTTGAGAGCACGCGCCCCGTCACCGCATAAATGCCGAAGCGTGGGCGCAAATAATGGCCAAGCTCGATATTGGCGGTGGGATAGCCCAGCTCGCGCCCGCGCTTGTCGCCATGCACCACCGTCCCGCGAATGGTGAACGGGCGGGTGAGCAGCTTGGCGGCAACGTCGCATTCGCCCGCTTTTAACGCATCACGGATCCGGCTGGAGGAGATCGTCTGCCCGTCCTCGCCCACCGGACCGATGGCGCGCGCTTCGATACCGCATTGCGCGCCGATATCGCGCAGCACCTGCGTATTGCCGCCGCGCCCCTTGCCGAAGGTGAAGTCCTCACCCGTCACTACGCCGCCCGCGCCGATATGGATGCCAAGCAAATCGCGCACGAAGCTCTCGGCGCTCATCGCGGCAAGATCGTCGTCAAAGGTGAAGACCAGCATGGCGTCGGCACCCGCGGCACCGAACAATTCCTCACGCTGGCCGAGCGTGGTCAGGCGGAAGGGCGGAACGTGCGGCGCGAAATGACGCACCGGATGTGGATCAAACGTCGCGACTATCGCGGGGCGACCTTCTGCACGCGCCCACCTTACCGCTTCGGCAACGACATGCTGGTGGCCGAGGTGGAACCCGTCAAAATTGCCCAGCGCAATGACAGCGCCGCGCAGGTTTTCCGGGATCGTGTCGCGGTGCGAAAGCCTCATGCCGCCTCCTCCATCGGTGCGATCCCGGCGCGGATTACCCGCAGGGCGTTAAGGCCCATGATCGCGCGGATCTCGTCCTCGGAGAAGCCGTCATCCAGCAAGGCCTGCGTCAGTTGCACCAGCTGCGCGGTGTCGAAGCGGACTTCGACCGTGCCATCGTAATCGCTGCCGAGCGCGACATGCTCGACGCCGACAAGCTCCGCGATATGGCGCATGGCCGCGACAATCAAGGCGGGCGAGATGTCGCACACCGCGCCGTCGAAATAGCCCACGCCGATCACACCGCCGGTCGCCGCCACGCCGCGAATTTCATTATCGGAGAGATTGCGGTTGACCGGACAGGTCGCCTGCACCCCGCCATGGCTGGACACCACGGGGCGACGCGCCATGGCGAGCACTTCGGCAACGCATTGATTGCTGCAATGGGCAATGTCGACGATCACACCGAGCCGTTCCATCTCGGTCACGATCTCGCGCCCGAAGTCGGTCAGGCCGCCTTTTTCCTCGCCATGCATCGATCCGGCGAGATCATTGTCGAAGAAGTGGACAATGCCCGCCATGCGCAGGCCCTTGTCGTAGAGCCGCTGCAAATTCGTCGCATCGCCTTCCAGATCGTGCAGCCCCTCGACCGAGAACATCGCCCCGATCGGGCGGCCGGTGATGTTGCGTTCGCCCAGCAGCGCGTCGAGGTCCTCCGGCGAGCGAATCGTGCGAAGTGCGTCGGGCGCTGAATTGGCAGCCAGCTGCAGGCGCGATGCGTGCCAGGATGTGCGTTCGTAGGGAGAGAACCAGGTCGAGAACGGTTGCAACTGGCCAATCGACATCAAGGTGATGAGGTCGAATGCATCGGCGGAATTGCTGTCGAAATTCTGTCCCGAAGGCACTTTGCTGACGCTGGAGAAAACCTGCAGCGCGACATTGCCTTCGATCAGGCGTGGCAAATCCATATGCCCGCGACCGGCGGCCCGCGTCATGTCGCGCTTCCACAGCAGGGTGTCCGAATGCAGGTCGACGATGGTGAGGGAGGCGTGCAATTCACGCGCCTCGTCCGAGATTTCGAGCAGCGGCCCGCCATCGAGCGTGTTCATCCGGCGCTCGGCAACTCCCGGACCGAAGATGAGAAACCCGCCGATCGCGAAGAGCAGGACAATCCCCAGCCACTTGGCGAACTTGCCGATCATGCAATGCGCTCGAAAGTTACAAAGTCAAAGGGCGGGAAGCCGCCTGCCGCCTCGCGATGCTCGCGTTCGACCTCATTCCATGCCGGATCATCGCCGGGAGATCGCATGGTGACATCGCCGCAAGTGTCTTCATGGACTTCGGTCAATTCGAACCGCGTGCCCCGGTCCCACAGCAGGTCGAAGATTTCCGCCCCGCCGATCACCGCATAATCCTCTTCGCCGATAAGCGCCATCGCCTCTTGCACGGTGCGCGCAGCCTCGGCTCCCTCTGCGCTCCAGCCATCTTGCCGGGTGAGCACTATGTGGCGGCGACCGGGCAGCAGTCCGGGCAGACTTTCAAAGGTCTTGCGGCCCATGACCATCGGCTTGCCCATGGTCAGCCGCTTGAAGCGCTTCAAATCCTCGGAAATGGCCCAGGGGACAGCTCCGTCGCGGGCGATCACGCCGTTGGTCGCACGGGCGACGATGAACAGGACCTGCTGCGCCATGCCTCAGCCCACCCGCGTAATATGGCCCATCTTGCGCCCGTCGCGCGCCTCGGCCTTGCCGTAGAGATGGAGGTGCGCCGAGGGTTCGGACAGGTGCCGCGCCACTTCGAGCGCCTCCGCGCCGATCAGATTGTCCATCACAACGCGCGCCGCGACGCTTGACGTGTCGCCAAGCGGCAGGCCGGCGATGGCGCGAATGTGGTTCTCGAACTGGCTGGTGACGGCACCTTCGATTGTCCAATGGCCTGAATTGTGCACGCGGGGAGCCATTTCGTTGAACACCGGCCCCTCGCCGGTGGCGAAGAATTCGCAAGTCATCACGCCGACATAGCCGAGTGCTTCGGCCAGCTTCCGCGCCAGCTCGCGTGCCTGCCCGACTTGTTCGCCAACGATGTCCGGCGCGGGAAGTTCGCTGTGCGAAAGAATGCCGCCTTCATGTGTATTGAGCGTCGAATCCCAGAAGCGCACTTCTCCGTCGCTGCCGCGCACGAGGATAACCGAGAATTCGCATTCGAAGCTGACGCGCCCTTCAAAGACGCAGCCGCTTTGCGGGATGCGGATGCCCTGTGCGTCCGCAGCGCTGGTGATGACCCATTGCCCCTTGCCATCGTAACCATCGCGCCGCGTCTTGAGGATGCCGGGCGTTCCGATCCGGTCGACCCCGGCGGCAAGCTCGCTGTCATGGTCGATGGCGATATAGGGCGCCGGACGACCGCCGAGGCCTTCGACAAAGCGTTTCTCGTTCACCCTGTCCTGAGCCACCTCCAGCGGGCGCGTGCCGGGCGCGAGCTTGTCTGCCGGAATGACCGAAAGCGGATCGACAGGGACATTCTCGAATTCGTAAGTGACGACGTCGCAGGCCTTTGCGAACCGCGCGAGAGCATCGCGGTCATGCCAAACGGCATTGGTAAATTCGGCGGAGACTTCGGCAGCCACGCTATCGTCTTCAGGTGCGAAAATATGGCAGCGATAGCCAAGCCGGGCAGCGGCCATGGCGAGCATCCTGCCAAGCTGGCCTCCACCGAGAATGCCGATTGTCGCGCCTGGAGCTAACACAAAATCCCCGCCCATCTTGGACCCAGTGAAGGATCGCCCTTTGTTTCTGCTTATCGCGCTATAAGAAAAGCGCGCCCTTCGACAAGTTCAGCGCATGCCGAAGGTGTTAATCGACGGGCCGCTCGGCCACGCTATCGGTCTGCGCACTGCGCCATTCCTGTAGCCGTGCCGACAGCTCCTCGTCACCAAGTGCGAGGATCGAGGCGGCCAGCAATCCGGCATTGGTCGCGCCCGCATCGCCTATCGCCAGCGTGCCCGTCGGGACCCCTGCGGGCATCTGCACGATCGACAGCAGGCTATCGAGACCGCTGAGCGCCTTCGACTGCACCGGAACACCGAGCACCGGCAAATGCGTGAGAGCGGCGATCATTCCGGGCAGGTGGGCTGCGCCGCCCGCTCCTGCGATAACAACCTTGAAGCCTTCATCCGCTGCGCCCTTGCCAAACTCGTGCAGCCTGTCGGGTGTGCGGTGCGCCGAAACGATGCGCGCCTCATGCGACACGCCCAGTGCATCAAGCACATCGGCGGCGCGCTGCATGGTTGGCCAGTCCGACTGGCTGCCCATCACGATTGCGACTTGTGCTGCCATGCTCTCAGCTATCCTTCAGGTAATAACGCTCGCCCGGCTGCATCGCGTCATCGAAATCATAGATGATCGGCTGGCCGGTGGGGATTTCGAGGCCCGTGATCTCGTCGTCCGATATGTTCGACAGGTGCTTCACCAGCGCGCGCAGCGAATTGCCGTGGGCGGAGATGATGACCGTTTCGCCCTTGGCGAGTTCGGGCAGGATCGTGCTTTCCCAATAGGGCAGCACGCGCTCGATCGTCAGCTTCAGGCTTTCGGTCTGCGGCACGTCGATGCCTTCGTAGCGCGGATCATTGCCGGGATCGTATCTGTCGCCCTTTTCCATCGGCGGCGGGGGTACGTCGAAACTGCGGCGCCAGATGTGCACCTGTTCGTCACCATGTTTGTCGCGCGTCTCCTGCTTGTTGAGCCCGGTCAGTCCGCCATAGTGACGCTCGTTGAGCTGCCAGTTCTTGATTTCGGGAATCCACAGTCGCTCGCATTCTTCCAGCGCCAGATGCAGCGTCTTGATCGCGCGTTTCTGCACGCTGGTGAAAGCGAGCGTGGGGAACAGCCCCTTGGACTTGAGCAGCCGACCGGCCTCGCGCGCTTCCTCGACGCCTTTTTCGGTCACATCGACATCCCACCACCCTGTGAAGCGATCGGCAAGGTTCCACTCGCTCTGGCCGTGACGAACGAGGATCAGTGTCGGCATTGATGGATTCTCCTGTTGGCGCGCAAGGGCTGCGCGTTAGCTGTCCTTGGCGTTCTTGGAAAGGTCGGAGCGATTCTCCGCTTCATCAACCTTGTCGCCCTGCGCCATACCCTTGGCCTGCGCCTTGCGTTTGCGCAGGTTCTCGCGCAGCTTGGCGGCCAGTCTTTCCTCGCGGCTCATGTCCTTGCTCATCGCTCCCCCTTGCATCAAGCGACGCATTCGCTCAACCTTGGCTTGACTTTCGCGGGCCACGCGACAATAGCGCGCGCCTGTTTCGGTAAGCCGCGGTAGCTCAGTGGTAGAGCGCACCCTTGGTAAGGGTGAGGCCGAGAGTTCAATTCTCTCTCGTGGCACCATTTTGTTTTTGGGATCGTGCATCCGCACGATCATCCTCGGCACTTTTCCCTCCATTCGGCTTCGCCTTCACTTCGGGGTGCCTGCGGGCGGCCAGTCGGCCTTTGTCGGTCGCTGGGAGCGACCGAATTTCAAGTTCTTTTCCATGTCGCGCCCGGATTCGAGTGCCGAAACAAACAATTTTACCCGCTCACTGTGTTGTGGCAATAAACCACCTATGGATGCAGAACCACTGACACAGCTCGATCCCGGTTACACCACGGTCATGCGGATCGAGGGGTTGCTGGCAACCCTTCCATTCGTGATCGCGGCCGGGGTGCTTTCCTTCGCCGAGGTCGTGCCTGCATGGGCGCCGGGGATTCCAGTGCTGATCCTCGCGATCCTGCTGATCATTGTCCTGCCGATGAAGCGCTATCGCTCGCGCGGGTACAACATGGCGGGAGACCGGCTGCGGGTGGTGAAGGGCGTCTTGTTCCATTCGGACACTGTCGTGCCGTTCAGCCGTGTGCAGCATCTCGATGTGGAGCAGGGCCCGCTCGAGCGCGCTTTCGGCATTTCCCGCCTGATCCTGCACACGGCAGGCACGCACAATGCCTCGGTCACGCTGCCGGGTCTGGCCTTTGATAATGCCAAGGCCATGCGCGAGGAAATTCGCCAGCATGTGAAGCGCGAATCGCTGTGACAGCCGGGGCGAGCGAGGGCGATGCCATTGAAGTCGGCGAATGGCGGCGCGTCAGCCCGCTGACCATCGCCGCGCAGGGCGTAAGGACGCTGGCGAGCGCGATCATCCCGGCGGCAATCGTGCTCTACAGTGCAGCTTCGGGAAGCGAGAGCAGCGAAGGGCTGCGTTTCGTCGCGCCCTATCTTGTCCCGATCCTGCTCCTCATTATTGCCGCTAACCTGCTGCCCGCATGGCTCGGTTGGTATCGCTTGCGCTACCGCATCGGCACGAGCGACGTGCGGCTGGAACAGGGCATCATCAGCCGCTCGGCTCGCTCGGTCCCCTATGACCGCATCCAGGATGTCAGCCTCGAACAAAAACTGATCCCGCGGCTGCTCGGGCTTGTCGAGGTCAAGTTCGAAACCGGAGCTGGCGGCAAGGAGGAGCTCAAACTCGCGCTCGTCACAGAAGACGAAGGCGAACGATTGCGGGAAACCGTGCGCGCTCTCGTCGAAGGTGCGGAAGAAGATGCAGCGCAGCCCTTGGCGACTGATCAGGAGGCGGCAGCAACAGAGGTCGCAGCATCGGAATTCGCCACGCAGGGCAAATTGCTATTTGCCATGGGGCAGGGGCGCTTGCTGACCTATGGACTGTTCAGCTTTTCGCTGGTGGTCTTCGCGGTCCTGCTCGGCGCGATGCAGCAGCTCGAGTTCCTCCTGCCCTTCGATCCGTGGGACTATGTCGGCGACTGGATCGAGGACGAGCGGTATACCGAGGCTGGCAGCTATCTCAGCGGGCTGGACATGGCCGCGAGGATTTTTGCGGTCCTGTCCTTCATCTTCACCGTGGTTGTAGTCGGCCTCGCCAGCGGCGTGGTGAAAACCGTAGTGCGCGACTGGGATTTCCGGCTGGAGCGTACCGCCAAGGGCTTTCGTCGCCGTCGCGGGCTGCTGACCAAGACCGACGTCGTGATGCCTGTCCACCGCGTGCAGGCGTTGATCGTATCTACGGGAATCCTGCGCCGACGTTTCGGATGGCATGGCCTCAGCTTTATCAGCCTCGCGCAGGATTCGGGCAGCGCCAATCACGACGTTGCCCCCTTTGCGAAGATGGAAGAGATCGAACCGATCGCGGCAGAAGCGGGCTTCACCCTGCCCGATGGCGCGGAGGAATGGCGCAGGCCCAGCCCCAATTACTATTCGGACAGCGCTATAATCACGACAATTGTGATGTCCATCCTCGCGGTGGGCGTGATCATCGCTGGGTTTGCCTGGGCCAGCATTCCGATTGGATTGCTGGCGGTGGTACTGATCGCGCGTGAATTTTATCTTTGGCGGTATGATCGCCATGCGCTCGACCCGGCGCAGGTGTTGTCACGGCGCGGCTGGCTCGCCCCGCGCACACAGATCGCCAACCGCGTGAAACTGCATTCGGTAGAGATTGCGCAAGGGCCGCTCGGTCGCTGGCGCGGCTATTGCGACCTCAAGTTCGGGCTTGCCGGCGGCAGTTTCAGTTTTGACGGATTGGCACTTGAAGACGCGCACAAGCTGCGTGCCGCCGTGCTCGATTCGATTGCTTCGGTCGATTTCGCCAATTTGCCCAGATAGCTTCAGCTCGGGGTTTCGGCCCGCACATCAGCCCAGTCGGGGTTCTTGCGGAACAGCGCCGCGACATAGGGGCATTGCGGCACGATGGTGAAACCCTGCTCGCGCGCATCGGCAATCATCTTCTCGACCAACTGTGCGGCAATTCCCTGCCCGCGTGCAGCCGGAGGCGTGAAGGTATGGTCGGCGATCCGCGCATTGCCGCGTGCCTTCCAGGTCAGCTCGGCCTTCGTGTCGGTTCCGTCCACATCGGCGCGGTAAGCGCCGTGGGTGGTCTCGTCGGTAACTTCGATTTCGATGGCGGGCATGAATTTCTCCTTCTTGCGCTCAACCTTCAGCGCGGCCATTGCGTTCCATGATGCAATTCATGTCAGACAATGCCGCCCCTGTGCACCCCCGCGTGTGGGACGCGATGCGCGCCGCCGATAGCGCCGACACGCCATATGATACCGATGCACTGAGCCGGGAGCTGGACGCACGCTTTTCCGCGCTGTTCGGGCGCGAATGCGCGGCGCTGTGGGTCGCGACGGGTACGGCGGCCAACTGCCTCGCACTATCCACGATGGTCGAACCGCATGGCGGCGTGATCTGCCACGAAGAAGCCCATATCGAGATGGACGAATGCGGCGCGCCGGGCTTCTACCTGCACGGCGCCAAACTGCTGCTGGCCGGTGGCGTGGGCGCAAAGCTTGCACCCGAGGCGATTGCAGAGGTGCTCGCCGGGATCACCCGCGGTGTGCACCAGGTGCCTGCCCAGGCGATTTCGATCACTCAGGCGAGCGAATACGGACTGGTCTATAGTCATGGCGAACTTGACGCGGTCGCTGCTCTGGCCCGCGAACATGGGCTAGGCCTCCACATGGACGGCGCGCGATTTGCCAATGCGGCGGCGCATCTTGCCTGCTCTCCCGCCGAAGCGGCAGGGGCAGTCGATGCGCTCAGCTTCGGCTTCGTAAAGAATGGCGGAATGGGAGCCGAGGCTATCGTATTCTTCGATCCCGAAAAGGCGGCGACGATTCATTTCCGCCGCAAGCGCGCAGGCCATCTGCAAAGCAAGGGGCGGTTCCTCGCGGCGCAAATCCTCGCCATGCTGGACGATGACCTGTGGCTCGCCAATGCGCGCGCGGCCAATGACGCCGCGCAGATCGTGGCCAAGGCCGCAGGCGAGCGACTTGTTCATCCCGCGCAGGTGAACGAATTGTTCGTGCGGATGAATGCGGTAGAGCGCGCCGCGCTGCGGACACAGGGTTTCGCCTTTTACGATTGGGACGACAGTAGCATTCGCCTCGTCACAAGCTGGGCGACCGATCCGGGTCATGCGCAGGCTCTGGGCAAGGCCATCGCTGCCCTGTGACCGGCGACCAGCCTTCGATGCTGAGCTGGCGCGTCATCCTGCCCTTCGTCCTCACCGGGACGATCTGGGGCTCGACCTGGTACGTAATCACGGGACAGATCGACGGTGTGCCAGCCGCATGGTCGGTATTCTACCGCTTTGCGCTTGCCACCCCGGCGCTGTTCCTTGTCGCGCGGCTGATGCGGCGGCGGCTGGTGCTTACAAGGCGCGAACACCTGCTCGCCGCTTTCATCGGCCTGTTCCAATTCAGCGCCAATTTCCTGTTCGTCTACCACGCCGAGCTGTTTGTCACTTCGGGGATCGTCGCGATGATGTTTGCGCTGCTGATGGTGCCCAATGCGCTGTTTGCGCGGTTCTTCCTTGGCGAGCGGGTGACGGGCGGCTTCCTGCTCGGCAGCGCGGTGGCTATTGTCGGGACGTCCTTCCTCTTGTTCAACGAATGGCAGTCCAATCCGGACGCAGGCGTGATCGGTGGCAACGTGGCGCTTGGCATTGGCCTGGCGCTGCTAGGCATCCTTGCAGCGTCGATCGCCAATGTCGTGCAGGCGAACCCAACGGGGCGCGGCGTGCCGATGGTCAGCCTGCTCGCATGGGCGATGCTTTATGGCACGGCGATTGATCTGTTCTTCGCGCTGATTACCGCCGGGCCGCCGCCCCTGCCGATGCGCGGCGAATATTGGGGCGGGATCATTTATCTTGCTCTGATCGGATCGGTGGTGACGTTTCCGCTGCACTATAACCTCGTGCGCGAGATCGGTGCGGGCCGCACGGCCTATAACTCGATCCTCACGATTGGCGTGGCGATGCTGCTCTCGACCCTGTTTGAAGGCTATCGCTGGACCGCGCTTCCCGCCGTGGGCATGGCGTTGGCGGTGCTGGGCATGGTGCTGGCCCTGCGCGCGCGCAAACAGAAAAGCGTGCAGGTGCAGCAGTCGGTACGGATGCGGCAGGGCGAAAGCTAGAGCAGGCTGGCGAGGCCTTCGCGGTATGTCGGATAGGCGGGCCGCCAGCCGAGGACGCGCCTGGCCTTGCCATTCGCCACCCGGCGGTTCTCCGCATAGAAACCGCGCGCCATGTCGGACAGGCCTGCCTCGTCCATCGTTTGCAGCGGTGGCGGCTCGCTGCCCAGCAGGCGGCAGGCCTGCTCGATCACGGCGTTCTGGCTGCACGGAAGATCATCGCCAAGATTATAGGCTCCTAGCGGCGCATCGCCCGTAATCGCAGCAAGCACGCCGCTGGCGATATCCTCTACATGGACCCTGCTGAAGACCTGTCCCGTCAAATCGATCCGATGCGCCTTGCCGCTGCGCACGCGGTCGAGCGGACTGCGGCCCGGCCCGTAGATTCCGGGCAAGCGGAATACATGCGCCCCGTGTTCCATCCACGCCGCATCACAATATGCGCGGGCGGTTCGCCGACCGGTGCCGGTGGGAGCGCTTTCGTCGACCCAGGCCCCTTTTGTGTCTCCGTAAACCCCCGTTGAAGACAGGTAGCCGAACCGCTTGGAATCCAGCGTCTTGCCATATTTTGCGAGCACCGGATCGCCGCCCTCGGCAGGCGGTACCGACGACAGGACATAGTCGGCACTGTCGATATGCCGCGAAACAGCATCCACGTCGTCAAAAGCCACTTCGCCATCGCTTCCTGTTGCCGAAACATGCCAACCGCCTGCTTCGGCAAGTGCCTTGATCCGTTTCGCCGTGTACCCCAGCCCAAGAATGAACATATGTGCCATGTCGTGCGTTTAGACACTCGACAGCCCGAAGATAAGGACCCAAATTCCCACCATGGATATCGCCCGCACCCCATCGACGCCGGAAGGCAATCCCGAAATGGCAGATGCTGCCCGTGAACCGAAGGCTCCGGCAACGATCAGGCGCGAGGATTACAGGCCGTTTGCCTGGCTGGTGCCCGAAGTGTCGCTTGATTTCGATCTGGGACTTGAGTCGACCAAGGTTGTTGCGACGCTGACAGTCCGGCGCAATCCGAATGCGGAGGCGTCTCCCACAATCCGGCTCAATGGTGATGCGCTGGTGCCGGTTCGGGTCAAGGTGGATGGAGAGGCGACTACAAGTTGGGCAATGGATGATGACGACCTGCTGGTCAGCCTGCCGGGCGATGCGCACCAGATCGAGGTGACCACGCACATCAACCCTACCGAAAATACCGCGCTCATGGGCCTGTTCGCGTCCAATGGGATGCTCTGCACCCAGTGCGAGGCGGAAGGCTTCCGCCGCATCACCTTCTTCCCCGATCGGCCCGATGTACTTTCCACTTATCGCGTGCGGATGAGTGGCCCCACGGCGCTGTTCCCCGTGCTGCTTTCAAACGGCAACCTCGAATCCGAGGGCGAGGGTGAAGGCGGCACGCATTGGGCCGAATGGCACGATCCCTGGCCCAAGCCGAGCTATCTGTTCGCGCTGGTTGCAGGCGACCTGATAGCCAATTCCGACACGTTCACGACCATGTCGGGACGCGAGGTGGCTCTCAACATCTGGGTGCGCGAAAGCGATGAGGGGCGCACCGGCCACGCGATGGAATCGCTCAAGAAATCGATGCGATGGGACGAGGAAGTGTTCGGTCGCGAATATGACCTCGACCTGTTCAACATCGTCGCAGTCAGCGATTTCAACATGGGCGCGATGGAGAACAAGGGCCTGAACGTCTTCAACACGAAATATGTGCTCGCCGATGAAGACACGGCGACAGATGGCGATTTCGACGGAGTCGAAGGCGTCATCGCGCATGAGTATTTCCACAATTGGTCGGGCAACCGTGTCACCTGCCGCGACTGGTTCCAGTTGAGCCTGAAGGAAGGCTTCACCGTTCTTCGCGACCAGCTGTTCAGCCAGGACATGGGCAGCGCGCCGGTCAAGCGCATCGAGGACGTGCGCGTGCTGCGCGGTGCGCAATTCCCCGAAGATAGCGGACCGCTCGCGCATCCGATCCGGCCCGACAGCTACCGCGAGATCAGCAATTTTTACACCGCGACGATCTATAACAAGGGTGCTGAAGTCATCCGCATGATGCGCACCATGGCTGGCGAAGAAGCCTTCCGCAAAGGCACCGACCTATATTTCGACCGGCACGATGGCGAGGCCGCAACCTGCGAGGATTTCGTCAAGGCGATGGAAGATGGCGCCGGACTGGATCTTGAACAGTTCCGCTGGTGGTATTCGCAGGCAGGCACGCCGAAAGTGACGGTCAGGCTCGAGCATGAGGGCGATACCGCGACGCTGCATCTGGCGCAGGATGTTCCGCCGACGCCGGGCCAACCCAAGAAGCAGCCGATGCCCATTCCGCTCAAGCTGGCGTTGTTCGACCGGGAATCCGCGCAACACCATGGTGAACAACTGGTTGTGCTGAACAAGGCTGAAGATAGCTTGAGTTTTACCGGCTTCGCCAAACGTCCCGTGCTGTCGATCAATCGCGGCTTTTCCGCGCCCGTTTCGATCGAGCGCGATATTGCGCAGGACGATCTCGTTTTTCTCGCCGCCCATGATGACGATCCTTTCGCCCGCTACGAGGCCTTGCAGGATCTGGTTGTCGGCCATTTGAAAACCGTCGTCAGCGGAGAGCTTGATAATACGGCGCGAGATCACGCGCGCTCAGCCATCACTTCCGCAATCGCGTCGGTACTTGCCGACGAAGCGCTGGACGATCTGATGCGCGGCGAACTGCTGATCCTGCCGAGCGAGACCTATCTTGCCGAAACCATGCTGATCGCCGATCCCGGACGCATCCACGCAGAACGCCAGGCACTGCGAACGCATATCGGCAAAGCACTGGAAAGCGAATTCGTCGACTTGCACGAGCGGGCTTCCAGTGTGCCCTACAGCCTCTCGGCCGAGGCTCGAGGTGCGCGCAAGGTCAAGACGCAGGCGCTCATCTATCTCGGCGCCGGTAATCCCGAACGCGCGGCAGACCTGGCCGCCGCGCAATATGACGCAGCCGACAACATGACCGACCGGCAGGGCGCTCTGTTGGTCCTGTGCGGCTTGCAAGGTGTCGAACGGACCAACAAGCTGATCGATTTCTACAACCGCTATCAGGGCAACGCGCTGGTGGTGGACAAGTGGTTCGCCCTCCAGGCAGGTTCGATGCACCCATCCGCGCTAGCCCATGTGAAGGCGCTGGCCGATCATCCCGACTTCACGATGAAGAACCCCAACCGTGTGCGGTCCTTGTATATGGCGTTCGCCTATAACCCGCACGCCTTCCACGCCGAGGATGGCGAGGGATATCGCTTGATCGCCGATGTCATTCTGGCGCTCGACCCGATCAATCCGCAGACCGCCGCGCGCTTTGTGCCGCAACTGGGGCGCTGGCGGCGGATCGAGCCGGGCCGCTCGGCGCTGATGCGAAAGCAGCTCGAGCGCATCGCTGCGGCTCCCGGCCTCTCGCGCGATACCCACGAACAGGTAAGCCGCAGCCTTGATTGAAGAGCGGGAGATTATCCGCGCAGACGTGCTAGACGGTGTGCCTCATGGCTTCCTGACAGGCGTTGGGCACTCAGGCGAGCCCGACCCCGCGTTTGTCGTGCCCGGCGGGCGGCTTGTGCTTGTGCAGCAGGTCCACTCGCCGCTGGCACTGGCGGTAGCTGCGCCATTTACTGGTGGTCCCCGGCCCGAAGCCGATGCACTGGTGACCGCAACGCCCGGCCTCGTTCTCGGAATAAAGACCGCAGACTGCGCACCTGTCCTGTTGGCAGATCGTGCGGCAGGCGTTGTCGGCGCAGCTCACGCAGGATGGCGCGGTGCGCATTTCGGCGTGCTCGAAGCGACTGTGCGACGCATGGAAGAGTTAGGTGCAAGCCGCAGCAGCATCAATGCCGCAATCGGCCCCACGATTGCGCTGGAGAATTACGAAGTCGGTTTCGATTTCGTCGAGCAATTCGAAGATCGCCACCGCAGCTTCTTTACCCGCAGTACGCCGGGAAAATGGAAGTTCGACCTGCCAGCATACGTGCGATGGCGGCTCGAATCGCTGCATCTGGCTAAGGTCGCACTGATCGGGATCGACACATATGCCGATGAAACCCGTTTCCATTCGTACCGCCGCGCAACCCATCGCGGCGTACCAGACGGGGGTCGCCAGTATTCCTTGATTGCTTTGCCGGAATAGGTGCTTCGCCACCACTGTCGGCAGCTGGACGTGGACCAAGGCCAAAAGGCGGGTTGGCAGGGCGGATTTGCTCGTCTATCAGCCGCGCCAAGCATGCGTCCGGCGCAGGGTCGGCGCGCGTGATTTGAACACGATTCCCTAGCGGGCCGCATCTTCCGACTTCTCGGTCACCCGGCGGTTCGATTTGCAAGGCAAGGACATGGCAACCACTACAGGCACTCCTGAAGCGAATGAAGTTGCTGGCGAGGATGGCGTTCGCCGCCGCGACTTTATCGAGATCGCAGCGGTCTCCGCTGCCGGCGTTGGCGGACTGGTCATGGTCTACCCGCTGGTCAGCCAGATGGCACCGTCGGCTGATGTTCTGGCGGAAAGCACCACCGAACTTGACATCGGTGCGCTCGAAACCGGGCAGGCGGTCAAGGCGGTATTCCGCAAGCAGCCGGTTTTTGTCCGTCGTTTGACTCCCGCCGAAATGCAGGCTGCCGATGCAGTCGATGCCGAATCGCTTCGCGATCCACAGACGCTGGCCGACCGCACTCAGGAAGGCCATGAGGACGTTCTCGTCGTAATGGGTGTCTGCACCCACCTCGGCTGCGTTCCGCTGGGTGCCGCAGAAGGCGAGAACAAGGGTGAGTACGGCGGCTATTTCTGCCCCTGCCACGGTTCGCACTACGACACTGCCGCACGCATTCGCAAAGGCCCGGCGCCGACCAATCTTGAAGTGCCGGAATACACCATCACCGATACGACCCTCGTGATCGGCTAAGGCTAAGAAGAGACTTGCTATGAGCTTCCCCTGGGCGAAGGAATATGAGCCGAAGTACGGGCTGACCAAGTTTTTCGACGAAAAACTGCCTCTGCCGCGTCTGGTCTACAATGCTGTCGGCGCTGGTTATCCGGTGCCGCGCAACCTTTCCTACTTCTGGAATTTCGGCGTGCTGGCGGGCTTCTGCCTGATGCTGCAAATCGTCACCGGCATTGTGCTGGCGATGCATTATGCCGCCAATGCCGACGTTGCTTTCGCCTCGGTCGAGCACATCATGCGCGACGTCAACTGGGGCTGGCTGATGCGCTATGCGCACGCCAATGGCGCCAGTTTCTTCTTCATGGTGATTTACATCCATATCTTCCGCGGCTTCTTCTACGCTTCTTACAAGCCTCCGCGCGAAATGATCTGGCTGCTCGGCGTGGTCATCTTCCTGCTGATGATGGCAACTGCCTTTATGGGTTACGTCCTGCCGTGGGGCCAGATGAGCTTCTGGGGCGCAAAGGTCATCACCGGCCTGTTTGGCGCCATCCCGCTCGTAGGTGAGCCGCTGCAAATCTGGCTGCTGGGCGGCTACGCACCGGACAACGCCGCGCTCAACCGCTTCTTCAGCCTGCACTATCTGCTGCCGTTCGTGATTGCGGGCGCTGTCATCCTGCACATTTGGGCATTGCACATTCCCGGCTCATCGAACCCGACCGGTGTCGAGGTGAAGCAGGAAAGCGATACGCTGCCGTTCCACCCCTACTACACCGCCAAGGATGGTTTCGGACTGGGCGTTTTCCTGCTGCTGTTCTTCGCCTTCGTGTTCTTCCTGCCCAATATCCTGGGTCATCCGGATAACTACATCCCGGCGAATCCGCTTTCGACACCTGCGCACATCGTGCCCGAATGGTATTTCTACCCGTTCTACGCGATCCTGCGCGCCTTCACCTTCGATTTCATCCTGCCGGCCAAGCTGTGGGGTGTGCTGGCGATGTTCGCGGCGATCCTGGTGTGGTTCTTCCTGCCGTGGCTCGACAAGGGTCCGGTGCGCTCGGGCCATTATCGCCCGCTGTTCCGCAAGTTCTTCTGGTTCGGCCTGATCCCGACGATGATCGTCCTGTTCATCTGCGGTGGCGCTCCGGCTGAAGAGCCCTATGTGATGATCAGCCAGCTGGCGACCGCATACTACTTCCTGCACTTCCTGGTGATCCTGCCGATCGTGTCCTCGATCGAACGGCCCGACCCTATGCCCTACTCGATTACCGAGGCGGTGCTGGGATCGGACAAGAAGGCGGTGCTGGGCGAAAACGCCGAGCCGGTGGCCGTTTGAGCGGCCGGGTTTAAGGGAAAGACGATATTATGATCCGCCTCATTGGTATTCTTGTCGGCCTTGGCTTCGCCTTCGTGGTCTTGTTGACCTTTGCTATCGGGTTTTACACCTGGTCGACCGAGGAAAGCACGGAAACTGCCGAGCATGCATTCCACCAGGAAGCAATCGCGCCCGACGGCGGCTTTGCCTTCGACGGCCCGCTCGGCAATTGGGATATCGCCCAGTTGCAGCGCGGCTACCAGGTTTACAAGGAAGTGTGCGCGGCCTGCCACTCGCTCAACTACGTTGCCTTCCGCAACCTCGGCGATCTTGCCTATTCCGAAGCACAGGTGAAGGCAGAGGCGGAAAGCTGGATGGTGCCGGGCATCAATCCCGACACCGGCGAAGCAGCGATGCGCGCCGCCACTCCGGTCGATTATTTCCCGTCGCCCTATCCCAATGCGGTGGCAGCAGCTGCGGCGAACAACAATGCCATTCCGCCTGATCTTTCGCTGATGACCAAGGCGCGTCCGAACGGCTCCAACTATGTCTATTCGCTGCTGACCGGTTACGATGACGCAGCCACTTACACGAATGAAGATGGCCACAGGTTTGCCGAACAATTCCCCGATTCGATGCCGGGAACGGGCCTCTACTTCAATCCGTATTTCGCCAACCTCAACATCGCCATGGCACCTCCGCTTACGACTGCTGGCCAGGTGACCTATGCCGACGGTACCGAAGCAACGGTCGACCAGATGTCTGCCGACGTTGCCGCCTTCCTCACCTGGACTGCCGAGCCGAAGATGATCGCGCGCAAGCAGACCGGCTGGTGGGTGCTTGCCTTCACGCTGTTCGCAACGATCCTGGCGTGGTTCGCCAAGAAGCAGGTCTGGGCAGCCGTAAAGCCCAAGCGCGAAGATTGAGCGGACACTGACGAAGCGCGCCATGACCGCTGAAGCGATCAAGGCGCGCATTCGCACCATCCCGGATTTCCCCAAACAGGGGATCCAGTTCCGCGATATCACTACGTTGCTCGCCGATGCCGAGGGCCTGTCCCTCGCCGTTGATGCGCTCGCGAATTTGGCGGGCGAAGCCACAGTGGACGCGGTCGCCGGTATCGAGGCGCGTGGGTTCATCTTCGGGAGTGCGCTCGCCGTAAGGCTTGGCACCGGTTTCATTCCGCTCCGCAAGGCGGGCAAGCTGCCCGTCGACGCCATAGGCGAGGATTATTCGCTCGAATATGGCACTGCCCGCCTTGAGCTCGATCCCGGTCTGATCAGAGATGGGGAGCGGATACTTCTGGTTGATGACCTGCTTGCTACGGGCGGCACTGCCATCGCCGGAGCAAAGCTGCTCAGGCGTGCCGGGGGAATCGTGGACCGGGCATTGTTCGTAGTCGAATTGCCCGAGCTCGGCGGCGCGCAGGCATTGGCGTCCCAGGGTCTTGCGACGGGCGCAGCGGTGTCATTCGAGGGTCATTGACGGGTTGCGCCATCGAGCGGAATTTCGGGGATACGGGAGAAAAATCCGGTTTCGGTCATTAATGCGCTAAAGGGATGTTCGTCCCGGGGAGAATCATGGAACAGCAAGCACTCACTATCGCCCTCGTCGGCGTGCTTGGCATCGGCGCACAATGGCTCGCCTGGCGCACCGGCTGGCCGGCGATCGTGCTCATGCTCGCTGCGGGCTTCCTTGCCGGACCAGTGCTTGGATATTTCGGATATCGCATTCTCGACCCCGAAGCTGCATTCGGCGATCTGCTCGGCCCCATGGTTGGTATCGGCGTTGCCCTGATCCTGTTCGAGGGCGGTCTCAGTCTCGACTTCCGCGAACTGAGAAAATATGGCGAAGGTGTCTGGCGGCTGGTGTTCCTGGGTGTCCCGATCGGCTGGCTGCTAGGGTCGCTTGCCTGCTATTACATCGCCGGTCTCGCATGGCCGGTAGCAATCCTGTTCGCAGGCATCCTCGTGGTGACCGGACCGACCGTCGTGCTTCCGTTGCTGCGACAATCGTCGGTGCAACAGCGCCCCGCTGCCCTGCTCAAATGGGAATCCATCGTCAACGATCCGATCGGCGCACTATGCGCCGTGGTGGCTTATGAGTATTTCCGCGCCACCGTTGAGGATGGCGGCACAGCCTTCGAGGTCATCCCCGAGATCGCCATCGCCGGGATTATTTCGGGCGCGATAGGCTATGCAGCGGCGAGATTGATCGCCTGGAGTTTCCCGCGCGGCCATGTGCCCGAATACCTCAAGGTTCCCGTACTGCTTGTTGCGGTGATCGGCACCTTCGTCATCTGCAACAAGATCGAGCATGAGGCGGGCCTCGTTGCTGTTACTGTAATGGGTGTCGCGCTTGCCAACATGCATGTCTCGAGCCTGCGGAGTATCCACCCCTTCAAGCAGAACGTTGCGGTCTTGCTGGTGTCGGGCATCTTCATCCTGCTGTCGTCTTCGCTCGACCTGTCGGAATTGCGATACCTCAACCCGTTCGAGGTCGCCGGGCTGCGGCTTTTCCTCTTCCTTCTTGCACTGCTGTTCCTTGTTCGACCGGCGACGATCTTGCTGTCGATGCTTGGCAGTTCAGTACCCTGGAACGAGCGCCTGTTCCTCGCATGGATCGCACCGCGCGGCATCGTGCTGGTTGCCATCAGCGGCCTGTTCGCCTTGCGCCTGTCCGACCTCGGCTATGCCGATGGCTCGATCCTGATCGGGCTCAGCTTTGCAGTAGTCGTGGCAACCATTGTTGCGCACGGTTTCACCGTCAATTTTGTCGCCAGCCTGCTCAAGGTAAAAGGTGCGTCGCGGCCCGGGCTGCTGATTGCCGGGGCAACGCCGTGGAGCATCGCCCTGGCCGAGCGGCTGCATAATCTGGAAACCCCGGTGATGGTCGTAGATTCATCCTGGCAACGGCTCAAGCCAGCACGCGCTCTGGGCCTTCCGACGTATCACGGCGAAATCCTGAATGAGGCAACCGAGCACAATCTCGACCTGACCCCGTTCCAGTCGCTCGTCGCGGCGACCGATAACGAGGCATATAACGCGCTGGTGTGTTCCGAGTTCGCTCCCGAGATCGGGACCGACAAAGTGTACCAGCTTGGCGAAGGTGACGAAGACGATGACGATCACCGGGCCTTGCCCGCATCGTTGCGTGGTCGCGCCCTGTTTGCCTCGGGCTTCGGCGTGGATGACGTGCAGCAACGCCAGCAGGAAGGCTGGGTTTTGCGGCGAACGAAGCTGTCAGAACAATTCAACATAGAGGATGCGCGGGAATCTTTGCCCAATGCCGCCAATATGTTGTTGCTGATCAAGCCCGACGGTGAGTTGAAGTTCTTCACCCACGCCTCTGCACCCGAACCGCAACCCGGCGATTCGGTCATCTCATTCTCCCCGCCGCGAGAGCACAGCGAGGAGAAGGCAGCACGAAACGCCGACAGGACCGCCGCACGCAAGGGGTCGAAATCCGATCCCACACCCGATCCGGCATGATCTTCAGGACAAGATATATGAAAAACCGATTCCCGATTTTCCGTATCGCATTGCTCGGTGCAGCCGCCGTTTCGCTTACTGCATGCGAAATGCGCCGCGATGGAGCCAGTGAGGATGATCCCGAGCCAGTAGCTACTGAAACGCCAGATGGCGGCGAGCCCACGTCAGCGGCCTCGCCCACACCAAGCGAAAGTGCTTCGCCTTCGGCATCAATATTCCGTGATGACCTGGAGGAAATCGACGGTCTCGAAGTTGATACGCCGACCGAACCACTTGCCCTGACGATTCCCTTCCCCGACGGCGCCGATATCAATGCGCGCGCCGAGCGAGTGCTGGCGAGCGTGATCCGTTCGGACGCTCTTGAAGAGGATTGGCCGGTAATCCTTGAAGGCCACACAGACAGCTCGGGCAATGACCAGGCAAACCTGCGTGCTTCGCGCTCACGTGCAGAGGCGGTCGCTGCCTGGCTGGTCGAGCGCGGCGTGGATGACGACCGCATACAGGTTATCGCCTTCGGAGAGCAAAATCCTGCCGAGCCCAATGCCTTGCCCGATGGATCGCCGAATGAACCCGGTCGCCGCGCCAACCGCCGCGTCGAGTTGCGTATAGCGCCGCCGGTAAGCACCGACGAACCTCGAGCCGAAAGGCCCAACCGCTCGGGCAATTGATAAGAAGGCTTGACGCAGGCAGCTTGCCGGTGGCAATCGCCTCGCCGGAGCGCGGGTATAGCATAGTGGTAATGCTCCAGCCTTCCAAGCTGGCTAGAGGGGTTCGATTCCCCTTACCCGCTCCACGCTCGCCCGCGGCGAGCGCAGCCACTACCAACCTTAAGTGCCAATCACCGCCATGTTGTCGATCAGCCGTGTGCCGCCAATGCGCGCGGCAACGAACAGGCGGGCATTGCCGTTATCCGAGTCGAGTAAATCGATCGAATCGGCATCGCGCAACTCGGCGTAGTCGACGCTGGCAAATCCTGCGCCGAGCAATGCATCTTCGAGCATCGCAAGCGTCGGGCGTACTTCCTGACCATCCACTATGCGTGCGATCGCTTCCTGCATGGCCCGTGGTAGCGTGCCGGCAGCTTCACGCTGCTCTGGAGTGAGGTAAGCGTTACGGCTGCTCATCGCCAAACCGTCGGCCTCGCGCACGGTTGGCACGCCGAGGATGCTGTCTGCATGGGGCAGGACGAGGTCGAGATCACGCGCCATTCGGCGGATTACCGAGAGCTGTTGCCAGTCCTTCTCGCCGAACAGGGCCATATCGGGTCGCACCTGGTTGAACAGCTTGCACACCACGGTTGCCACGCCATCAAAATGGCCAGGCCTATCTCCGCCGCAGAGCCCACTGCTGACACCCGAAACGCTGACATTGGTGGCGTAGCCTTGCGGATACATCGCTTCGACGTCCGGTGCCCACAACAGGGTGACGCCCTCGGCTTCCAGCTTTGCGGAATCCTCTGCCAATTGGCGCGGGTAGGCATCGAGGTCCTCGTTCGGACCGAATTGACGCGGATTGACGAAGATCGAGGCGGCAACGTGATCGGCGACCTTGGCGGCCTCGCGGATCAGGGTCAGGTGCCCTTCGTGCAGGGCGCCCATTGTGGGGACCAGCGCGATACGCCCGCTGGCGCGCAATTCATCCACAGCTGAGCGCAAGGTTTCGAGTGCGGTGATGGTTTGCAAGCGCCAAAGCCTCCGATAGACTGATCAAACACTGCTAGCTGCCCACAAAGCCGAGAGAAAGCCCGTAAATGTCCACGCCGCATCGCATTGTCTTCGCCAATGAAAAGGGCGGCACGGGCAAATCCACCACCGCGGTGCATGTCGCGGTGGCGCTCGCTTATCAGGGTGCGAAGGTCGCCGCGCTCGACCTTGATACGCGGCAGGCAACCTTCTTCCGCTATTGCGAGAACCGCGCGACCACCCAAGAACGGCGGAGTATCACGTTGCCAGGCCCGGTCTTCGATACGTGCCGCGGCGACACCATCGCGCAATTGGAAGACGAAGCGGCACGCATCGGCGAAGGCGCAGACTTCATCATCTTCGATACGCCGGGCCGCGATGATCCCTTCGCGCGCCACGTCGCAGCGAGCGCCGATACGCTGGTCACCCCGATGAACGACAGCTTTGTCGATTTCGACCTCATCGGGCAGGTCGATGCCGAGACTTTCAAGGTGCGCAAGCTGTCCTTCTATGCGGAACTGATTTGGGAAGCACGGATCAAGCGCAGTCGAGCGCAGATTGAAGAACAGAAGCGCGAGATGGACTGGGTCGTGGTGAGGAACCGCACCGGCTACACCGACGCACGCAACCAGCGACGTATCGACCAAGCACTTACCGAGCTATCCAAGCGTGTGGGTTTTCGCGCGGTCCAGGGATTGTCCGAGCGCGTGATCTACCGTGAGCTGTTTCCGTCCGGCCTGACCCTGCTCGACAAGGGCCAGCTTGGCGAATTGGGGACAAGCCACCTCGTTGCACGGCAGGAATTGCGCAATCTGGTGCAGATCCTGCGCCTGGCGGTCCCCAAACGCAGCAGCGAGCATGCAAAAGACCTCAGCGCCACCAAACCCGCACCAATGGCTGCCTGACGTGCTGAAATTCGCCATTATCGCCGGCGCCGTGCTGTTGCTGTTCCGCTGGACATTCGGCCGGTGGCCATGGCAGCCCAAGATCAGCACCCGGAACCAGGCTGTTTTCCGCGCTCGCCGCCTGTTGGGAGTAGAGGCGGATTCCAACCGCGCCGACATCATTGCCGCGCACAAGCGGCTGGTGGCCATGGTTCATCCCGATCGCGGTGGCTCGAACGAGCAGGTCCACGAAGCCAATGCCGCCCGCGATCTTCTGCTAGACGAGTTGCCCCACGAAGTGCGCTAAGTTATCGCAGGGTCAAAGAAAGGCCCTCGCTTCCATGACTTATAATTTTCACTCAACAGTCCTGCGCGAATATGACATCCGCGGCATCATTGGCGAAACGCTCGGACCCGACGATGCGCGCGCCATCGGGCGCGGTTTCGGTACGCTGCTTGTGCGCGATCTCGGTGACTCGAAAAAGCCGAAGGTGGCGGTCGGCTACGATGGCCGTGTCAGCTCCCCCATACTCGAACACGCGCTGATCGAAGGCCTGACATCGAGTGGCTGCGATGTGCGCCGTATCGGCATGGGTGCGACCCCGATGCTCTACTACGCCGAAGCCTCAGCCGAAGAGGTGGATGGCGGCATTCAGATAACTGGCAGCCACAACCCCGCCAATTACAATGGCTTCAAAATGGTATTTCGCGGGCGACCGTTCTTCGGTGCCGACATCCAGACGCTCGGGGCCATGGCTGCCGAAGGTGACTGGGTCGACGGGTCCGGCGAAGTCGAGAGTGTCGACATCATTGACCGCTACATTGACCGGATGCTTACCGCGCTCGACGAGATTGACAGCGCTGCGTTGGAAGGTCTCACCGTGGCCTGGGATGCGGGCAATGGCGCTGCCGGTCCCGCGCTGGAAAAGCTCGCCGCGCGCCTGCCCGGAACACACCATCTGCTGTTCACCGAAGTGGACGGAAACTTTCCCAACCATCACCCTGATCCTACTGTCGAGGCGAACCTTGCCGACTTGCGCAAAGTGGTCGCCGAGAAGTCTTGCGACTTCGGGATTGCCTTTGACGGCGATGGCGACCGGATTGGCGCAATCGACGGCGAAGGCCGCGTCATCTGGGGTGATCAACTACTGATGATTTACGCTGAGGACCTCCTCGGGAAACTACCTAATTCGACCATTATCGCCGATGTGAAGGCCAGCCGCGCGTTGTTCGACCATGTCGAAAAGCATGGCGGACAGCCGATTATGTGGAAGACCGGTCACTCGCTGATTAAATCCAAAATGAAGGAAGTTTCTTCCCCTCTGGCGGGCGAGATGAGCGGACACGTGTTCTTTGCCGACGAATACTATGGTTTCGACGACGCGCTCTACGCCGGGATTCGCCTGATCGCGGCCTCGGCCCGGCTGGGCAAGTCGGTGACACAGCTACGCGGAGAGATGCCGGCGATGCTCAACACGCCTGAAATGCGTTTCCAGGTCGATGAAAGCCGCAAGTTCGCTGCGATTGAAGAGGTGAAGGCACGGTTGACGGGCGATGACGTGCCCGAAGGCGTCGAGGTCAACGCGACCGATGGCGTGCGCGTCAACACGCCCGACGGGTGGTGGCTGCTCCGCGCCTCCAATACGCAGGATGTGCTGGTCGCGCGCGCGGAGAGCAACACCGAGGACGGGCTGGAACGCCTGATGGGGCAGATCGACGAGCAACTGGCGCTGAGCGGCCTAGAACGCGGTGAGAGCGTGGGGCACTAACGGGTGAGCACGGTCAGTCCGGAAAGCTGGCCGTGGTCTGCGCTCGGCATTACAGAAACTGCCGACAAATCCGCCATTCGCGCAGCCTATGATGTGAAGCGGGCGGCGCTTGATGGCGGCGGCTCAATATCGGCCTTTGCCGACCTCACTGCGGCACGCGAGAAAGCGCTCTTCCTCGCCTCGGAACTGCAACGTGATGCGGAGCGGATGGCTGAGGCCGAAGTTGACACCTCGTCGCCACCGCAGGAGGCGCCTGCCGAACCCGAACCCGAACCCGAACCCGAACCCGAACCCGAACCCGAACCCGAACCCGAACCCGAACCCGAACCCGAACCCGAA